>MERB01000048.1:42069-47881 GCA_001770475.1 Betaproteobacteria bacterium RIFCSPLOWO2_02_FULL_66_14 | reverse complement strand
GATTCCGGAGCCATAGATGAACCACAGCAGCACCACGCCCGTGATCCAGGAGAACCAGCGGAACCCCCTGAAGTGCCCGGCGATCAGCTCGCGCACGAGGTGCAGCAGCGCGACTGCTACGAAGGCGTCGGAGCCGTAGCGGTGCAGGCTGCGCATCACGCCGCCGAACCACCACTGCTCGCGCGTCAGTCGCTCGAGCGAGGCATGCGCGCCGGCGACGCTGGTGTCGAAAAAGACGAAGAGATAGATCCCGCTCGCGGCGACGATCCAGAAGAGGAAAAACCCGAGCGCGCCCAGATGGTGCCAGGGCGCGAGACTCGGGACCGGGAGACGGGTCTCCCTGACCTCAGGCACCTTTGAAGAGGAATCCACCCTGCCCCGCGTTGAAGTCGATCACGAGGCTTGCGCCCGGCGCGATGTCGAAGTCCGCCGAGCGCTCGTAGTCGAACCCATCCCCCGCGCGCTCGCGCAGCCGCGCGACCAGCCGATGCCGGCCGGCCGGCAGCTGCATGCGGTGATAGACCGCCGCCGCGCCGTCGCGCCGCAGACCCGAAGGCCGCACGGTTCGCCGGTACGCGATGCGTCCATCGACCTCCAGTTCTACCAGCATCGGCGAGCGCTCGCGCGGGCAGTCGAGCGCCGCGCGCATGTTGGGCGCGAGTTTCGCCAGTTCCTCGGGTGTTCGCTCGCGGCACTCGTGCAGCCGCTGGGTTCCATGAACGATCGACAGGCGGAGCAGCGCCTGGCCTTCGGGCACTTCGGTGAATCGCGGATACGAGGAAAAGTACCCGATCAGCACCATCAGCGGCACGTAGAGCAGGAGCTGGAAGAGAACGCGAAGGGCGTTCATTGGCATTTATCCGATCGCCCGACTTCGCCGCTGCTGCGAAGTCGGGCGAAACTTGCAGCCTCGTTCCATGCGCGCCGGTGAAGAATGCACGGACCCCAGTGTCTCTCGCTTTCGCAAAAGCGGCGAAAGCGGGAGATCGGGGAAAGACAAAGGCCTGACGCGCATTTCCCCGATCGCCCGACTTCGCCGCTGCTGCGAAGTCGGGCGAAACCTGCAGCCTCGTTCCATGCGCGGCGGTGAGGAATGCACAGGCCCCAGTGTCTCCCGCTTTCGCAAAAGCGGCGAAAGCGGGAGATCGAATGAAATGCGCGCAAGCATCACGTCTTGCCTCCCAACTTCGCGAGTTCTATCGACTCGGTGCGTATCTTCGGAGCGAGCCGGAACGCATCCGAGAAGCAGTCGTCCTGCGACAGGCCGTGCGCCTGGAACGCCGGGTAGGCCGCCTCGACCATGCCGGCCGAGCCGCAGGCGTACACCTGGTAGGTCGAGAGGTTGGGGAAATCGGCGAGGATCGCTTCGTGCACGAGGCCGGTGCGCCCCTCCCAGTGGTCTTCGGGCGCGGGATCGGAGAGCACCGGAACGAAACGGAAGCTCGCGTGCTCGCGCTCCCACTGCCGCGGCAGATCGGGCAGGTACAGGTCCTGCAGCGTTCTCACGCCCCAGTAGAGGATCATTTCGCGCTTCAGCCCGCGCGCGAACGCGTATTCGACCATGCTCTTCACGGGCGCGAATCCGGTCGAACCGGCGACGAAGATGATCGGCTTCTCCGAATCCTCGCGCAGGAAGAACGACCCGAGCGGACCCTCGAAGCGCACCACGTCGCCGGCCTTCATCTGCTCGAAGACGTGGGTGGTGTACTTGCCGCCCTCGATGCGGCGGATCTGAAGCTCGATCCGGTCGCCCACCTGCGGCGCCGTCGCGAAGGAAAAGCTCCGTTTTTCCCCGTCGGGCAGCAGGACGTTGATGTACTGCCCGGCGTAGAACTCGATCCGCGCGCCCGCGTCCAGCCGCAGGATCACGCGCATCACGTCGTGGCTCAACCGCTCGAGCGACTCGACGCCCGCGCTCCAGACGCGCGGCGCGATATTGCCGGGCGCGGCGAGCGGCTGGTACTCGATCTCGACGTCCGATAGCGGCGTCGCGCAGCACAGCAGCAGCTTGCCCCCGGCGCGCTCGGCATCGGTCAGCATCGCAGCCTGGTACATACCGAAGTCGACTTTTCCGTAGGCGAGCATCGCCTTGCACTTGCCGCAGCCGCCGCTGCGGCATTCGAACGGAAACGGCACTTCGGCGCGCAACCCCGCATCGAGCAGCGTCTCGCCCTCGCGCGCAGCGAGGATCCGGTTATCGGGACGCACCAGGAGGTGAAAGCCCTCGCGCGGGCCGGAGCGTTTTCTCGGCGGTAGCCACGGCGCAAGCGCGAACACGACGGTCGCGCCGGCGACGAGCGCCCACACCTCGAGCGGCGTCCAGCGGTACAGCAGCGCATACACCGGCAGCAGGAACCAGTCGAATTCGATCGTCGTGATCGCGCGCGAAAGATCGGCCTGCCCCTGGCTCAGCGCCGGTTTCACGAGCGAAAGCACGACGAGGCTCGCGGTGAGCGTCGCGACGATCGGCCATGGCGGCGTGGTGCGCGCGTGCGGCACGCGATGCGTGTGGATCCACAGCACGGCTAGCGTGGCGAGCGGAATCCCAAGGTGGATGAACGAAAGCAGCGAAAACAGGCGGTCGTTGACCGCCTCGGGAAAGATGAAATTGCGGATCAGCGTGCCGTTGAACACGGGCAGCACGTCGAACCATTCCGCGGTGGCGACGACCACGAACTGCGCGACGCGGTCCCACGGCAGCATGTAGCCGTTGATGCCCGCGGCGTACACCATCCACAGCAGAACCACTCCAGTGATCCAGGAGAACCAGTGGAAACCGCGGTAGCGGTCGAAGGTCCAGTGCCGTGCGAGATGCAGCGCCATCGTCAGCACCACGCCGTCGGAGGCGTAACGGTGCAGGCTTCGCATGACGCCGCCCAGGTACCACTGCCCGTGCGTGAGCGATTCGACGGAGGCGTGCGCTTCCGCGACGCCGGTCTTGAAGAAGATGTAAAGGTAGAGGCCGCTCGCGACCACCACCCACATCAGCCAATAGGAAATCGCCCCGAGGTAGTACAGCGGATTGAGGCGCTCGCCGAAGGCGAGGTTGAACACGCCTTCGACCCTGAGGAAAAACCACTGTCCGAAGCGGTGTATAAAGTTGATCACCTGCGCATCCTAATGAGCGCACAGGTGAACACCCTTAACCTGCGTCAACCGCTCGCGGCGGGGTGATCCGCGCGGCGCCTGCGGCGCCACTCGAAAATGAGCACCGGAATGCCGACGAGGAAGATCGACAGCCCGACGATGATCTCGATCACGACCGCGTAGTTCACGCGGTACTTGCCCGAGGTCGGGTCGTAGATCGTGCACAGCAACCTGATCTGCTCGTAGAGACCCGCGACATCGCCGAGCGCGCGCGGCGCGTTTGCGAGCAGTTCGACGATCGGGCCGACGAACTGCGGCGCTTCGAAGCGGTCGCCGTAAAGCTGACGATAGATGCGGCCATTCGCGTCCACGATCGAAGCCTGCAGCAGGTGGTCGAACCCGGCGATCGTCTGTTCGTAGCTGAACCCGAAATCGGCGATGAGCTGCGGCAGCGTGTCGGCCTGCGGCGAAAGAAACAGCCAGTTGGGCGCAGAAATCCCTTGCTGCTTCGCGAACTGCTTCATCGCCTGCGGCGTGTCGAACGGCAGGTTGAACCCGATGGTGGCGACGCGGAACTTGCCCGGCCCGACCGTGCGCTCGGCTTCGGCCACGGCGATCGCAAGCGCCTTGGTCACGGTCGGGCACACCTGGAAGCATCCGGTGTAGATGAAATTCACGATCAGCGGCTGCCCGCGTAGATCCGAAAGCCGCACTTCGCGCTCGCGGCTGTCGACGAGGCGGTAGTCGCCCAGCTCGCGGCCGATCGCGGCCTGGCTCGAGCGCAACGCGACCTTTTCGTCGAGCGCGCCAGACGCGGGAAACGCGATCGCCACCAGAACCAGAACAATCAGGGACAGACCACGTTTTCCGCTCATCCGCGTTCGAGGCCTCGATTGAAAAACGTGGTCTGTCCCTGATTTCACAGCGCGGCGTCGAGCATCGCGCCGATGAGGACCGCGCTCAACTGCACGAGCGAAGCGCGGAAACTTGCACGAGCGGTCTCGCGGTCCGGACGCTCGAGGAGGGTTCGGCACTTGAGGAGGAACCAGGCCCCGCCCGAGAGCGCGGCCGCGAGATAGATCCAGCCCAGCCCGAAGGCGACCGGTACGAGCGAGGCGGCAACGAGCAGCGTGGCGCCCGCGAAAATAGCGCGCGCGGCGCGCGCGTCGCCCACCACAACAGGCAGCATCGGAACGCCCGCAGCGGCATAGTCGTCGCGGCAAGCGATGGCGAGGCTCCAGAAATGCGGCGGCGTCCACAAAAACAGGACCACCGCGAGCGCGATCGCCTCGGGTCCCGGCACGGGGCTCACCGCCGCCGCGCCGGCGAGCACCGCGAAACTGCCCGCGAGTCCGCCGATCACGATGTTCCACCAGGTGCGGCGCTTGAGCCACACCGTGTACACCACGCCGTAGGTGAACGCACCGAGGAAAACGTACAGTGCGGCGATCGCGTTCGCCGCGACCGTCGCGGCGAGCACCGCCGCTGCGATCATCGCGCCGATCAGCCATAGCCAGGCCGGATGGTGCGGCAGGCGACCGGTGACGAACGGGCGATTGCGCGTGCGCGCCATGCGCCGGTCGATGTCGCATTCGACGTACTGGTTGAACGCGCCCGCGGCCGCGGAGGACACCAGCACCGCGAGCGCCAGCACCGCGATCTGCCAGCCGGCGAGCGCAGCGCCGCGCTCGACGGCGAGACCGGCGAGCGCGGCGATGGCGATCGCCACGCCGATGCGCAACTTGAAGAGATTCAGCACGTCCCTCACAACGCGCCTCCTAATTCCGGGTGGGGGTGACGGGGAGGGCACTGCCCTCCCCTGTTCCTATTTCAGCGGCCAGACCGTCGACAGGTACTTCCAGTTGACGAAGTAATACAGCACGAACGACGTCAGGAACACGAGTGCGAGCACGAAGGTACCCGGCGCCACCATGCCCCAGGCGCCGACTCCGCCATGACCCGAAACGGTTGCCGCCACCGGCTGCGGCGCGGGCGCGACGCCCGCCTTCGCCGCCACGTACTTGAACTCCGGCGTCGTGATCTTCTCGCCGAGGAACACCGAGTACACGGTGATCAGCAGGTACATCGCCCCGCCTACAAGCGACGCAATGCCGAAGATGCCCATCAACGCGAGCATGAGCCACGTCGTGCCGGAGAATTCGTAGGCGAAGGGATTGCCCGCGAAGCTGATGTCCCAGTGCCGGCGCGGCGCACCCAGCGTTCCGGCCCCCATCATGAAGAGCGCGAAGCCCGACATGCTGATTCCGAACAGGTACGCCTGCCAGGTCGCCATGTTGCCGAACGCGAGTTTGCGCCGGAACAGTACCGGGATCAGGAAGTACGTCAGACCCATGAAGGTGAGCGTGGTGCCGATCACGACCGTGGCGTGGAAATGCCCCGGCACGTAGAGCGTGTTGTGGATGATGAGATTCAGCTGCTCGGTGCCCATCATCACGCCCGAAATGCCGCCGAGGAATCCGAAACCGAGGATCGCGATGAAGATCGCGACGAACGGCGCGTTGCCCCAAGGCGCCTTCCGCAGCCACTCGAACAGGCCGTTGTTGTAGCCCTTCAAGCGCTGCGCCACTTCGATCGACCCCGGCACCGTCAGCCCGTGCACCATCGACGCGAGCACCGCGAGATACATCGCGTAGCTGGTGTTGAAGATCTTCCAGTTCGAGGTGAGGCCGGGGTCGGCGAGCAGGTGGTGCGCGCTCGCCAGCTG
>MERB01000048.1:35329-42030 GCA_001770475.1 Betaproteobacteria bacterium RIFCSPLOWO2_02_FULL_66_14 | reverse complement strand
CTTTTCCGACAAGGGCTTGGCGCCGAACACGATCGCGGCACCGGCGTACCACACCGCGACGTGCGCCGCGACGTTGATCTGCTGCGAGGAGTGGCCGAAGCCCCACCAGATCGTGCGGTACATCAGCGAATCGATGTGCTCGATCAGGCCGAGCGACCACAGCAGCGTCGGGATCAGGATGATCGCGCCGGTGGCGATCGTGAACACCGCGATGATCGCGGCGGTGATCGCACCGAAGGTCACGAGCGGCACCGAGCCGTGGTAGGTTTTCTCGGCCTTGGCGACCACCAGCGTGCCGAAGAACACGAAGCAGCCGATCAGCGCGCCGACGGCGAACAGGATCAGGCCGGCGTAGAACGTCGGGTGCGCTCCCATCGGCGCGTACGAGGTGAACATCACGCTCGAATCGCCGCGCAGCACCGAATAGTTGTTGAGCAGCGCACCGGCCACCATCAGCCAGAATCCGACCCAGGCCATGCCCGGCGACGCGAGCCGGCACCGCAGCAGGGTCGAGGAGGCGAAGTACAGGATCGCGATCTCGAAGAAGATGATCCAGAACACGAGCATGTTGAGCCCGTGCGCGGTGAGGAACTGGTAGAACAGGTCCGGCGGCAGCAGGTGCACTGCCTGCCAGCGCGTAAGCAGCACGCCGATGGCAAGCACGCCGCCGATCAGCAGCGCGACCACTGCGACGACCGCGTTCCAGCGCATGAGTTTTTCCGCGGGCTCGTGGAACACCAGCCCCGTCGCGGGGCAGGTGCGGAAATTGCGATTGACGGCCATGTCCCTGTCCTCCCTATTTCACGACGTACAGCGGGCTCACCATGGTGTGGTGATTGATGCCGCAGTACTCGTTGCAGATGATCGAGTACTTGCCCGGATTGGTCGGAGTGACCGTGAGCACGTGGTCATAGCCCGGGTGCACCTGGATGTTGATGTTTTCGGGCTGCAGCGAAAATCCGTGCAGCCAGTCGAGCGACATGAGGTGGATGCGGTACGACTTGCCGGCCTCGAGTTCGAGGATCGGCTGCCAGTTCCACAGGCGCGCGACCAGATACACGTCGCTGCCCGCGGGCGGCTTGACCACCGGCGTGTTCTGCGGTCCCTCCTCGCGCACCTTGTACTTGGCGATCATTTCCTCGGCCTTCTTGGCGAAGGCTTCGGGCGAGGTCTTGTAGGCTTCGTTGGCGAGGTTCTGCTGCCCGTAGACGTGCCAGTAGGGCATCATGAAAAACATGATCAGACACCACACCAGCGCGATCACGATCCAGAGCAGCTCGACGCGGTCGAGGGGCTCCTTCCACCAGACGCGATCGGTGGGAGGCAGTATGGCGCTCATGTCGGGTTCTCCCTTTTATTTACTTGGCGATCGGCAGGGACACGATTTCCATCACGCCCCAGATCGTGTACAGCACGGTCGGAATCGCGATCCCGATGAAAAGCAGCAGAAACGGGTTGTCGAGCAGCTGCTGCATCGCCGGCACCGGCTCCTCCAGCACGTCGTCGCCCGGTACGTTGCTCTGTGTGGTGTTCGCCATCTGGCCCCCTCCTTTGGGTTCGTGTCGCTCGGAACGCGGCGTTCCCGAGTCCGGCGAAAGTTACGCGGCGCGTCATTTGACCGATTTGATGCACATCAAGCTTTATCGCCCTCCCCGGATTAGCCTTGGCAGATTGAAAAATTGCATCGCAACAACATGACTCCAACCGATCGTCGCAACGTCGCGGTGTGGCTGCTGTTGTGCGCCGCAATGGTGTTTGTCATTGTCGTCGTCGGGGGTATTACGCGCCTGACGCACTCGGGACTGTCGATCGTCGAGTGGCAACCGCTCGTCGGCACGCTGCCGCCGCTCTCGCACGCCGACTGGGAACTCCTGTTTGCGAAATACCGCGAGACTCCCGAGTTCAAGCTTGTGAACTTCGACATCGATCTCGCGGGTTTCCAGAGCATCTTCTGGTGGGAGTGGATCCACCGACTGCTCGGGCGACTCATCGGCGCGGTCTTCCTGCTTCCCTTCCTCTGGTTCCTGGTTCGCGGGCGGCTGGAGCGCTCCCTTGCATGGAAGCTCTGCGGCGTGTTCCTGCTCGGTGCGCTGCAGGGCGCGCTCGGCTGGTACATGGTGAAGAGCGGGCTCGTCGAGGACCCGCGGGTGAGCCACTTCCGGCTGACCGCTCACCTCGGTGTCGCGCTCGCAATCTTCGCGGCTGAACTCTGGATTGCCCTCGACCTGCTTGCTCCCGCTTCGGTCGCGCGATCGAAGGCGCGTTTCGGTAATTTCGCGCTCGGAATCGCAGTTCTCGTATTCGTCATGTCGCTCACCGGTGGATTCGTCGCCGGGCTTCGCGCGGGCCATGCGTACAACACTTTCCCGCTCATGAACGGGAACTTCATTCCGCCCGAAATCCTGATGCTCGATCCGTGGTGGAAGAATTTTCTGTACAACATGGCGACGGTTCAGTTCGTGCATCGCGGCATCGGCTGGATCCTGATCGTCCTGGTGCCATTGTTGTGGTGGCGAGCCACGACGGCCGGCCTCGAACCGCGCCAGAGACTCGCCTGCCAGGTTCTGGTGATCGCTCTGCTTCTGCAGGTCACGCTCGGCATCGCCACGCTGCTCCTCGCCGTGCCCGTCTCACTGGGCGCCGCGCATCAGGGCGGTGCCGTGGTCGTGCTCGCCGCGGCGCTCTGGACGGCGCATGAACTTCGCGCGCCGGAATCGCTTCGAACGCGGGATGTCGGTTGCGCACCGAGCGCATCGCCGGTCTAGCCGCCTTCCTCACGCTGGTCGTGGTGGCGGCGAGCGCCGCGATCCGCCTTGCTGCGGAAGCGCTGGGCGACGATCTCGTGCGGGTTCGAGGCGTGCACCGGATTGCCGCGTCGCTCGCCGCAATTCTCGTCATCGCCGTGTTCGTCGCTGCGTTGCGGCATCGCCGTTCGCGGCCTGCCGCCTCCGCGGCGCTCGTGCTGATGCTGGCGCTCTCGGCAGTGGGTTGGGCGACGGGTACGCAGCCGCCGCCCGCCGCGGCGCTGTTCAATCAACTCGGTGGCGTTGCGCTCGCGGCGTTGCTCGCCTGGCTGGCAGGGCGCGCCTCGACCGGCCCGAGCGGCACTGAGGTGGATCGATCCCTTGCAATGACTGCGCTGCTGTTCGCTGCGATGCAAATCGTGTTCGGCGCCCTGCTCGTGTTGCTCGGGCCGCCGCTGGCCATCGCGCTCGTCGTCGCGCACGCCGTGCTCGGCTTGACCGCAGCCGCGGGCGGCGCTGCGCTCGGTGTGTCTGTCTGGCGAACGGGCGATGGCCGCCGCGGCGCAGGGCTCCTGTTGTGCGCCGCGTTGGCGCCGCTTGCCGGTGTCGCGGTGGTGCTGCCTGCGCCGGCGATCGCGATCCAGGTCGGCCATGCGGCGGCCGGTGCTCTGTTGCTCGTTGCGGTCGCGCACGCACATGGCCGGATGGCCGGTTTTGATTGACGCATATCAAGTCGCGGCGCGAACGGCGTCCCGACAATGAACCGGCCATGAAGCCGCATTCCAGGCATGTCCACGGTCTCCGCTGAACTCACCGAGCACCACCGTCGCTGCCGCGACCTGTTCGCGCAGGCCGACGCAGTCGTGCGCACTGGCGAGTGGAGCAAATTCAACGCCCGGCTCGTCGCGCTGCGCGAGGAACTGCTCGGGCATTTCCGCTTCGAGGAAGAGCGGCTGTTCCCGGTGTACGAGGAATCGACCGGGCAGCGCGACGCCACGCAGGAACTGCGCGTCCAGCACGACGACATCCGCGCCATCCTCTGGGCGCTGTCGTCGGCGTCCGCGGCGCACGACCCGGAGAGCTGCCGCAGCGAGTTCGAAACGCTCTCCGAGCTGTTCCGCCAGCACACCGAGACCGAGGAAGGCATGATGTACCCGGCATTCGAGCGCACGCTCGGCGATCGCAGCACCGGGTTCGCCGAGCAGGCGCGCAAGGAAACCCACGCGCTCGACGTACGCGGGCTCGAGCCGCCGGAACCTTTCCTGCGCATCATGCAGGCGCTCAGCGGGGCTCCCGACCGGCCGCTTCGCGTGCTGATCCACCGCGAACCGCTGCCGCTGTACGACGTGCTCGCCGAGCAGGGCTTCGACCACCGCACGCGGCGGCTCGAGGACGGCGGCTTCGAGATCGTGATCGAGCGCGCCGCGCGCTGAATCCGCGGCCACGCGCTTCGGGTCCCGAAGCGGTAACATTCGGGGCGCGCGTCGCCGCGCCCCGCTCGCACAATGTCTGAGCCCCCCGCGCTGTGTCAGTTCGTCGGCCTCGATCACGTCGTGATCCGCTGTCGCGATCTCGAACCGATGATCCGCTTCTACCGCGACGCTCTGGGTTGCGGCATCGACCGGCGCAACGAGCCGCTCGGCCTGGTGCACCTGCGCGCCGGCGCCTCGCTGATCGACCTCGTCGCGGTGGACGGCCCGCTCGGCAAGAAAGGCGGCGCCGCTCCCGGTCCCGAGGCGCGCAACCTGGATCATTTCTGCCTGCGCATCCGGCAGTTCGATTTCGAGGCGCTGCGAACGCACTTTGCGCGCTTCGGAACGGAACCCGACCAGGTGCACGTCAACTACGGCGCGCAGGGCACGGGCCCGTCGATCTACGTCTCCGATCCGGAAGGCAACGTGATCGAACTGAAGGCCGAATCACCGGATGCGCCGCCGGGCGGGAGCCGCTGACGTGGCGATCCGCATCGTGCGCCTCGGAAGTCCTCGCGCCACGGGCGAGGGATTGCGCATCGGCACCGTGCGCCGGCCGCCGCGCGGCGTGCCGAAATCGGACTGGGCGAAACGCGATTTCTACGACGTCTGGCTGCCGAACCTCGCGCCGAGCGAAGCGCTGCTCGAATCCGGGCAGCTGGCGATGGACGTTCGCGCGTGGAAATCCTTCGTGCGGCGATTCCGCGGCGAGATGGCGCGGCCCGAGGCATCGCGAGTGCTGGATCTGCTCGCGGCGCTTTCGCGCGACGCGAATTTTGCCGTCGGCTGCTACTGCGCGGACGAACCGCGCTGCCACCGCTCGGTGCTGAAGGACCTGCTCGCGGCGCGCGGCGCGCTGTTTGCGTGAGCGGTGCGGCGAACTGCGCTCACCGCGTGCGTTTCGCCTCGCGCAGGCGGCTGCGGAATCCCGGCGACATCCAGACGCGGTCGTCGCGATCGACGATCACGGCCTCGACCCCCGGGGCGCTCGCCAGCAACCGTATGCCCGCCTCCTTGCCCAGCACCATGATCGCCACGCCGAGGCCGTTTGCCGCATCGATCGACTCCGACATCAAGGTGACGCCGTGCGGACCCTCGGCCGGATAACCGGTGCGCGGATCGAGGATATGGTGATAGCGCCTGCCGTCCCGGTCGAAATGGCGTTCGTAGTCGCCGGAGCTGAGCACCGCGCCGCGGTCGATCTCGAGCGTCCCGATGAGTTCCAACGGCGATCGCGGGTCGCGCACGCCGATGCGCCAGCCGCCGCCGAACGCAACGACGTCGCCGCCGCCATTCACCATCGCTCGCGCAACGCCCATGCGCGCGAGTTCGCGCAACCCCGCGTACAGGATGTAGACCTTGGCGATCCCGCCCAGATCGATTTTCATGCCACGCTCGGCGAGAAACGCGCTTGGCGCGGCGCGCTCGAGCCTCAGCTTGCGGTAATCGACCAACGCGCGCTGCGCCGCGACTTCCGCGGGCGAAGGCAGGCGCGGGTCGTCGCGCCGGAAACGCCACCCCCGGAGCGCACCCACAGTGACGTCGAAGGCGCCCCCACTGCGCCCGGAGAGGCTGCGCGCCTGCTCGAGCACCTCGAGCAGCTCGGGCGGCACCGGCACCGGCCGCTCGCCCGCTGCGTCGTTGATCGCGCTCACCACGCTCTTCGGATCGTAATGGTTCATCATGCCGGAAAGCCGCCCCATTTCGCGGAAGGCGGCGCCGGCCGCGGCATGCAGCGACGCCTCGGGCGCGCCGTCCGCGACGATTTCGACCACGGTACCCATCAGCGGGCGGGCTTCCCGCAGGGGCGATGCGGCGAGCGCGACCGCGGAGGCGGCAAGCGCAAGGAGGACAGCGGCGACCTTGATGCGAGTCAAAGCACGGACCCCATGACAGAGATTACAAAATTGTAGTGAATCCCCTGCGCCGCCTGCTGATCGCTCTCGCTCTGCTGCTTGCCGCGCCCGGCGCGCATGCCTCCGGTGCTCTGGATGCGTATCCGCAGCTGCGCCAGTTCTTTCCGGAAGCCGACCGCTTCGGCGAATTCGAGGGGGAACCGCGCGCCGCTCCCGCGCATCGCGGCGAGCGCCTGCTCGGCTATGCGTTCCTGTCCAACGACGTGCTGCGCATTCCCGCCTATTCGGGCAAGCCGATCAACACTCTGATCGGTTTCGACCTTGCGGGGCGCATCGTCGGCGTGTCGATCGTGCAGCACGAGGAACCGATTCTGGTGATCGGCGTCACCGACGAGCGGCTGCGATGGTACGCCGAGCAGTACCGCGGCAAGTCGGTCTTCGACCGCGTCGCGGTAGGCGCCCCGCGCCCCGGGTACGAGGCCGTCGACACGATCTCCGGCGCAACCATCACCGTGATGGTGGAAAACGCAACCATCATGCGCGCCGCGAGACAGGTCGCGGAATCGCGCGGCCTGCGCCCGGAGTCCGGGGCGACGGCGCAGCCGGCAGCGCCAGCGAGCGCGTCTGCC
>MERB01000048.1:29841-35318 GCA_001770475.1 Betaproteobacteria bacterium RIFCSPLOWO2_02_FULL_66_14 | reverse complement strand
GCCGCGGCTGGCGCCACGCCCGAGGAGCCCGTATGGATCGGCGTCTGGATGCAGCGCCGATTCTCGATTGCAATCCTCGTCACCGGCCTGCTCGTGCTGACCGGCATCCTGGTGTTCCAGGACTGGTTCGCGCAGCGCCCGCAGCTGCTCTACTACGTGCGTCGCGCGTTCCTCCTGTACACGGTGTTTTTCATCGGCTGGTACGCGCTGGCGCAACTCTCGGTCGTCAACGTGCTCACCTTCATGCACGCCTTCATGCGCGACTTCCACTGGGAGAACTTCCTCATCGACCCGATGCTGTTCATCCTGTGGAGCTTCGTCGCGCTGACGCTGCTGCTGTGGGGGCGCGGCGTCTACTGCGGCTGGCTGTGCCCGTTCGGCGCGATCCAGGAACTGCTCGGGCAGGCGGCACGGCGGTTCGGCATTCGCCAGTTCGAATTCCCGAACGTCGTGCACGAGCGCCTCTGGGCAGTCAAGTACCTGATCCTGATCATGCTCTTCGGCCTTTCGCTGCAGTCGCTCATCGAGGCGGCGCGCTTCGCGGAGATCGAGCCGTTCAAGACGGCGGTGACGCTGCACTTTCAGCGGCCGTGGCCGTTCGTGCTGTACGCCGGGGCGCTGATCGCGATTTCCGCGTTCAACCGCAAGTTTTTCTGCAAGTACCTCTGCGCGCTCGGCGCTGCGCTCTCGATCCCGGGGCGGTTCCGCATCTTCGAGTGGTGGCTGCGGCGCCGCAAGGAATGCGGCCACCCGTGCCAGGTCTGCGCCAACCAGTGCGAGGTGCAGGCGATCCGCCCGACCGGGGAAATCAACCACAACGAGTGCCATTACTGTCTCGACTGCCAGGTGGTCTACTACAGCGACCGCAAGTGCACGCCCCTGGTCGAGCGTCGCGTCAAGCGCGAACAGCGCATCGAACGGCTGCAGCAGCAGATCGAGATCCGCAGGGCCGGGAACCTCGACGAGCCCCGGTGAATGGGGTCTTGATTCATATCAATGCCGCTGGCGGCGCCGGCGCTTAGATTGGCGCGAATTACCCCAAGTGAGGAAGACATGATCCGCCCGTACCAAGTGAAGACCGCTGCCTTCGTCGTAGCCGCCGCGCTGGCTGGCGCGACCTACGCCCAGCAGAAACCCGCCGCCAAGCCGGTGCACCCGAAAACACCTGCTGAAGACCTCATGTACCGCGGCGCACCCGTGCCGATCAAGCCGGGACAGGCGCCCGACGTCTCCTCGCCCAAGGCGCCGCCGCTGACCGCGGCAGAGTTCGATCGCGCCAAGCAGATCTACTTCGAGCGCTGCGCGGGCTGCCACGGCGTGCTCCGGAAGGGTGCCACCGGCAAGGCGCTCACGCCCGACATCACGCAGGCGCGAGGCACCGAGTACCTCAAGGTGTTCATCAACTACGGCTCCCCCGCCGGCATGCCGAACTGGGGTTCGTCGGGCGATCTGACGGAGAAGGACGTCGACATCATGGCGCGCTTCCTGCAGCACGAGCCGCCGACGCCGCCGGAATTCGGCATGAACGAGATGAAGGCGAGCTGGAAAGTGACCGTTCCGCCCGAGAAACGGCCGACGAAAAAGGAGAACAAATTCAACCTCGACAACGTCTTTTCGGTCACGTTGCGCGACTCGGGCGAAGTGGCGTTGATCGACGGCGACACCAAGCAGATCATCAACATCGTCAAGACCGGCTACGCAGTGCACATTTCGCGCACTTCGGCCTCGGGACGCTACGTCTACGTGATCGGGCGCGACGCCAAGATCAACATGATCGACCTCTGGATGGCGAAGCCCGACAACGTCGCCGAGATCAAGGTCGGGCTGGAAGCGCGCTCGGTCGACACCTCGAAGTACAAGGGGTACGAAGACAAGTACGCGATCGCGGGCAGCTATTGGCCGCCGCAGTACACGATCATGAAAGGCGACACGCTCGAGCCGCTCAAGATCGTCGCTACCCGAGGCATGACGGTGGACACGCAGGAATACCACCCCGAACCCCGCGTCGCCTCGATCGTCGCCTCCCACTTTCACCCGGAGTTCGTGGTGAACGTGAAGGAGACCGGGCAGACGCTGATGGTGAACTATTCGGACATCAACAATCTGAAAGTCACCTCGATCGGTACCGCGCGCTTCCTGCACGACGGTGGCTGGGATTCGACCAAGCGCTATTTCCTGGTCGCGGCCAACCAGTCGAACAAGATCGCGGTGGTCGACGCCAAGGAAAACAAGCTCGTCAAGCTGATCGAGGTGGGCAAGATTCCGCACCCCGGGCGCGGCGCGAACTTCAAGGACCCGAAGTTCGGACCGGTCTGGGCGACCGGGCACCTCGGTGACGAAACCGTTTCCCTCATCGGCACCGACCCGGGCAAGAAAGACAGCGCCTGGAAAGTGGTGCGCACGCTCAAGGGCCAGGGGGGCGGAAATCTCTTCATCAAGACCCACCCCAAGTCGAAGAACCTGTATCTCGATACGGCGCTCAATCCGGATCCGAAGATCAGCCAGTCGGTCGCCGTCTACGACATCGGGAATCTCGACAAGCCGTTCAAGGTGCTGCCGATCGCCGAGTGGGCCGGAATCAAGGACGGCCCGCGCCGCGTGGTGCAGCCCGAGTACAACAAGGCGGGCGACGAAGTCTGGTTCTCGGTCTGGAACGGCAAGGACCAGGAATCGGCGATCGTGATCGTCGACGACAAGACGCTGAAGCTGAAGCACGTCATCAAGGACAAGCGCCTCGTCACGCCGACCGGAAAGTTCAACGTCTACAACACGCAGCACGACGTTTACTAGATCGGCCGGGGCGATCTGCCTGCTCGCCGCGTTCGCGGCGGCGCAGGCAGGCGCTTCGACGAATCGGCCGCAGTGGAACGAAGCTCAGATCCGGGCGTCGCGCGTCTCGCATCCCTCCGCAGGCACCCTCCCGGATGTTGCGTCGACGAAGCCCGGCGCGGTCGACTTCGTCGTCGTGGCCGCGCCGCGGTCGCATCAGGTCACGATCCTCGACGGCAAGCGACTCGAACCAATCCATCGTTTCGCCTCCCGCGGCGAACTGATCGGCGCAGCGCAATTCACGCCGGACGGGCGTCATGCGCTCTTCGCTTCGCGCGAGGGCTGGATCACGAAGTTCGATCTGCGGAGCCTGAAGTCGGTGGCCGAAGTGCGCGCCGGTCTCGTGACGAGCGTCATTGCGCTGTCGGCGGACGGCCAGTTCGTCGCGGTGGCGAATCGGGAGCCGCACACGCTCGTCGTTCTCGATGCCGGATTGCAGCCGCTGAAGGTTCTCGATGCGCGCGACCTGGCGAAACAGCGCAGCGCAGCCGTGTCCTCGGTCGTCGATGTCGCGCCGCGGCGCAGTTTCGCAGCGGCGCTCGGGGATCTGAAGGAATTGTGGGAGGTCTCCTACGATCCCGGCGCAGCCGAGATCGCCGACGGGCTGGTGCACGACTACAAACTGCGCGAGGGCGCCTTCGTTCCAGGTTTCCTCAATCCGCGCCGCACGCCGCTCGAGGACCGCATCGACGACTTGCTGGCGTTGCCGGACGGCTCGCGTCTCATCGGAACGGCACGCGATGGCGGACCAGGCCAGGTGATCCACCTCGACGTGAGGCGCAGGATCGCCACGCTCGACCTGCCCGGCCGGCCGAACGCGGCCGCGGCGATTCACTGGCAGCGCGATGGCCGCACGGTGCTTGGAATCCCGAATCTGCGCGATGGCCTGGTCTCGGTGATCGACGTCCGGGACTGGACGACGCTCGGACAGATCGGTACACCGGGGCCGGTGCAGTTTCTCCGCAGCCACGCGGGCAGCCGCTACGCTTTTGCCGATTCGCTGCCATCCGGTGAGCACCCGGGCACCGTCCAGGTGATCGACAAACAGCGCCTGGAAATCGTCGCGCAACTGCGGCCCGTGCCGGGCAAGACGCCGGCGTGGGCCGGTTTTGAGCGCAGTGGGCACTACGTTCTGATCAGCGTTGCGCAGGCAGAACGCGGACTGATCGTCTACGACGCGTCAACCTTGAAGGAGGTGAAACGTTTATCGATTGGCGAACCTGTGAGAAAATAGCGCATATTCAACGAGATCCACTGAATCCGGGAAAGCAGTCACCAACCATGAAAGGAGTTTCCATGCTGATTCGTACCGCCGTAATCGCCGCGCTCGCCGCCGGCATCACGCTTGCCGCACCCGCGCGTGCCGACGAGGCCCTGGCGAAGAAGCACAACTGCATGGCCTGCCACCAACTCGACAAGAAGTCGGTTGGGCCGTCCTACAAGGACGTTGCCAAGAAATACAAGGGACAGAACGCGGCAGCCAAGCTCGAGGAGAAGGTCAAGAAGGGCGGCGCCGGGGTCTGGGGCCAGGTGCCGATGGCGCCGAACCCTGCCGTGCCCGACGCGGACATCAAGAAACTCGTCGCATGGATTCTGGCGATGTAACGTCGCGGAATCACACGACAAGAAGAAACGGGGGCTTCGGCCCCCGTTTCATTTGGTGCGTGCGCGGCGGCATGCATCGCGATTTCCAGTCGGTGGCGCGCCGGCGCCGCGCTCACCGCTCGGAGCCAGGCGTCTCGCGGAAACTGCCTGCGGAGCTTGCGTTTCACGCCGCCCGAGTCGACGTTGGGATCGCGTGCGCCCGCCCTCGAAAATGTCGGAAACGAGGAGGCGCTCGTCGCCGCGTTCGGGAGTCTGCACGCTCACTCGCGACTCAGTCGGCGCGGATGCCGTTGTCCTTCACGACCTTGCCCCGGCGAACCATTTCCTCGTTCAGCCATTGCCGCGGCTGCTCCGGCGTACTCGCCTGCAGGTCCATGCCGAGCGTTTCGGTGAGCGTCTTTCGCACCTCGGGCAGATCGAAGACCTTGACCAGCTCGGCGTGAAATTTGTCCATCACCGGCTTCGGCGTCCCGGCGGGCGCGGAAAATCCCTTGAATCCCTGTTCCGCCAGGTCAGTTCCGGTTTCATGACCATCTCGCCGCAAATTGGCCGCGCAGATTATAGACTTCGGTTCATGCCGCGACTCACCGCCCCCCACACCGTGTTCTTCGACTGGCACGGCACGCTTGCCGACACGTTCGAGGCGATGTACCGGGCGGTCGAGGACATGCTGCCGTTGCTCGATGAACTCGGGCTCGCCCGGCACCTGCAGCCGCCGGGCATGGGCCGGACCCCGGAGCAGATCAAACTCCTCGAACAGGTGCGCGGGCGCAGGGTACTGCCGGCCGAAGTGAAACGCGAGCGGCGCGTCTCGCGCACCGAGATCTTCGAGATTCTGTTCGGACCCGACGAGGACGCGAAGCACGTTGCGCACGAAGCGTTCGACCGCTGCTATCTGCGCCACTTCGGCAGCGTGCATCCGTTCGAGCACGGCGTTCGCTCAATGCTCTCGCGGCTGCGCGCGGCGGGCCTGCGCACCGGCATGCTGACCAACCGGCGGCGTGCATTGTTCACTCAGGAATTGAATCGGGTGGACGGCAGCG
>MERB01000048.1:22379-29820 GCA_001770475.1 Betaproteobacteria bacterium RIFCSPLOWO2_02_FULL_66_14 | reverse complement strand
CAAGCCCGCGCCCGACATGGTTCATCGCGCGCTGGAGGGCCTTGCCCCCCAGCCGGGCCCGGAAGTCTGGTTCGTCGGCGACAGCACGACCGACACCATGGCCGCCAAGGATGCCGGAATCACCGCGATCTACTACAACGGCGCGAAGTGGGAGCCGGCCGATCTCGTCCGGATCTTTCCCGGCTCGCACCGTCCGGACGCCATCGCCGGAGATTTCCCGGCGCTCGAAGCGCTCGCGCTGCCGCCTCAGCGGCGATCGGGATAGCTCGCCGCCATCCCCGCGCGCACGTCCTGCTGGATGCCGTACTGCGGGAACGGATAGCGGAATCCGTTCTTCGCCAGCGCTTCCATGCCGGCGATCGCCTGCGGAATTTCCTCCGGCGGCAGCGCCATCAGCAGTTCGTCGTCGAGCACGCCGCCGTATCGCCGCTCCGCAAAGCACGGGATCGAAAGGCTCGGCTGGCGAGTCGCCAGCGCCCGGCCCCATGAATCGGCGCAAGCCGATTCGCCGACGGTGCTCCAATCCAGGCGCCGGTAGCCCGACCACTGCAGCCCGTTGATGAAGTAGATCATCGCGCCGGGCGTGGCGTAGAACAGCGCGATGTCCGGCGGATCCAGGCGTCCGGAGGCAAGCGGCGCGACCGCGAGCGCCTCGTACCGGCCCTTGGGCACGCAATGCATCGCCGCCTGATGCGCTGCGGCGTCTGCGGGCGTGGCGAACCACACCTTCACCATGTGCTGGCCGGAGAACCATTTCTCGTCCTGCCCGCCCAGGCCCACCACCGAGCGGCACTGATCGCCTACCAGATCTTCCCCGGTGATGCCTACGGTCCAGCCGAGGCGCGCCGCCTGCGCGACGATCTGGTCCATGGTGTGCAGCGTCGCCTTCGGGCGACGGATCTTTGCGATCGCCTCCATGTCAGCCTTGCGCTCGAAGAGCTTCATGCCGAAAGGGATCGCGCGCAGCCGCAGCAGCCGCTCGAGATCGCCGGTAAGTTTCTGCCAGTCGTGAATGTTCATGCGGCCACTTTAGCAGCCCGGCGGCCTCGGATGGCGGCGCCGGCTTTGGCCGCGCCGCCGCGCTTGATACGCATCAAACTCTGCGGACGAAGCGCGCCTAACATCCTCAGGCATGCTGGCCATCGATCGCAAACGCGTCCTGTTCGCAGCCGCAGCGATCGCACTCGTCGCCGCGGCCGCCACGTTCGCGCTGACCAAGGGTCCGTTCGCGCCGCTCGAAGTCGGAGTGGTCGCGGCGAAGCGAGCCACGCTGCGGCAGTCCGCGTTCGGCATCGGAACGCTCGAAGCGCGCCTCGCGTACGCGGTCGGTCCGACGCAGGCCGCGCGAGTGCTCAAGGTTCACGTCGATCACGGCGATGTGGTGAAAGCGGGAGCGGTCCTTGCCGAACTCGATCCGGTCGATCTCGCCGATCGCCTGGCGGGCGGCGAATCGGCGCTGGCACGCTCGCGAGAAAGTGTGCGCGCCGCCGACGCCCAGGCGCGTGAGGTCGCGAGCCGCCATCAGGTCGCGCTCGCCAACGCGCGTCGCTACGGCGAATTGGCGCAGAAGGGATTCGTCAGCAGGGAGCTGGCCGACAACCGGCAAAACGAGGCCCAGGTGACGCGCGCGGCAAGCGATGCCGCGCAAGCCTCTCTCGCCGCGGCGCGCCACGACGTTGAACGCCTCGCGCGGGAGCGCGACGCGCTGGCAAAGCAGCTCGGCAATCTCAAGCTGCTCGCGCCGGTCGCCGGCGTGGTGATCACGCGGCTCGCCGAGCCGGGCACGACCATGGTCGCTGGCCAGGCGGTGATCCGGATGATCGATTCCGCGAGCATCTGGGTTCGGACGCGCATGGACCAGGCGCGCGCCGGGGAAATTCGCGTCGGCGACACGGCGCAAGTCGCGTTGCGCTCGCGTCCTGGAACCCCGCTCCCGGGGCGTGTCGCGCGCATCGACATCCAGAGCGACGCCGTGACCGAGGAGCGCGTCGTCAACATCGATTTCGTCGCGCCGCCACCGCAGCTGTCGCTCGGGGAGTTGGCCGAAGTCACCGTCGCGCAGCAGCCGCTCGTCGATGCACTCGTCATACCGAGCGCGGCGGTGAAGTCGGTGAACCGCGAGAAAGGTGTTTGGCGCATCGACGGCGGGCGCGCTCGCTTTCACGCGGTACGCATCGGCGCGCAGACGCTCTCGGGCGAGAGCCAGGTGCTCGAGGGGCTGGCGCCTGGAGACGAGGTGATCGTGCATTCGAGCGGTCAGCTCAAGCAAGACGCCCGCGTGCAGGCCTCGAGGCCTGAATGATCAATCTCGCCATCCGGGACGTCCGCCAAAGTCTCGGGCGCTACCTGCTCACCGGCGTGGGACTCGGTCTGCTGATCGGCGTCACGCTGACCATGGCCGGCGTCTACCGCGGCATGGCGGACGACGCGCAGACGCTGCTGCGCAGCGCCGGCGCCGATATCTGGGTGGTGCAGCAGCATACGCTCGGTCCTTTCGCCGAACCGTCGTCGATTCATGACGACGCCTGGCGCTCCATCCGCGGGCTGCCGGGAGTCGCGGAAACGGGCAACGTCACGTTCCTCACCATGCAGGTGGCGAAGGGCGCGCAGGACGTGCGCGCAATGGTCGCCGGCTACGAGCCAGGCCGGCCCGGTGAGCCCGCGTTCCTGATCGCCGGACGACCGGTGACGCGCTCGCACTACGAGGCAATCGCGGACGCGCAATCCGGCTTCGCCGTGGGCGATCGCATCCGCATCCGCAGGCATGAATACACCGTCGTCGGACTCACGCGCCGCATGGTCACCTCGGGTGGCGACCCGATGATCTTCATTCCCCTGAAGGACGCGCAGGAAGCGCAGTTCCTCAAGGACAACGACGCGGTGCGGGAAGAACGCAACCGCTTGGCGCAGAACCCGGCGATCAACCGCCCCGGCGTTCCCGGACTGCTGGAGGCGGTCGGCGAACTGCAGACCGCGAACCGCTACGTGAACGCGGTGCTGGTGCGCGTGGCGCCGGGGTGGGACGCGGGCGAGGTCGCCGCCGAGATACGCCGCTGGCGCCGGCTGCAGGCCTTCACCAGTGCCGAGATGGAGCAGGTCCTGGTCGGCACCGTGATCGAGCGCGCGGCCAAGCAGATCGGCCTGTTCCTCGTCATCCTGACGATCGTCAGCATCGCGATCGTCGCCTTCATCATCTACAGCATGACGGCAGGCAAGCTGCGCGAGATCGCGGTGCTGAAACTGATCGGCACGCGCAACCGCACGATCGCGGCGATGATCCTGCAGGAGGCGCTCGGCCTGGGCGTGATCGGGTTCTTCGTCGGCCGGCATGCGGCGCAGTTGTGGGCGCCGGTCTTTCCGCGCCACATCCTGCTTCTGCCGGAAGACGCCCTGCGCGCGCTCGTTCTTGCGCTCACCGCCTGCACGCTGGCGAGCCTCATCGGGATCCGTCTCGCGCTGCGCGTCGATCCCGCGGAGGCGATCGGTGGCTGAGCCGGCGATCGTCCTCGAGAGGCTGGTGAAGCGCTACGGCAAGGGACCCACGGCGGTGGAGGCGCTCAAGGGCGTCGACATGGCCGTGCACCCGGGCGAGGTCGTGGGGCTGATCGGCCCCAGCGGCTCGGGCAAGACGACGCTGCTCAAGTGCCTCGGCGCCGTGATCGAACCGACCGCGGGAAAGATCACGCTCGGCGGCGAGGTGACCTTCGACCAGGGCTGGAAAGTGCGCGATTTGCGGGCGCTGCGGCGCGACCGCATCGGGTTCATCTTCCAGGCGCCCTACCTGATCCCGTTTCTCGACGCCACCGAGAACGTGGCGCTGCTGCCCATGCTCGCCGGCCGGCCGGATGCCGTCGCGCGCGCACGCGCGCTCGAGATTCTCGGCACGCTGGACGTGGCGCACCGCGCCGCGGCGCGCATATCGGCGCTCTCGGGCGGCGAGCAGCAGCGCGTGGCGATCGCGCGCGCGCTCGCCAACAAGCCGCCGATCGTGCTCGCCGACGAACCCACCGCGCCGCTCGATTCGGAGCGCGCGCTCACCGTGATGCGGATCCTGAACCGGCTGGCGTGCGATTACGGCACCGCGATCATCGTTGTCACGCACGACGAAAAGATCATTCCGACTTTCAGGCGCATCTTCCACATCCGCGACGGTCGCACGGTGGAGGAACGCGGTGATGGACGGCCACTGTACTAGGCGAAGCAGGTCTGCAGGCTCACCGGCATGCGCGGGCCCCGCGCCTGGAGCAAGGCTCGCCCCCCGTCAGCGGATCAATCGGGTGTTGGCGAGCGCGAGGCGGTCGGCGAGATTGCGCGCGAGCGAACGCATCAGGTGCAGCTGGGTCTCTACCGCCATGTGCTCGACGATTCCGGAATCGTATTCCGCGATCAGCAGATCGGTCATCGACTCCACGGTCGCCTGGCGCGGCGGACTGCCGGCCCAGAGGTAGGCCATCTCGCCGTAATACTCGCCCGGGTTGAGCACGTTGAGCAGCCGCCCGCCCTTCACCACTTTGGTCTGTCCCTGCGCGAGAAAGAAAAAGCTCTGCCCGGGGTCGTTTTCGCGCACCAGCACCGTGTTTTTCTCCACCCGCGACCAGCGCGCCGAGCGCACCAGTTCCCACAGAACGTAATCGGGCACCGCGGAGAGCATCTCGACCTGGCGCAGTGCGAGGTATTTCTCGCTGTCGAGAACCGCGCCGGCGGACTTCGCGCTCTGGCAGGCGTTCGACAGCTCCTGCGCGAAATCGGCCCAGCTCGCGTAGCGGTGCTCGGGCTTTTTCTTCATCGCCCGCAGCACGGCGCTGTCGATCTCCGGCGTGAGTCCCGGGCGCAGGCCGCTTGGCGCCGCCGGCGCGGAGTTGAGGATCTTCCCGACCAGCGCTTCGATGCTGTCCGCAACGAAGGGGCGCCTCCCGGCGAGCAGCTCGTACAGCACCACCGCGAGCGAATACATGTCGCTGTGAAAAGTCAGCTCCCCGCCCTCGATCTGCTCGGGCGACATGTAGAACGGCGAGCCCATCGAGGCGACCTGAACGACCTGGGTCTTACGGAGGTACGCGGCGCCGAAATCCGCGATCCTCGGATCGGTGCCTTGCGCCAGCATGATGTTGGCCGGCTTCAGGTCGCGGTGCACGATGCCTTCGCGGAACGCGTAGTCGAGGGCGCCGCAGCACTTGAAACCGATCTGCAGCACGTCGGCGACCGGCAGCAACCGCTCGGGCTGCACATATTGCGAAAGGTCGCCGCCCGTCACCAGTTCCATGGAAATGTAGCCGGAATCCTCCTGCACCACGGCGTCCAGAATGCCGACGATGTGCGGATGGCGCAGCTTCCCGGCCAGCGAGGCCTCGTTGAGGAACTGCGTCCGGTACACCAGGCCGAACTCGGGATCGCGGAAGACCTCCGGCTCGATCGTCTTGAGCGCGACTTCCCTTCCGGAAAAAGTGTCGCGGGCGAGGTACACCGTGCCCGTGGCGCCTTTGCCCAGCAGTTTCTGGATGTCGTACTTGCCGACCTGCAGGCTGAGGTCGAGTTCGAACTTGGCGTCTTCGGTCACGGGGAGCCTTTCGCGGCCAACAGTTTAATTTCAAACCGGACTCCGGCGCCGAACAGCCGGGTTCGCCCAGGCCTGCCGGCAACAGATTGTTACCAAATTCTACGGATTCCGGTCCGCGGAATTGTTAATCTAGCCTGGTGATCGAAGGGGCACCGTGCCCCGTGGAGATCGTCATGAAAACCGCCAGGCTTGCCGCCATCGCCCTCGCGGGCGTACTCGGGGCCGCAGTCGCCTCGACCGCGCTCGCGCACCCGCGCGCGCGCGCGTCGATCGGGCTGTACGTGGGCGTTCCGATCGGTTGGCCGTATTGGGGTCCGTACGTGGCGCCTTTCCCCTACTACTATCCGCCCTATCAGGAGCGCATCGTCGTCGTGCCTTCGGAGCCCACCGTGTACGTCGAGCAGCCACGCGCGGCGCCGGCGGCCGATGCGGGCTACTGGTATTACTGTGGCGGCGCGGGCGCGTACTACCCGTACGTCAAAGAATGCCCTGGAGGCTGGCAGCGCGTCGCGCCGCGGCCGCCGGGCGAATGAAACGAGGACAAACCAGAATGAACCTGTTCCGAACCCGCTGGCTTGCGCTGGGCGCCGTGATGGTACTCGGCGCCTGTGCCACGCTGCCACCGAGCGGCCCGAGCGTCATGGTGTTGCCGGGCAGCGGCAAGAATTTCGATCAGTTCCGCTTCGACGACTACGATTGCCGGAACTTCGCAAGCACGCAACTGGGCGGCGCAACCGCGGAGAACAGCCAGACGGATAGCGCAATCAGGAGCGCGGCCATCGGCACGGCGGTCGGCGCAGCCGCGGGTGCCATGATCGGCGGACAGCGCGGCGCGGCCGCAGGCGCGGGCACCGGCCTCATCGTCGGTGCCGCGGGTGGTGCAGGCGCCTCGCAGAGTTCCGCGATGTCGCTGCAGCGGCGCTACGACGTCAGTTACCAGCAGTGCATGTACGCGAAGGGGCACCAGATCCCCACTTCCGGACGCTTCGACGGGCAGCGGCGCGGTTACAGCCCGCCCGCCGCAAGCGCGCCGCCACCGCCGCCGCCCGGCGCACCGCCACCGCCGCCGCGCTAAGCAGCGCCCCGCAGTCATCGAGGGCTAGAATCCCCCGCTTCGCAGCCTGAAGCGCGGGAGGGACCATCGCATGGACCGGAAATCGTCCGGTGCGCCATCGGGCACCGACTACCAGTTGACCTTTGCGCCCTGCGAAAAACGCATTCGCGTCGAATTCGCCGGCACCTGGATCGCCGATTCCGGGCGCGTCATCGTATTGCGAGAGACGCGCCAGCCGCCCTCGCACTACATCCCGAAGGAGGACGTCCGGATGGACCTCCTCCGCAAGACCGACCATCACACGCACTGCCCGTTCCGGGGCGACGCGTCCTACTGGACGCTGCAGATCGGCGACGCATCGGTCGAGAACATTGCCTGGTCGTACGAGCAACCCTACGAGGGCTCGGAGCAGATCCGCGGGCACCTGTCGTTCTATCGCGGAAAGGTCGCGGCGCTGTACGAAGGCGACGACGAAGTGCCGTTTCTCG
The DNA here is from genome assembly GCA_001770475.1 of Betaproteobacteria bacterium RIFCSPLOWO2_02_FULL_66_14. Lineage (GTDB taxonomy): Bacteria > Pseudomonadota > Gammaproteobacteria > Burkholderiales > SG8-39 > 2-02-FULL-66-14. The sequence continues at coordinate 22,721 of MERB01000048.1, read as the reverse complement.
AATCGAACGTCGAGAGCATGCACGCCAACCCGCTCGCCGGCTGGCTGCTGAAGGACGCATGGAAGGCGCCGAACGCAGCCGAACTGGCGAAACGGTTTCTCGGATTCCTGCGCGGCATCGGCTGTCCGGTGGACCGCAGCACCATCATCATGCCGACGCTGCACCCGCAGATCTTCGCGACCGTGCTGGTCTGGCGCGCCGATACCCCGGAGATCCGCGTCGTGTACGAGCCGCACGACATCCTGTTGCAGCCCCGCTTCGCCGACAGTCCGTTCGCGCCGATCATCCGCGGCGCGGGAGGCGTCCGCCGCCGACTCGAGGGCAACGACCTGCGGCTCGATT
>MERB01000048.1:20046-22363 GCA_001770475.1 Betaproteobacteria bacterium RIFCSPLOWO2_02_FULL_66_14 | reverse complement strand
CGTCGCGATGCCGTTCCGGTTCAGCGACGGGCAGATCAACGTCATGTCGATGACCTCGTTCGCGCCGGGCGGGATACCGACCGCGCACCTGGGTCGGATCTACGAAGTGATGCCGATGCTCGGCCGGCTGTTCGAAGTGCACGCGCAGCACCGCACGGCGATCGCCCTGCTCGAAACCTACATCGGACAGCACTCGGGCAAGCGCGTGCTCGAAGGCCTGGTGAAGCGCGGCGACGGCGAGAACATCGACGCGGTGATCTGGTTCTGTGATTTCCGCGGCTCGAGCACGCTCGCCGAAGCGCTGCCGCGCGAGCAGTACCTGGAACTGCTCAACCGGTTCTTCCACTGCATGGCAGGCGCGGTGCTGAAAAAGGGCGGCGAAGTCCTGAAATACATCGGCGATGCGGTGCTCGCGATCTTTCCGACCATCGGCGGCGAGGAAGCGGCGTGCCGCAACGCGTTGCAGGCGGCGATTCTCGCCTCGGAGCGCGTACGCACAAGCAATGCCGCGCATCCCGGGCAGCCGCCGATGCGCTACGGCATCGGCCTGCACGTCGGCACCGTGACCTATGGCAACGTCGGCGTGCCGCAGCGGCTCGATTTCACGGTGATCGGCACCGCGGCGAACGAGGCGTCGCGCATCGAGACCATGACCAAGGAACTCGATCGCGAGCTGCTCGCCTCGGCGGCCTTTGCGTCCAAGCTTCCCGGGCGGCTCGAATCGGTCGGCCGGCACCGCCTGAAAGGCCTCGAGGGCGACTACGAGCTATTCGGGCTCCGCAGGAAAGACGCCGCCTAGCGCTCCGGAGCCTGTCGTTACGGATTGCCGATGTAGTCGCGCTTTCCGAGCTCGATGCCGTTGTGCCGCAGGATGGCGTAGGCAGCCATGACGTGGAAATAGAAATTCGGCAACGCGAAGCCGAGCAGGTACTGCATCCCCTTCCAGGTGACTTCCATCTTGCCGAGCTTGAGGTGGATGTCCTTGTCTTCGGTGCCCTCGATCTGCGCCGGCTCGACGCCATTCACGAATTCGACCGTCTTCGCGATGCGCGCCTTCAGTTCGACGAACGTCGTTTCGGTGTCCTCGTGCCTCGGGACTTCGATGCCGGCAAGCCGCGCCACCGCGCCCTTGGCGTTGTCGCAGGCAACCTGCACCTGGCGCCCAAGCGGGAACATGTCGGGGTAGAGCCGGCAGCCGATCAGGACCTGCGGATCGATCTTCTTCGCCTCGGCGTGAGCGGCGGCCTTGTCGAGGATGCCGGAGAGATTGTTCAGCATGTTGACGAAGCGCGGGGCGCTCGCCTGATACATCGTGATGTTCATTTCGCTTTCCGTGGGTCGGGAGGACAGGCCGCGCATTCTAGTCCTGCCGCGGCTGGGTTACCCTCGGCTTGCCATGCCGGAATCGCCGCGCCGAATCATCCACCTCGACATGGACGCGTTCTACGCCTCGGTCGAGCAGCGCGACGATCCGGCGCTGCGCGGCCGGCCGGTGGCGGTGGGCGGCTCGCCCCAGTCGCGCGGCGTCGTCGCCGCGGCGAGTTACGAGGCGCGCGCGTTCGGCGTGCGCTCGGCAGTCCCGATGGCGCGCGCGCTGCGGCTGTGCCCGCAACTCGTGGTCGTGCCGCCGGATTTCGCGCGCTACCGCGCCGTTTCGCAGCAGGTGATGTCGATCCTGCGATCGGTGACGCCGCTGGTGGAGCCGCTATCGCTCGACGAAGCCTACCTGGACGTCACGGTAAATCTCTGGGGCGAGCCGCTGGCGCGAACCGTCGCCGCGAGGCTCAAGGCGCGCATCCGCGAGGAAACCGGACTCGGCTGCTCGGCGGGTGTCGCACCGAACAAATTTCTCGCCAAGATCGCCTCGGGCTGGCGCAAACCCGACGGCCTGACCGTGATCGCGCCCGAGCGCGTCGAGCGCTTCCTGCAGCAGCTTCCGGTCGAAGCGCTCTGGGGCGTTGGCCCGGTCACCGCCGCGAAGCTGCGCGCGATCGGCATCGAGAAACTGGTTGACGTGCGCGTCGCCGAACTCGAGGTGCTTTCGCGCGCCGTCGGCAGCATGGCCGAATGGCTGCTGCGCCTCTCGCACGGCGACGACCCGCGGCCGGTGGAGCCGCACCGGCCCTGGAAGTCGATTTCCGGCGAGTCCACTTACGCCGAGGACCTCGAGGACGCCGCCGAGATGCGCGCTGAACTCGAACGGCTGGCTCGCCGCGTGGCGACTTCGCTCGGGAAGAAACGCCTCTGCGCACGCAGCGTCACGATCAAGGTTCGCTACGCAGACTTCTCCACCGTCACCCGCAGTCATACCCAACCG
>MERB01000048.1:15272-20036 GCA_001770475.1 Betaproteobacteria bacterium RIFCSPLOWO2_02_FULL_66_14 | reverse complement strand
CGGCGCGGCGCCCGGTGCGGCTGCTGGGCGTCGGAGTCCACGGACTGGTCGGCGACCACGAACGGAAGGCGCAGGTGCACGGGCGGCTGTTCGGCGATTGAATCCCGGCCGCGGCGCCGGAGCGCGCGATCGCGATCCCGGGATTACTTTCCGGGACTGCTCGTGAGCGCGCGTCCCAGCCGCAGCACCCCCCGAGAGCAGCAGCGGCAGGACGAGCATTGGTCCCTAGGTCTTGACGGGCCGGTTCTCGGGATGGCACTCGGACGCGGGATCCAGGTGCATCCAGGATCGCGCACTCTTCGTCCAGATGTTCATGATCAGTTTCATGTCGCCGGACGCGTCCAGCGTGCCCACCTTGAGCGCGATCATGTCGGGCGCCTTCGATCGCTGGCTGTAGATCGCGGAACCGCAGTCGCCGCAGAAAAAGCGATTCAGGATGTTTCCGCTCTGCGCGGTATCGGCAAACAGCCTGGGCTTTCCGGAAGTGAAAGTCACCGCGCTCAACTGCACCACCGCATTGTGGCTCGCGCCTGCGCCGGACGCCTTCTGGCAGTGGGTGCAATGGCAGGCAATGACGTTCTGCAGCGGCTGGCTCACCGTGTAGCGGATCTTCCCGCACAGGCAGCCGCCGGTCATGGACTCGGGCATGGCTCCTCCTCGATTGCGAATTGGAATTCGGAACTCGGCGTGACTCTGCCAGTATACGTCGGGCGGCGCGACTCCCGTGGCGGCATCGGCGCGTGAGCGCGTCGCGCGCTGCCGATCACCAGTGGTTTCGCAACTCGCGCAGCTTGAGGAACACCGTGCGCGGCCCGGGCTTCTCGGGCAGCTCCGGAAAGGCTTCGCGCAGTTTCGCGATCACGCTCGGGCTCGTGAGGCGAAAGAAGGTGTTGACGTCGCGCTCGATCTCGAGCGTCGAGACAAAGGCGCGGTTCGGATCCTGGCCCCCGAGGCGCTCGAGCATCTCCTGCGCGCGCCGGTTGTCGGGCTCCCGGTCGAGCGTGAAGCGCAGGTTGTTCTCGATGTAATCGTGGCCCGGATAGATCAACGTATTTTCGGGAAGCCGGGACAGCTGTTCGGAAAAGGTCGTGTACAGCGCTTCGGGATGGCCCCCATTGTGGCAATTTCCCACTCCGGCGTTGAACAGCGTGTCGCCGCAGAAGAGCGCCGGCTGGTCGGTATGCGACCGAAGGCACACGTGGCTCATGGTGTGGCCGGGGGTGTCCAGCACCTCGAGCTCGACCGTCTTCCCGACCTTGACGAGGTCGCCCGCGCCCAGTCCGCGCGCCATGCCGGCGATCTTGTCCTTCGCGTTGCGGTGCGCGAGGATCTTCGCGCCGGTCTTCGCGGCGACGACCTCGTTGCCGCCGGTGTGATCGCGGTGCTCGTGCGTGTTCAGAATCTGCGTGATGTTCCAGCCCGCGTCCTTCGCAGCCTGCAGGCACTTCGCGTGATCCAGCGGGTCGACCGCCAGCGCCTCGCCGGTCTCGCCGCAGGCGACGAGATAGTTGAAGTTGCGATAGGCATTGGCAGTCCAGATCTGCTTGACGATCATGGCGTCGCTCCCTGCGCGTTCGGTCGAGCAGCATGATAAGCGGGGATCGCAGTTCACGCTAACCGCGACCGCGCAGGGTGAGGGTCGCGTGAAACGGAGATAGACTTCTGCGACTGGAGGACATGGTGATCATCGATAAACCCGAAGACGTCACCGAGGCGGTGCTGGGCGAAATGCATCGCACGCCGGATGCGCGCACCCGGGAGTTGCTTGCGCTCCTGGTGCGCCATCTGCACGCCTTCGTGCGCGAGGCGAGGCTCACCGAGCGCGAATTCCAGGACGCGATCGACTACCTCAACGCGATCGGGCAGCACACCACGGCGAGCCACAACGAGGCGATGCTGCTCGCGGGATCGCTCGGGGTGTCGAATCTCGTCTGCCTCCTCAACAACGGCGCGCAAGGCACGCGGCCCACGCAGGCGAACAACCTCGGGCCGTTCTACCGGGCGGCAGCGCCGCGCTGCGCGAACGGCGACTCGATCGTGCGCTCGCCGACGCCCGGGCCGGCGCTGAGGTTCAAGGGATGGGTTCGAGACGCGGACGGCAGACCCGTCGAAGGCGCGGAAGTCGACGTCTGGCAATCGTCGCCCGCCGGTCTGTACGAAAACCAGGACTGCACCCAGGCCGAAATGAACCTGCGGGGCCTGTTCGTCACCGGGGCCGACGGCGCGTTCGGTTTCGTGAGCGTGAAACCGGCCGCCTATCCGGTCCCGACCGATGGCCCGACCGGCGCGCTGCTCGCGGCGCAGCGCCGGCACAACCTGCGCCCGGCGCACCTGCATTTCCTGATCCACAAACCCGGATTCAAAACCATCGCCTCGCAGGTTTACGACTCGCGGGATCCGAACCTGGAGACCGACTCGCAGTTCGGCGTGACCAAGGCGCTGATCGCGGATTTCGTCGGGAGCGACGGCGGCTACGCGCTCGAATTCACCTTCGTGCTGGAACCCGGGGAGAGCTCGCGGCCCAAGCCGCCCATCAGTCGAAAGGCCGGCACCTAGCGAAGTCGGATCACCTTGCGCCCGGCAGGAAACGCCGACTGGTACCGTCTGACGCAGCGCGCCGCGGCATCGCAGTGAAACACGCGTTCGCCGGACCGCCAGTGAGGTACGCTGCGGCCGGCGATGACGCGGATCTTCCACGGCTGGAAGATGGTCGGGGCCGGCTGCGCGATGCAGTTCCTGCTCTCGTCGCTGCTGCTGCAGGCGTTCGGCGCCTACGTCGCGGTGCTGCGCGATGATCGCGGCTGGTCGAAGACCGAGCTTGCCGGCGCCGCAGCGCTGCACCAGATCGAAGCCGCAATTCTCGGGCCGGTGCTGGGCTGGGTGATCGACCGCTTCGGGACGCAGGGCGTGATCCGCGCCGGCGTGGTGCTCTTCGGCGCCGGCTTCATGCTGCTCAGCCAGATCGACTCGCTGCTCGAGTTCTATGGGGCGTTCGTGGTGCTCGCGATGGGCGCGAGCCTGTGCGGGTTCTTTCCGCTCAATGTCGCGCTGATCCACTGGTTCGAGCGCAAGCGCGCTCGCGCCCTGTCGTCGATCCAGTTCGGTTTCGCGCTCGGCGGCGCCGCGGTGCCGCTGGTTGCCTGGTCGCTCGGCGCGTACGGCTGGCGCACCACCGCGTTCGCCTCGGGGGTCATCGTGCTGGTCGTCGGCATCCCGCTGGCGCTGGTGTTTCGCCGGCGACCCGAGGATATCGGCGAAGTCGTCGACGGCGAACCGGCGCCGGTACCCGCCGAGGATTCCAGCAAAATTCCCACGGGCGACCGATCGCCACGCGCGCGACGCGACTTCACGGCGCGCGAGGCGCTGCGCACGCCGGCCTTCTGGCTGCTGTCGCTCGGACACGGGTTCGCGCTCTTCGTCGTGAGCGCCGTCAGCGTGCACGCGATCACGCACATGAAGGAAGGCCTGGGGTACACGATCGAGGAGGCGTCGCTGTTCATCATGCTGCTGACGTTTTCGCAGATCGGCGGCATCGCACTCGGCTGGGGGATCGGCGACCGCTACGACAAGCGCATCGTCTCGGCGATCTGCATGCTGATGCACATGGCCGGGCTGCTCAGCCTGACCTACGCCGGCGCGACGCCGTTTCCGAGCGCCCTCCTGATCGTGGCCTTCGCGATCCTTCACGGCAGCGCCTGGGGTGTGCGCGGACCGTTCATGCAGGCGATCCGGGCCGACTACTTCGGTCGCAGCGCGATCGGCATGATCCTGGGGCTGTCGTTCATGATCGTGGTGCTCGGACAGATCGGCGGCGCCATGATCGCCGGCGTGCTGGCCGATGCGACCGGCAACTATCGCGCCGGATTCACGCTCGTCGCGCTACTCGCCGGACTCGGGTCGGTCTTCTTCCTGCTCGCAAAGCGCCCGGAATTTCCGGTGCGCGCCGCGGCCTGAAGCCTGCGTTTCGGCGCGGGCTCAGTCCAGCCAGCGCACGACCTCGCCGATCGCCGCACGCGCGGTGCGAAAACGGTTCGCGGGATGCTCGCGATCCTCGTACCCGAAGGACATGCCGCAGACGATTCGCCGATCCTCGGCGATGCCGAAGAACCGCCGGGTGAAGCCCGGATGCGCGGCAAGCGCCGCTTGCGCGATGCTCGCCACGCCGAAGCTCTTCGCGGCGAGCATGAAGTTGCCGACCCACGCGCCGCAGTCGAGCACGCCGTAGACCCCGAGTGCCTCTTCCGTGGTGACGATCATCGCGTGCGGCGCGCCGAACAGGCGAAAGTTCTCCATCGTCTGCCGCGCCGAGGCCCCGCGGTCGCCGCGTGCAATGCCGACCGATTCGTAGAGCTGGAAACCGCAGGCGCGCCGGCGTTCCAGGTAGACGCCGCGGTACTCGCGCGGAAACGGATACTCGGGTTCGGGCTTGTGCGCGCTCGCATGCTCGAAGAGCGCCTGCCTGAAGCGCTCGGTGGCCGCGCCTCGCGTGATGTGCACCTGCCAGGGCTGTGCATTGCACCAGGACGGCGTGCGCTGCGCGAGCGCAAGGATCCGCTCGATGGTCTCGGTCGCGACCGGCTGCGGCAGGAACGCGCGACAGCTGTAGCGCGCGGCGAGCAGGCGCTCGAACAGTTCTGGTTCCGATTGCACGGTGCGACCTCCCAATTTACCCCTTCTACGTCATCGCCGGGGTCAACCGACGTGGGTTCGTGCCAGCCTCAAGCGATCGTAAGCCTGCGCACCGGCAGTCTCGCGAATTCGCCG
>MERB01000048.1:0-15258 GCA_001770475.1 Betaproteobacteria bacterium RIFCSPLOWO2_02_FULL_66_14 | reverse complement strand
ACTGCACGATCGGTTCGCCGATCGGTCGAGCGGCGAGCAGCAGCACGCGCGCGCCCGCGGCGCCGGCTTGGATGCGCACCGCATCGCCGTCGGAAAGGATTCCCGCGGCGCGGTGCGGAAGAGGTTTGCGTTCGTCGCCGACCACGGCTTCGCCTTCGTAGGCGTAGAGAACGACGTTGTGGCCCGAGGGCACGTGCGCTTCGAATGCCGCGCCTTCAGGCAGGACGATGTCGAAGTAGCGCGGGTCCGTGGACAGGCCATGGATCGGCCCGTTCGTCACGCGGCCATTCTGATCGAGCGTCCCGGCGATGACCTTGACTCTGACCCCATGCCCGCCGTCCGCCACCGGAATCTCGACGCTGGCGATGTCGCGATACGCCGCAGCCTTCATCTTTTCCTTCGCCGGCAGGTTGAGCCAGAGTTGAAAGCCGCGCATGCGCCCTTCGGTCTGCTGCGGCATTTCCGAATGCACGATGCCGCGCGCCGCGGTCATCCACTGCACGTCGCCCGGACCGAGATCGCCCGTGTTGCCGCCGCTGTCTTTGTGCTGCATGTGGCCATCGAGCATGTAGGTCACGGTCTCGAAGCCGCGGTGCGGGTGCGGCGGAAACCCGGCGAGATAGTCGTCCGGGTCGTCCGAGTAGAACTCGTCCAGCATCAGGAACGGATCGTGGCGCGCGAACGCGGTCGCGCCCAGGCTGCGGCGCAGCTTCACGCCCGCGCCATCCGAGGCCGCGACCGACGCAATGACACGCTCGAGCGTTCTCGTCACCATGAGTGCAGGCGCTTTCAGCGCTCCGCGTCCAGAGGAAACACCGGCCGCCTCACCCGGCGGAAATGGAGCTGGGAGTAATCGGAGGTGCACACGCCCGTGCCCGCGCACTCCACGACCGCTTTCGCGAGCGGACCGAGGCCGGCGCGCCAGTGCACGCGGCTTTTCAGCATCAGGTAGCGCTTTTTCGCCGGGTCCATGCCGAGCGCGCGAAAACTGCCCATGTCGTAGGGCTCGACGTGGCGCGAGATCACCGCGATCTCGATTCTGCCGGTATCCAGCAGCGCCGACGGACCCATGTCACCCCGCTCGCCCTTCGCCATCGGACCCTCGTTCCGGTAGCGGCCGTCGACCAGGCGCTTGACCATTCCGCTCACCGTGCGCGGCTTGCCCTTGAGTCCCAGGGCGGGCATGTCGAGCCTGCCGCCGAGCTCGAGCGTCACGTTCGCTCCCGCGCCGGCGGCCTGCATCTGCTTGACCGCCTGAGGATCGAAAATCGCGAACGCCGCCGCGTCCTCCAACCCTGCATCGAGCATCGCGCCGAGCACGGTCATCGTGTCCATGGTGCCGCCCGAGGCGCAGTTGTCGTAATGGTCGAGCAGCACCACTGGCCGCGCGTCGATGCGCGCCGCGCGCTCGATCGACTTTTCGAGCGGCTCGATCGCGTATACGAACGCGGCGCGATCCCGCCACGCGATGTCGAGGAGTTCGTCGCATTCGCGGCGCGCGCGCGCCGCCTCGCCGTCGGTCACCACGACTGCGGAGGCACCGGCAAAGGGAATGTCGGCATGCGGAAAACCGACGAAGAACGTCGCGGCGAGCGTGCCCGAAGCCTCCATCTGCCTCGCGCGCGCCTGGATCTCGCGGTTCGGCGAATCGAGACTCGACTGCCGCATCACGTGCGGCAGCATCGGCCGGTGGCCAAAGGCCATTGCAGGCCGCGCGCGGCCTTCGAGCATCGCGAGGATCGGGCGAGCGGCGCGCTGGCCGGTCTCGAACATGTCCACGTGCGGATACGTCTGGTAGCCGGCCAATACCGTCGCATGCTCCGCCATGGCCGGAAAGAGGTTGGTGTGCATGTCGAGCGCGACGCCGATCGGAACCTGCGGCGCAACCACGCGGATTCGGCGCAGCAGTTCACCCTCGCCGTCATCCAATCCCTCGGGAACCATCGCGCCATGCAGGTCGAGGAGAATCGCATCGCAGCCTTTCGCCGCCGCATCGACGATGCGACCCGTCAGGTATTCGTAAGCGTCGCGCGCCACGGGACCGCTCGGCGCCGCGTTGCCCGCCACGGGAAGGACGACGCTCGCGCCTGCTTTTTCCGCCAGATCGAGAAAAGCGCCGATCGCGGTCCCCGTTCCCGTGAATGCTTCACGGATCTCGTCGCCCTCGTACGGGCGCGAGCCGCCGTGCGCGAATCGCGCGAGCGGCGTCGGCACCGGCGAGAACGTGTTCGTCTCGTGCTTCATCTGGGCAATGAGAAGGCGCATGGCAGGCTCGGCGGGAAAGCCGCGAGATTACCTCACGCGGCGAGGCGCGTCGGCGCCAGCGGGGCTACCAAAGCCTCAGCGTTCGAGGAGGTGCTTCTTTTCCTTCACCTTGGACCAGTCGTCCGCGTCCACCGGTGCCGGCTTTCGCTCGATGATCGGCTTCCAGGATTTGGCGAGTTCGCGGTTGCGATCGATGAACTCGCGCTGCGCGTCCGGAACGTCGTCCTCGGCGTAGATCGCCTCCACCGGGCACTCCGGAACGCAGAGCGTGCAGTCGATGCACTCGTCCGGGTCGATGACGAGCATGTTCGGCCCTTCACGAAAGCAGTCGACCGGGCAGACGTCGACGCAATCCGTGTACTTGCACTTGATGCAGGTTTCCGTGACGACGTAGGTCATTGGCGAAACAAGATAAGTGGAATCAACAGTTTAGCACGCGTTCATCCGCATTGGCCGGGGTTTGCATCCAGCAACCCTATAATGCAGCCTGTCCCCGCAACGCCCTGAGGAATCATGAGCAGTTCAGCCATCGAGCACATCACCGACGAAAGTTTCGAGCCGGAAGTCCTGCGTTCCGAAGTGCCCGTCCTGGTCGATTACTGGGCCGAATGGTGCGGCCCCTGCAAGCAGATCGCGCCTATCCTCGACGAGGTCGCCAAGGAGTACGAGGGCCGCCTCAAGGTCGCCAAAATCAACGTCGACGAGAACCGCCAGGTCCCGGCGCGATTCGGCATTCGCGGCATCCCGACGCTGATGCTGTTTCGCAATGGCAACGTCGAGGACACCCGCGTCGGTGCGCTCTCGAAGTCCCAGCTGACCGCGTTCCTTGACAGCAATATCTAGACGCTTTAGTCTCTGATCCGCGAGCCGTGCGGAGGCCCTCCGCGCGGTGGCAACAGCAAGCGCCCCGCAATCGCATCCAGGCGAGGCGCACTTCCCCACAAGAGAAGCCGGCAGCCTTACAGGCCGCATTTCATCCGTTCCTATGCATCTTTCTGAACTGAAGACACTCCACGTCTCCGAACTGCTGGAAAAAGCGACCGCGAACGGCGTCGACAACGCCAACCGGATGCGCAAACAGGACCTGATCTTCGCGCTGCTCAAGAACCAGGCGAAGAAAGGCGAATCGATCTACGGTGACGGCACGCTCGAGGTGCTGCCCGACGGATTCGGCTTCCTGCGCTCGCCCGACACGAGCTATCTCGCATCGACCGACGACATCTACGTCTCGCCTTCGCAGATCCGGCGATTCAACCTGCACACCGGCGACACGATCGAGGGCGAGATCCGCACGCCCAAGGACGGCGAGCGCTACTTCGCGCTGGTCAAGGTCGACAAGGTCAACAGCGAAACGCCGGAGGCGGCCAAGCACAAGATCCTGTTCGAGAACCTGACGCCGCTGCATCCGGACGACGCGTTCAAGCTCGAGCGCGACATCAAGGCCGAAGAGAACATCACCGGGCGGATCATCGACATCATCGCGCCCATCGGCAAGGGCCAGCGCGGACTGATCGTGTCGCCGCCCAAGGCCGGCAAGACCGTGATGCTGCAGCACATCGCGCACGCGATCATCGCCAACCACCCCGACGTTTCGCTGATCGTGCTGCTGATCGACGAGCGGCCCGAGGAAGTGACCGAGATGTCGCGTTCGGTGCGCGGCGAGGTGGTCGCGTCGACCTTCGACGAGCCCGCCTCGCGGCACGTCCAGGTCGCCGAAATGGTGATCGAGAAGGCCAAGCGCCTCGTCGAGCACAAGAAGGACGTCGTCATCCTGCTCGATTCGATCACGCGGCTTGCGCGCGCCTACAACACGGTGCAGCCGGCCTCGGGCAAGGTGCTCACGGGCGGCGTCGACGCCAACGCGCTGCAAAAGCCCAAGCGCTTTTTCGGCGCCGCGCGCAACATCGAGGAAGGCGGCTCGCTCACGATCATCGCAACCGCGCTGATCGACACCGGCAGCCGCATGGACGACGTGATTTACGAGGAATTCAAGGGCACCGGCAACCTCGAGATCCACCTCGACCGCCGGATGCACGAAAAGCGCATTTTCCCCGCGATCAACGTCAACCGCTCGGGCACGCGGCGCGAGGAGTTGCTGATCGAGAAGGACATCCTGCAGAAGATCTGGGTGCTGCGAAAGCTCCTCTTCCCGATGGACGAGCTGGAAGCGGCGGAATTCCTGATCGACAAGGTGCGCGCCACCAAGACCAACGCCGAGTTCTTCGACTCGATGCGCCGGGGCTAGCCCATCGTTGCACTAAGTCTCTGATTTGCGTATACTTCGTCGCCTTTTTTCAGCAGGCCAACCATGAAACCCGACATTCATCCACAGTACCGTCCGGTGATCTTCCTGGACACCGCGTCGAACCACTCCATCCTCACCCGTTCGGCGATCGACACCAAGGGGCGTGAGACGATGAAATGGGCCGACGGCAAGGAATACCCGGTTGTGAAGGTCGAAGTGTCGTCCGAGTCGCACTCGTTCTACACCGGCAAGCAGAAAATCGTCGACACCGCCGGCCGCGTGGAGAAGTTCAGGCGGCGTTACACCCGCACGAAGATCGCCTGAGGCGAGCGTCGGAGCCGACGGACAGGGGCAGCTTCGGCTGCCCCTGCTGTTTTCTGGCCGCCTAGAATCGGGACATGATTCCGCGCCTCGAACTGCCGGCGTCGCGCTGGCTTCTCGCGCTCGTCGCGCTGGCCTTCCTCCTGCCCGGACTGACCGGGCACGAACCGTGGAAAACCTACGACGCGGTCGCCATCGAAATCATCAGCCAGATGCAGCGCACGGGTGATTGGCTGGTGCCGCGAATCGCCGGCGAGCCCTGGATCGAGGACCCCCCGCTGTATCACTGGGTCGGGCTGCTGTTTGCCAGCCTGCTCGGCTGGGCGCTTCCGCTGCACGGCGCGGTTCGGCTCGCGAGCGCGATGTTTGTCCTCGTTGCGCTATGGCTGATCCACCACGCGGCGGGTCGCGCGGCGGCGAGCGGACAAGAGCAATCGGCGGGCGCGACGGCAGCGATGGTACTGCTGGGATCGAGCGGGCTCTTCGTCCACGCGCACGAGGCGGTGCCGGATCTGGCGACGCTGGCCGCGATGTGCGCGGCGCTCGCGTTCGCCACACACTTCGCGAATCAAGCGCCGGTAGCGGGATTCGGAATCGGAATGTCGTTGGGCGCGGGGTTTCTCGCTACGGGCCCCGTGGCACCCGTCGCCATGGGGCTGGCGATCCTCGCGGGCGCGCTCGTCTGCAGCGAATGGCGAAACCGGCGCGTCGGTCTTTCGCTCGGTGTCGCGGTGGCCGTGGCGACGCTGGTGGCGGCAACCTGGACGCTCGCGCTCGCTTGGCGCGCCCCGGCTCAGTCCGCCGAGTGGTGGTCGCTCGCGCTGCAGTCGCGCGGCGAACCGGTGGAAAACCTGCGCTATTACGCAGTCACCGCAGGCTGGTTTACCTGGCCGGCGTGGCCGCTCGCCGCGTGGGCGGTCTGGGCTGCACGACGCCAAATGACTTCCCCGGCCGTGTTCGTGCCACTGGCCGCGCTCGTGCTGTCGTTCGCCGGCATCTCGATCGCGGGCCCCGCGCAGGACATCAATACGATCGCACTGCTGCCGCCGCTCGCGATGCTCGCGGCTCAGGGCGTACCGCATCTGCGCCGCGGCGCCGAAAGCGCGCTCGACTGGTTCGGCGTCATGACGTTTACGCTGTTCGCCGGATTGGTCTGGCTGGGTTACGCCGCGATGACCTGGGGCGTCCCGCCGAGAATCGCGCGCAACTTTGCGAAGTCCGCACCGGGATTCGAAGGGCAGTTCGAATGGTGGCCCTTTGCGATCGCGCTGGGGCTGACGCTCGCCTGGGCCTACGTCGCATTGTTCACGCCGCCTTCCCCGACGCGCGGGGTCACGCGTTGGGCGGCGGGCGTGGCCCTGCTCTGGGGAACGCTTGCGATGCTCTGGTTTCCATGGGCCGATTACCAGAAGAGTTACCGTGGAGTGGCCCAGCAGCTCCAGTCGCGGATTCCCGCCGGCACGCGTTGCGTCGCGCGCATCGGCGTGGGTTCGGCACAGCGCGCCGCGCTCAGCTACCATGCAGGCATCCGCACGCAACCCTTCGACCGCGCCAGACCCTCGTCCTGCCCGCTGTTGCTGGTGCAGGGCAGCGCCCGCCACGAACGCGATGCGCCCGGCCCTGCCTGGGTCAAACTGGCCGACGTGGGCCGCCCTGGAGACAAGGGAGAACGCTTGCGGCTTTATCGCCATCGCCCATGAACACTTCGCCTCCGGACCAATGCCCCTCCTGGGCACGACTCGCGCAATACCGGGAGCGGATTCGCGGCACGCGGCTCGCCGATTGGTTTTCCAGCGACCGCGGACGCGCCACGCGCCTGATGACGGCAATCGGCGGCGTGCAGATCGATTATTCGCGCCAGCGCGTCGACGACGAGGTGCTGCGACTCCTCGTGCAGCTTGCCGATCAGCGCGCCTTGCCGGAATGGCGCGCGGCGATGTTCGAAGGTCAGCCGATCAATACGACCGAGCAGCGTGCGGTCGAACATACGCGTTTGCGCGCCGGCGACCGTGCGCCTGCGGATATACGTGCGACGCTCGAGCGCATGCGCTCGATCGCCGGGCGCATACGCGGCGATCCCCGGCTGCGCCGCATCGTGCATCTGGGCACGGGGGGCTCTGCGCTCGGCCCGCAACTGCTGGTCGATGCGCTGGGCGCCAGCGGAACCGATCTCGAATTCCGGTTTGCCGCCAATGTCGATCCGCTCGATCTCGAGCGCGCGCTCGCCGGGGCGGATCCAGAATCGACGCTCGTCGTGGTGGCGTCGAAGACCTTCACGACGCGGGAGACCCTGGCCAACGCCCAGGCTGCGAAGCGCTGGCTTTCGGGGCGCGACGTCGCGAAACACTTCATCGCCGTCACCGGTAACGAGCGGGCGGCGCGCGAATTCGGCGTTACGGAGATCCTGCCGTTGCCGGATTCGATTGGCGGGCGCTATTCGCTCTGGTCCGCGGTGGGGCTGACCGCTCTGTGCGCGCTCGGCGCCGATCGGTTCGACGCGCTGCTCGCCGGAGCGCACGCCGTCGACGAGCACTTCAGCAGCGCCCCGGCGGAACGGAACATTCCCGTGCTGATGGGCCTGTTGGGCGTCTGGAACGTGAATTTTCTCGGCTCGCCGACGCACGCAGTGCTGCCGTATTCCAACGCGCTGCGCCTGCTGCCCGCGTACCTGCAGCAACTGGAAATGGAGTCCAACGGCAAGTGCGTCGATCGCGAAGGCCGAACGCTCGCCTATGCGACCGCACCCGTGCTGTGGGGCGCGGAGGGCACGGTGGGTCAGCATTCCTTCCATCAGTTGCTGCACCAGGGCACGCAACCGGTGCCGGTGGATTTCGTCGTTGCCGGCGTGAGTGCCGAGCTCGATGCGAACGCGCAGGCCCAGGCCGAGACGCTAGCGCTCGGAACCACTGATGATTCCTGGCCGCCGCATCGCCGGCACCCCGGGAACCGTCCATCGAGCACGATTCGACTCGAGCGCCTCGACGCGCGCCATCTCGGGCAGTTGCTTGCCCTTTACGAGCACAAGGTCTTCACCCAGGGCATCCTCTGGAACATCAACAGCTTCGATCAATGGGGCGTCGAACTCGGCAAGGCCGAAGCGCGCCGGATTCTTGCCAAGGAGGCATGAGCATGGACCAGGAAACCTTCAACCTCAGCATTCGCAAGTTCCTCAAAATGGTCGGCGTCAATTCGCAGCGCGAGATCGAAGTCGCCGTGCAGCACGCGCTCGACGCGCGGCGCCTGACCGGCGACGAGTCGCTCGCCGCCCGGGTCACGCTCGAGATCCCGGCGCTCGGACTGAGCGTGCCGTTCGAGGGTGACATCAAGCTAAAATGAGCCGTTGCGGACGCGGTGTGCCGCGCTAGCCCTACGCGTTGCAACGACGCGGGCATCGCGCAACGCGCAGCAGGAGACGCCTCATGAACAAAGCCAGGGAGTTCGACCAAAGCGTCGTCGCCGAGTTGCGAGCGCTGCTCGGTGAGCGCGTCAGCGTATCGGCGGCGGTTCGCGAGCATCACGGCAAGGACGAGTCGTATTTTCCCTACGCGCCGCCCGATGCGGTCGTGTTCCCCGAGTCTACCGAGGAAGTCCGCGACGTCGTCGACATTTGCCGCCGGCACCGCGTGCCGATGATTCCGTACGGCGTGGGCACGTCGCTGGAAGGCCACGTGCTTGCGGTCAAGGGCGGGGTTTGCGTGGATCTTTCGCGGATGAACCGCATCGTCGAAATCCACGAGCCGGATCTCGACGCCGTGGTGCAGGCGGGGGTGACGCGCAAGCAGTTGAACGAGCACATCAAGCACACGGGACTGTTCTTCCCGGTGGATCCGGGCGCGGACGCGACGCTTGGCGGCATGGCGGCAACCCGCGCCTCGGGCACGAACGCGGTGCGCTACGGCACCATGCGGGAAAACGTCCTCTCGCTCAAGGTCGTGCTGGCCGACGGGCGCATCATCCAGACCTCTCGCCGGCCGCGCAAATCGGCCGCCGGCTATGACCTGACGCGGTTGTTCGTGGGCTCGGAGGGCACGCTCGGCATCATCACCGAGGTGACGGTGCGCCTCTATCCTGTCCAGGAAGCGATGTCGGCGGCAGTCTGCGCATTCGACAGCGTCGACGGCTGCACCAATACGGTCATTCAGACGATCCAGTCGGGCGTGCCGATCGCGCGCTGCGACATCGTCTGCGAAAAGACGATCGCGGCGATCAACCAGCACAAGAAGACCGATTACCGCGTCGCACCGACGGTGTTTTTCGAATTCCACGGCAGCAACGCGAGCGTCGTGGAACAGGCCGAGACGGTGCAGGAAATTGCGCGTGACAACGGCGGCAAGGGCTTCCAGTGGGCGACCCGCCCGGAGGACCGCAGCCAGCTCTGGGACGCGCGGCACAACGCGTATTTTGCGGTTTTGCAGACGCGCCCCGGCTCGCGGGCGGTTTCGACCGACGTGTGCGTGCCGATTTCGCGCCTCGCCGAATGCGTGCGCGAGTCGATGGACGACGTGAAATCCTACGTCGTCCCGGTGCCGCTGCTCGGTCACATCGGCGACGGCAATTTCCACCTCGTGTTCCTGATCGACCCGGAGAAACCGGACGAACTCGCCCTTGCCAAGAAGCTGAACAAGCGGCTGGTCGACCGCGCCATCCGGATGGAAGGCACCTGCACCGGCGAGCACGGCATCGGGCTCGGCAAGCAGGAGTCGCTGCGCGCCGAGCTGGGCGACGACGTGATCGACCTGATGCGCTCGATCAAGCGCGTGTTCGATCCCGACAACCTGATGAATCCCGGAAAGGTGATCCCTGCGCCATGAGCACCGAAAAGCGATTGAAGTCCCTGGGCATCGAACTCCCGGCGCTGACGGGACCCGTGGCGAATTACGTCAACGCGGTGCGCACCGGGAACCTCCTGTTTCTCGCCGGCAAGGGACCGTCGATCGTCGATGGCCTTCGCCCGCAGGGCAAGGTCGGCCGCGATTTCACGGTCGAGCAGGGATACAAGTTCGCGCGCTCGACGGGGCTTGCGCTGCTCGCGGTCATGAGGGACGAACTGGGAAGCCTCGACCGGGTCAGGCGCGTGGTGAAAGTCCTCGGCATGGTGAACGGCGAACCGGAGTTTCGCGACCAGCCGAAGGTGATCAACGGCTGCTCCGACCTGTTCGTGGAAGTGTTCGGCGACGCCGGCCGCCACGCGAGATCCGCGGTCGGGATGGGTTCGCTGCCGAACGGAATTCCGGTCGAGATCGAAGCCATCGTGGAGATTGCCGAACCGCGTAAATCCGCCAGCCGCGCGAAACCGGCGGCAAGGAAACGCCGCGCGCGGACATAGACGTTCGGAGCTTTTGGGGATGCGGCAACGATTGCCGCCCCGGTCACGCGATGCGGGCAATGCGTGCCCGCTCAGATCGTCATCACCGACCTGCGGTAGTACTTCAATTCCTCGATCGATTCGAGGATGTCCTGGTAGGCCTCGTGCTTGCTTTGCTTAACCAAGCCTTTCATGACTTCGGGTTTCCAGCGCCGCACCAGCTCCTTGATCGTCGAAACATCCAGGTTGCGGTAATGGAAATAGGCTTCCAGCTCCGGCATCCAGCGCGCGAGGAACCGCCGATCCTGGCAGATCGAGTTGCCGCACAGCGGGGAGCTGCGCGCCGGCACGTGCTGCGAAAGATATTCGATCGCCTTCGCCTGCGCCGCCGACTCGTCCAGCGTGGATTGACGGACCTTTTCGACCAGCCCGGACTTGCCGTGCACGCTGGTGTTCCATGAATCCATCGCCGCAAGCACTTCGTTCGGCTGCCGGATGACGAGCACCAGCCCCGCGTCGAGCAGATTGAGCTCCGGATCGGTCGCGAGCAGCGCGAGTTCGATGATGCGGTCGGACTCCGGAACGAGACCGGTCATCTCGAGATCGAGCCAAATCAGTCGGTTCGGGTCGGAGGCCACGCTTTATCCAATGGATTCCCCGCGGTATTCTCTCATGACATGGAAAATCTGTTGACCAGTTGTTTCGTCCTCGCCGTGGTGCTCGCCACGGCCACGCGCCTTTGGCTTGCGCTGCGCCAGATCCGTCACGTCCGCCTGCACCGCGACTCGGTACCCGCGGGTTTCGAGTCCGCGATCCCGCTGACCGCCCACCGGACCGCCGCCGATTATTGCATTGCCAAGACGCGCCTTGGCATCCTCGACTTGATGATCGGCGTGGTCGCGCTGCTCGGCCTCACGCTCGGCGGAGGCCTGCAGGCGCTTCACGATGCGCTCGCCGCCGTGCTCGATCCCGCCGGGTTGTGGCATGGCCTGTGGTTGATCGTCGGCGCGGTGCTCGTTCTCGCGGCGCTCGAATTGCCGGTCACCCTATGGCGCACGTTCGTCATCGAGGCGCGGTTCGGCTTCAACCGGCAGACGCTGGGACTGTTTCTGGCCGACCTCGCGCGACAGGGCGCAGTCGGAGCAGCGCTCGGGATACCCCTGATCGTCCTCGTGCTTTGGCTCATGGCGGCAATGGGCCCGGAGTGGTGGCTGTATGTCTGGGGCGCGTGGGTCGCGTTCAATCTCCTGTTGCTTCTCGCTTACCCTACGGTCATCGCGCCGCTGTTCAACCGCTTCACCCCGCTCAGCGATCCTGCGCTTGCCGGACGCATCGATGCGCTTCTCGCGCGCTGCGGTTTCCGCGCGAGCGGTCTGTTCGTGATGGACGGATCGAAGCGCTCGAATCACGGCAACGCGTATTTCACCGGGTTCGGCGCGGCCAAGCGGATCGTGCTGTTCGACACGCTGCTCGCGCGCCTCACGCCCGCCGAGATCGAGGCGGTACTGGCGCACGAACTCGGCCATTTCAGTCGGCATCACGTCTGGAAGCGCGTCTCGATTTTGTTCGCCACGTCGCTCGTGCTGCTCTGGATGTTGGGACAGCTCGCCGGTTTTGCCGCGTTCTACGAAGGGCTCGGCGTCACGACACCGTCCACGGCGATCGCCCTGCTGCTGTTTTTCCTCGTCGTCCCGGTGTTCACCTTCTTTCTGCAGCCGCTTGCGAGCCTGCTGTCGCGCTCGCACGAGTTCGAGGCCGACGCCTATGCGGCGACCCACTCGAGCGCGGCTGACCTGGTGCGGGCTCTGGTGCGGCTGTACCAGGACAACGCCGCCACGCTCACGCCGGATCCGCTGTATTCGGCGTTCTACGACTCCCATCCACCCGCCGCGACGCGGATCGCGCGCTTACAGGAGGCCACCGGATGACGAACGACCTGGCATCGAGAAAATGCAAACCCTGCGAGGGCGGCGTCTGCCCGTACACGCCGCAGGAGTCTTCGCAGCTGCTGGCGCAGCTCAAGGGCTGGATCGTCGAGGAAGGAAAGCTCGTCAAGGTCTACCCGTTCACGAACTATTTCCAGACCATGGCATTCGTCAACGCGCTCGCCTGGATTTCGCATCGGGAGGACCACCATCCGGTGCTGCAGGTGGGCTACAACCAGTGCCGCGTCGAGTACTGGACGCACGCGATCGGAGGTCTGTCCGAGAACGATTTCGTCTGCGCGGCGAAGTGCGACACGCTGTTCGGGCTCTGATCGCGCTCGCCGGGGGAAGCGCTCCGTGCGCCGTGTGTTCGGGTCCTTCGATCTGCTCGCCGTGCATCACGCGCGCAATCTGCTCGCCGTCGAAGGCATCGACACGCTGCTGAAGAACGAGATCCTGTCCTCGGGCGCGGGCGAGTTGCCGCCCGCGGATTGCCAGATCGAGCTCTGGGTGATCGACGAGCGGGACGCGCCCCGCGCGGAATCGTTGCTGCGTGACGGCGCGATCGCGCGCATTGCCGCCGGACCGCCGTGGCAGTGTGGCGCCTGCGGCGAGCGCCTGGAGCCGCAATTCACGCAGTGCTGGCGGTGTGGTCGCCCACGCGGCCCATGACCTCGCCCGGGCTGGTCACGTTTGAATCCGTGAACTGCCTGCAATAGACTGCTCTACGCGATCTGGGGAGACACGAGCGATGGACGAAATTGCCTGGCCGACGCCGCCGGAGTACGAGTTTCCGCCTTCGTTCGACAGTTACGGGCCCGAGCCTTGCGTTCTCGCGTTTCGCGACGGGCGCGACGCCTTCGGCAACCTCCTCGCTTATTCTGAGACCGCCGCTGAGTTGAAGTTCCAGTCCGATCAGGGCGACCCGGCGGCAGCCGTCGCCCTGCACGACGTTCGCGAGATCCGTCTCCAGCGCGCGCTGCAGATGAAGCGCAAGGATCGGCTGTTCGAGAACGCCAGCGACGCGGTCGCCTTCGCCGACGACGAGAAGTTCACCTATTCGGTCCAGATGATCGACGGGACCGTGCTGGCGGGCGAAACGATCGGCTTCATCAGGGCGGAGATCGGACTCTATCTCTACCCCCCGGAAGGCGAGAGCACGGTCCGGCGGCGCTTCGTCTCGGCGCACGCGATCCAGGGTTTCGACGTGCGGGAAGCGTCGCCGTCGCCAAAGGGGCCCGCAGCACGCGTGATGGGCAACGCGAAGCTCGCGGATGCCTACCGCGACAGGCCGGAAAAGTATCCGTACCGGCTCGAAGAGCGCTACGCGCGCATCGTCACCCGCATTGCCGAACTCTGGATCACGCCGCAGCTCGAGCATTACTTCAACGAGCTGCTCGTCGATCAGCGCGGCGGCAGGCAGGGCTTTCCGCCGGACATCATGCAGGAGCTGATGACGCTGTACGGCACCCATGCCGCGATCGTGCAGGCGAACGCCAAGGACCCCATGGATCCCTGGGGGTTCGAGGCGATGCGCAGGGAACTGGAGGAGATCGGCGTGCAATGCACGCAGCAGCGGATGCTGCGCGCGGTCGAACAGGGCGATACGCGGATCCTGCAGATGCTCATCAAGGCGGGAATGGACGTCAACCAGGTCGGCGACGGCGGCTGGACGCCGCTGATGGTGGCGGCGTTCAACGGACAGGAGAAGGCCGCGCTGGTCCTGATCGAGGCCGGGGCCACGGTCAACGCGCGCGACAAGAGCGGCTATTCGCCGCTTCACTGGGCCTCGATGAACGGCTACGTGATGGCGACCCAGGTGCTGCTCGCCAAGGGCGCCATCGTGAATATGCAGAACAATTACGGCTGGACCCCGCTGCTGCACGCGGCCGGGCGCGGCCACCACCACGTGGTAGGTGCGCTGCTCGATGCCGGTGCGCATCCCGACCTCGCAGACAAGGAAGGCTGGTCGCCGCTGCACAAGGCGGCCGTCAACGGCCACGTCAAGGCGGTCGAAGCGCTGCTCGACCACGGAGCGAACCAGAAGCTCAAGCACAAGGACGGAGCCACGCCGATGATGCTCGCGACCGAGAAGGGCCATCGCGAGATTCTCGCCGTGCTCGCCGCACAGACGCGCATCGACGATGCGGACAAGCCGCGAGGCGATCGGCCCGGTTGATCGAGTCGTCGCTGCGCGCTACAGGATTCGCACCGCGCTCGCGACGAGCAACACGAAGATCCAGAGTACGAGCGCGCGCCACAGCAATCCGACCGTGCTGTCTAGGAAAGGTGCATCCGCAGCCTCGCCGACGCCGAGGTCCGGGCGCGCGAGCGGAGCACCGACCTCGGAGAGCGGCATCCCGAGACGCACCCCCATCGCTCCGGCGCCGGCGGCGAGCACGATTCCAAGTTGCGCGTCGGACCAGGTTGCGGCCTGCGTGCGCCAGCAGTAAATGGCATCCTCGAAATCGCCGACCACCGCGAAAGCCGCAGCGGTGAGCCGAACTGCCGGCCACTCGAGCCACCGACGGACGCTGCGCGCGGCGTGTCCGAATTCGCCGAGCACGCCCCAGCGGCGGTCCAGAAATACCGCCAATCGGTACAGGAACGCGCCGCTCGGCCCCGGAAGCAGCACGAACCAGAACAGCACGCCGAACACGTGGCGATGCGAGTGGACCAGAGCTTCCTCGATCGTCAGCCGAATGACCTCCTCACGGCTGCGATGCGAACAGGGTTCACCTCGCCAGAGACCGAGGATTTCCCGAGCGCGATCGGCGTCGCCGTCGCGGATCGCGGACCGGATATCGGTGAAAAAATGGCTGAATCGGCGGAAGCCGAGCGTGAGGTAAAGCGCAACCACGTTGAACGCGAGCGCGAGCAGCGGGTGCAGCCAAAGAAAGAAGTGGTAAAGCCCGACGACGCCAACCATGACGGGCAATACCGCCACGGCCCAGGCAATCATGCCGTGTCGCGCCTCCCCCGCGTTGAACGAGGCCTCGAGCCAGTTCGCGGCCTGCGTCAGCGCCGCGTCCCAAGCCTTGCGGTCGGCGACCGGATGCCATTGTTCGAGCAACAGCGCCGCGACGATTGCGAGTACGCCCATGACGCGGCCGAAGATAGCACAGGGATGCGCGCCGCTAGCCCAACTTCCACAGTTCAAGGGTGTGAATCGTAGTAGATCAAGGATTTAAGGTCCA
>MERB01000047.1:44186-48151 GCA_001770475.1 Betaproteobacteria bacterium RIFCSPLOWO2_02_FULL_66_14 | reverse complement strand
ACCGGGTGGCCGGCGTTCGCCCGCAACTCCGTTCCCATGCGCGGCTGCACCGGCACCGCTACCGCGGCGAGGTCTGGTATCTGCTGCAGGATCCGGTGAGCGGACACACGCACCGCTTCTCGCCGTCGGCGCACCTGGTCATTGCAGCCATGGATGGCCGGCGCACTGTCGCCGAGATCTGGGAGATCGCCAACCGCAGGATGAAAGATGCCGCGCCGACGCAGGACGAGATGATCCAGGTGCTCGGCCAGCTGCACTCCGCGGACATGCTCCAGAGCGACGTCTCGCCGGATGTCGCCGAAGTGTTCGAGCGCGGCGAGCGTACGGAGCGTGCCAAAGCGCGGCGGAGTTGGCAGAATCCCATGGCGGTGCGAATTCCATTGATCGACCCGGACCGCTTCCTCGACCGACTGATGCCGTACGTGCGCCCGCTTTGGGGTTTCTGGGGCGCCTTGGTGTGGCTCGCCGTGGTGTTGCCGGCGCTGGTTCTGGTGCCTGCGCATTGGGCCGATCTGACCGGCAACCTGGGCGACCGGATCCTCGCGGCCGACAATCTCGTCCTGCTGGCGCTGCTGTTTCCGGTCATCAAGGCGCTGCACGAACTCGGTCACGGCGTCGCCGCGAAGGCCGGCGGCGGTGAGGTACACGACATGGGCCTCATGCTGCTCGTGCTCATGCCGGTGCCCTATGTGGACGCGTCCAGCGCATCGGTGTTTCGCAGCCGCTGGCAGCGCGCGCTGGTGGGCGCCGCGGGCATGGGGGTCGAGGTCTTTATCGCGGCGCTTGCGTTCTACCTCTGGCTGCTCGCCGAGCCTGGCCTCGCGCGCGCGATCACCTTCGACGTCATGGTGATCGCGAGCGTCTCCGCCTTGGTATTCAACGGCAACCCGCTGCTTCGATTCGACGCGTACTACATTCTCGCCGACCTCACCGAGATCCCGAATCTCGCCAGCCGCTCGCTACGCTACCTGGGCTACCTCGTCGAGCGCTACGCGTTCGGCGCGCGCGAGGCCCAGGCGCCGCACGCCACCGGCGGCGAGAAAATCTGGTTCGTGTGCTACGCCATTGCCGCGTTCATCTACCGCTTGGTCGTGGTGGTGGCGATCGTGTTGTTCATCGCAGGAGAGTTCTTCGTCATTGGCGTGCTGCTGGCGATCTGGGCGACGGTCACCATGATCGTGCTGCCGGTGGCGAAGGCCGCGGGCCGGGTGCTGTTCGGCGCCGCGCTGATGCACCAGCGACGCCGCGTCGTCGCGGTCAGTACCGCCGCGCTCGTGGCGTTGTCCGTGCTGGTGTTCCTGGTGCCGGTGCCGTTTCGCACCCAGGCCGAGGGGATCACCTGGCTGCCCGAGCAGGCGATCGTGCGTGCGGGAACGGACGGTTTCGTGCGCGAGTTCCTCGTCGAGCCGGGAACGCGGGTGACGCAGGGCACGGCCCTCATCGACACGGTCGATCCGACGCTGCAGGCGCAGATCCGGTTGAGCGAAGGCAAGGTCGCGGAACTGGAGGCGGTCTACACGGATCAGTTCGTCGCCGACCGTGTCAAGGCCGAAATCGTGCGGGAACAGCTCGAGGGCGAGCGTGCGAAACGCGATCGCCTGCGCGAGCGCGCCGCGGAACTGGTGGTGCGGAGCCCGCAGGAGGGCACGCTGGTTGTGGCGCATCCGCAGGACCTGCCGGGACGGTTGGTGCGCAAAGGCGAACTGCTTGGCTACGTGATCGAGGCGCAGCGCCCGCTTGTGCGCGTCGTCATCCGGCAGGGCCAGGTGGACGTCGTCCGGCTCGCCACGAGACGGGTCGAGGTACGCAGCGCCGAGCGCATCGGCGAGGTCATCGTCGGAACGATGATGCGGCACGTGCCGGGGGGCGCCGATCAGCTGCCGAGCCGCGCGCTCGCTACGGAAGGCGGTGGCAGCATCTCTGTGGATCCCCGCGATGCGAGTGGAACCAAGGCGCTCGAGCGGCTGTTTCAGCTCGACATCGCGCTGGAGCAGGAGCGGCCGCCGCACCTGCTGTATGGTGGTCGGGTCTTCGTGCGCTTCGAGCACGCGCCGGAACCGCTTGCGAGCCAGTGGTACCGCCGCATTCGCCAGCTGTTCCTGTCGCGCTTCAATGTCTAGGCGCGCCGCTCTGGCACCCGGCGCGCGCGATGCCGGATCCGCCTATGCCGAACGCGCCGAAGAGCAGGAACGCTGGCACGATCGCGCTGCGGGCTGGCTGCTGTCGCGAATCGTGCGTCCGGTGCTCGACCGCGCAGTCGATCCGGCGGCACGCCTGCGCCGCGTGGTTGGTTTGGCCGAGCTGAACGGCAATGTACTCGGCCAAGCGGACGACGCGGAACTGCGCGAACGCGCGCTGCGGCTGCGCGCGGCGTTGCGGCGTCGCGGTTTCGTCCCCGAACCGGTCGCCGAGTGCTTCGCCCTCGTGAGAGAGGTCGCGGACCGCACGGTGGGACAGCGGCCCTTCGATGTGCAGATGATGGGCGCCTGGGCGCTGCTGCAAGGCACTCTGATCGAAATGCAGACCGGCGAGGGCAAGACGCTCACCGCGGCGCTCGCGGCCTGTGCCGGCGCCATGGCGGGAATCCCGGTGCACGTCATCACGGTGAACGACTACCTGGCCGGCCGCGACGCCGAAACGATGGGTCCGATCTATGCGTTTCTCGGGCTTTCCGTAGGTGTTGTGGTGCAGGGCAGGGCCCCGGAGGCGCGCCGCGCGGCTTACTCCTGCGACGTGACCTACTGCAGCAACAAGGAGCTCGCGTTCGACTACCTCCGCGACCGCACCGTGCTGCTGAGCCGCGGCAGCCGGCTGCATCTCGCGCTCGAAAAACTGCGCGGCGAGCCGCCGCGCGCCGCGCGCCTGGTGTTGAGAGGCCTTCACTTCGGAATCGTCGACGAGGCCGACAGCGTTCTCATCGACGAGGCACGGACCCCGCTGCTTCTGGCATCGACGGGCGAGGCCGCCGACGAGCGGGAACTTTGCGGGCAGGCGCTCGAGATCGCGCGCGCGCTCGCCTCGCCCGCCGACTTCGTGATCGAGGATCGCCATCGGATGATTCGCCTCACGCAGGCCGGGAAAGAACGCATTGCGCAACGCGCCGAGCAGCTCACGGGAGTCTGGACCTCGACGCGCGCGCGGGAGGAACTGGTCACGCAGGCGCTCAGCGCCCTGTCGCTCTTCCATCGCGACCAGCATTACGTCGTCACCGAGGGCAAGGTGCAGATCGTCGATGAATTCACCGGCCGCATCATGCCCGACCGCTCGTGGGAGCGCGGGCTGCACCAGTTGATCGAAGCGAAGGAGCAGTGCGAGCTGACGCCACGCAACGACACTGTCGCCCGGATCACCTATCAGCGTCTGTTTCGCCGCTACCTGAGGCTCGCAGGAATGTCGGGAACGGCGCGTGAAGTCGCGCCCGAGCTCTGGTCGGTGTTCGGCCTGCGCGTCGTTCGTATGCCGTTGAACCGGCCGTCGCGGCGCCGCATCCTGCCGGGCACGCTGTTTCGCACCGAGAACGACAAGTGGCGCGCGGTGGCGCAACTTGCGGCGCGTTTTGCGCGTGACGACGGTCGCCCGGTATTGATCGGCACGCGTTCCGTGAAAGCTTCGGAGACGTTGAGCCGCATGCTACGCGAGCTCGACGTGGCGCATGCCCTGCTCAACGCCAAGCAGGATCGGGAGGAGGCGGATATCATCGCCGCTGCCGGTCAGCCGGGGCGCGTGACCGTGGCGACCAACATGGCCGGTCGTGGCACCGACATCCGGCTCGCCCCCGGCGTGGCGGAGCGCGGCGGGCTGCTAGTGATCCTCACCGAGTGCCACGAATCGCGCCGCATCGACCGGCAGCTCTTCGGCCGATGCGGCCGGCAGGGCGACCCCGGCAGCGGCGCCGCGATGGTTTCGCTGGACGACGAACTGTTCCGCACGTTTGCGCCTGCGCTCTGCGCGCTGTTTCGGCGCGG
>MERB01000047.1:36504-44174 GCA_001770475.1 Betaproteobacteria bacterium RIFCSPLOWO2_02_FULL_66_14 | reverse complement strand
GCGCAGCGCGCAGGCGGCAGCCGAGCGGCGCAACGCGGGCATCCGCGGCGCCAATCTGAAGGAAGACCAGCGCCTGGAGAAGCTGCTCGCGTTCTCCGGACGCCACGAGTAAAGGGAGCGAGGCGATCGCAATGAGTTCTGCTTTCCCGGGGCGCGTTCTGGCGCTGATCTCGTTGCTGGCGGCCGCTGCGCCGGCGCAGGCGCGCAGCTTCGAGTGCCTCACCGAACCCAATCAGGTGGTCGAGATCCGCAGCCCGGTCGAGGGCGTGATTGAGAAAGTGAACGTGCAGCGCGGCGACTCGATGCGCAAGGGCCAGATCCTCGTCGAGCTTGAGTCGGACGTCGAGCGATCGGCAGCGGATGCCGCGAAGTTTCGTGCCGAAATGCTGGGCCGCATCGAATCGGCGAAAAACCGCCTCGCGTACGCCCAGGGCAAGTCGCAACGGGCGCAGAAACTGCAGAGCGACAACTTCATCTCTGCGCAGGCGCGGGAGGAGGCGGAAACGGAAAGGCGCCTAGCGGAATCGGAATTGAAGGACGCGATGGAGGGTCGCGACCTGGCGCACCTGGAGTACCGTCGCGCCCTGGAGCAACTCAAGCTGCGCCGGCTTGCAAGTCCGTTCGCCGGCGTCGTCACCGAGCGCCTGCTCAATCCTGGAGATTTGGCCGAATCGGGTTCCGGCCGCAAGGCAATTCTCAAGGTCGCCGAGATCGATCCGCTTCGCGTCGAAGTGGTGCTGCCGCTCGAGATGTACGGAAAGATCAGGACCGGCGCGAGCGCGATCGTGACGCCCGATTCGGTGGGCGGGCGCCATAGCGCGCGCGTTACCGTCGTCGATCGGGTGCTCGATGCCGCGAGCGGCACTTTTGGGGTGCGACTGGAACTGCGCAATCCGCAGAGAAACATACCCGCCGGCGTGCGCTGCCAGGTCGATTTCGGTGACGCGGCGAATAGTCCGAACGCCGGCAACAGGGCGGCGCGGACGGCGACAAAGAACTGACAGCATCGGTTGTCGCCGCGCTTTGTTGCAGCGCGGAATTCTTCAAGCCCTCAAGTTCCGTCGGCCTGCCACGCTGACGTCTCCCAAGTATCCGCGTCCGCACCGATGCTGCCGTGCGGAATGACGAGTGTCTTCTGGAGATGAAGAGAGTTTGCACAAAAGCTTTGTGGAAAGGGGTATTGGCAGGCGTTTAGGCAACCTGTATGCTGGCATTTAGGAGTGATTCTGATTCCCATCTTCAGTTGTTCGGCGGTCTATTCAGGTCCTGGGAGGTCAAGAGAAGGATAGGGGTGTGCCAAGAAATTCGGCACACAAGGGGTGTTTTTCGGTATCCCCATTACGGGTCAGTGAGTTAGGCGCCCCTGCGAGGGAGGTTTGAGCGATGCGGCAGGGATGAGGTGAGATGGGCGAAACTGCGAAAGCGATCTCCGGGTACTGGCGCGACGCGCAGGCGGCGCTGAAGTCACTCGCCTCGGCGTGGCAGCGCCGGCAGAAGGGTCGCCCTGCGCCATACCGCCGCAGCGAACTCGAACCCCCGTTCCGCCGCAAGGTGCTGTTCGAAATGCTCGAGCAGCGCATCCTGCTCTCGGGTTCGCCGTTCGCGGCAGTTTCGGCGGGCGTCCTCTCTACCAACCTCGACGGCGCCAACGACGACGTCGTCGTGCAGCAGCTCGGCGAGACTCCGGGGTCCACCGGCTACGACATCCGCATCACGGTCGGAGCGCTCGCCCCTGAGACCTACAACAGCGTCAGCAGCATCGTGGTCGACGGTCTGGGCGGCAACGATACCTTCAGGTTCATCGACGTCACGGTGCAGGTTGACGTCTCCGGCGGGGACGGCAGCGACACGCTCCTTGGTCCGGACACCGACAGCACCTGGAACGTCGCCGGCGCCGGCGCCGGAACGATCGGCACGAACATCAGCTTCACGCTGATGGAGAACCTGGCTGGCGGCGCGGGCACCAATACCTTGGACTACGGCGCTTATGCGAGCGCCGCGGTGAGCGCCGATCTGGACGCCGGCACGGCTGCGCTGTTTTCCACGATCACCGGTTTTCAGAACATCGTCGGCACGGCTCACGCGGGCGGCGATGCGCTCGGTGGCGATTCCGGCCCGAACATGCTCGAGGGGTTGGACGGAAACGATACGCTCAACGGTCTGGCGGGCGAAGACGTCCTGATTGGCGGCGCGGGCAACGATACCGTCGTAGGCGGCGAGGGCGACGATACCTATATCTTTGCCACCGCCTGGGGCGACGACAGCGTGACCGAATCCTCCGGCGAGGGCGACGACGCCCTCGATTTCAGGGCGGTCGCTGAAAACCTGACCGTCACGGTAAACAGCGACGACTCCCTGTCGATTGCGGATACCGGCGGGAACACCGTGAGCGCAAGCAACGTCGAACTGCTCTTCGGGGGTTCCGGCAGCAACACGATCGACTACTCGGCCTACGGCTCGGGTGTGACGGTCAACCTGGATCTCGGAACCGCGGCGGGCGGCCTCGAAATCGTCGGTTTCGTCAACGTCACCGGTTCTGCCTATGGCGATACCCTGACCGGCGACGATCTGGACAACCTGATCATCGGGGGGGCGGGAAACGATACGCTCACCGGCGGCAGCGGCGATGACCGGTATGTGTTTCTCACCGGCTGGGGCATGGACGTCGTCTTCGAGGAGGATGGCCAGGACGCTGGGCAGGGCTACGACACGCTGGATTTTTCCGGCGTCGCCGCCAATCTGACCTTCACCATCAACGCCGACGGCACGCTGACGATCACGGACGGTGGCGCGAACAGCGTCGCTGCCGGCAGCGCCAGTAGCATCGAGCGCTTGGTCGGAACGATTCAGGGCAGCTTTGCCAATACCCTGGACTATTCCGCGTACACCAGCGCCGTCACCGTGGACCTTGCACGTGGTGTCGCGACGCTGTTTGAGAGCATCACCAATTTCAGCAACGTCATCGGCACGGCCTTTGCGGATGTCATTGCCGGCGATGACAACTCGAATACGCTCTCCGGCGGCAGCGGCGACGACCTCCTGATCGTGCGGCGGGACGCAAATATCACGCTGCTGAACAATGAACTGAAGATCAATTCCATAACCATAACGGAAGACACGCTCTCGGGTTTCGAGACGGCGCTCCTGATCGGCGGCGTCAGCGGCAACTTGATCGATGCGTCGGCGTTCGGCGGCAACGTGTATCTCGACGGTGGTTCGCAAACCTATCTTGCGGACCTGTTCACCGGCGGGCTCGGGACGACGGATCAAGCGACCCTCAACCTGCGCGGAGCCGAGGGCACGACCTTGCTTGCCGTGCTGAACAACGGCGCCGGCGTCAGAAGCACGGCGGCGGCCACCATCGACTTCGAGGTCACGCTGTCGGACGGCGTCACCGTCGTTCCAGTGGATATCGGCGGCGCCACGACGCTTCGGCATGTCCTGAATGCCATCGAACTGGCAAGCCGCAGCAATCCCGCGGAACCGTCCAGCGCGAGATTGCTCGCTACCCTGAACAAGGGCGGCAATGGCATCGTCCTCCTGGACACGGTCGGTGGCACAGGCGACGTCGCGGTCACCGCCCTGAACAGTTCGTTCGCGGCGCAGGACCTCGGGATTCTCGGCGCCGGCCACGGCAACGAACTCGTCGGCACCGTGATTTCGGACGTCAGCGCCGACCTGGATGTCACGCTGCGAAGCGGCGCACGCGTGCTGGTGGATCTCAGTGGCCTGGAGACGCTGCAGCAAGTGCTCGACGCCATCGGCGATGCGCACGAGAATCTCTCGGCCGCGATCCACAACGACGGCACCCGGATTGTCGTGACGGATATCAGCACGGGCAGCGCGATGTTCGCCATCACCAATGCCAACGGATCGGCGGCCGCCACCAGACTCGGGATCGCCGACTCCGTGGCGGGCGTGGCGACCATCGGCGGCGTGCGGACCGGTGCCGATATTGTCACCGCGGCTGGTGCCTTGGTAAGGCTCGACGGGCGCCTCGATCACGACACGCTGATCGGCGGTAGCGGCGACGACACCTTGACCGGCGGCGGTGGCAACGACGTGCTGAAGGGCGGCAGCGGCATCGACGCCCTGCTCGAGATACGTGACGCGAATTTCACGCTGGTCTACGACGCGACAGACGCGACGCCGGACATCGACGAAGACGCAAGGCTCGACGTTGTCCCGGTCAGCGGCGGCGTTCTGGAGACTGACCGGATCGAGGGCATCGAGCGAGCGGCGCTGACCGGCGGCGATGCAGCCAACCGCATCGACGCTTCCGGATTCACGGGCAACGGGTACCTTACCGCCGGCTTCGACGGAGTGGTGCTCGTGGGTGGCGATGGCAACGACACACTCATCGGCGGCGCGGGCGACGATTTCCTGACCGGCGGCGAAGGGTCGGATAGCATGATCGGCGGCGCGGGAACCGACACGGTGCTTGAGGAGGCCGACAGGCGTTTCGTGCTGGTGGGCAACACGACCATCGCGACGCTGGACATGGCCGAAGGCACCGATGAGGTCGTCACGGTCAGCGTCACCGCCACGGGCGGCAGCTTCACTTTGACCTTCAACGGTAATACGACGGCCGCGATCGACTTCGACGCGGATGCGCATGAACTGCGGGCGGCGCTCACCGCGCTCGACGCGATCGGCGACGAGGACATCTCGGTGACGAAGTCGCCCACCGCCAACACTTGGACCGTGACCTTTCGCGGCAATGCCGGGGGACAGCCCATCGGCGCGGTCTGGGCCGCCGGCCCGAGCAATCTGACCGGTGCCGGAGCCAGCGCCACCGCGACCGTCAGCACGACGGGCGCGGTTGCGCTCAATCATCTCGCCGGCATCGAACGGGTCTTCCTGACCGGGGGCGCCGGGGCCAACCGCATGGATGCTTCCGCATTCTCCTCGGGGGTCGTGTCGCTGACCGGCCTCGAAGGCGACGACACGCTGATCGGGGGCGGCGGCGCGGACACGCTCATCGGCGGGGAGGGCAATGACGTCCTGACCGGCGGCCCGGGCAACGATTCGCTGAGTGCAGGGGCCGGGACGGACACGCTGGTCGAAGCGCGCGACGCGCACATGCGACTCCGCAATTTCGCCCTCGAATTCGATGCCGATGCGGCCGGCGGGATCTTCAATGCGTTCGAGGAGACCGACACGCTTTCCGGCTTCGAGCGTGCGGAACTCACCGGCGGCGCGTCCGCCAATACGATCGATGCCTCCGGGTTCACCGCGATTTCCGGGCAGACCGAGTTGCAGCAGCTCAACGTCGATGGCGCGCTGCGCATCGCCATCGGCGAAGTGATCAACCTGAAAGGCCTGGAGCCCACCACGCCGCTTTCGCTGTTGAACGGAGGCAATGGCGTTGCTTCCGTGACCGGGGTCGATTTCCGGGTGGTGCTTACGAATGACGCACATGTCGACGTCGACATCTCCACCGCGGCCACCCTGCAGGACGTGCTCGATGCGATCGCGGATGCCGATCCGTCGAACCGGCTGAGCGCCGCGCTCGATGCGTCCGGCACAGCCATCGTGCTGAAGGACGCGACCGCAAGCGGCGGGAACCTCCAGGTGATTGCACAGAATACTTCGACGGCAGCGGCGGATCTCGGCATCGCGGGTACGGGGGTCGGCGATACGCTCACCGGCTACCCGATCTACGACACGCAGACGGACATCCGAATCACGCTGCGGGACGGCACGCGCATCGCGATCGACCTGACCGGACTCGAGACCCTGCAGGAGGTGCTGGACGCGATCACCGCTTCGCACGCCAGCCTGACCGCCAACCTGACCGCCGACTCGACCGCGATCAGGGTCATCGACAGTTCGAGCGGCGGCACACTGACGATTTCGGATGCCATTGGCTCGACTGCGGCGACCGTCCTGGGAATTGCGGGTACTGCGGACAGCTCCACACCCGGCGTACTGACGGGCGCGTCGATTGCCATCGCGTCGGTGACCCTGGACGGGCAGGGTGGTCACGACTCGCTGACGGGAAGCTTCGGAGACGATCGCCTCACCGGCGGCACCGGCAACGACACGCTCGCGGGCGGCGGTGGCGTCGATACCCTCGTCGAAACCCGCGACGTGCACATGAGGCTCAGCAACTCCGTGCTTGGATTCGATACCGACGCGGCCGGCGGGGTATTCAACGCGTTCGAGGAGACCGACACCCTCTCCGGCTTCGAGCGGGCGGAACTCACCGGCGGCGCGTCCGCCAACACGATCGATGCTTCGTCCTTCTCGCTGGGGCCGGTGACTCTGTCCACCGGCGGCGGCCTCGACACGCTGCTCGGCGGCACGCACAGCGACACGTTTCGCATCGACGTCGCAAGTCTGACCCCGCCCTCGAGCGCGACCGATACGGCGCGCCAAGTGGCCGTCAACGTGGGGGGCGGGTTGCAGAACCGGGTGGTGATCCTCGGTTCCTCGGCCGTACTCACGCAGACGGATCTGCAGTGGGTGAATTTCACCGGCGCTGCAGCAGCCGACTACGTCGTGAGCCGCGATGGCGACCTGACGCTGGGCGGAAACCTGACGTATCCCGGCAAGAACATCACGCTGACGGCCGACCGCATCACCATCGGCGCGTTCACTCTGGACACGCGCCATGCATCCGGGGGCGGCAGCATCATCCTGCAGGCGAGCAGGACGGTCACGCTGACGGGCTCGACCCTAGACGCACGTGCGACGGTCATCGGCAATCCGGCGGGGCGCATCTCCATCATCGCGAAGGACGATCGCGCCGAATTCTCGCCGACACTCGGGTTCTTCAATCACGACCTGATCGAGGTCGGCATCACGATGAACGACGCGAGGATTTACGGCGGCGAGGTCAAGCTCGAGGCAACCGCTGACAGCCGGCATCTGCTGAAGGCAAGCGACTTCGGTTCCGGCTTCCCCGCGGTTGTTTCGGGGTTCCTGGACGGCCAGCTGCGCAAGCTCGAAAGGACATCGGTACTGTTCGGCGTTTCCAAGGCGGTTTCGCGCGCCCACATCAGCATCGACGCCGGCGACGCGCCGGGCGCGCAGCAGACCGTCATCGAGGCTTCATCCTTCGCGGCAAACGCCAGCGCGCTGATCCGCGTGGCAGCGAGCCCGAAACCGTTGCGGGGCGTCGCCATCGCGGTCGGCATCGGCGAGACCGACGCCAGCGTGATTGTTGGCAATGCGCGGATCACGACGACGGGAGATGCCGCCGTGTTTGCCTACGCCGACCACACTGTTCAGGTCAAGTCCAAGGTCAAGGCGCGGGACGACGGCAGCGCCCTCGCGGTGGCGATCAATACGCTCGACTCGGCGGCGACGGCTCATGTCAAGGACGTTGCCGACCTGATCGTCGGCAATGATCTTTCGGTGTCGGCGGCGACGATCGATCGCAACATAACCATCGCCGACTCCCAGGCCGGCAGCAAAGGCAAGCTCAGTGTTGCGGTGTCGGTCAGTGAGGAAGATGGTGCGACCAACGCCTGGCTCGACGGTGATGCGGACGTCGCGGGCGCGATCACGGTCGCAGCCTCGCAGAGCAAGTTGCCCGTGAAGGCGTTCTCGCCGGCGCCGCTGGTGCCCGTGCCGCTCCTGCCAACCTTCGAGAACGGCGTGGCGGCTTCGTCGGGCTTCCAGGACCCGCCGTCGGCATCGTCCGGATCCGGCTCGGGCGGCTC
>MERB01000047.1:27480-36480 GCA_001770475.1 Betaproteobacteria bacterium RIFCSPLOWO2_02_FULL_66_14 | reverse complement strand
GCTGCTCGGCAAACTGCCTAAGATCAAGCGCGTGGTCGACGCAGGCGCATCCCTTGCCAAGGGCATTGGCAACCTGCTGAATGGCTCGCCGGCGCAGAACGGGTCGCAGCCAACGTCGCAGGGCGCGCTGTCGTTCGCCTATGTCGATGACCAGAACCACACGTTGGCCCGCATCGGTGCTCCGGCCGACGTCGAGGCGGGGGAAACGATTGCAGTGACCGGGTCGGTCACGAGCAGACCCGACGTCACCGCGCAGTCGCAGATGAAATCCGCCGAGGGCCAAGGGACGAAGAACGGCATGTCGCTTGCCATTTCCTTGGGCAGTTACTGGAACGATGCCGATGCGCTCATCGCCGGTGGCGCGCAGGTCGACGCGCGCGGCGCCATCACGGTGAAGGCCGAGGCGCTCAACAGGATCGACCCCAACGGGCTGTGGGGCGCCAACGTGATCGTTCCCCTGATCGACGCAGACACCAGTCTCAGCGACGGCGACAAACGGTTCGATTACTTCAGGACGCTGGCCACGTACTGGGACGACAAGGGCAACCTGGGCCTGGACGCCAATCTCGTCGACTCCTGGAGCCAGGCTTCCGCAAGCGGCCAGGAAGAGCGCTCGGTCGCCGGCGCGCTGACCGTGCTGCGGATCGACCACGATGCGGATGCGACCATCGAAACGGGCGCACTGATCAACCAGGATGCCGCGGTGGGGCTCGTCGCGGTCGATCCGAGCGCGTGGTCTTCCGGCACGAACACGCTGCAAGTTGGTAGCGGCACGCCGCTTGCGCTGGATGGCACGGTAACTTTCGTCGTCGGAACGAAGACGATCGATTTCGGCACCGGAACGCACGGTTTTGCGGACGGCGACATCGTCACCTACGCGACCGACTTGCCAAACGACTCGAGCGGCCTCGAGGCTGGGTCGACCTACCGCGTCGTCCGCGTCGACGACTCCAAGATCAAGCTCGCGGCGCGGACCCGATCCGTCGAGGTCGAATCTTCCAGCGTCAGCCATGCGATCAACCTCGCGGGCAACTTCCCGCCTCTGCTCGATGCCATCAAGGCCGCGATTGGCTCGTCCAGTGCCTCCGACGACGACCCCGGCAAGGCCGTCGGCGCGACCTTCCTGTGGTTCGAATTCGAGAACGACGCGCTCGCCAAGATCGCGGACGGCGTGCAGCTCTACGCGGACAGCCTCAAGGTCAAGGCCGCAAACAACGTCGTCAACATCGCGCTGGGAATCTCGGGTGGCGAGTCGGAGGACTTCGGCTTCAACGGGGTCGGGATGTACGTATCTGTCGACAACACTGCGATCGCCCAGGTCGACGATGGCGCAAGCGTCGTCGTCGGGACGAGCGACGTGGTCGAGGTCGACGATGATGGTATCGCCACCAGCCGCGGCGTCAGCGCGCTGGTCGAGGCCACCGACGCCACCTACGTCGTCTCGGTCGCGGGCGGGATGTCCCAGTCCGAGAAGGCCGGGATCGGCGCCACGGTCGCGATCAACGACATCACGCGCCTCACCGAGGCGCTGATTGGCAACCGCCCCGGCGAGTCCGACGATGCGGGATCATTCACCGTCGCCGGCGATGCCGAAATCACGGCGGAGAACGACGGCTTCATCGGCGCCTTTGCGATCGCCGGCGCCAAGGCCAAGGCCCCGGACGACAAGTACGTCAGGACGTCGGGCGCAGGCGCGGTCGCCTTCGCGTCCAACACCGTCGCCGACAGCGTTCGGGCCTACGTCTCGGATGCCAATCTGTCCGCCGGAAGCGATGTCACGCTGCGCGCAGTATTCAGGCCGACGCTCGAAGCCTTTGCGCTGGGCGGTGCCTATGCCGCAGGCGACGCGAACAGCATCGCACTGGCGGGCGCCGTGGCGCTCAACGCGGTGGACAGTACGATCGAGGCATACATCCGGGACAGTGCGCTGACGTGGGCGACTGGCTCGGCGGGGGATCTTTCCCTGATCGCACGCGACGAGTCCGGCGTGTTTGCCCAGACGGGCGCGGTGTCGATCGCTTCGGGCAGCGGCCAGACCAACAGCGGCTCAAGGTCGCTGTCGATCGGCGCCTCGGTCACGATCAACGAAGTCGGCGACGAGGCAGGTCACGCGGTCCGGGCGTACATCGACAATTCGACGCTGGTGGTCAACGGCAGCGTCTCGCTTTCGGCGACCTACGCGGGCGAGCTGGAGGCGCTCGCGGTCGGGGGGTCGTTCTCCAGGGCGCCGAGCAGTGTCTCGGGCAGCGGCTCGTATGCCGTCGCGGCAGCCGGGGCCTTTGCCTCCAACAAACTGGATGTTGACGTCGAAGCCTACATTGCCGCGAGTAGCGACATCACGACGAATTCCGCCGGCGACGTCACGGCGACTGCCGAAGCCGATTCCGACCTGATCCGAGCCGACGCCTTCGGCATTGCGGCGGCCTACGCCGCGAGTGCCACCGCGGGCACGACGGCGGCACTCGCCTTCGGCGTCGCCATCGCCAGCAACACCGTCAGCATCCGCTCGAATGCATCAATCAGAAACTCGAGAGTCGACGCCGCGGGATCGGTGGAGTTGACTTCGACGGTTTCGCCGGACATTGATGCCCTGGCGATTGGCGTGGCGGGGTCGCTTGCAAGAGGTTCGACCGGAACGACCGGGGCGCTGGCGGGCGCGGGTTCCGCGTCGACCAACTACGTCGACAACACGGTTGCCGCGTACGTCGTCGACAGCGGCACCATCGCGACGCCTGGCGTGGAAGCCGGCACGACGATCACGCTCAGTGCTGCGGATGCAACCAATGTGCGCGCCGATGCAGGCGGTTTCGCGATCGGGCTGAGCAGCGCAATGGGCACCGGCACTGCAGTGGCGGCAGCGGTCGGCGCAGGCATCACCATCAACGAGATCGGCGAGCGCGCCGGGCATTCGGTCAGCGCCTACATCGACAATTCCGTGCTTCTGGCCGGTGGCAATATCGACCTCTCCGCCACCTCCACCGCGGAAGTGGATGCCCTTGCCATGGGCGGTGCGGGCGCCGGATCCAGCAGCCAGGGAAGGTCCGGCGCGCTGGCCGGTGCGGGGGCAGGCTCCTACAACGTCGTCAGGCAGACGATCGAGTCGTACATCAGCGCCGACAGCGACGTCCGGACCACGGTCAACGGGGGCGGCGACATTTCCCTATCTGCGCTCGATCGCTCCGCCATCACTGCCGATGCCGGCGGCGTGGCGGTGGCGGTTGCCTTGACCGGCGGCAGCGGAAGCGGCACCGGATCCGGGTCGGTCGGCGCGGCGATCGCCGAGAACACCATCAGCAATTCGGTCGAGGCGTACATCGCGGCGTCCAATGTGATCGCGGACGGCGACGTTTCGCTGAGTGCCTTTGCCCGGCCGCAGGCGGAACGCTCGCTCGCTTTCGGCGCGAGCGAGGTCGAGCTTCTGGGCGACGACAGCATCACCTTCGGCTCGCCGGTGACGGTCAATACGTCGACGCTCGTGCGCGACGGCGGCAAGGTGTGGCGATACGGTGGAAGCGCGAGCGCGCTGTTCCTCGGTGACGTCGACTACGACGCCGCAGGGTCCGGTTGGACAGACGTCACCTCGAGTCACCCGCTCTTCATCCCCGATCCGGGCAACAACCGGTATGACAGCGGTTACACCACCTCGGGCCATGGCCTGCACACCGGAGACCTCGTCGTTTACCACGTCGGTTCCGGTGCCGGCCTGGGCAGCGACCTGGTCGACGGCAAGTCCTACTTCGTCATTCGCGACAGCGCCAACACCATCCGTCTGGCCGAGACCTCCGATCAGGCGCGCAAGGGCGAGGCCATCGAGTTGACCGACCCGGGCAGCGGAAGCTACTCGCTGGAACTGCTGAAGGACTCCATTGATGCGCTCGCTTTCGGGGTCGCGGTCTCAGGGTCGGGATCATCCGGCAGCGGCCTGACGGGCGCCCTTGCCGGGGCCGGTGCGGGCGCGACCAACATCATCGACAACACGATCGCGGCCTACATCGAGGACGCGGACGACGCGATGAAGGTCAAGTCCGTCGCCGGCGGCGTCACGCTGAATGCAGGGGACGAATCCACCATCGTCGCCGATGCCGGAGGTTACGCGATCGCGCTTGCCGCGAACCTCGGCAGCGGAACCAGCGGCGCCGGCTCGGTCGGCGCCTCGGTTGCGAGCAACGAGATCGGGATGAACGGCGGGCACTCGGTCACCGCGACGATCCGCAATTCGATCGTCGAAGCGGCCGCGGGCGGTGTGGCGGTGATCGCCGCCTCCGCGGCGAACGTCGACGCGCTTTCAGTCGGTGGCGCGGCGGCCGCGGCGGGCTCGTCCAGCGGCAGCGCATTCGCCCTGGGCGTGGGCGGCGCGTTCACGGACAACACGATCGATCTCACCGTCGAGGCGAGCGTCAAGGCCGGCAGCACGGTGACGACGAGCGCCGCGGGCGACGTGACGGTTAACGCCAGGGACAGCTCGCGCATCTACAGCGAATCCGTCGGCGGCGCCCTTGGCGGCTCGCTTTCCGGATCCGGGTCGACCGGCGCGGTTGCGGTCGGCGTGTCAATCGCCGACAACACGATCGTCACCGACGTCGCTGCGTTCATCGAAAGCGACGGCAGTGCCGCCGCTAGCGTTCCGGCGAACATCGTCGATGCGGCCGGTGGGATCGTGGTTACTGCGACGCAGGACGCCTCCATCGGGGCGCTGGCGGTGGCGGCATCGCTTTCCATTGCCGGCAGCGGCAGCGGCTCGAGCCTCGCGGTCAGCGGCGGCGGCGCCGCGGCGACCAACATCATTCTGAGCCGGGCCAACGCTTACGTTGCGAATACGCCGAAGATTCACGCAGCCGGTGATATCGACATCACGGCGATCGGCGCATCGACGATCGACGCGACCATC
The DNA here is from genome assembly GCA_001770475.1 of Betaproteobacteria bacterium RIFCSPLOWO2_02_FULL_66_14. Classification (GTDB taxonomy): domain Bacteria; phylum Pseudomonadota; class Gammaproteobacteria; order Burkholderiales; family SG8-39; genus 2-02-FULL-66-14. The sequence continues at coordinate 31,592 of MERB01000047.1, read as the reverse complement.
GTGGCGGTATCCGTCTCGGCGGCGTTCGGCAGCAGCAACGCGGGGTCGCTCTCGATCGGCGCGGCGCTCGCGCGCAACGAAATCGGCCGCGGCCGCCTGTTCCCGAACGAGGTGCGTGCCTACATCGAGAATTCGAGCGTCGATGCGGGCGGCGACCTGACCGTCACGGCGAGCATGAGCGGCAGCATCGATGCCGGCGTGGGTGCCGGATCGGCTGCGATCTCGGGTTCCGGGTCGGGTCTTGCGGCGGGGCTGAGCGGGGCAGGGGCAAGTGCGCGCAACGAAATCGCGGTGGATGTGAAGGCCACCATCGACGGCGACGGCTCGCCGGTGAGCGGCCCCGGCATCATTGCCGACAGCGTCACACTGCTCGCCGAGGACACTTCGAGCATCTCTGCCGATGTCGGCGCCGCATCGCTCGCGGCGGCGATTGCCGGAACGAACGCGGGCGCGCTCTCCGTCGGCGTTGCCCTGGCGAAGAACCGCATCGACAATGCCGTCGAGGCGTCGATCTCCGGGGCCGACGACGGCGTGCAGACCCGCGTCGGCGAGGTCACCATCACGGCCAGTGAACTGGCGGCGATCGAGGCGGTTTCGGTCGCTGCCTCGCTTTCCATCGCCGGGGGCTCGAGCAACGCGCTCGCGGTGAGCGGCGCCGGCGCCAACGCGACCAACATCATTCTCACCAAGACCAATGCGTTCGTCGCCAACAGCATCGTCGACAGTGCCGGCGCGCTCGACATCAACGCGACCGCCAGCTCGGACATCACGGCCACCGTCGGCGGCGTAAGCGGTGCCGGGGCGGTGGGCGGCAGCGCCGGTGGCGCGGCGTCCGTCGGCGCCGCGATCGCGCGCAACTACATCGGCTGGGATCCGTCGCCGATGGCGGCCGATTATCGCTCGGACGAGATCATTGCCGACCGCGTCCTGGAGAACGGCAAGACGGTGGAAATCGCCGACGGAGAGCGGAAAGGCGACGTCTACATGTACGTCGGCGAGGACCGGACCCGCTACCAGCATACCAATTCGGACACCGGCGTCACGCTCGCGAAGAACGATCTGGTCAAGGTCACCGGCATACCGCAGGCCGGGATTTACCAGTACACCGGGTCTGGCGCGAGCAATGTCAACCTGACGACTCAGACGTACTGGTCGAGCAGCTCCAGCTGGGTGCTGATCGACTCGCTCGACCTGTCGGCACAGGACTTCGGCAATGCCGACCTGTGGAGGCAGATCAACCTGACCGCGGACGCGGCGCAGGTACGGGCGTTCATCCAGAGTTCCACCGTGACCGCGGCGGGGAACATCACCCTGGACGCGAACGCCGGCGGGCAGATCGAAACCGTGGTCTTCGCGGGCTCGGCGGCGATCGGCGTCGGCGGCACGCCGGGCGTTGCGCTGAGCGGCGCGGGCGTGAGCACCGAGAACCGCATCAAGACCGAGGTCAAGGCGTTCATCGACGGCGACGACGGCTCGGTGACGCCCGGCTCGGGCGTCATATCCGCCCACGACGTAATCTTGCGAGCCCATGACGCCAGCGTGATCCGCGCGGACGCGGTCGCGGCCTCGATCGCCGGCGCGCTCGGCGGCACCGGCGGTGTCGCAATCTCGATCGGCGTCTCGCTCGCCTACAACGAGGTCAACAACGACGTCGGAGCTTACATTGCGGACGTCGATCGGCTCACCGCGGGCGGCGACATCGTCATCGACGCACGGTCGCTGCCCGGCAGCACCGATCCCGCGACCTTCGATCTGAACGACGCGGGCCATACGAGCGTCGCGCTGACGGCGGGGCAGACAGTCCGGTTGACGGACCAGTACGCCAACGGCGGACAGGCCGGACGCGTCTACAAGTATCGCGGGTTCGTGCCGGATTACCTGAAGAGCGCGGGCAGCCAGGACGTGAAGGACGGAGACACGGTTTTCGACGGCACCCAAACGGAGTTCTTCAAGTTCCTGCTGGGCGATGCCTACATCGGCACGTTCTATCGCTATGTGGGCGCGGATCCCGTCAACACGAGGGAATCCGCCACCATCAATTTGAGCACCGCGACCTTTGCGGGCAACAGCGCGTGGCAGGCGATCGCCTCGCCCAATACACGGGACCTCACGCAGGAGGATTACTCGAACACCCGGTTGTGGGAACTGGCTGACGGCACGATCACGACGCACGCGGTCGCGGCCTCGCTGGCGGCGAGTTTCGGCAGTACCGGCGGCGTGAGCCTGGCCGGTGCAGGCGCCAAAGCGACCAACGTGGTGCTGACCAAGAACAACGCCTTCATCACGAACAGCGAAGTGCTTGCCGGCGGCGACGTCGATCTCGACGCCCGCAACGACTCGCGGATCACCGCGGTGGTCGCGGCGGCCTCCGTCGCCGCAGCCGGGGGCGGCACGGGCGGTGTCGGCGCGTCGATCGGCGTTTCGATCGCGCACAACTTCATCGGCGTCGACCGGGACGGCGTCCTCGATCCTCTGGACCGGGCGCAGATCCGGGCCTACATCGAGGATTCGAGAGTCCTGGCCGCCGGCGACCTCGAACTGGACGCAGCGGCGAACGAAAAGATCGACGCCGGCGTCGGCGCCGGCTCCGCGGCCCTGGCGGGCGGTGGCGTCGCTGGCGTGGGTCTCTCGGGCGCTGGCGTCGAAACCACCAACCGGATCTCCACCGAGGTCAAGGCGTACATCGACAACGCTGAATTCGCCTCTGGCGGGCTGATCGATCATCTGTCGACGGCGGGAACGCAATCGGTTGCGGCCGGCGATCTCGTCAAGCTGCGTAACGGCGACATCTACGAATACATCGGAGCGCCGGGGCCGCTTGACCTTGCGGAGGCCGTTCAGGATTACGCGAACAACGAGAACTGGAACGTCGTCTTCGCGATCGACGTCGGCGGCGGGATCGGGATCCGCGCCGCGGACACCTCGGCGATCTCTGCGACGGCCGCCGCCGCTTCGCTCGCCGTATCGTTCGGCGGCACCGCGGGCGTCTCGGTCTCGATCGGCGTCACGCTCGCCGAGAACACGATCAGCAACGAGGTCCTGGCCTACATCGTCGACGCCGATGTCGTGGCGCGCGGGGGCAGCATCGTGGTCGAGGCGAACGAGGACGCCGAGGTTTACGCGTTTGCCCTTGCCGCTTCGCTTTCCGCTGCCTTCGGCACCGTCGGAGTTGCGCTGAGCGGCGCAGGCGCCGATGCCACCAACATCATCAGCAACGACGTCCAGGCCTACGTCCTGCGCAGCAACGTCGCGACGCTGCCGGTCTACGATTTCCTCTCGGTCGAACAGGTCGAGCGGCTGCAGAACGGCGACGTGGTCAAGCTCGTCAATGGAGCGAGCGGCTTCCTGAACCTCGGCCAGACCGGTGACCTTTATCGCTACGTCGGCGCCGACACGGTCGATCATGACTCGGCCGACGGGTCGATCGCTTTGACTGCGGGCGACACTGTGCTGCTGGCAGACGATTTCGATCCGCTGAAGGGTCAGCCTGGGCACGTCTACCGCTATCTCGGCTTCGTGGCCGACCATCAGGCCGCATACGGAGAGCGCGACCTCGTCAATGGCGACACCGTGGAGCTGTCCAACGGCGATGTCTACCGCTACATCGGCATCGGTACCGTGGAGGCGCCTGCGCAGGACGTCGATCTCAGCGTTGAGACGCGATACACGGACGCGGCCAACTGGGAACTGATTCCGACGCCGGATACGCGCGACCTGTCCAGCGAGGACTACACCGACGCGTCGCTGTGGCAGCTCAACCGCATCGGGCTCGCTGCGCAGTTCTACACGACCACGCCCGCCGATTGGCAGTTGATCGCCGGTCCCGCGAGCCAGGACGTTCGGGTCGAGGCGCGAAGCACCGCGACCATCGATGCGCTGGTCGGCGCGGCCTCGGGCGCAATCGCGGGCGGCGCCGGCGCAGCCGCGGGTTCGGTGGGCGCCTCCATCGCGCGCAACCTGATTGGCATGCAGACGACCTATCTGGAGAGCGAGACCGACGCGACGCTCGCGCCCTTCGTGACGGTCAGGCTCGCCACGGGCGAGGTCTACGCGTATCTCGGAAACGACGTCGTCCCGCATCAAGACCTCACTTCCAGCGTGCAGAACTACGC
>MERB01000047.1:8020-27457 GCA_001770475.1 Betaproteobacteria bacterium RIFCSPLOWO2_02_FULL_66_14 | reverse complement strand
GTGGGCACCGACGCATTTGCCGGCTCCGTGGCGCTCGCCGTCGGCACCGGCGGCGCGGTGGCGGGCGCCGGGGTCGGCCTGACGACCCAGGTCGGCACCGTGGTCAACGCTTACCTGAACGAGAGTGACGTCTACGCGACCGAGCACCTCGACGTGCAGGCCGTGTCGGACAGCCGCATCGTTCGCGCGAATGCCATCGCGGGGGCGGTGTCGGCGGCGGCCGGCCTGGCGCTCTCGGTCGCGGCGACCACGGTGGACAACACGATCGCCAGCGACGTGCAATCATGGATTGCCGGTTCCGCGGGCAAGACCGTCATGGCCGGTGGCACCGTACGCGTATTGGCGAATGCCGAGGCGGCACGGATCGAAGGCATCGGCGCGGTGGGCGTCGCGGTGAGCGGCGGCATCGTCGCTGGCAGCGGTGTCGGGATCGACATCCGGAGCACGATCGCGAACCAAGTCGGCGCGAAGATCGACGGCGCGTTGGAAGTGGTATCGCTCGGGCAGGCGTTCGCCGATCACGGCTCGGGCGACGGCTCGGTCGAGGTGCGCGTCGAAGCGGTGCAGGATGCCTACATCGCGGGCGACGCGGTGGCGGTGAGCGTCGCGATCGGCTTCGGCGCCGCGACCGGCGTCGGTCTGGTGAACAACGTCATCGGCGGCAGCGTCGAGGCGTTCATCGAGGACGCGACGGTCACTTCGACCAACACCACGATCAGCGCGTTCTCGAAGGCTGAAATCCCGACGACGCGATCCACGGGCGCCGCGGGCGGCTTGATCGCGGTTCAGACCAACCTGGCGAACGCGGTGATCCGCACCCTCGTCGACGCCTACGCGGAAAACGCGACCCTTGCGTCGAGCGGCGACATCGTCATCAGCGCCATGGCGGACAACCAGGCGAGCGCCGAATCAGTCGGCGGCGCGGTCGGCCTTGTCCCGGTGGGCGTCATGATCGCCGACATCACGCTCGGAACCTCGGGCGTCGCCGATGTCCGGGCGCGTCTCGGCGACGGGATGACGGTGAACGCGGGTTCCGTCACGGTATCGGCGATGAGCGTCGACGATCTGCTCGCCCAAACATCGGCGGCGAGCATCGGCGCGATCAGCGGCGCGGGCGCCAATTCCTCGGTCACGAGCCACAACCTGACCCTGGTCGAGGTCGGCGACGGCACGACCGTCAACGCCGAGACGTTCTCGCTGCGTTCGGTCCACAGCCAGGATTTCGATTCGAGCGCGGACAGCGTCACCTTTGGCCTCGGCGCCGGAACCTGGGTGGGGGCGCAGAACACGCTCAACAGCGGCGCCAACATCACGATCGGCACCTTGGGCGGCACCGGCGCCGAGGTGAGCGCGGACACCATCTTCATCAAGGCGGTGAATCAGTTCTCCAAGAACAGGTTCGCCAATTCGAACAATCTGAACGCCGCCTCGGCGGCGCTGGGCAGCGTCTCCGTCCTGCAGAGCGCCACCGAGCTGAACGCGGAGGCGGTTGTCAGCATCCACGACGGCTCACGCCTGACCGCGCTGGGCAGCAACGCAAGCCCGGGCGTGTTCGAGATCGAGGCGATCAACAACATCACCGCGACCGACAGCGTGCGCGTGGAAACGGTCTCGGGGCTGGGCATGGCGGTCGGCCTGTCGAAACTGGACGTCGATTCGTTCTCCAGGATCAACGTGTCGGGGTCGGTCCTGGAGAACAAGACGGGCGACATCTACCTCGCCACCAAGACCAACTCGGAGCTTCGTCCGAGCGCGAACCTGTTCATGGCCTCGGCCATTTCCGGTGTGGCCTCGGCCAACGTGGATGCTCTGAACACGGTGACCAACCGGATCGACGTCGACCGGTCCACGATCAAGGGCTCCGACCTTTATCTGTACGCGGGGCGCAACATCAACGGCGAGACCGACCGGCTCGAGGCCTCGGCCAACAGCGAGATCGTCGCGGTGTCGCTCGCCCCCAGCATCACGGTGCCGGTGGTGACCGCGGACATCGACGAGCACAACCTCATCAACATCACCGGCAGCGCGGCGCAGCCGACCAAACTGCAGGCGCTGGAGGACGTCAATCTCTTCGCCAACACCGGGATCGGCTTCGAGCAGGGACAGCGCGCGACCACCGACGGATTGGTGCTCTCGCTTTCTCTCGTGCCGTATGGCATGGAGGTGCCGGACCGGGCAAGCGACACGCCGGACAACCAGGTCAACATCGGCGCGGACTACGTCACGATCGAGGCAGGACTCAACAACATGGCCCTGCTGCGGATCCTGCCGTTCAAGGTCGGCGACAGCATCCAGCGGGACCTGATCGGCGACTTGATGACGACCACGCGCCTCGACGGCGTCGGCACCGACGATCTCCTCACCCCCGCCGAACTCGCGGCGCTGGGGCTGCCCGCAGGTCTCAAGTACCACTATGCGCCGCTCGACCTGAGCACGATCGAGTTCGACATCTCGCAGCGTACGATCGTCCGGGCGGTCAAGGATACACACGGCAACGATGCCTTTGCGGGCGGCACCGAGAACGATTACTACCAGTACCTGCCGGAAAGCGGAAGCATCGTCCTGGAGCAGGAGAACTACGCGAATGCCAGCCGCTGGCGCCACATCGGCCCGGGGCTGGAGCCAAAGGACGAACAGTACGTCGTCTATCGCAGCGACGTGACGGTCGCGTTCCGCGAGGCGCTCGAGAACAAGTTCTACGTCATCAAGCCGGTCGAACTGGAGGCGCCGCGACTCAATTACGTCAACCTCGGCAACCTGCTGATCGACCAGCGCGACCAGATCCTGGCCTGGATCGTCAGCCACAACAGCGACCCCGAAGCCGTCGCCCGTTACCAGGTTCAACTGGAGATCCTCGACCAGACGCTGGAGGATCTCGGCCTCACGCAGTACTTCGTGCAGGTGCCGCAGAACGCCTTCGTCATCGCCCCGGATGGACATCGCTACCAGTACAAGGGCGCCAGCGCCGGGTTCGTTCTGCCCGAGGTCAAATATTCCGCACCGGACTGGGACGGCAGCGTTTCCCAGACCGTGGGCGCCAACGACATCCACTACACCAGCACCAATGGCGAACTGGTGATCAAGAAGGAGCTCGACGCGCTCTTCCTCGATCTGCCGAAGATCTTCGCTTCGCCGGGCTCGGTGTTCATCGAGGCGGACGATCTCTCGCTGCCCGCGCGCGTGGCGGCCACCGCGGCCTATGACGCCCTGAGAGCCGGCGGCAAGTTAATCGCGAGGGCCGGCGCGCAGATCGACATCACCAACAAGACGCCGTTCTCGATGGTGGTGGACGACACGCTCGTCCGCGACAACAAGCGCGTCGAGATCGTCGACGGCGTGTACAAAGTATTCACGCCGGGGCAGGTCTGGTTCAACTCCGAGAGCTTGAGCGGCGAGCCGACCGGCGTCGCGCCACCGCAGATCGACATCGTGCAGGACGCCTTTCAGATCAGCCAGTACGACCTCGGCGGCCTGACGTTCCCGAAGATCGACCAGGACATCTTCGTGGTCGGCGACGTCATCAACGAGAACGGGGGCCTGCTGATCGACAACCGCGAAGGCAGCATCAACGTCTCCGGCACGCTGCGCGCGGAAACCATCGTCATCAAGGCGGCGAAGGACTTCACCCTCAACACCGACGGCTGGTTCCACACCAACCAGGATCCGCGCCCGTACATCGACTACGACGCGCAACGGGCAAAGGCGCTCTACGCGAGCCAGACTGCGGGCGTGGTGAGCAGCCTGTCGGCGATTTTCGCGTGGTTCGGCATCAACAACACCAGCGAGCCGACATCGGAAAATGTCATCTACGCCTCGAGAACCCAGGAGCTGAACGAGGCGATCAACCGCGACGAGTCCTCGATCCTCGCGCAAGGCCGGATCGGGATCACGGCGCGCTTCCTCAACATCGACGGCCTGATCCAGAGCGGCGTCGACACGATCAAGCTGCGCATCGACTCGAACTTCAGGCCCGGCAACCGGATCGTCACCTTCACCGACGACGATGGCAAGACGCTCCCGGGAATCCGCTTCGGCGACTCCGGCGACATCCAGGTGCCCTTGGACGGCTACTTCGATCCGGAGCAGGGCATCGTGCTCGAGGACATCGTCCCGAGCGGCGGCACCATCATCCTCGCGGGACAGGTGCTCAGCACGGGCAACGGCCGGCTGCGAGTGGCCAACGGCTACACCAGCGTCGACATCGAGAACAACAGCAACTACCGCCTGGTACTGAACCGCATCGATACGACCACGTATCGCGAAGGCAAGATCGTCATCATCGACACCGCCCGGCTGCAGAAGGACGAATACGTGTACGACAGCTCCGGGTCGAGCCCGGTGGTCAGGCACACGACCTACGAGGGCCAGCTGGTGTCGCTGGAGTCGCTGATCCCGGCCGCCGATTTCGTCGTCGGCGTGACCGCGCCCACGACGATTTTCCAGGGCGACACCGTGCAGCTGGGCGCCGGCGGCGATGTTTACGCCTACCTGGACGCCGACTCGATCGAGTCGAGTACGCTGACGTCCAATCCCGCCGACTACGAGGGAAGCCCGAACTGGCAGCGCGTGACCGGCCAGACACCGGTGGATCCGAACGGGGTGGCCTCGGCGGTGCAATACACGCAGGTCGGCACGACGAACCTGAGCCCAATCGGGATCACGTACGCGCCGCGCGCCGGGTTGCAGTACCTTTGGGTGGAGGGCCAGGACAAGACGCAGGTTACCGTCACCAAGTACGAAAAGAAGAGCTTCAACCTGTTCGGCGACAACGCCTTCGCCGACATGCTGGTCAGGGACAATAGCTGGGTTTCGAAGGACATCCGCTACACCGACAAGCAGCCGCTGCTCGAGTCGGAAGTGCTGGCGATCAACCTCACCGCCCAGTACGACCTGGGCGCGCTCCCCTCGGGCACCACGCACCTCACGCTCGCCACCAACGACGTGGTGCGGGACGCGGGCGACGCATACTACCGCTACCTCGGCGCAGGCCCGACGATCGCGGTCGCGTCCGTGAACTTAAGTGACACGACGCTCTGGCGTTTCGAGGGTTCCGCGGCGCCGGCGTACGCAGACAATACCGCGTACACCATCAACTACGAACTGCGCCGGGACATCAACGTCGCGCTCGTCAAGAACGTTTCCCTCGTGAAAAAGGGGAACACGGTCTACCGCTACATCGACGAGAACGCCGACCTGCATCTGCCATCGCAGGATTACACGGACACCAAACTGTGGTCGTCCGTCGGCTCGGGTTCGGGCGGCGGCCCGTATGTCTGGGACAACGATCCGGGCGACCCGGACATCGGTTTCACCAATCCCGACATCGACCAGTTTGAGTGGACTTACGAGAACAAGAGCATCGACGCCGACACCTGGACCACCGGGGGTGGCTGGCTGCGCAAGAAGACCGTCCACACCCGCATCACCGAGGTGGTGGGACTCAAGGATGTCTACACGCACACGCTGAAGGCCGACTACCCGATCTCGGTCGGGTTCATCCAGGGGCCGTCCAATCCGGTCATCGACATCTGGACGCGCGGCGACCTGTTCCTCGAAGGCGACATCGAGTCGCCAGAGCACGGCGTAATCAATCTCACGTCGCTCACGGGTTCGATCACGTCGAAGGCCGAGATCGCGGTGTATGGCGCGACCCCACGAGTGGTCGCCGGCACGGGGGCCGAAGACGTCATTTCGTTGAGCGTCGAGGGCATCAAGCGAACCACCGATGCGCGTCACGACGGCCAATCCGGCACGCCGGTGACGCTGCATCCCGGCGACCTGGTCACGCGCACGGATGGGCTCTATCGCTACACCGGCAGCCAGCAAGTCAACTTCAATCTGACCGGTGCCACTTACACGGACGACTCGAAGTGGCTGAAGGTCGCGAACAGATCCCTGTACGCCACGGCTGGCGGGGACATCTCGATTCGCGCGATTTCGCCAAGCAACACCTACAGCCGGTTGGTCGTCGACATGGTGAGCTCGACATTTGGCGACGTCGTCCTGTCCGCGCCGCAGGGCATTACCGCGGCGGGCGGCACGTCGCTGGTCGGCGGCGACCGGGTCGAGCTGTTCGGTTTCGACAATGCCGGGCGCGGGGAACTGGGGGCGGCGGCGCAGCCGCTGCGCATCGACAGCAACCGGATGGGATCCGGTGGTCTCGCCGCCAAGGCGGACAACGGCATTTACCTGCGCGAGGCGACCGGCGGTCTGCGGCTGATCCTGCCGCAGACCTGGGCGGGCATCGCGTCGGTTCACTCGGTGGCGGGCAGCGTCACCCTCTGGACGGACGCCGGCGACGTGGTCGACGGGATCGTCGAACTGGCGCGCACCAAGGAATCGCTGGATTTGAGCAGCATCGATCCGAAGCTGATCGATGCGCTGACGGGAACACCGGTCACCACCTATAGCACGAACGGCGAGGTGCGGAGCCTCTCGTTCCAGCGCGGTACCGAGTCCGCGCCATGGTCGGCGAACCTCGACACGGCTGCTGGCGCGGGCCCGCTGGCGACGACGACTTCCGGGACCGGCAGCGGGCTGACCCTTGACGTGACCACCGACAGCTTCGGCAACGTGGTCAGCGTGACGGTGGTGAACGCCGGTACCGGGTACCGGGTCGGCGATACCGTGACGATTGTGGATCCCAACAGTCCGGCGACGATCTCGGTGGCGGTTCGCGAGCTCGTCTTCGTTGCCGGCGTGCTGGACAGCTCCAACCTGTCGTACAACAAGCTGCTGTATCCGCTGTCGCCGGGTCTGATCAGCGTCCTGTATCCGCATTCGGATCTGTTTGGGACATCGCCGGTCAACGACGCGGGCGCCGAGACGCCCAACATCATCGGTACGACCGTCACGCTCAACACGGTTGGCGGCGGCGTGGGTACCGAGACGGGCGTCTTCTCCACCAGCGGCGCGGAACTGGAAGGCGACTGGGCGAGCCTCGACACGGCACTCATGGTGGCGCTTTCCTCGGCGACGTGGGAAGACCGGATCGGCGTCGCCTACAAGCTGTACCGGTTCACCGGAACCGGCCCGTCGGGAAGCGGCCCATCACGATTTCGAATCAGGCGACCCAGGATTTCACCACGGCGGACTGGGAGGCGGTCGTCATCGACTACGTCACCGAGACCAGTCGCTCGATCGATCAGTTCGTCACGCTCGCCAACGACGGCGCGAACGTCAGCACGGTGCTGGTGCAATTCAGCCGCGGCGAGTTCGGCCTTTACCAGTACACCGGCGCGGACGGTCGAACGGTCAACTTGTCGAAGGAGAAATTCGATACCGGTCCGTGGCTGAGGCTCGAGGCGATCAACCACGCGGGCGACAGCGAATACGGCGATCCAGGCGTCCCGATTGCGAACATCAACGCGGGCGATTACGTCGCCGACCTGCGATTCGTCGAGCGATTCGCCTTCAAGCTCACCGACGACATCGACATCCGGGATCAGGCGAGCGGGCCGATGCCGGTCAGAGTTGATTCCGACGGCGATGTCGCGATCCAGATGCCGGGCGAGATGCGGATCGACCACATCACGGCCGACGGCAACGTGCGGCTTGAGGCCGGCGGCTCGATCGTCGACCTGGACACGAACTCGGAGAGCGAGTCCAGCACGGCTCCCGTCATCACGACGACCGGCAACCTGCTGCTGCAGTCGAACGCCGGCGCGATCGGCGTCGGGGGCGCGGACGGCAACAGCCCGCTGCGGGTCAGCCTTTCGGGCGGCACCTCGACGAGCCAGCTGAGCGCGGACGTTGCGACCAACATCTACCTCGAGCAGGTCGGCGCCGGTGCGGACCTGATCGTCTCCAGGGTCAACGCGACGGCCGGATTCATCGACATCCGCGTGCTCGACGGCAGCATGGAGGTCGGGCGGCTGCAGGCGGGCACCGGAATCTACCTCGAAGCATATGTCGATATCGTCGATGCGTTCGACGACGCGGCGGTGCCGGTGGTCAATCTCACGACGACGCAGAGCAGCCCCACCGGGGACGTCGTGCTGTGGGCGAGAACCGGGAACATCGGCGCGCAGGGCAACTTCCTCGACGTGGACATCGGCCTCGCCGACCTGATCGTGGCCGCTGGCGGTGACATCTTCATCAACAGCGTCGGTGATCTGAACATCCGGAGCGTGAACCACAAGATCGTCGGCGTAAACATTGTTGTCCCGATCGACGTGTTCCCAGGGCGGAACGTCACCTTCGACGTGGATGGCGACGTTTATGTCGACTTCGTTGCCGCGACCGGCACCGTCAGGATCGAAGCGGACCGGAGCATCATCGATCGGCGCAACGCGGTGCACGGCGAGGGCGGGATCGGCCCCAACATCGATTCGGACAAGGCGATCCTGATCGCCGGCCGGGTCCACGAGGCGGACATCGGCACACCGGCCAACTATTTCGAGACGCGGGTGAGGTTCCTCGAAATGTGGTCGATGCGAGGCGGCATCTGGCTGGACAACACCGGCGACGTCGTCATCGGCGGCGTCGATGCCGGTCAGGTCGGCGTGATGGCGCGCGACGAGATCTTCATTCGCGCACATAGCAACATGACGGTCGACGAGGACATCGACAGCGACGGCGACGACGTCGTGCTGGCTGCGACCGAATCGGTCATCGTCAATGCCACCATCGTGACCGGCGGCGGCAACGTCGACATTGATGCGCTCCTCGACGTGGTCGTAAACGGGACCATCACGAGCGGTACCGGGATCATCGACATCGACGCAGTGCGGGACATCACGCTTTCGGAGACCGGACTCATCACGACGACCAGCGGCTGGGTCGACCTGGATGCCGGCCGCGACATCTGGATCCACGGCGACATCGATTCCACGACCGGCGCGGTGAACCTGCGGGCAGACCGGAACATCACGTTCGGCTCGACCGGTTCCATCATCACCGACGCGACCGTCACCCTGACTGCGGACGTGGATGCTGACGGCTACGGTCATGTCCTGATGACCGACGGTTCCTACGTCGATGCGACCCACGGCCTGATCGACGTGGACGCCTGGGGTGATGTCACCGTCAGCCTGCTGCGCACGCATGGCGAAGTGGCGATCGACACCCGCGCCGGCGCGATCCTCGACGCGGACACGGATGCCGGCCAGGATGTCGTCGCGACGCAGGCGCTGCTGCACGCCGCTGCCGGCATCGGTACCGACGCCAATCCGCTGGAGACGGCACTCGTCAAACTCGAAGTTGGCCACGTCGTCTTGGATGCTTTCGCGCCTGTAGTCGGCGGGATCTACGTCGACGACAAGGACGAGACCGGCTACGACGAAGGCGGGCTCGTCATCGGTACGATCGACACGGTGCTGGATTCGATCAGCACCTTGGCCGCAGCATCGACCGTCGGTCTGCTCGCCACGGGCACCATTCGCGTCACGACCACGGGCTTCATGACGGTACGCGAGTGGGTCAAGTCGACGCTCGCCGACGTGATGCTGCAGGCGATCGACACCTCCACGGTGACCGTGGACCCGAACATGGCGCCGGTGGGCGACGAGTTCCCCGACGGCGATGGCGGCCAGTTCGCGGTGGTTACCGACACGACCGACGTGGACGAGGACTTCATCTTGAGAGATGGGGCACGCATCGAGGGCGCGACCACCGTTACTCTGCGCGCGGGCGACGACTTGCTGATTGATGCGGGCACTTCGGTGGTTGCCGGAACCACGCTGACCCTGCGCGGCGACCACGGCAACGCCGACTTGGACACTGGCACCCATATCAACATCCTCGGCAGCCTGAGTTCTGCGACAACCGAGATCACGGGCGAGCGCGACGGCGACATCATCTATCTGCACCCGGAGTCGCTCGTGGGGCAAACCACGGTGCTTGGCGACGACGACGGTGCGGCGGGCGGCGACGACATACTCATCGTGGACCGGCTGCCAACGACCGCAAGCCTCGTCAGACTCGACGGCCGCGGCGGCACCGACCTCTACGTCGTCAACAATACCGGCAATGCGGACTACGTGATCAATGTCTTCGATTCCGGCGCGCCGGACGACGGCATCGATGCCCTGACCATCAACGCGACCAGCGACGACGACGTCTTCCTGCTGCGCAAGACCCTGAGCCTCAGCCCCAGTGGCTATGCAATTGGTTTCGTCGCGAAGTTGGACGGTGATTACACACCGGGCGTCGGGTTCGCCAAGACCTCGGATCAAGTTGAACGCGTTAACTACGACGCCTCGATCAACGCGCGGCTGCGCATCAACGCGTTTGCGGGCGATGACAGCTTCTTTGTGGACGACAACGCCGCCACCACCACCATCGACGGTGGCGTGGGCGACGATTACTTCCAGGTCGGCCAGGTGTTCAGGTCGGAACGCGACGCGCGCGCCGGCGTCGCGCCGGGCGACGAGTTCGCCACGCTGGAGACGACGCGCGGGTTCCTCAGCAACGGCGCCAGCTCGCCGCTCACCCTCTACGGCAGCGACGGCGACGACGAGTTCCAAGTCTATCACAACAGCGCGGTGCTCCGGCTGGAAGGCGGCAACCACGACGACACGTTCGTGGTGCGGGCGTTCGTCGTCCTCGACGACTTCGCCAAGCAGGCGATGACCGAGATCAACAGCGGCGAGGGTGCGGATCACATCCAGTACGCCATCAACGCGCCGGTCAGCATCGACGGCGGCGACGGCTTCGACAGCGTCGTGATCGTCGGCACCGAGTTTGCGGATAGCTTCGTGATCACGCCGGAGGGCGTGTTCGGCGCCGGGCTGAGCGTGACCTTCAAGAACACCGAGTCGCTGCAGATCGACGGCCTGGAGGGCGACGATCACTTCTTCATCCTCGGCACGAGCGACAAGATGTCGACCGAGATCATCGGCAGCCTCGGCAGCGACACGTTCGAGGTCTCCGGTGACGTCACCCGCCGGATCGTGAGCAACGACCTGCAGGGCCTGAGCGGCATCATTTCCCACGTCGCCACCAGCGACGACCCGGCCTACAACGGCATTCCGGTGGACGACATCGTGCTGCGCGCCGGCCAGAGCGACGTGCCGCAGGTGATCGTGCGGCACAGTTCAGACGGCTTCACGCAGGTGGACGAGGGCGGCAAGACCGACACCTACTCGATCCGCCTCGCCAGCGCGCCCACCGCGGATGTTTACCTGACAGTCTCCGCGCCGCTGTCGGCCTTGGGCGCGACGAAGGAAGAGACTGGCGAAGGGGTGACGGTGTCCGCCGGTGGCGCGCCCGCCCGTGCGCTGGTGCTGAAATTCACGCCCGGCAACTGGAATGTGACGCAGACCATTACCGTCGCGGCGATCGACGACGCTGTCAAGGAAGAGCACGGCGACATCGAGATCAGCCACACCGTCATCAGCGCCGACCCGAAGTACAACGGCATCCCCATCGTCAATCTGCTCGTGAACGTGCGCGACGACGATGCGGGCGGGCTGTTCATCGACGAGACCGGCGGTCACACGAAGGCAGTCGAGGGCGGCGCAACGGACACGTACGACGTTCGCCTGACGCACCAGCCGACCGCCGACGTAAAGGTAACCCTCTCGCCCGACCTGGGCAGCGAAGGGCAGGTGCTGCTTACGTACGGTGACGGAACCGAGTTGCCGACCGATGGCGACGGTAAACCGTACCTGAACTTCAACTTGGCGAACTGGAACGTCGCGCAGACGATCAGAGTGACGGCAGTGAGCGACGGACTCGCCGAGAACAAGCATTCGGCGCGAATCCTGCACACGCTGAGCAGCTTGGATCCCGATTTCGACCGGCGGCTGGAAAACGACGATCTGCAGACCCCGGTGCCGCTGGTGTTCGAGTTGAACGTGGCGCTCAGCGACGAGGCGGGCGTAGAGATCACCGAAAGCGACGCGTCGACCTTCGTCATCGCGGGGGCGGCGGATGGATCGCAGATCGACACCTACGACGTCCGCCTCACGAGCGAACCAACCGCAGACGTCACCATCACGATCCTGTCCGACGGTCTGTCGAATGTCGCGCCGGTCTCGCTGACTTTCACGCCGACTGGCGGGGCGACCCCGTGGAATGTCCCGCAGACGGTCACGGTGACCGCGGTGCCGAGCCCGAACGTGGCAGAAAACGAACTTCACTTCGCGCCCGCCGCGCAGCGCGCCAACGTCATCCAGGGACCACTCACGATCTGGGGCGGCAATAAGCCGGACACCATCCGCAGCCTCGCCGTGCCCGTCACGCTGCCGACGGAGACCAACGCGTACAACGCCAACGGCGCCGTCACGGCGGCGACCGCGGACACGCTCACCGTTGACGTCGTCGATGGCGGCATGTCGTTGGCGGACATCATGAAGGATGTCGAGGAGTTCCACGGCATCACCTACGTCGGGATCCTTGATGAGAGCGGCGAGATCGTCGAGCAGCGCCTCATCGCGGCGGTTGACGATGGCGCGGGGACGCTGTTGCTGGCCGAGCCGCTGGAAACCGTGCCGGCATCCGGCACCAACTACCTGATCCTGTTCCGCAGCCGCACCTTCGATGCCGTAGAGGCCGACCAGATCGACACGCTCAACGTCTTCAACACGCTGAGCCCGTCGAACGACGTCGGCATCCTCACAGGCACGACCTTGACCGGCCTTGGCATGCGCTCGTCGGTTCAGATCGGAACTCAGACGCTGGACGGCGGCATCACCTACGCCGACCTCGAAGTGCTGGAGATTTTCCTCGGCAAAGGCAACGACACCTTCACGGTCGAGGGGACTGCGGCACCGCGAGCCGATGGCACGATCACGAGCACCATCCTCCACGGCGGCGGCAATTCGTTGCTCGAGGTGTCGGGGACGCTTGATTTCGCCACGCCCACGCCTGGGGAGTTGAGCATCATGCGGCCGAATGCGCTCGATTGGGATGCGGCGTTCTTCGACGCGCTTGACGTGCCCGCGAACAAGGTCAGGCTCACGGTCAACGAACTTCTGATCGGGGACTTCGCGGTTCTGTCCGTGGTTGGCGACACGCTGATCCTGGATGTCACGGGGCTGATCAGCACGCCCGACGGCAGTTACGCGAACACCAGGGTCACGGTCATCGACGGCGACGGCGGTGCCGTGCTCGGGGGCGACCACATCACGGTGCTCGGCGGTGGCGGTGCCCTTTCGCCCCTAGTGATCTACGGCGATACCTCGTCAGATCTCGGACGCTATGTTTCCACGCGCGGCGGAGAAACACCCTCTGAGACGGTCAAAGCGGCCTTCACCGTCGTCACCGGGGAGACCCACGTCGTCGTTCCGAACGACACCCTGTTCGACTGGGCGGCGCATGATTTCCGCGTCGGCCAGATCGTTCGCTTGGAGGCGGCGTCGGGCGATTTCGAGGACTTCGAGGTCAGGCGGATCGAGCAGGGATTGGCGGGTGAATCGATCCTGGTGCTGGTTGGCGCGACGACCCTGACCGGCCCGGAGGTCGCGGTGAGCTTCGTCGGCGCGACGCAGGAAGCGGATTCTGTGGTCGGCGACAAGCTGACCGACCTCGGCGCCGACTTCAGCAACATCCTGCTTGGCGCGAATCCGCATGTCGGCATCCTCGAGCAACTGCGAGTCGTCAGCGGTACGTTGACAGGCGCGACGACGGAAAAACTCATCACACGGACCAGCGCGTCGTGGATCGCGACCGTGGAGACCGGCGCCGATCTCCGCGGCGTCGCCGAAGTCGTATACGGCTTAGGCAAGGACGCCTTCGTCGGCCTGCTGGATGGCAACGACAAGGTCGTCAGCAGCCGGCGCATCATCGACGTCGACGTCGCCAACGGCCGGATCAGGGTCGCCGGCGGCTGGGACATCGATCCTGACGCGGGCGCCGCGTTCACCGTGTTCTACCACGGCGAGATGATCGAAAGCCGTGCGATTTCCGCGGTGAGCCCTGACGGAAATACGCTCACGCTCGACGTCGCCTGGAGCGAGGTTCAGCCGGTCGGCACGGCGTACGTCGTTTACTACCCCTGGTGGACCGACGGCGGAGATTTCCTGGGAACGCCGGGCCACGACGTCATCGACGCGAGCGCGAGTTCGATGGGGGTTGTCATCTTCGGCGGCGCCGGAGACGACTTCATTCGCGGCAGCCTGGGCAACGACCAGATCGCGGGCGGGGCCGGCGACGACACGATTTACGGCGAGGCTGGCGACGACCACATCTACGGCGATTCCGGGTTCAACACGGACTTCGTTCCGCATTTGGATGGGGGCAGCCTCATCACGTTGTCCTCGCAGATCCTGACGGTGGTGACGACCACCGGCACTCCGGTGCCGACCGAGACCGAAGGCGCCGATAGCCTCTTCGGCGGATCAGGAGACGACATCATCTTTGGCGATCACGGCGTCATCCAGCAGAGCACGGCCCCGCTTGGCGAGTTTGCTGATGTCGGGACCACCATTCCCCAGACGCTGGCGGTCCAGCGTCTCGTGACGACCGGCGGCGCCTGGCTCGAGCGCGTCGAGACGGTCAACGTCAGCGCGGGCGAGGGCGACGTTATCGCGGGCAACGAGGGCAACGACATCGTCCTGGGCGGCATTGGCGGCGATAAGATCCATGCAGGCGAAGGCAACAACCTCGTCATCGGCGATCACGGCTTCGTCGTGTTCGGGCGGGCGTACGCAGGTGCGCCGGGATCGGAAATCCTGAATGTCCCGGTTGATCGCTCATCTGCGGCCACTGTCTATTCGTACGGCTACAGCTATGACACCGACTTGGCCGACATCGACTGGATCGAATCGACAGTCTGGAGCGTTGGCGGTGCGGACGAGATCACGACCGGCACCGGTGCAGACATCGTGCTGGGGGGTGCGGGCGCCGACCTGATTCATGCCGGCTCGGGTGACAACCTGGTGCTCGGTGACAGCGGCCAGATCGTGGCGGCACAGTCGAATGATTCGCGCTTTGGCGACGGGGCGTTCTTCGGTCCCTCGGTGATCACGCTGGGGCGGGTGATGTCGACCGCGCCGGTGATCGGGGGCAACGACCGGATCACGACGCTCGGTGGCAACGACATCGTGATCGCGGGGATGTCGGGGAATTCCTCCTTGACGCTCTGGGACACGCCCGACGTTTACCGCGACGTCGTTGACGCAGGTAACGGCAACAACCTGGTGCTGGGCGATAGCGGCCTGCTCGTCTTCGCGCAGGCGATGGACGATGCCACGAGCACGCGCACGGTGACGGTGACCGTGGATCCGACGCGGCCGGTGGATCAGACCGTGCCAGCCACGTCCGAGTACAGCTATACCTACACGTCGGACGCGAATCCCAGCTACAACGTGGAGGGCGCGGAAGACGACATCGACTACATCACCACGACGGCGCCGACCATCGGCGGTCCGGACACGATCAGGACCGGCGGAGGAAACGATTTCGTCTTCGGCGGCACAGCGGGCGACAGGATCGCGACTGGCGCCGGCAACGATCTCGTGTTCGGTGATCACGGCGAACTGAAAGTTACTGCGAACACGGCCGACCCCGGCATCGATGCCGACCTGTTGCCGTTGTCCACGTACGCGCCTCAATTCACGTTCACGTCCATCGACACGGAGAACTTTGACGACGACGATCCAGGCCAGATTGCCCGCGTGGGCGGCGACGACTGGATTTCGAGCGGCGTCGATGTGCTCTCGCAAGGAGAGAGCGACCAGGACATCGTCATCGGCGGGCAGGGCCGCGACGTAATCTACGGCGGCGCGGACGACGATGACCTGATCGGCGGCCACAACGTAGCGACGGTGCTCGATGCCGATGGCGCGATCGATGAAGCTGCCCACGACGAGGGCGATTTCATCGACGGTGGCAGCGGCGACGACGTCATCGCTGGCGATAACGCCAGTATCGAGCGGCGCGGCGACACCCTCAGCCCGCGCATGCAGGTCCTTTCCGGTACGGCGATCTACGGCGAAACGATCGGCTTGAACGACGGCGAGGCGCTCGTGGCCGACGATGAGCAACTCACGCCGACAGGTGTGTATGGCGCGGGCCGCGTGACCAGAAGCATCGTGCTGTTCGATCACAGCGACGCTTTTGCGTCCGACTCAGCGAAGCTAGCGACCCACGGCGCCGACTACATCGCAGGTGGCGCCGACGACGACGAGATCTTCGGTCAACTCGGCGACGACGTCATTCAGGGCGATGGCAGCCTGGGCGGGGCATTAGGCATCGGAACGCTGAGTGAACCCGATCACGGATACGCCAGCGGCGACGTCTACAACGACGGCCGCACCGTCCTCGTTCTGGACGACGACACGATTCAGTTGATCACGCTGGTCGGCGCAAATCGAGATACCGATGGAACGCTTGACGTATCCGTTTCGGTCGAGCTTTCAAGCGACGGCGACGACTACATCGAGGGTAATGGCGGCGAAGACGTCATTTTCGGCAACCTCGGACAGGACGATATCGTCGGCGGTAGTTCCACGCTGTTTGGACTATCGGGCGATGAAAGCCTGCGGCCGGACGGCAGCGACACGATCTTCGGCGGCGCCGGAATCGATCTGGCGCGCAACGACGCAGGCGACGAGACGGATAGCGGCCACGCGCGCGACGCCGACGTCATCGCTGGCGACAACGCCAACATCTACCGGTTGGTCGGCACCAATGGCGCCACCAGCGGCGGTTTCCTCACCTTCAATTACGACAACTACGCCGTCGCCCTGAGGATCATTCCGCGCGCGGTCGAGCTCGTCGACTACACCGAAGGCGGCCCGGACTTCGATACGGGCGCGGCGGACGATAACGGCGCCGCCGACGAGTTGCACGGCGAATCGGGCGACGATCAGATTTACGGCATGGTCGGCAACGACGTGCTGTTCGGCGAAGGCCAGGACGACGACCTGATCGGCGGCTGGGGCCACGACTGGATTTCGGGCGGCACGGGCGAGGACGGCATCCTCGGCGACGACGGTCGCATCCACACCAGCCGCAACAGCAGCGCCTACGGCGAGCCGCTGTACGGTATTGCGCCGCTGCTTGCTTCGGATCCCAATGCGCGCTTCAACGACGGCAACGTCCTGAATGAGGAAATCGCCACGCCGGGCGACGTGCAGTGGGCGATCATCAACGTCGCGGACAAACTCAAGAAGACGGCAAACCTCACGCCGTTCAACGTCGATTCCGCCGAGGATCCGCTGTTTGACGCCGAGTACGCCGACGACATCATCTACGGCGGCTGGGGCGACGATTCGCTGCACGGCGGCTCGGGCGACGACGCGATGTCCGGCGCCGAGGCACTGCCGGACTTCTACGCGAAGCCGGTCAATTCGGGGTTTGTTCTCGGGTACGACCCGTCGAGCGGGGAATTCGCCGCTTACGACGAATACAACCCGCGTACGCGGATCGAAGGCTTCCTTCTCAACTTCGACCATCTGGAGGGCCCAAGCCCGGTACGGAATGGGACCGCGGATATGTCGGCCAACACGGACGGCAACGACGCGATCTTTGGCGACTTGGGCAACGACTGGCTGGTAGGCGGCACCGGGCGCGACCACCTCTGGGGCGGCTGGGGCGACGATTTGCTGAACGCCGACGACAAGCTCGGCACCGACGGCGGCTCGAACAATTCGCCCGACACGCACTGGAGCTACGAAGACCTCACCTTCGGCGGCGCCGGTCGCGACCGCCTGATCGGCAACACGGGCGGTGACCGGCTGATCGACTGGGCGGGCGAATTCAACAGCTACATCGTGCCCTTTGCGCCGTTCGGCAACTTTACGATCAGCCGCTCGATCCAGCCGCAGTTGCCCGAGTTCCTCTACGCGCTGTCGGAGTCCGACGGCGTGGACACGGTCCCCTACGCGGGTGCGGATATCGCGCGCAACGGCGAGCCGGAAGGCGAGCTGGGGCTCGTGAAGCAGCAGGACTTCGCGTGGCGCGACCAGACCGGCGCGCCGGACGACGTTCAGCCTGGCAACATCCCGGGCGGCAGTCGCGACGTGCTGCGCGCGGCAACCTTCAACGACGGCACGATGAGCAACTTCGCGCCGGACAGCGGCAAGTGGTCGGTGCAAAACGGTGCGCTGCGGGTCTCGGCGCAGTCACTTGGCGGCGATGCCGTGGCGGTGTTTCATGTCGGCGATGCGCTGCCCGGCTACTTCGAGATCCAGGCTTCGATCAGCGCCGACAAGCCCACCTCCGGGTGGAAGGCGAACAGCTACGTCATCTTCGACTACCAGGGCGAGTACGACTTCAAGTTCGCCGGGCTCGACGTCTCGCTCAACAAGCTGGTGATGGGGCACCGCGACGCGAGCGGATGGATCGTCGACAAGCAGGCGGCGTTCGCTGGCAGCATCAAGAGCGGCACGACATACAACGTGCTGGTCGCGATCAACGGCGTCAACGCGACACTCGTCGTCAACAACAAGAACGTCTTCAGCTACAGCTATGCGCCGCGCGTCGTGGACGGGTACTCGTTCGGCCTCAATACGGGTCTCGTGGGCGTGGGCTCGGACAACGCGCGCGGCACCTTCGACAACGTCAAAGTGCAGGTACTACCGCCGCAGATCACTTTCCAGTCGCTGGAGAATTTCGCCGACGGCAAGGCGGATCTGTTCGTCGGGGATTCGATCGGAACGTGGACGGTGAGCAGGGGGCGCTATGGCGTGACACCGGCGTCGGGCGAAACCGCGGCAAGCCTGATGGACCTGGGGGTCGGCGGCCTCAGCGTCTCATCGGTGCTCGATCTGAGCGCGACGGTGAACACGCTGGGGCGCGCCGGATTCGTGTTCGATCGTTACGACGCCGAGACCTTCAAGTTCGTCGCGATCGACGCGGTCGCCGACCAGGTGATCATCGGCCATCACACTGCAAAGAGCGGGTGGGTCAGCGACACGATGTACGCGAAACCGGTCGACGCCGGCCGCGACTACACGCTCGGCGTATCGCTCAAGGGCTCGACCGTGAGCGTCACGCTGAACGGCAACGTCGTGCTCGGCTACGCCTTTAACGCTTCGACGGTGGACGGGCACTTCGGTCTGCTGGCGACGGGTGGCGCGGCGTCGTTCGACGACGTGATCGTCAAGACCAACGACCCTGCGTTCGAGACGGGCGGCGCGACGCTGCTCGCGGCGCAGTCGCCAGGCACCGCGGAGACGTACGCGCGGCTGTCGCAGGCGCAGCTCCAATCCATTGCCAAGGCGGCGGTCGATCGCCTCGGCCCGACCCTGGATGCGGCGCAGCGCGAGGCATTGAACAGCGTCACGTTCCAGGTCATCGACCTGCCGTGGCTCGAGCTCGGCAACTACCGGGATGGCGTGGTCTGGATCGACGCGGATGCAGCCGGCTATGGCTGGTTCATCGACGTCACGCCCTGGAGCGATCGGGAATTCGCCGAGCAGGACGGAACGCCGCTCGCAGTGGCCCGGATCGCCGAGGGCCGCATGGACCTGCTGACGGTGGTGGCGCACGAACTGGGTCACGCCGCCGGTCTGGAGCACGAAGCCACAGGCCTGATGACGGGCGAGC
>MERB01000047.1:1817-8010 GCA_001770475.1 Betaproteobacteria bacterium RIFCSPLOWO2_02_FULL_66_14 | reverse complement strand
CGAGTCGGGAAGCTTCGATCCGCGCCATGCCGCCGCACCGGTTTCGGACTTTGCAGTGCAACTGCTATCGCCCGCGCCGGAAGGCGTGTCGTATGTCGGCTGGCAGACTTGGACGGGCGCGGAAGGTCCGCGCCGTGTGGCCAACGATTCCGTTCCGCTCGCCTTCGCGACGCGCGCCGAACGCAACGCGGCGAAGAGTTCAGCGCTGCCGGGCGCGACGGATTGGCGGCTGGATTTCGTCAATCACCTGGGTCGCAGCGAGACGGAACGCAATCCGAACGCGAAGCTCAGGGTACTCGCCGCGACGACCGCGAAGGTCACGCCGGAGATTTCCTCCCGCGTCGAGCAGTGAGCAGGTAGCGGACCGCCACGCTGGGCGTATGCTTGACACCTGGCCCCGGCCGCGGTCCGGCTGCGGGCGAAACATCTTTTATTGCAACAAATCAGAGGGTAATCAATGGCTACACAACAGATGTTCTACGGCAGCGTCGTGCCAATTTCCGCGACCCGGCACCGGGAATCGTGCGTCGCGGTCGGCAGCGAATATGCGTTCAGCAAGAAGGTCAACTCGGTACCGCTCACCGCGGTCGAGTTTCCTCACGCGGCGGCGGAATACGTGATCGTATTCGCCGGCACGGAAGAGGCGGTGATGCCGGCCGTCATCCTCGGATTGCGGGGCAACGAGAACCTCTACTTGGCCGGCGAGAATACGTGGAAGGCGAAGTACATCCCGGCGTTCGTGCGCCGGTACCCGTTCGTCTTTTCGAGCAACGACGAGGGCAAGACTTTCACGCTGTGCATCGACGAGGGCTTCGCGGGGCTGAACAAGGAAGGCCGTGGCGAGCGCCTGTTCGACGCGGAGGGCAAGCGCACGCAGTTCGTGGAGAACGTGCTCGCGTTCCTGCAGGAGTACCAGGTCCAGTTCCAGCGCACGCGCGCGCTGTGTCGCAAGCTGAAGGAACTCAAGTTGCTCGATCCGATGCGAGCCGACATCACGCTTGGCTCGGGCGAGCAGGTGTCGCTCACCGGGTTCATGACCGTGAGCCGCGAGCGGCTGAAGGCGCTCGCGGCGGAGGTGCTCGCGGAAATGGCCAAGTCCGACGAACTGGAACTGGTGTACCTGCACCTGCACTCGACGCGCAACTTCGCAGGCCTGAAGGACCGCGTTGGCACTCCCACAGGCGCGGACCGCACGGCAGCGGGACCCGAGGGCGAGGCGCAGGGGATGGCGAAGGACGCGAAGAAATCGGCCAAGGAGGCCGTCGAGAAAACCGATTCGGCGTCGGAGGGCGGCAGGGCCGGCGCGAAGAAAAGCAAGTCGCGCTGAACGCGCGGCGCGTCCCGCAGGCGGGCGATGTACGACGCCGAGTTCATCTTCGGGGAATGCGGTTTCGACTGGATCCCGCCGTGGATCGACCGCAGGCTGCTGTTCAATGCCTCGTACGAGCTGGGCACCGGAGAGATCAAGCTCTATTTTCTGGATGCCGCGCGAAGCACGATATTCAAGATCAGCGGAAAGAGCATCACGAAGCAATACGACGCGCTGCGCTTCAATGCACCGCCAGCGCGACTTTCGGCGTTTCTGGGCGCCGAGTTCGACT
The DNA here is from genome assembly GCA_001770475.1 of Betaproteobacteria bacterium RIFCSPLOWO2_02_FULL_66_14. Classification (GTDB taxonomy): domain Bacteria; phylum Pseudomonadota; class Gammaproteobacteria; order Burkholderiales; family SG8-39; genus 2-02-FULL-66-14. The sequence continues at coordinate 6,409 of MERB01000047.1, read as the reverse complement.
ACTTCGACCTGTTGCTCGATACCGTCGAGGACGATGCCTATTACGTCCTGGTGGAGAACACCTCGGCGGCGCAGTACCTGAAGTTTTTCGCGGCGGTCTGCGGGAAATTCGGCGCCACGGAGTCGCGATTGATCGAGGTCGCCAGCCGGATCAACCGGCGTCGGGTAGAAAACCTGCGTGAATGCCACCGGCGCAAGGCGGTGTCGCTCGTCAAGGTGCCCTTCGTGGACCCGAACTGCAAGCTGTACGCGAGGCCCTTCCTGACCGGGAATGGCTATGACCTGAGCCACGAGGCGCTGGCGTTTCTCACGCGTTTCCATGGTTGCGGCGAAGCCGAGCTGCAGCCCCGGATCCGCCATCTGTGGGTCGCCTCAGAACTGCTTTCGGAGCGCGTCGTCATCAGCACCCAGCAGCATTCGCTGGTCCACGACGACTGAACCCGCGATGCGGCGACGACCTACTACAATTGAGCACCTGGATTGCGGGATGTCCGCCAATTCCGATCGGCCAGAAGGGAATACGACATGACGGAGAAGAAAGACGTTAGCGGCAGTGCAGCACGGGAGAAGTCGGGCGAGCGCAAGGGTCAGCGGATCCGCTGGGACACGACGAACCTGAAAAGCTCGTACGCCAACGTGTGCCACGTCACCAGCACGCGCGAGGAACTGGTGCTCAATTTCGGCATCAACCACGGCTGGGAACGAAACCAGAACGAGGTCGAGATCCAGCTCACCGACCGGATCATCCTGAGCCCCTATGCGGCAAGGCGGCTGACGGACGTGCTGACGCGAGTGATGAAGGAGTACGAGGCACGCCACGGCGTGCTCGAGGCCGGCAAGCAGTAACGCACGACGAACAGGGCGCCGGCTCCTTGTTGGCGCTACGACAGATCGATCGCGTGGCGCTTGAGGTCTGCGAGCGACACGACCGCGAGCGCTTCCTCGTGCGTCGCCGAGAGGATCACGGGCGGCGCGACGCCCGCATCGAGCGCCTCCTTCCAGCGCCCGACGCACAGGCACCAGCGGTCGCCGGCCTTCAGTCCGGGAAAGCCCGTTTCCGGATCCGGCGTCGAAAGGTCGTTGCCGCGCCGGCGCGAGAATTCGAGGAATTCGCGCGTCAGCTTCGCGCACACGACGTGGATTCCGGGGTCGTCGTACCCGGTGTTGCAGCAGCCGTCGCGGTAAAAGCCCGACATCGGGTCCAGTCCGCACGGCGCGAGCGGCTCGCCGAAAACGTTCAGGGCCTGTGCCGAAGTGCGCCGTTCCTTCATCGCCTCGATCCCCGCGGCCCGCGCGCGCTCACGTTTCGACCTTCATCGGCAGGATCACCATCTGCATGCCCGCCATGTGCAGGCGCTGCTGCAGCACCAGCGCGGCCTGGTTGTGCAGCAGCCGGATGAGAAAGTTGTCGTTCTCGAAGATCAGCTTCGAGGTGAAGAAGATCGAGTTCGGGAAGTCCTCGCGCACGTGCGTGCACAGGTCGATGAAGCCCTCGATCGGGTCGGTGCCGAAGGACAGGTAGGTTTTCGAGGCAAGCGCGTTCGAGTGGCAGAAATTCTCGAAATACCTGAGCGACACGTTGGCCTCGACCTTGATCGCCTCCATGTCCTGCGCACCGCCGTAGCTGTGCGCATCCACCGCGCGTGCGTTGATGAACACGAAATTGCGGAAGTGATCGGGGAACATGCGCTGCACCCACAGCAGCGCGTGCATGCCGCCGCCGCGAGATGAGCCCACCAGGAAGACCGCGGTCGCGGCGTCGCGATCGGGTTTCGGCGGTTCGGTCACCGAGCCGAAGGGGATGTTCTCGAACTGCGCGTCGATGCGGTGCAACTGGAGCTTGGTGAAATCGTAGTGCCGGCGCACCGCGAGGCACACGCCCGTCAGAACGCCGATGATCAGGATCGCCGCCCAGCCCCCGGCCGTGAATCGCTCGTAGGCGAGCAGCGCCAGGATTCCCACGCAGATGGTGAAGCCGGTGCCCGAGAGCACCAGGCGGCGCAGCCAGCGCGCTTCGGTGCGGTGGCGCCACCAGTAGACGCACAGTCCGTAGAGCGAAATGGCGAAGGTGAGGAACACGCTGATCGAATACAGCACCACGAGCAGCGTCACGCTGCCCTCGGTCCAGAGCAGGATCGCGAACGCCGCCACGCCCATCACGAGGATCCCGTTCTCGGTCACCAGCCGCGTCGAGAGATAGCGGAACTTGTGCGGCACCCAGGAATCGGCGGCCATGTTCGAGAGCACCGCCGGCCCGCCGAGGAATCCCGTATTGGCCGCGACGAACAGCAGTCCCGCCTCGAGGGCGAGCACGACGAGCAGCGCGGACTGGTAGGCGAGCGGCGTGTCGAAGCCCATGTCCTTGAGCACTGCGCCGAAGGCGACCGCATTCAGGGTCTGTCCTTCCACGGGACGCGCGCCCCAGAGCAGGTAGACGAGAATGATGCCACCCGCGGTGAACGCAAGCGACGCAGCCATGTACAGCATGGTCAATTGGCCCGTCCTGACGCGCGGTTCCGCGAGCACGTTCACGTTGTTGGAAACCGCCTCCAGGCCGGTGTAGGTGCCGCCCCCTTGCGCATACGCAAGCAGCAGGAACGCCGCCATCGGCGCGAACCCCATCACGGAGATCGTCGCATGCGTCTCTTCGAGCGTGGCGGCGATGATGCGCGGGAATTCGCCGGCGTGCGCGAGGATCCCGTACACGATGAGCACCGCGTGCGTGACGATGAAGCCGAGGAAGATTGGCAGCAGCACGCGGATCGCTTCCTTCATGCCGCGCAGGTTGAGCAGCAGCAGCACCACGACGATGGCGAGCCCGACGATGAGCTTCCATTTCTGGAACGTCACCGGCAGAAGCGAAAACAGCGCGTCGATCCCGGCCGCGACCGAGATCGCGATCGTGAGGACATAATCGACCAGCAACGCGGTGCCCGATACCAGGCCGGCGTTGGGCCCGATGAGCCGCGAAGCCACGCGGTAGCCGCCGCCGCCGGTCGGGAACAGTTCGACCACCTGGTTGTAGGCGAGCGCGATCACGAACACCGTCACCACGGTGGCGAGCGCGAGGTAAAGCCCCAGGTGCGTGTGTTCGCCGAGGGCCTTGAATGCTTCCTCCGGGCCGTAATTGGAGGACGAGATGCCGTCGGCGCCGAGCCCCACCCAGGCAAAGAAGGCGACCAGCGCCAGGTTGTGGCGCGTGCGCTTCGACATCGGATCGAGCGGCGCGCCGACGACGAACTGGCGCAGGCTCTGGAAGAGGTTCACGCCTGCGGTTTGGTCTGTTGCTTGCTGGCGAGACGGCGCGAAAACACGGTCATTTCCTTTTCCGCCTGCCGGTCACCCCGTCGCCGCGCCGCCTCGATGCCCTGTGTCCAGGCTTCGAGCGCTTCGGGTTCGCGGCCAGACTCGGCGAGCGCACGGCCGAGCGTCTTCCAGGCCGCCGAATGACTGGCGTCGCGCGACACCGACTCGCGTAGCGCAGCGATGGCGCGTTCGCGATCGCCCGCCTTGAGATATTCGACGCCGAGCGAGAACCGCAGCAGTGCGCCGTCGCGCGGCGTGCCGATCAGCTTCTCCAGGGAGGAAATCAGCGCGCTCGCCATTTCCGCTAAGATAGGGGCGCGGCAATTTTACCCCCAGGGATCGGATGAAAACCGTGATCCAGTGCAACGACGCCCCGGCGGCGATCGGCACCTATTCGCAGGCGGTGCGCGCAGGCGACACCGTCTACCTGTCCGGACAGATCGGACTGGATCCTGCGAGCCTGCAGATGGTCGAGGGCATCGAGGCCCAGATTCATCGCGTATTCCGCAATCTGGCGGCAGTCGCGGGTGCGGCAGGACTGGGTCTGCAGCATGCCGTGCGAATGACCGTGTATCTGACCGATCTCGCGCATTTCGCGAAAGTGAACGAGATCATGGCGCACTACGTGCCGCAGCCGTATCCGTCACGCGCAGCGGTCGGCGTGGCGAGCCTGCCGCGCGGCGCGCTGGTCGAGATCGACGCCGTCCTGCACGCCGGTTGAAGGGCGAGCTTCCTCCCGGAACGGCCGCAAAGCTCGCCAAGCTCGGCGTCCGCTCGCTCGCGGATCTGGTCCTGCACCTGCCGCTGCGGTACGAAGACGAGACGCGGATCACGCCGATCGCGAGCGCAGCTTCCGCAGAGCCGGTGCTCGTCGAGGCGCGCGTGCATCGCGCGCGGATCGTCTACCGGCCGAAGCGTCAGCTCGTCGTGGAAGCGTCGGCGACCGACGGTTCGGGCGCCACGCTCGTGCTGCGCTTCTACAACTTCTACGGCAGCCAGCACAAGGCGTTCGAGCGCGCCGCCTCCGGAGAGTTGGTGGTGCGCGCCTTCGGTGTCGTCCGGCCCGGATGGTTCGGCGCGGAGATGGTGCATCCCCGCTATCAGCTCGCCTCGGAGCACGCGCCGCCCGCTGCCGAACTGACTCCCGTGTACCCGACGACCGCAGGATTGAACCAGGCGACGCTGAGGCGATTCGCGCAACTGGCGCTGGAGCAGACGGCCCTCGACGACACGCTCGATGCCGCATTGCGCGATCGCTTCAAGCTCGCCGACTTCGGTCCGAGCGTA
>MERB01000047.1:1408-1807 GCA_001770475.1 Betaproteobacteria bacterium RIFCSPLOWO2_02_FULL_66_14 | reverse complement strand
GACCGATCTCGAGTCGCTCGCGAGCCGCAGCCATCCGGCGTGGCTGCGGATGAAGTTCGACGAGTTGCTCGCACAGCAGATTTCGATGCGGCTTGCCTACCGCGCACGTCGCACGCGCCGCGCGCCGCGCTTGCCGGCGAACGGGGCGCGGCTGCGCAGATTTCTCGGCGGACTTCCGTTCCGCCTGACGCGCGCGCAGGAGCGGGCCACGGGAGAGGTGCTGCACGATTTGGCGGAGCCGCATCCGATGCAGCGCCTGTTGCAGGGCGACGTCGGCTGCGGCAAGACGATCGTCGCGGCGATCGGCTGCCTCGCGGCGACCGACGCGGGCTGGCAGTCGGCGGTGATGGCGCCGACGGAGATACTCGCCGAACAGCATCATCGCAAGTTCGCCGAGTG
>MERB01000047.1:0-1382 GCA_001770475.1 Betaproteobacteria bacterium RIFCSPLOWO2_02_FULL_66_14 | reverse complement strand
CCGCTGGGAGTGCGCATCGCCTGGCTGCACGGCGATCTTTCCCGCGCGGAGAAACGCGCGGCCTCTGCCGCGATCGCCTCGGGCGAGGCCGACATCGCGATCGGCACGCACGCGCTGTTCCAGGCCTCGGTGGGTTTCGCGCGACTGGGGTTCGCCGTGGTCGACGAGCAGCACCGGTTCGGGGTGCAGCAGCGGCTCGCGCTGCGAAAGAAGGCCGCGCCCCGACGCCCGCCCGGCACGCCCACGATTCCGCATCAACTGATGATGAGCGCGACACCGATTCCGCGCACGCTGTCGATGAGCTACTACGCCGATCTCGACGTCTCGACGATCGACGAATTGCCTCCCGGGCGCCGGCCGGTGCAAACGCGGCTCATCGCCGCCGGCCGCCGCGCCGAGGTTCTGAGCAGGATCCGCGCCGCCTGCGACGAAGGGCAGCAGGCCTACTGGGTCTGCCCGGTGATCGAAGACTCGGAGCAAGGCGACCTGCGCACCGCAGTGGAAACTTACGAATCGCTGCGCGCCGAACTCAAAGGCCTGCGCGTAGGGCTGCTGCATGGGCGGCTCGCGAGCGAGGAAAAGGCGGCGGTCATGGCCGCGTACGCCGATGGGCGAATCGACCTGCTGGTTTCCACCACGGTGATCGAGGTCGGGGTCGACGTGCCGAACGCCTCGCTCATGGTGATCGAGCATGCCGAGCGCTTCGGGCTGGCGCAGTTGCACCAGTTGCGCGGGCGGATCGGTCGCGGCGCGCGCGAAAGCGTGTGCATCCTGCTGTATGCCCTGCCGCTTTCGGAGGGCGCGCGCGCGCGGCTCAAGGTGATTTACGAGAACACCGACGGTTTCGAGATCGCGCACCACGACTTGATGCTGCGCGGCCCCGGGGAGTATCTGGGCGAGCGGCAGAGTGGCGCCCCGCTGCTGCGGTTTGCCGACCTGTCGCAGGACGGCGCGCTGGTTGAAGCGGCGCGCGACGCGGCCGCCTGGATGATCGAGCATCGACCCGAGGACGCGCGCCGCCATCTCGAGCGATGGCTGCCGGGACGGCAGGATTTGCTGCGGGTGTGAGATATGCTTGCGGGAATGCAGGAGTCCTCGGCGCGGATGCCGTGACAGGTTTTGACGTTTATCGATCTGCCGACCTGGCGCGAGAATCACCGCGCCAAGTCGGCAGACCTATGAAAGGCGGAGGCGCGCGGCGTTTGCTCGAGTGCACGGTGCAGCCATGAACCTCCCCTTCATCCTCCGCCGTCTCGATGCCTACGAGCGCCTGGTACGGCTCGACAAGCCGATCGGCACGCTGCTGCTGCTGTGGCCGACGCTGTGGGCGGTGTGGCTCGCGGCGCGCGGGCGCCCGTCCTGGGACATCGTGCTCATTTTCG
>MERB01000046.1:35576-45314 GCA_001770475.1 Betaproteobacteria bacterium RIFCSPLOWO2_02_FULL_66_14 | reverse complement strand
CTGCTGCAGAACTGCGACTACGACGTCGACAAGGCGAAGCGCGGCATCGTCTACATCGACGAGATCGACAAGATCTCGCGCAAGTCGGACAACCCGTCGATCACGCGCGACGTTTCTGGCGAGGGCGTGCAGCAGGCGCTGCTGAAGCTGATCGAAGGAACGGTCGCATCGGTGCCGCCGCAAGGCGGGCGCAAGCATCCGAACCAGGATTTCGTGCAGGTCGACACGACCAACATTCTCTTCCTGTGCGGCGGCGCGTTCGACGGGCTGGAGCGGATCGTTCGCAACCGCACCGAGAAGACCGGCATCGGCTTCGGCGCCGAAGTGCGCAGCCGGGACAACTCGAAGGCGACCTACGACCTGCTGAAGCTGGTCGAGCCCGAAGACCTGATCAAGTACGGGCTGATCCCTGAATTCGTCGGGCGCATGCCGGTGATCGCGCCCCTCGAGGAACTGGACGAGGGCGCGCTGATCGAAATCCTGACGCTGCCGAAAAACGCGCTCCTCAAGCAGTACCAGCGGCTGTTCCTGATGGAAGGGGTCGAACTCGAGGTTCGCCCGACCGCGCTCGCCGCGGTAGCCCGCCGGGCGCTTGCGCGCAAGACCGGCGCGCGCGGACTGCGTTCGATCCTGGAGCAGGTTCTTCTGGACACGATGTACGATTTGCCGACGCTCGACAACGTCAGCAAAGTGGTCATTGACGAGCAGATGATCTCTGCCGATGGCAAGCCGCTCCTGATCTATTCCGACCAGCAGAAAGTCGTCGGCAGTTCGGCCTGAATCGCTTTCCCGGGACTCCGGTTGCGGGGCCAATGCATTGCAGCGCGCGGCCCTTGCGTGTAGCCTAAACCCAAGGCATTGATTTTTCTCACGGGAACCCGCGCGTTGCGGGGTACTCTAACGGTTTCGAGGTCTTACATGTCCGAACCACAATTGCCTTCCGGAACAATCCAGTACGCGTTGCTGCCCCTGCGCGACGTGGTGGTTTTCCCGCACATGGTGATCCCGCTGTTCGTCGGCCGGCCGAAATCGATCAAGGCCATGGAAACGGCGATGGAGAGCGGCAAGTCGATCCTGCTGGTGGCGCAGAAGTCCGCGGCCAAGGACGACCCCGGTCCGGAGGACATGTACGCGATTGGCTGCGTCTCGACGATCCTGCAGATGCTCAAACTCCCGGACGGCACCGTGAAAGTGCTGGTCGAGGGCGGCAGCCGCGCGCGCATTGCCCGGATCATGGACCTGCGCACGCACTGGGTGGCCGACGCGAGCGCGATTCCCGTCGAGCCTACGCAGCCGGCTGAAGTCGAGGCGCTGCGGCGGGCGCTCCTCACGGCGTTCGACCAGTACGTAAAACTGAACAAGAAGATCCCGCCGGAAATCATCACTTCGCTCGCGGGGATCGACGAGCCGGGGCGCCTGGCCGATACCGTCGCCGCGCACCTGCCGCTCAAGCTCGAGCAGAAGCAGCAGGTGCTCGAAATGTTCGGCGTCAAGGCGCGCCTGGAGCACCTGCTCGCGCAGCTGGAGACCGAGATCGACATCCTGCAGGTCGAGAAGCGCATCCGCGGGCGGGTCAAGCGCCAGATGGAGAAGAGCCAGCGCGAGTATTACCTCAACGAGCAGGTGAAGGCGATTCAGAAGGAACTCGGCGAGGGCGAGGAAGGCGCGGACATGGATGAGATGGAGCGCCGGATCAAGCGCGCGCACATGCCGAAGGAAGCGCGCCGCAAGGCCGAGGCCGAGTTCAAGAAACTGAAGCTCATGTCGCCGATGTCGGCCGAGGCGACGGTGGTGCGCAACTACATCGACACGCTGGTCAATCTGCCGTGGCGCAAGCGTTCCAAGATTTCGAAGGACATCCGGCACGCGCAGGAAATCCTCGACAAGGACCACTACGGACTGGAGAAGGTCAAGGAGCGCATCGTCGAGTACCTCGCAGTGCAGGCCCGCGTCGACCGGATGAAGGCGCCGATCCTGTGCCTGGTGGGTCCCCCCGGAGTCGGCAAGACGTCGCTCGGGCAGTCGATCGCGCACGCGACCAACCGCAAGTTCGTCCGCATGTCGCTCGGCGGCGTGCGCGACGAGGCCGAGATCCGGGGCCACCGCCGGACCTACATCGGCTCGATGCCGGGCAAGGTGCTGCAGAACCTGAGCAAGGTCGCGGTGAACAACCCGCTGTTCCTGTTCGATGAGGTCGACAAAATGGGCATGGACTGGCGCGGAGATCCTTCGTCAGCGCTGCTCGAAGTGCTCGATCCGGAGCAGAACCACACCTTCGTCGATCATTACGTCGAGGTCGAATTCGACCTCTCGGAGATCATGTTCGTCGCCACGGCGAACACGCTCAACATCCCGCCGGCGCTGCTCGATCGGATGGAAGTGATCCGCCTCTCGGGGTACACCGAAGACGAGAAGATGAACATCGCCATCCGCTACCTGCTGCCCAAGCAGATGAAGAACAACGGCCTGAAAGACGGCGAGTTGAGCGTCTCGGAGACCGCGGTCCGCGACATCGTCCGCTACTTCACGCGCGAGGCGGGGGTCCGCAGCCTGGAGCGCGAAATCTCCAAGATCTGCCGCAAGGCGGTGAAACAGCTGGTCACGGAAAAGCAGAGCAAGGCGGCTGTGTCGAAGCGCATCCACGTCACGCCCCGCAACCTCGACAAGTTCCTCGGGGTGCGCAAGTTCACGTTCGGCGTCGCGGAAAAGCAGAACCAGGTCGGCCAGGTCACCGGCCTGGCGTGGACCGAGGTGGGCGGCGAACTGCTCACGATCGAGACCGTCACCATGCCCGGCAAGGGCAAGACGATCACGACCGGAAAACTCGGCGAAGTGATGCAGGAGTCGATCCAGGCGGCGCTCTCGGTGGTGCGCGCGCGCTCGCGCCGCCTCGGCGTCAAGGAAGACTTCTACCAGAAGAACGACATCCACATTCACCTGCCCGAAGGCGCGACGCCGAAGGACGGGCCGAGCGCCGGAATCGGCATCGCGACGGCCATGGTGTCGGTGCTGACCGGGATCCCGGTCCGCGCCGACGTCGCCATGACCGGCGAAATCACCCTGCGGGGCGAGGTGCTGCCCATCGGCGGCCTGAAGGAAAAGCTCCTTGCGGCGCACCGCGGCAGCATCAAGACGGTCCTGATCCCTGACGAGAACCTGAAGGATCTCGCGGACATTCCGGACAACGTCAAGAACCGGCTCGAGATCATCCCGGTGAAGTGGATCGACAAGGTGCTCGAAATCTCGCTCGAGCGCATGCCGAGCCCGCTCGCCGAGCCGGTCGAGGTGGCGCCCATTGCGGCGGAAGACAAGCAGGATTCCGCCGCCACCACGCATTGAGCGGAGATCGTGATGAACAAGTCCGAATTGGTCGAGCAGATCGCGCAGTCGGCGGAGATCTCGCGCTCGGCGGCCGAGCGCGCGGTCGATGCGCTCATCGCCGCGGTGAAAGTCAGTCTGCGCAAGGGCGAACCGGTGACGCTGGTGGGATTCGGGGCGTTTCACGCCACGCAGCGGGCCGCGCGCCGTGGCCGGAACCCGAGAACCGGCGCCGAGATCGGCATTGCGGCCGCGCGCGTGCCCAAGTTCCGCGCTGGCAAGGCGCTGAAGGATGCATTAAACTAGCGCGCCTTTTTTCGGTGGTTGTCGAAGAGACTGCGGGCGTCCCGGGGGTGCTTAGCTCAGTGGTAGAGCGCTGCCCTTACAAGGCAGATGTCGGGAGTTCGACCCTCTCAGCACCCACCACCAGAAAACCGGCGACGCATTGCAGGGCAGCAGCGATGCCGCTGCGTTGCAATGGCAATACTTTTGGAAAGGCGGAGCACCGGGAATAGCGAAACCGCGGAGCGGTAGTTCAGTTGGTTAGAATACCGGCCTGTCACGCCGGGGGTCGCGGGTTCGAGTCCCGTCCGCTCCGCCAGACCTGTTGAAGGGCCCCGAGGGGCCCTTTCCGTTTGCGAGATTTATGTTCAACCTCGTCTCCAACCACAAACGCTTCATCCAGGTCGCACTGGTGCTGCTGATTGTCCCGCCGTTCGCGTTCTTCGGGTTGGAATCGTATACGCGCTCGATGAACCGCGCCGACGAATTGGCGCGCGTCGACGGCGCGCCGGTGTCGCAGCGCGAATACGAGGAAGCGCGTCGCGCCCAGCTCGACCGGATGCGGGCGATTTTCGGCCGCAACGCGGACGCGTCCACCCTCGACACGCCGGAGGCGCGCGAGGCGGTGCTCGATGCGCTGGTGTTGCAGCGCGTGGCGTCGGGCGCCGTGGCCAAGGCCGGAATCACGGTCAGCGACGACATGCTGCGCGAAGTGATCCAGTCCAATACGGCGTTTCATCGCGACGGGCGGTTCGACGTCGCAACCTACCGGCAGCTGCTGCGAGCGCAGGGCATGACCGAACAGATCTACGAGCAGCGCCTGCGCCAGGAGATCTCCGTGGGGCAGCTGGTGCAGGCGATTTCGGATACCGCGATCGTTTCCAGAACCGCGAGCCGGCAGCTTGCATTGCTCGAGGGGCAGCGGCGCGAAATTGCGGAGGCGATGATCCCGGCGCAGCAGTTCGCCACGCAGGTGAAGATCGACGACGCGCAGCTCAAGGCGTATTACGACGCCAATGGCGCCCAGTTCAGGGTCCCCGAGCGGGTGCGCGCGGAATACCTGGTGCTCTCGGCCGAAAACCTGGGGCGCGACCAAGCGGTATCCGAGGACGAACTCAAGGCCGCCTATGCGGCGCGCGCGAAGCAGTACGGGGTCGAGGAGCAGCGTCGCGCCAGCCACATCCTGGTGAAGACCAAGGCGGAAGCCGAGAAAATCGTCGCGGAAGTGCGCAAGACCCCGGGACGGTTTGCCGATCTCGCCAAGCGGTTATCGCAGGATCCGGGCTCGGCCGAGAATGGCGGCGACCTCGGGTTTTTCGCCCGCGGCATGATGGTCAAGCCGTTCGAGGACGCTGCCTTCAAGATGAAGGCGGGCGAGGTGGCGGGCCCGGTGGAATCCGAATTCGGTTTCCACGTCATCCGGCTCGATGCCGTTCAGGCCGGCCATTCCCGCAGCCTCGAAGAGGTGCGAAAGGAATTATCCGGGGAACTGGCGAAGCAAAAGGGCAGCAAGCACTTTGCGGAGGCTGCCGAAGCCTTCAGCCAGATGGTGTACGAGCAGCCCGACAGCCTCGAGCCGGCCGCGCAGAGGTTCAAACTCCCCATCCAGAAGACCGAATGGCTGGCGCGCAAGGGCGCCGAGGCCCCGTCGCCGCTCAACCAACCCAGGGTGCTCGCTGCGCTGTTCACGCAGGACGCGATCACGGCCCGCAGGAACACCGACGCCATCGAAGTGGCGACGAACGTCCTCGTCTCGGCGCGCGTCGTGGCGCATCAGCCGGAGACGCAGCGCAAGTTCGACGAAGTGCGCGCAGAGATCGAACAGCGATTGCGCCAGCAGGAGGCTGCGAAGCTCGCGCACAGGGACGGCGCGGCGAAGCTGGCGCAGGTCCTGAAGGGCGCCGACGCGGGACTGAAGTGGTCCCCGCCGAGGATGCTTTCGGTGCGCGACGCGCAGTCGATGCAGGCCGCGGCGCGGCACGGGATTTTTGCTGCCGAGGCGGCCCGCTTGCCGGCGTACGTCGGGGAGGAGCGTGGCGATCAGGGCTACGCGATCTATCGCGTGGGCCGGGTGATTGCCCCCGAGACCCGCACCGAGGCGCAGCAGTCCGAGGCGCTGGCGAACGCCCAGCGTCGCGCCGGCGGCGAGCAACTGGACGCCTGGCTCGCAAGCCAGCGCTCGCGCGCGAAAATCGAGATCAATCGCGAGGCCCTGGAGCGCAAGTAAGCACACCGCGCCGACTCAGGCGTCCGCCTCTCCCGGGATGGTCACCGCGACGGTATTGAACCCGCCGTCGACATGCAGGATTTCCGCGGTCACGCCTGCGGCCAGGTCGGAGAGCAGAAACACGGCCGCGTTGCCCACGTCGTCGATCGTGACGTTGCGCCGCAACGGCGAGAACGTCTCGACGTGCTTGAAGATCTTTCCGAACTTGGCGATGCCCGCGGCCGCGAGCGTCCTGATCGGACCGGCGGAAATCGCGTTGACGCGAATTCCCTTCGGTCCGAGATGGCTCGCGAGATAGCGCACGCTCGCCTCCAGGCTCGCCTTCGCCAGTCCCATCGTGTTGTAGTGCGGAATGGCGCGCTCGGCGCCCAGGTAAGTCAGCGTCACGAGCGAAGCGCGGCGCCCGAGCATCATGGGAAGCGCCGCCTTGGCAAGCGCTGGAAAGCTGTAGGCGGAAACCTCGTGCGACTGGCGGTAGGCTTCGCGAGAGAATCCATCGAGCAGGCCGCCTGCGATCGCTTCCCGCGGCGCGAAGGCGATCGCGTGCACCAGGCCGTCGAACCCGTCCCAGTGCTCGCGCAGCAACACGAACAGCGCGTCGATCTGCTCGTCGCTCGTGACATCGCAGGGCAGCAGGATGCGCGACCCGAAGTCGTTCGCAAGGCCCGCGACGCGCTCGCGGAACCGATCGTTTACGTAGGTGAAAGCGAGTTTCGCGCCTTCGCGATGCGCCGCCGCTGCGACGCCGTAGGCGATCGAGCGATTGGACAGCAATCCGGTGATCAGGATCCTGCGGCCTGCCAGCATTCCCATCGTTAGACTCCTCCTCGGCCGTTGCGCATTATACGGGGCGTCTCAAGCGGCTTTCCGCAGGCGCGGAATCGCGGCGAGCAGCGCCCGCGTGTAGGGGTCGGCCGGCTGCGACAGGATGGACTCCGCCGGTCCGGCCTCGACGATTCGTCCGGCGCGCATCACGGCGATCGTCTTCGCCAGGTATTCGACGACCGCCAGGTTGTGCGTGATGAAGAGGTAAGCAACTCCGAGTTCGCGCTGCAGTTCGGCGAGCAGGTTGAGAATCTGGGCCTGCACCGACACGTCGAGCGCCGAGGTCGGCTCGTCGCAGATGATGAGGCGCGGTTCGACCGCCAGTGCGCGCGCGATCGCCACGCGCTGCCGCTGGCCACCCGAGAACTCGTGCGGATAGCGTTGCAGCGCATCCCGCCGCAGGCCGACCTGCTCGAGCAACTCGGCGAGGCGGCGCGTGCGCGCCCCGGCGTCGATCTCCGGGCGCAGCGCAATCATGCCTTCCCCGAGCGTTTCCGAAACGCGCATGCGCGGATTCAGCGAGGCGAAGGGGTCCTGGAAAATGATCTGCGCGGTGCGTCTCGCATGGCGCAGCGCATCGCCCTCGATCTGATCGAGGCGCTGCCCGGCCAGCTCGACCGTTCCCGTGATGTGCGCGATGCCGCGCAACAGCTGCAGGACGCCCTTGCCGATGGTCGTCTTGCCGCAGCCCGATTCCCCGACCAGCGCGACGGTCTGGCCGGGATCGATGCTGAAGGATACGCCGTCCACCGCGCGGACGTAGCCGACGACGCGCTTGAGCAGACCCTTGCGGATCGGGAAATGAACCCGGTAGTCGTGCACTTCCAGCAGCGCAGCGGCGGAATCCTGCGCGTGGCTCGGGGTCGGCGCGTTCACCGGCGATTCGACGGGCAACCGTGTCCCGATTTCGATCGCGCCCGGCGCTTGCGGCGCGACTCCCCGGTGCTGCGGGTCGTACAGGAGGCATCGAACGAGGTGCGCCGCGTCGAGCGAGATCAGTTCCGGTGGCGTGCCGCGGCAGGCCGGCATGACCTGAGGGCAGCGATCGGCCAGCCGGCAGCCGACGAATTCGCGGTACAGGGGCGGGACGGTGCCGGCGATCGCCGCGAGCGGACGGCCGCGTTTTGCGAATTCGGGAAGCGCCGCGAGCAGCATCTGTGCGTATGGATGAAGCGGTCGCGCGAAGAATTCCTCGGTCCTCGCCACTTCGACGATCTGGCCGGCGTACATCAGCGCCACCCGGTGCGCCATCTCCGTCACGATGCCGAGATCGTGCGTGATCAGCAGCATTGCCATTCGGCGCTCGGTCTGGAGGTCGCGCAGCAGGTCGAGGATCTGCTTCTGGATCGTGACGTCGAGCGCGGTGGTCGGCTCGTCGGCGATCAGGAGATCGGGTTCCGCGGCAAGCGCGATCGCGATCATCACGCGCTGCTTCTGCCCGCCAGACATCTGGAAAGGGTAATCCTCGGCGCGACGCTCCGGTTCCGGGATGCCGACGCGCCCGAGCCACTCGATCGCCTTGGCGCGCGCCGCGGGCCCCTTGGCCGGCGTGTGCCGCTCGATCACTTCGGTGATCTGGCTGCCGACGCGCATCACCGGGTTCAGGCTGGTCGCCGGCTCCTGGAAGATGATGCTGACGCGGCGTCCCCGGACATCGCGCATGCGCGCTTCGGAAATCTGCACCACGTCGGTGCCGCCGATGTCGATTGAACCCGCCGCGACGCGGCCGTTGTCCGGCAGCAGCCTGAGGATTGACAGCGCGGCCACCGACTTGCCGCAGCCGGATTCCCCAACCAGCGCGAAGGTCTCGCCCTGATCGATCGCGAGGCTCATGGCCTCGACCGCGCGCACGATGCCGTGATCGGTATCGATCACCGTGCTGAGGCCATCGACCTTCAGCGTCACGTCGCCTCCGCCTGAGCTGCGGGGTCTGCGGGACCCCCGGTGGTGGCGCGCTTTGCGCCGGTCGCGCCCGCCAGGCGGGGGCGGAACGCCCGCGCCCGCGGATCAAACGCCTCGCGCACCGCGCCGGCAAACAGGTTCGCCGAGAGCACGAGCGCGAGCATGAACGCGAAGGCCGCCACCAGATTCCACCAGACCGGAGGGTCGCGGCTCATCTCGGTGCGCGCCAGGTTGAACATCGAGCCGAAGCTCGGTGTGGTCGGGTCGACGCCGACACCGACGTACGACAGCACCGCTTCGTAGAGCACCAGCGCGGAAAAGTCGAGCACCGCAACGATCAGCACGATGTGCATCGCGTTGGGAAGGATGTGGCGACGCATGATGTTGAGGTCGGAGACGCCGAAGGCGCGCGCAGCCTGCACGTAGTCGAGTTCGGACAGCTTCAGCGTCTCCGCGCGCAGCAGCCGGCACAGCGTCGCCCAGCCGGTCACTCCCAGCACCACGCACAGGAGCAGCAGCCGCAGGTCGGCGCGTTCCAGTCCGGTTTCGTAGAGTTCGGGGTGCTTGTCGATCGTCACCTGGATGATGAGCACGCAGGCGGCGATCAGCAGCACGCCCGGGATCGAAGACAGCACCGTGTACAGGTACTGGATCAGATCGTCGATCCAGCCCTTGAAATATCCTGCCAGGATGCCGAAGGTGACTGCGAAGGGCAGCGTCGCAAGCGTAGCGAGCGATCCGATCACGATGGCCGTCCGAAGCGACTTGATCGCCTGGTACAGCACGTCGTTGCCGGTGCGATCGGTGCCGAGCGGGTGATACCCCGTCCAGAGCGAAACCACGCACCCGGCGAGCATCGTGAGCACCATGATCGTGAGCAGGATGGCGCGCCAGGGAACCTCGGTCTCGCGCCGCCAAGCGGATTGCAGGCGCGCGACCACGCCTTGCCGCGCGGCGCGCGCTCCCAGCGAGACGAGCAGGCCTCCAATCAGCGCACCTGCGAGCGCGCCTGCGGCCAGTCCGCGCACTGCGCGAAAGGCCACGTCGGGCAGCCATTCGCGCTGCGGATCCTTCAGATGCACGCCGCCGAAAACGAGTCGCGGGAATTCACGAACCGGGCGGCCGCCGACTTCCATCGATTCCTTGGTGAACTGGAGGTAGGCAAGCGGCGCCGAATAGGTCTT
>MERB01000046.1:30133-35537 GCA_001770475.1 Betaproteobacteria bacterium RIFCSPLOWO2_02_FULL_66_14 | reverse complement strand
GAGCGCCAGATCGATCGCAGGTCCGGCGAGCGGCGCACGTGCCAGACGTAGAGCGCGAGCGCGGCAAACAGCGTCCAGAGCACGGCGTCGGTCGCGAGAACGACGATTTTCGGCATCGCGCTAGGCCAGACGCACGCGCGGGTCGGCCACGGTGTACGAGATGTCCGTCAGGATCAGGCCGACGATGTACAGCAGCGAACCGACGAAGACCATCGAGCGCACGACCGCGAAGTCCTGCGCGTTGATGGCATCGATGGTGTAACTGCCGAGACCCGGAATGCCGAAGAAACTCTCCATGATCAGGCTGCCGAGGAAGAGAAGGGGCAGGATCGCGACCGTGGAGGTGAGGATCGGGAGCAAGGCGTTGCGCAGCACGTGCCGGAACAGCACGGCGTTTTCCGACAAGCCCTTGGCGCGCGCGGTGCGCACGTAATCCTTGCTCACTTCCTCGAGAAACATCGTGCGGTACAGAAGCGCGTCCGCGCCCAGGCGCGCGACCACGCCGATCACGATCGGCAGGGCGAGGAACACGAACAGGTCCCAGCCGCCGGCAAAGCCCGAAATCGGCACCAGCCTGAGCAGGGTCGAGAAGAACCACTGCCCGATGATGATATAGAACAGCGCCGAAATCGACATCAGCACGACCGCGCCCGCGACGCCCCAGAAATCGAGGTAGGTGGCGCGGAAGAACACCATCAGCAGCGCGGTGCACACCGTGGCGAATACGCCGAGAAGAAAAGTCGGCAGCGCGAGCGCGAGCGAGGGACCGATGCGCTCTCCGATCTCGTAACCGATGTCGCGGCCGCTGTCGGAGGCGCCGAAGCGGAAGGCAAACAGCTGCAGCGAGCGCTCGAAGAAAATGGTGTGGGTGAACTTTTCCGACCCTGCAGCACGCGCGTCGTACAGCAGCGGCTTGTCGTAGCCGCGTTCGACTTTCCATTTCTGGATCGCTTCCTGCGTCACGCGCTTGCCGCCGATGTTGAGCCGGGCCATGTCGTCGGGCGTGTTCACCGTGAAGAACAGGATGAAGGTGAACAAATTGACGCCGACCAGGATGAACACGCCGTAGAGCAACCGGCGAGCGACGTAACCCGCCATCAGCCGGCTCCTTCGGCGGCGCCCCGCACGGCGAGCGCGCGCGCGGCGTTCTCACGTTCGCGCCGGCGGTAGGCGCGCACTGCGGGAACCACGGACACGACGAGCGCCAGCGCGATCAGCGCCACCGGCCACCAGGTCGGACGGTTCCACTCCGCGATCTTGGCAGCGCGCAGTTTCGGGTCGACGCGCAGGTACTGCAGGTGGTTGCGGATGATCTGCGTCGGTTTGCCGTTGTAGACCCACTGGTGGAACGCCGCGGCGGAAGTCGGGAAATAGCCCCAGCTCCAGACCGCGTCCTCCTGCGCGATGGCGATCATCTCGTCGATCAGCCGCGCCTTCGCCGGGCCGTCGTCCTCGTACTTCATCGCCTCGTAGCGGCGATCGAACTCCGGACTCTGGTAGTTCGAGACGTTTTCGCCGTTGCCGTTGGTGAGCGCCTTGGCGTTCGGACCGTAAAGCAGGAAAAGAAAATTCTCCGCATCCGGGTAGTCGGCCAGCCACCCCCAGAAGAAGATCTGGTGATTGCCCTTGATCATCTTGTCCTGGAAGCGGTTGTAGTCGGTCGCGCGGATCTCGAGCTGCACGCCGATCTTCGCGAACTGTTTCTGGTACCACTGCATCTTGGGGCGGATCTCCGGGGTCAGCGCGCGCTGGTAGTCGAAACTGAGCACCAGCGGCTGGCCGGACTTCGCGTCGCGCCCGTCGGGGTAGCCGGCCTCGGCAAGCAGGCGCTTCGCGTCCTCGATCGGCCGGCGCTCGAGCTGGCCGTTGACCCGGCGATAGACGACCGGATCCAGTGCGGCCGGCCCGTCGTCGCGGTAGCCGAACAGTCCCGGTGGCAAGGGCCCCTGCGCGACCATGCCTTGCCCTTTCTCGAAGATCTGAATGTGCTCCTCCCAGTCAATCGCGATCGACAGCGCCTGCCGCAGCTTGCGATTGCGTTCGCGCTCCGCCGGAGCCTTGCCCCAACCGACGACCGGATCGAGCATGTTGAAGCCGATGTACCAGCTGTTCGCCTCGATGGTGGTCGGCAGGCGGATGCCCTTGCGGCGGTATTCGGCGCTCTTGTCCTCGGAGTCGGCCATCTCGACGAGGTAATCGGTCGCCTGGTCGAGCCGCTCGATGAGGGGCGAGTCGTAATAGCCCTGGAAGAATTTCGCTTTCAGCGGAATGGCTTCCTTTTCGATGCTGAAGACGATCCTGTCGACGAAAGGCGTTCGCTTGCCGCAGTCCTCGAGCAGGCCCTGCGCCGCGTCTTTCGGCTCGCCTTCGCAGGGGTAGGGCTGGCCGCGGAAGTTCGGATTGCGCTCCAGCACGTGGCGGCGGTTTTCCTGGAACTCGGTCAGCATGAACGGCCCGGTGCCCACCGGCCAGTAGTTGAGCGTCAGATTCTTTTCGGCCATTCCGGGCTGCGAATAGAACTTTTCCGCTTCCCAGGGGATCGGCGAAAAAAACGTCATGGCGAGCCAGTACTTGAACTGCGGATACTTGCCGTTGATGCGCACGCGCAGCGTGTACCGGTCGATCGCCTCGGCGCCCTCGAACGCGTGATCGCGGAAGTCGAGCATCGGCAGGTCGCGGTCGGTGGGCGCGAGATCCTTGCGCAGCGCGTGATCGGCCGCGGCGATCCGGGTCGCATAGTCCTTCAGCCCGACGATGTATTCGCTCATGAGCGAAAAGGACGGCGACTTGATGCGCGGCGTCGCCAGCCTGCGGATCGCGTAGACATAGTCGTGGGCGGTCAGTTCACGCGTTCCCGTCAGCGGAAAATCCGAGATGCGGTGCTTGCCGGCGACGTCCTCGCGGCGCAGCGCGTGGTAGGCGTAAGCGCCCGCCGCGTCTTTGGCGAACGCCGGATGGGGCGCGAACAGGATGCCCTTCTGGAGCGGCACGTCGTAAACGGTCTGCGCGACCGCTTCGCCGGGTGCGTCCAAAGGCAATTCCTTGCCGGCCTTGTCGAAGTAGTGCGGCGGGGCGATCGCCGCGGCTGCGCGCGGCGCGAGCTGGTAGGGTCGCTTGAGGTAGTGGTATCCGTACAGCGGCTCGTAGACCTGGTAGGTGTACGGCGTTTCGTCGTTCGAGTAGCTGCTCGTCGGGTCGAGGTATTTGGGCGAGCGCTCGAGGAACGCGGTGAACAGCGTATTGGTCTTCTCGGCACCGCGTGCGTGCGGGCTGTTGCTCACCTGCGTGCAGCCGCCGGCGAGCAACGATGCGAGCGCGGCAACCGCGAAGCGGCTCACAATGCCCGCATCGCGCATGGGTGTCTCCGGAGTGCCGCGCCGGTCCGTGCCGGGCGGCGTCTGATTCGTCGAGCGCGAATTATACGGTTGACGCAGGACCCGCGTCGCCGCGGCTATCGGCCACTGATGGCCGCGAGAAACTGCGCATTCAGTTCGTGCGGAACGGGAAGCATGTGCTGGCGCAGCAAGCCGGCGATCTTCTCGGCTTCGTCGGGCGGCATCGCGGCGACCGCGCTCCTGAACTCGGCGACCAGGCGCTCGCGCTCGGTTTCGTTCAGGTTCGAGAGCCGTTGCTGTGCCTCGCGGACGGCGACCGCCCGCGCGACGAAGTAGTCGATCGTGCTGGCTCGCACGGCCGCATTCCTGGGGTCCATGAGCACGACGTGCAGCGAGTCGAAGATCTCCTGGCGCTGGGCTTCCGAGAGGTAGATGAAGCACTCGTCGACGAGTCGTCGCAATCGCTCGGGTTCGACCGTGGTCCCGGCATAGGCGGTCGATGGAAGGGGCACCGGAAGGGGCGGCGCCGCCGCCGCATTGCGTCTCGCCGCCGCGACCGCGATCTCCTGCGCCGCGCTCAGCAGGAACATCAGGATCGGATCCAGGGCATAGGCAGGACGGGCCAGGGCGCCCAGCAAGATGCACAACCCGATCTGGCGCAGCCTACGACCCATCGACGCATTCTAGGGGATCGAAGGAGGGCGGGTGAATGCGCTGCGGCCACTCCTCGTCTAGATTATGATGATAAAAGCTCATCTACTTGATTTCTTGACAGTTTTTTTGTGTGGCTCAGGCTTGGGCTTCGCTTTGACGGGTTTGCGTGCCGGCTTGCCTTTGGTGCTCTTGCCCCCGGTGGAGGCGATCTCCACCTTGAGTTTCTGGCCTGCCGTCAGGCGGCCAATCGCGTTCCAGCGCTTGAGATCCTCGACCCGCACCCCATAGCGCCCGGCAATCGTCGCCAGGGTTTCGCCGGACTTGACCGTGTGCGTGACGGCGCGCGTTCCCTGGAAGGGGATCGGCGGTGCGTACATGATCGGCAGCTTGCCGACGTCGGTGCTGCCGCTCACGGGCACTACGAGCAGGGTGGGGACCGCGTGATTGCGCGCCGTCATGCCGTTGACTTCCCGGAGTCGGGCGACCGTCGAGCCGAACCGTTTCGCGATCGCCGCGAGCGTTTCTCCCTTCCTGGGGGAATAGGTCTGCCACGATACGAGCGCCTTGTCGTCGTACTTCAGGAGGTTGCTGTGGAACACCTCCACCCTGTCGGCGGGGAGCACGATGCGAGAATTGATCGCGACCGGGATCAGCGGCCGGTTGAAACCGGGGTTCAGCGCGACGAACTCCTCCAGGGGCATTTCGGCCAGCTTGGCGGCGAGCCGCAGGTCGATGTCGCGAGTCTTGGTGACGGTCGCGAAGTACGGCTGGTTCGGGATCGGGTCGAGCTGGATTCCGAACGGCCCGGGATTCGCGACGATGTTCTTCAGCGCCTGGAGTTTCGGCACGTACTGGCGCGTTTCCGCTGGCATGTTGAGGTGAGCGTATTCGGTCGGCAGGCCGGCTGCGCGGTTGCGCTCGATGGCGCGTGCGACCGCGTTTTCGCCCCAGTTGTAGGACGCCAGCGCGAGCTGCCAGTCGCCGTGCATCTCGTAAAGGTCGCTCAGGTAATCGAGCGCTGCGGTCGTCGAGGCGACGATGTCGCGTCGTGCGTCGTACCACCAGTTCTGCGGCAGGCTGTAGCGCTTGCCGGTCGGAGGAATGAACTGCCAGAGTCCCGAGGCGTGCGCCCGCGAGTAGGCCATCGGATTGAAGGAACTCTCCACCATCGGCAGCAGCGCGAGTTCGGTCGGCATGCCGCGGCTCTCCAGTTGCTGCACGATGTGATACAGGTAGCGCCGGCTTCGTTCGAAGGTGCGCGCAAGGTAATCGGGGCGGGCCGCATACCAGGCGATTTTCTCGCCGACCAGCGGCGTGTCCAGGTTCTGCATCGCGAATCCGTCGCGGATGCGTTGCCACAGGTCGTCGTGCTGCGCCGTGCGGTCGATGCGCGCGATGCCGCGCAGCGGCTCGCG
>MERB01000046.1:23736-30114 GCA_001770475.1 Betaproteobacteria bacterium RIFCSPLOWO2_02_FULL_66_14 | reverse complement strand
CCCGCGCGAGGCGCGGAGGCGGGTGGCGAAGAACGCTCGACCGGCACGGCGCGCGGCTCGAGGATGGGGGTCGCCGCGACCGGTTCACGAGGCGGGCTTGCGACCGGCGGCTGCGACGCGCAGGCCGACAGTAGTGCAGCGGCGGCCCAGGCAGCGCAGCGCAGCGCGGCCCGCGCCCGTCTCATCGACCGAATCGCTTCGGCAGTGGCGCGTTCATTCGCGAATCGAGGCGGGAGCGCAAGGCGCCTCGGCGGGCGATTGAGGATTCAGGGCGATTCGCCAATGCCCGAGGGGCAGCGCCGACGGGCGATAATAGGGGATGCATTCATGCTTGCGATCGGAAAACAAGCGCACGCGGACCGAGGTTGCGCGCCCGGCGCGCGCCACTGGAAGAGTTCGCATCGGTTCGGCCGCGCCGCGTCCGTCGCCGGGATTCCGGTTGTCCTGAAACGACGCAACGGGCAGGATATTCGACATGGACCGCCAACCCTTCGTGGCCGAGAGCGGGCACAAGTATAACGGCGGGCGACTCGCGCTGGTGCCGTGGTTCTCGACGGCGCAGGGACGCTATGTGCTCGAGTTCGAACTCGGGCAATTCGACCTGGCCACCGAAGACGTGTTCGGATTCTGCGCCGTGCAGGTCGGATTGCCGGGAATCGATTTCCTGCGCCGCAACCGGATTTCCTTCCGCTTCAATCTGGCGCTCGAACCCGGCGCTGCCGTGGCGGCCGACGCGATCCAGTTGCCGCTCGCAAGCCAGAGCATCGATCTGCTCGTGCTGCCGCACGTGCTCGAGTTTCACAGCCATCCCGACCAGGTGTTGCGCGAAGCCGAACGCGTTTTGCGCGCCGAAGGCCAATTGGTGATTTCCGGGTTCAACACGCTGTCGCTGTGGCGCCTGCGGCAGATCTTCGCTTCGCGTGCCTCCGGCTCGCCCTGGGACGCGCGATTCGTAGGCCTGCTGAAACTCCGGGAATGGCTGCGGCTGCTGGGTTTCGAACTGAACGGCGGGAGGTTCGGCTGTTACGCCCCACCCTTTGCCAGCGCGGACTGGCTGGGACGCTCCCGGTTCATGGAGAGCGCCGGCGCGCGGTGGTGGCCCCACCTGGGCGGCGTGTACGTGGTGCGGGCAATCAAGCGCGTGCACGGAATGCGTCTGGTGACGCCTGCGTGGCGGCGCGAACGCGCGCGGCGCCGGGCACTTGCCGCGATTCCGCAGCGCAACGGATCGACGCGTCACCAGCATGACTGAAGCGGTGGTCGAGATTTATGCCGACGGCGCATGCCGCGGCAATCCCGGGCCCGGCGGCTGGGGCGCGCTGCTGCGCACGCGCGGGCGCGAGCGCGAACTTTGGGGCGGTGAGCCCGCGACCACGAACAACCGCATGGAACTTCTCGCCGTGATCCGCGCACTGGAGACGTTGCGGCGGCGCTGCGCGGTGCGCGTCTATACCGATTCGCAGTACGTGCAGAAGGGTATTTCGGAATGGATCCTGGATTGGAAGCGGCGCGGCTGGCGGACTGCCTCCAAGTCGCCGGTC
The DNA here is from genome assembly GCA_001770475.1 of Betaproteobacteria bacterium RIFCSPLOWO2_02_FULL_66_14. Taxonomy (GTDB): domain Bacteria; phylum Pseudomonadota; class Gammaproteobacteria; order Burkholderiales; family SG8-39; genus 2-02-FULL-66-14. The sequence continues at coordinate 28,573 of MERB01000046.1, read as the reverse complement.
AAGAATCTCGATCTCTGGCAGCGCCTCGATGCGCTCGCGCAGGGACACGAGATCGAGTGGCACTGGGTTCGCGGTCACGCCGGTCACGAGGGCAACGAACGCGCCGACGCGCTCGCCAACCGCGCCATCGACGAGATGGCCCTGCAGCGATGAGACCGATCGCGCAGAACGGCGACTGCGTGGCGCGCCGCCCGGCCGTGCGCTCCCCTGAAGGGCGGTGCGGATGAGCACGCGCCGGATCGTGCTGGACACCGAGACCACCGGACTGAACGCCCGCCTCGGCGATCGCGTGATCGAGATCGGCTGCGTAGAGATTCTCGGGCGCAGCGTCACCGAGGGGAGTTTTCACCGCTACGTCAATCCCGAGCGCGACGTGGAGGAGGGGGCCGCGCGGATCCACGGCCTGACCAGCGAATTCCTCGGCGACAAGCCGCGGTTTGCGGAAATCGCCGGCGAGTTCGTCGATTACGTCAGGGGCGCGGAGCTGGTGATTCACAACGCGGCGTTCGATCTCGAGTTCCTGGACCGTGAGCTGTCGCTCGCGGGGCTCGGAAAGACGCTCGATCATGCCGCGGGATGCATCGACACGCTCGCCCTCGCGCGCGAACTGCACCCGGGCCGGCGCAATTCGCTCGATGCGCTCTGCGAGCGCTACCTGATCGACAGCAGGCACCGAACGCTGCACGGCGCGCTGCTCGACGCGCGCTTGCTGGCCGAGGTCTACCTCGCGATGACTCGGGGGCAGGAAAGCCTCGTCATCGAGCTCGACGCGCCTTTGGCCGCAGCCGCTTCCGGCGCCGAGGTCGATCGGTCCAGGCTGCGCGTGCTACGCGCGAGCGCCGAGGAAGCCGCGGCGCATGAAGCCGTGCTCGACGGAATCGACGGGGCAGCGAAGGGCGGCAGTCTCTGGCGCCGGCCGCGAGTGGTCCGTGAATCCTGAGATTTCCCCGTGGACGATATAATTCCTGCCGTGCCGACCGGTTCAAATCCCTACGATCGCGACCTGGAAAAGAATCCAGCGAACCACGCGGCGCTGACGCCGCTGTCGTTCATCGAGCGGACCGCTGCGGTCTTTCCAGGACGCCTCGCCGTGGTGCACGGCAATCGCAGTTTTACCTGGCGCGATACCTACTCGCGCTGCCGGCGGCTGGGCTCGGCGCTCGAGCGGCGCGGCATCGGCCTCGGCGACACCGTCGCCGTGATGCTCGCCAACACGCCGGAAATGTTCGAGTGCGCATTCGGCGTGCCGATGTGCGGGGCAGTTCTGAACACGCTCAATACGCGCCTCGATGCCGAGGCGATCGCGTTCATGCTCGATCACGGCGAAGCGAAGGTGCTCATCAGCGACCGCGAGTTTTCACCGACGGTGCAAAAAGCGCTCTCGAAGTGCAAAGTCCGGCCCCTGGTCGTCGACGTGGACGATCCGGAGTGCGCCGCGCCTGGGGCGCGCCTCGGCGAACTGGATTACGAAGGATTTCTCGAGCAAGGCGACCCCGATTGGGGTTGGTCCTGGCCTGCCGACGAGTGGCAGGCGATCTCGCTTAATTACACCTCCGGCACCACCGGCAATCCCAAGGGGGTCGTCTACCACCATCGCGGCGCGTACCTGAACGGCGTCGGCAACATCCTTTGCTGGGGCCTGCCGCAGCATTCGGTGTATCTGTGGACGCTACCCATGTTCCATTGCAACGGCTGGTGCTTTCCCTGGACGATGGCGGCGAATGCCGGAACCAACGTCTGCCTGCGGAAAGTCGAGGCCGGCGCCATTTTCGATCTCGTCCGCAGGCACCGCGTGACGCACTACTGCGGCGCACCGATCGTTCACCAGACGCTGATCAATGCGCCGGCAGAACTGCGCAAGGGCATCGAATGGACGGTGCACGGCCTGGTGGCCGGAGCCGCGCCGCCGGCATCGATGATCGAGGGCATGGAGCGCATGGGATTCTCCATCACCCACGTGTACGGGCTCACCGAAACCTACGGCCCCGCTACAGTCTGCGAGAAACAGCCCGAGTGGGCCGATCTGCCGATCGCCGAGCGTGCCCAGATGAACGGACGGCAGGGGGTCCGCTACCCGGTCGAGGAGGGGTTGTCGGTGATGGATCCCGAGACCATGACGCCGGTCCCCGCAGACGGCGAGACCATGGGCGAGATCATGTTCCGAGGCAACATCACGATGAAGGGCTACCTCAAGAACCCGACGGCCACGCAGGAAGCGTTCCGCGGCGGCTGGTTTCATTCGGGCGACCTGGCAGTGCTGCAGCCCGACGGCTACGTCAAGATCAAGGACCGCTCCAAGGACATCATCATCTCCGGCGGAGAGAACATCTCGTCGATCGAGGTGGAGGACGTGATTTACCGCCATCCGGCCGTGATGGCGGCCGCGGTCGTGGCGATGCCGGATCCCAAGTGGGGCGAGACGCCGTGCGCGTTCGTGGAACTGAAGTCCGGGGCGAGCGCGACCGAAGCGGAAATCATCGAGCATTGCCGCTCCAGGCTTGCGCGCTTCAAGGCGCCGCGGGCGGTGGTGTTCGGCGAATTGCCGAAGACCTCGACCGGTAAAATCCAGAAATTCCTGCTTCGCGAGAAAGCCAAGTCGGCTTCCGCGATCGATGCCTGAGAGGAATCGCGATGAATGCCCCTGAGAAGACACTTGGCGCCGATCCGACGATCCTGCGGCGCAAGGAAGGCCCGATCGAAACACTGGTCCTGAACCGCGCGGCGCAATACAACTCGATCCCCGGAGCGATGATCGAGGAGATTCGGATCGCGCTGGAGGAGATTGCGCGTGACGAAGGCGTGCGCGCGGTGGTGATCGCGGGTCGCGGCAAGGCGTTCTGCGCCGGCCACGATCTCAAGGAGATGATGGCCAACCGCACTCACGAATTCACGCGCGAGCTGTTCGATCGCTGCTGCAGGATGATGATGACTATTCAGCGCATGCCGCAGCCGGTAATTGCGCGCGTGCATGGCATGGCTACTGCAGCGGGTTGCCAGCTGGTGGCGATGTGCGATCTCGCAGTGGCCGCGGAAAGCGCGACCTTCGCCACCTCCGGCATTACGCTTGGCCTGTTCTGCACCACGCCCGGCGTCGCCGTCGCGCGCAATCTGCTGCGCAAGAACGCGCTCGAAATGCTGCTCACGGGCGAATTCATCGACGCGCGCAAGGCGCAGGCCTGGGGACTGGTGAATCGGGTAGTGCCCGATGCGGAACTGGATGCGGAATTGAAGCGCGTCGTCGACGCGATCATCTCCAGGCCGCGCGACGCGATTGCGCTGGGCAAAAAAGTGTTTTACGAGCAAATCGAGCTGCCGATCGGGCAGGCCTACGATATCGCCTCGGAAGCCATGGCGTGCAACATGATGCTGGATGACACCGCCGAGGGCGTCGGCGCATTCATCGCCAAGCGCAAACCGAACTGGGCATCCTGAGCACAGGTCAACTCCAGCGTGGCGGCCTTTTTTCGAGAAACGCCGCGACGCCCTCGGCAAAATTGGGAGACTCGGACAGCCGAACCGCTTCGTCGAATTCGATCTTGAGGCCGGCGTCAAATTCGAGCGATCCACCTTCGGTGACGCAGCGGCGGATCGCCGCCAGCGCGTTCTGCGGTTTCCCGGCAAGGTGCTGCGCGTAGGCGCGCACTTCATCGCGCAGACGCGCTGCCGGGACCACCTGATCCACGAGGCCGATCTCCAGCGCCTGCTGCGCCGACAGCAGCTCGCCATCGTAAAGAAAGCGCAATGCCCGATGCCGGCCGATCAGGCGCGCCAGCGCCTGAGTTGCGCCGATCGGGGGAATGTAGGCAATCTGGATTTCGGGCTGACCGATGCGCGCGTCGCTGGCGGCAAAACGCACGTCGCAGTGCCACGCGATCTCCAGGCCGCCGCCAACCGCGATTCCGTTGATCGCCGCCAGCAGAGGCTTTGGCGAGTGGCGCAGCAGCGGCACGATCTGGTCGTGGCAGATGCCGACCCATTCGCGCATGGCGCTGCCGCGCACGTCACGGAACACCTTCAGATCAGCGCCGGAATTGAAGTATTTTTCCAGTGCACTCGCAATGACGATCACATGGACTGCCGGGTCGTCGATCAACGCGCTCAGCGCCATCGGCGCCTCCCGAATCATGTCCCAGTCGAAGGCATTGACCGGAGGGCGCCGGTATTCCAGCCAACCGACCGCCTGCTCCGTCGTGACGGCGTAGTTCCGAAAGCGGTGTTGAGTCATGCGCGCGCGAGGAATTTGTTGCCCGGAAATGGCACCGGAGCATTGTCGGAGGCGCAACATTACCGGATAATCCGCCGACCTTCCATGCATCAAGACTTCATCCTCGAAACCCGCGGCCTGACCAAGGAATTCAAGGGCTTCGTCGCGGTCAATGACGTGAGCCTCCGTGTTCGGCGCGGCACCATTCACGCGCTCATCGGGCCGAACGGCGCGGGCAAGACGACCTGCTTCAATCTGCTGACGCATTTTCTCGAACCGACCCGCGGCGAAATCATCTACAACGGGCGCAAGATCACGGGGTCGAGCCCCGCTTCGATCGCGCGCATGGGGCTGGCGCGCTCGTTCCAGATCTCGGCGGTGTTTCCGCACCTCACGGTGCTCGAGAACGTACGTGTCGCATTGCAGGCGAAGCGCGGCAGTTCGTTCGATTTCTGGCGCTCGGAGGCCATACTGGACAGACTCAACGACCGCGCGCGGGAACTGATCGACGCCGTTGGCCTGTCCGAATACGAGAGCACGGTGGCGGTGGAATTGCCCTACGGCCGCAAGCGGGCGCTCGAAATCGCGACCACGCTCGCGCTCGATCCGGAAATGATGCTGCTCGACGAGCCG
>MERB01000046.1:16406-23721 GCA_001770475.1 Betaproteobacteria bacterium RIFCSPLOWO2_02_FULL_66_14 | reverse complement strand
AAGCGCGTCGCCGAGAAACGCACCGTGCTGATGGTCGAGCACAACCTGTCCGTGGTCGCCAACCTCTCGGACGTGATCACGGTCCTGCAGCGCGGCGAGATCGTCGCCGAGGGCGATTACCAGACGGTCTCGAACGACCCGCAGGTGATCGAGGCCTACCTGGGCGGGAGCCATGACTGAGGCGAACGGCGCGCTGCTCGCGGTGAAGGGATTGCATGCCTGGTACGGCGAGTCGCACATCCTGCACGGCGTCGATTTCGAGGTGCGAGCCGGCGAGGTCGTGACGCTTCTGGGCCGAAACGGCGCCGGCAAGACGACGACGCTCAAGTCGGTGATGGGCATGGTGCCGCGGCGCGAGGGCTCGATCAGCTATGCCGGCGCGCAAACGGTGCAGCTGCCCTCGGACCGCATTGCGCGACTCGGGATTGCGTTCTGTCCGGAGGAGCGCGGCATCTTCGCCAGCCTGAACGTCGAGGAAAACCTTCTGTTGCCACCCAAGGTGCGCGACGGCGGGCTCGAACTGGATCGCATCTTCGAGCTGTTTCCGAACCTCAAGGAGCGGCTCTCGAGCCAGGGATCCAAGCTTTCGGGCGGCGAGCAGCAGATGCTGGCGATCGGCCGCATCCTGCGCACGGGCGCGCGCCTGCTGCTGCTCGACGAACCGACCGAAGGCCTCGCGCCGGTGATCGTGCACCACATCGGGCGCATCATCGGCCAACTGAAGAAAGAGGGCTTTACGATCCTGCTGGTGGAGCAGAACTTCCGCTTCGCGGCCACGGTGGCCGACCGCCATTACATCGTGGACCATGGCCGGATCGTGGACATGATTCCGAACGCGGATCTCGGCGCCAACATGCAGAAGCTGCACGATTACCTTGGTGTGTGACCATTTCAACCGGAGGAAAGCATGAACCTGAAGCGTAAGCTCAGCAGCATCGCCGTGGCCCTGGCAGTGTCAGCAGGCGCGGTGCAAGCACAAGTCTCGGATGGCGTGATCAAGATTGGCGTGCTGAACGACATGTCGGGGCTGTACGCCGACCTGACGGGTCCCGGCTCGGTGGTCGCGGCGCGCATGGCGGTGGAGGATTTCGGCGCGGCCAAGAAGGGCATGAAGGTGGAAATCATCTCGGCCGACCACCAGAACAAGCCCGACGTCGGTTCGACAATCGCGCGCACCTGGTACGACACCGACAAGGTGGACGTGATCGTCGACGTGCCGACTTCGTCGGTCGCGCTGGCGGTCAGCCAGATCACGCGGGACAAGGGCAAGGCGTTTCTCGTCTCCGGCGCCGCGACCTCCGACTTGACCGGCAAGGCCTGCTCGCCGAACACCATTCACTGGACCTACGACACCTGGATGCTCGCCAACGGCACTGGCAACGCCATCGTCAAGACGGGCGGCGACTCCTGGTACTTCCTGACTGCCGACTATGCATTCGGGCATGCGCTCGAGCGCGATACCGAGGCGGTCGTGCTGAAGACGGGCGGCAAAGTGCTCGGCAAAGTCCGCCATCCGCTCAGCACGCAGGACTTCTCCTCGTTCCTGCTGCAGGCACAGGCCTCGAAGGCGAAAATCATCGGCCTGGCGAACGCCGGCGGCGACACCATCAACTCGATCAAGCAGGCGGCCGAGTTCGGCATCGTCAAGGGCGGACAGAACCTCGCCGGGCTGCTCGTGTTCCTGACCGACGTCAAGGCGCTCGGACTGCAGACTGCGCAGGGCCTCATCTTCACCGAGACCTTCTACTGGGACCAGAACGACGCCTCGCGGGCGTTCGCCAAGCGTTTCTCCGAGCAGGCGCCGCGCAACAACTACCCGACGATGATCCACGCCGGGGTGTACTCCGCGGTACTGCACTACCTCAAGGCGGTCGAGGCGATCAAGTCGGACGACGGCACGAAGGTGATTGCGCAGATGAAGAAGATGCCCACCGACGATCCGCTGTTCGGCAAGGGCTCGATCCGCGCCGACGGCCGGAAGCTCCACCCGGCGCTGCTGGTCGAGGTGAAGAAGCCCGCAGAGTCGAAAGGGCCCTGGGATCTGTACAAGATCCGCACCACGCTTCCCGCCGAGCAGGCCTTCCGTCCGATGTCCGAGGGCGATTGCCCGCTCGTCAAGTAATGGCGCGAGCGTAAACGCATGACCGAGATCTTCGGCGTCCCGACGCAGGCGCTGTTCGGACAGCTCCTGATCGGCCTGATCAACGGCTCGTTCTACGCGCTCCTGTCGCTCGGGCTCGCCGTGATCTTCGGTCTGCTCAACATCATCAACTTCACGCACGGCGCCCAGTACATGCTGGGCGCCTTCTGCGCGTATTTCCTGCTCAACAAGGCCGGGCTCGGCTACTGGTGGTCGCTCGCGATCGCGCCACTGGTGGTCGGGGCGGTCGGCGTGCTGATCGAGCGCACGATGCTGAAGCGGCTCTACCGGCTCGATCACCTCTACGGCCTGCTGCTCACCTTCGGGCTGGCGCTGATTCTGCAGGGGCTGTTCCAGTTTGGATTCGGCGCCTCGGGCCTGCCGTATCCGATTCCGGCGGAGTTGTCCGGCGGCCGCAATCTCGGTTTCATGTTCCTGCCGAATTACCGCGCCTGGGTGATCGTTGCTTCGCTCGCGGTCTGCCTCGCAACCTGGTTCGTGATCGAGAAGACGAAGCTCGGTTCGTACCTGCGCGCCGCGACGGAGAACCCCCAGCTGGTGCAGGCCTTCGGCATCAACGTGCCGCGCATGATCATGCTGACCTATGGCTTCGGTGTCGGGCTTGCTGCGCTGGCCGGCGTGATGGCGGCGCCGATCTACCAGGTGAGCCCGCGAATGGGGGCCGACCTGATCATCGTCGTGTTCGCAGTCGTGGTGATCGGCGGCATGGGCTCGATCTTGGGCTCGATCGTCACCGGCTTCGGGCTCGGGATCGTCGAAGGGCTCACCAAGGTGTTCTACCCGGAAGCCTCCAACACGGTCATCTTCATCATCATGGCGATCGTGCTGATGATCAAGCCCGCAGGCCTGTTCGGCAGCCAGAAATGAGACACCAGCGCATCGCGTTCGGCGTCATGGTGGCGTTCTTCGCGCTTGCGCCGCTCGCGATGTATCCGATTTTCCTCATGAAGGTGATGTGCTTCGCGCTGTTCGCCTGCGCCTTCAACCTGCTGATCGGTTTCGGTGGGTTGCTGTCCTTCGGACACGCGATGTTCCTCGGCATCGCGGGCTACGGCTCGGCGCATGCGGCCAAGGTGTGGGGGCTGACGCCGGAAATTGCGATCCTGACCGGAACCGCGGCGGCGACCGCGCTGGGACTGATCACGGGACTGATCGCGATCCGCCGGCAGGGCATCTATTTCGCCATGATCACGCTCGCGCTGGCGCAGATGGTGTATTTCTTCAGCCTGCAGGCCAACTTCACCGGGGGCGAGGACGGCATCCAGGCGGTGCCGCGCGGAATGCTCTTTGGCGTGCTCGACCTGAAAGACGTCTGGGCGATGTACGCGACCGTGCTCGCGACATTCATCGCCGGTTTCCTGCTGATCTATCGCGCGATCCACTCGCCCTTCGGACAGGTGCTGAAGGCGATCCGCGAAAACGAGCCGCGCGCGCTGTCGCTCGGTTACGACATCAACCGTTACAAGCTGCTGGCGTACGTTCTCTCGGCCGGGCTGGCGGGCCTCGCCGGCGCCACCAAGTCGATCGTGTTCCAGCTCGCGTCATTGACCGACGTGCATTGGACGATGTCCGGCGAGGTGGTGCTCATGTGCCTCGTCGGCGGCCTGGGTACGGTGTTCGGCCCGGTGGTGGGCGCGCTGGTGATCGTCGCCATGGCGAACTACCTCGCGCAACTCGGCGCCTGGGTGACGGTGGTGCAGGGCGTGATCTTCGTCGTCTGCGTGCTCACTTTCCGCCGCGGCATCGTCGGCGAGCTGGGCCACTTCCTGAAGAAGCCGCTCTAGGCGCGCCGCACCCGGCGCGGTCTCAGAAGGAGCGCGGCAGGCCGAGTACGTGCTCGGCGACGTACGACAGGATCAGGTTGGTCGAGATGGGCGCGACGAGATAGAGCCGCGTTTCGCGGAACTTGCGCTCGACGTCGTACTCCGCGGCGAAGCCGAATCCGCCATGGGTCTGCAGGCAGACATTGGCCGCTTCCCAGGACGCTTTCGCGGCAAGGTGCTTCGCCATGTTGGCCTGCGCGCCGCAGGGCTCACGGGCGTCGTAGAGCGCCGCGGCGCTCCAGCGCATCAGGTTCGCCGCCTCGACCTCCATGTGGGCTTCGGCGATCGGGAACTGCACGCCCTGGTTCTGGCCGATCGGGCGGCCGAACACGACGCGCTCCCGCGCGTAGTTCGCCGCGCGCTCCACGAACCAGTAGCCGTCGCCGATGCATTCAGCGGCGATCAGGATGCGCTCGGCGTTCAGCCCGTCGAGGATGTAGCGGAAGCCGCGGCCTTCCTCGCCGATCAGGCTCTCGGCCGGAATCTCGAGGTTGTCGAAAAACAGCTCGTGCGTGTCGTGGCTCACCATGTTGCGGATCGGCTTCATGGTCATGCCTTTTTCCAGCGCGGTCCGCTTGTCGACGAGGAAGATCGACATGCCGTCGGTCTTCTTCGCCACGTCCGTGCGCGGCGTGGTGCGCGCGAGCAGGATCATCAGTTCCGAATGCTGCAGGCGCGAGGTCCAGACCTTCTGTCCGTTCACCACGTAGCGGTCGCCCTTCCTGACCGCGGTCGTCTTGATGCTGCCGGTATCGGTGCCCGCGTCCGGCTCGGTCACGCCCATCGACTGCAGCCGCAGTTCTCCGGAGGCGAGTCTCGGCAGGTACTCGCGCTTCTGCGCTTCCGACCCGTGGCGAAGCAGCGTGTTCATGTTGTACATCTGCCCGTGACAGACGTACGAGTTGCCGCCCGATCGGTTGATCTCCTCCATGATCACCGACGCCTCGGCGAGCGACAGCCCGGAACCGCCGTAGGACTCCGGGATGAGCGCCGCGAGCCATCCGGCGCGCGTCAGTGCATCGACGAACTCCTCCGGATAGCCGCGCGCTTCGTCGATCCGCTGCCAGTAGGCGGAGTCGAACTGGCTGCACAGGGCGCGAACCGCGTCGCGCAACTCGACATGTTCGTTCATCGGTTGGGTATCCTCTTCACCGCAGGCTCATTCCTGCATCACGCCGGCCTTCGCGCCTCGCGCGACCCGCCGCGAGGCGGACTGCGGCGAACGAACGTCGGCGTCCGGAGGATAACAGCCTGCGGCACCGAGCCCGTTTCGCCCGACGAAACGTTCAGATGATTCCGTCGGCGCCGAGCTGCGCGATCTCCGCTTCGCTCATGCCGAGCAGTCCGCCGTAGATTTCCGCATTGTGCTGCCCGAGCAGGGGCGGCGCCTGGCGGTAATCGACCGGCGTTCCGGAAAGGCGCATCGGACTCGCGACCATCGGAGCGACCCCGCCCAGGGGGTGCGGCATGTCGATACGCAGCCCGCGGTGCCGCACCTGCGGATCCTCGAACACTTCCTTCATGTTGTTGATCGGGCCGCAGGGCACGTTCGCGGCCTCCAGCGCCTCGATCCATTCGCGCTTCGAGCGCGTTCGCATGACCTCGGCGATGAGCGGGGTCAATTCGGCGCGATGCACGATGCGCTGCGAATTGGTGCGGAAGCGCGTTTCCTGCGCAAGTTCGGGGCAGCCCGCGGCCTGGCAGAAGCTCGCGAACTGGCTGTCGTTGCCCACCGCGAGAATGATGTGCCCGTCGGAGGTGGCGAAGACCTCGTAGGGCACGACCTGCGGGTGCGCGTTGCCCCAGCGAATCGGCAGCCGTCCGGAGCAGAAAAAGCTCACGATCTGGTTGGAATTGAAGGCGATGATCGTGTCGAGCAGCGCGCAGTCGATGTACTGCCCCTCGCCGGTGCGTTCGCGGTGCGTGAGCGCCGCCGCGATCGCGACGCTCGCGTACATCCCGGTCAGCACGTCGGTGATCGCGATCCCGACCTTCTGCGGCCCGGCGCCCGGCTGGCCGTCGCGCTCGCCGGTGATCGACATCAGTCCGCCCATGCCCTGGAACACGAAGTCGTATCCGGGCCGCGGCGCATACGGCCCGTCCTGGCCGAATCCGGTGACCGAGCAGTAAACGAGCCCGGGATTGGACCGGCGCAGATCCTCGTAACCAAGCCCGTATCGGGAAAGCGTACCGACCTTGTAGTTTTCGACCAGGACCTGGGAACGCCCGGCGAGTTCCTTCGCAAGGCGTTGACCTTCCGGCCGCGACAGATCGAGCGTGATCGATTTCTTGTTGCGGTTGACCGACAGGAAGTACGCCGATTCACGCGTCTCCCGATCGTCGCCGTCCCTGAGCCAGGGCGGTCCCCAGCCGCGCGTGTCGTCGCCGGTTCCCGGACGCTCGACCTTGATTACTTCAGCGCCGAGGTCGGCGAGGTTCTGGGTCGCCCAGGGGCCGGCGAGGACCCGCGACAGATCGAGCACCCGGAGATGTGAAAGCGGTCCAGCCATGGTTCGAACGAGAGTCTGACCGAAACCGCAGGCCAGCGCCCGGGCGATGGCGAAACGCCCGGATCCGACCGATCTCTTTCCGGAGCCACGATTTCGGTGGGGCGCACTCGAGGCGATGGGGTGTCCAGGCGCCGGCCCAAATGCCGTAGCCCGGTCGGGTGTAGCGTAAAAACCACGGCCAGGCCATCAGAGGGCTTCGGGGCAACTCAATATCAAGTCCGGGCATTGACATGATTGGACAGATACCTAAACTGCGATTGGACATATAACCAATTATAAATAGACCAATGCCTATGCGGCACGTACCAGGGGGCGTGACAGAATGATTTCGAGCAAAGACATCATTGAGAAAACAGGAATTTCCAGAGCAACATTAAACAATTACATTACATTTGGGCTATTGCCCAAACCGACCTTGCACCAAGTCGCAGGCGAAAGCGCCGGACCGAAGCTCCTGGGGTACTTCCCGGATTCGGCGCTCGAGCGCATCGAAACCATCCAAAGGCTGAAGCGCGAAGGAATGGCGATGGCGGAGATCATCGCCCGGATGGGCGCTCAGACATCGCCAGGGTCCTCGGTCGCGGTACCCGCACCGGCGTTGCCGGAGCGTGCGCCGGATGCATCTGGAGCCGCGTCACGGAAGGCGCTTTCGGCGGCCGGCGACGGTTCCGAAGAGCCGGCCATCCCGGCAACCGCGCGCGGGCTGCAGTTGACCATGGACGAAATCCCGTACCCGGCTTACATGGTCAATTACAGCTTCGAACTCGCCTGGTACAACGAGGACGCCCGCGACCAGTTTCTCGGCAAGTTCGAAGCGCTGC
>MERB01000046.1:0-16387 GCA_001770475.1 Betaproteobacteria bacterium RIFCSPLOWO2_02_FULL_66_14 | reverse complement strand
TACGTCCCCGGCGGACCCGCAGGCCCGACGCTGCTCGACTTTCTCGCGCGCCGCGACGTGGTCATCCGCAACCTGCTGCGCCGCCGGCTGCCGGTGCTCACGCCGCTTGCGGTGCTCGTCGCGGACCTGCAGAACTCGGTCAAGATCTGCTCGGAGCTGCCGCCCGAAGAGTATTTCGAGCTGATCAACGAAATCTGGGCCGCGATGTCGCCCGTATTCCGCAAGTACTACGGCACGCACGGCAAGCACGTGGGCGACGGCATGGTGTACTACTTCTTTCCGCAGCCCGACAGCAATCACATTTTCAACGCGCTCGCCTGCTCGCACGAGATCCGCGTGGCGATGAAGCGGATCAGCAAGGAATGGCAGCTGCGCAAGAACTGGTTCAACGAGCTGTACCTGAACACGGGCCTTCACGAGGGCACCGAGTGGCTGGGGACCTTCCAGTCGGCGACCGCGATCGAATTCGCGGTCCTGGGAGACACCATCAACCATGCCGGGCGGCTGTCCGATTTCGCGCGTTACGGCGCCGTCTGGGCGACCAAGAACCTGCTGGGCAAGCTCTCGCCGGAAGAGCGCTCGCGGGTCGAATTCGGGATCACCCGGCGCGGCGAAGGCGATCGAGAGCAGTTCGTCCCCGCATCCTATGCGCAGATCGGAAGCCTGGTCGATCTGTCGTCGGAAAAGTACGAGAAGCTGCGCGAGATTGCGCAGCTGCCGATCACCGAAGTGCGTTCGGTGCGCGTGGCGGAGTGAACCCTGTACCTCGCCGAGTCGAAAACGCCCCTTTACGCCATGCATGGCCCCGCGCTACATTCGCTCGCGGGTGATGCTCGGGGCATGGCCGATCCGGACGAATCGGACGCTGCAGCCGACGCGAAAGGAACGATGGAAGTCACGCGGAATACGGCGGTGCTGTTCGCCGACGTGAGCGGTAGCACGAGCCTGTACGAAACGGCGGGCGACGCGGTTGCCGTCGAGGCGATCGAGCGCTGCCTTGCGGCGATGCGCAAGGCCACCGAAACGGGCGGCGGACGCGTCGTGAAGACGATCGGCGATGCGATCATGGCCCTGTTCCCGACGTCCGATCTCGCGGCCGGCGCGGCGGCCGAGATGCAGCACGCCATCGACCAGCTGCTGCCGGTCGCGAGCACCAAGTTGGGGGTCCGGGTCGGGTTTCACTTCGGCCCGGTGATGCAGCGCGACGGCGACGTGTTCGGCGACACGGTCAACGTCGCCTGGCGCCTCGTCGAGCAGGCGAACCGCGGCCAGATCATCACCTCGCAGGAGACGATGGCGGATCTCGGCCCGGTGTTCCGCGCCTGGACGCGGCGGCTGTACTCGATTCCCGTCAAGGGCAAGGCGTCTGAGGTCGAGTTGTGCGAGGTGATCTGGAGCCAGCGCGCAGACACCACCGCGATTTCCAGGCACCGTGAGGCCGCCAAGCCGGCGCAGGTGATCCTGCGCCTGAAGTACGGCGAACTCGAACGCAGGTTGCGGCGCAATCCCGACTCGATCACCATCGGGCGCGAGCTGAGCCCCGGGGGCATGGTCGTGGACGACGCGAACGCATCGCGGCTGCATTGCACGATCGAACGGCGTCAGGACCGCTGGGTGCTGATCGATCACAGCTCCAACGGCAGTTTCGTCTCCGTGGAGGGCGAGCCCGAAGTGATGCTCCGGCGGGAGGAATTCACCCTCCGCAGGCACGGCAGCATCTCGCTCGGGCAGCCGCGCGCGAGCGCCCTCGAGGTGATCGAATTCTTCTGCGACTGACCGCGCGCCGCGCGCGGCTCAGAGCCGCTTGAAGAAGTGCTCGAAGCTGTCGCTCGCGCCGAGCACGTAGGTGCCAAGCTCGTCGAGCGCGTCGTCGGTGAATTCATCCAGCGTCAATTGCGCCTTGAGCACACCGAGCTTTCGCAGGTTCTCGGCGTCGATCCGGATGCGATAGCGGTCGTAATCGCCGCGCAGCACGATTTCGCAGGGAAACGGCCCGGACAGGGTGATGGTGGCACGCACCACGTTGCCGATGTCGTTGCGGGTTTCCGCGGCCGAGTACTGGATGCGCAGCGATTCGAGCTTCTCGCGAACGTACGGCAGTTCGGTTCCGACCACCTCGATGGTGGCGGGTTTCGGGCAGCGGATCTTGTATTTGAACATCACGTAGTCGAACACTTCCGTCCCCGCGACGATGCGCGAGCGGAAATCGGTGAACCCGTCGCACAGGATCGCGCTCTGGATCTTGCCTACGTAAATCGCCGAATAGGGGCGGTCCGAAACGGGTTGCGCGTCGGTGAGCGCGTTGCTCAGCTCGCTCAGGTATTGGAACGCCGCCCGCAACCGCGCGCTGACCTTGGCCGCCGCGTCGACGTCGAGTCCCGCGGTCTGGTCCGTGGCGCGCTTCGCGGCATGCTGACGCGCCAGCTGGATCGCCGCGGAGCGTCGCGTTCCGGAGGGCGTTCCGGTGAGCTTCAGCTCGCGCTCGCGCTCGAATTTTTCCCGCTCCTGGGCCTGGTGCTCGCTCCAGCGTCGCACCTCTTCCTCCTGCTTGCGCTGCACCTCGTCCTCGGCGCGAATTCGCTCCGCTTGCTGCCTTTCGAACGTCTCGGAGAACGTGTCCAGGTCCGCGATCAGTCCCGTCACCGCGGGGACGTGCTCCGACGCCCTGCGCGTTTCGCTCGGCTGGGGCGTCTGGTGGAAATTGCGCAGGTGGCGGGCCATCTCGCCGGCGCGCTGATAGCGGTCCGAGGCGTTCTTCGCAAGCGCGCGCGCGAGGATCTCGTCGAACGCGGCCGGCAGCTTCGGATCGACCTTCGTCGGCGGCACGTACGCGTCGGTCACGATCCGGTTCATCAGCGCGAACACGGTCGACTCCCCTTCGCGCTCGAAAGGCGTGCGGCCGGTGAGCATCTCGTAGAGCACGGTTCCGAGCGAGAAGATGTCCGCTCGAGGGTCGACCGGCTGGCCGAGCACCTGCTCGGGGGCCATGTACTTCGGCGAACCGAGGGCTGCACCCGTGTGCGTCATGGATTCGGAGGGCAGGAAGGCGACGCCGAAATCCGTCAGCTTGGCGCGCCCGCCGGCCGACACGATGATGTTCGCCGGTTTGACGTCCCGATGCACGATTCCGAAGCCGAGCGCGTGATCCAGCGCGTCGGCCACCTGCGCAGCGATATCGGCGGCCGTTTCCACCGACAGACGCCGGTTCTCGGCGAGCATCTGCTGAAGCGTGCGGCCCTCCAGCAGTTCCATTGCGATGTAGGCGAGGTCGTCCTGCTCGCCGACGTCGAAAATGGTCACGATGTTGGGGTGGTTCAGCCTGCCCGCGGAACGCGCCTCGCGGAGGAAGCGCTCCCGGATCTTCGCCATCTCCAGGTCGGGAAGGTGCGGCAGCAGCGTCTTGATCGCCACCTCGCGCTCGATCAGCGGATCGATCGCCCGGTAGACGGCGCCCATCGCACCGCGCCCAAGCTCACCGATGATCAGGTAGCGGCCGAATCGTTTACCGTCCATGGCTGCTAGCTTCGCGGAATTCCAGCGCGCGGGCAAGTCCGGCGGTCACTTTCGGCCGAATTCTCAGATCGGGTCCCACGAAAAGACGTCCTGCGAACGATCGAGTGCGTGGAACTGCGCGCTCAGGGCCGGAATCGCGGTTTCCGCGATCGCCTCCGGCGTCCAGCCCGCCGAGCGGTGCACCGACCGCAGCGGCCGGCTCTGCGACATCAGGAACAGCTCGTTCGCGCGGACGGCGAACACCTGGCCGGTCACCGCCCGCGCCGCGTCGCTCGCAAGGTACACCGCGAGCGGCGCGATTTTCGCGGTTTCCATGCGCTTGAGCTTGTCGATGCGGGCCTGCTGCTCGGGCGTCTCCGCCGGAATGGTGCCGATCATCCGGCTCCAGGCAAACGGCGCGATGCAGTTCGAGTTCACGTGGCATTTCGCCATGTCGAGCGCCATCGACTTGGACAGGGCCACGATGCCGAGTTTGGCCGCGGCGTAGTTTGCCTGGCCGAGATTCCCGATCAGCCCGGAGGTCGAGGTCATGTTGACGTAGCGGCCCGAATTCTGGCTCTTGAAGTAGGGCGCAGCGGCGCGCGAAACGTAGAACGTGCCGTTCAGGTGGACGTCGATCACGGCCTTCCAGTCGTCAGGCGACAGGTTGAAGAAGAACCGGTCGCGCAGGATTCCCGCATTGTTCACGACCGCGTCGATGCGGCCAAAGGCATCGATCGCCGTCTTGACGATGCGGTTCGCGGACTCCCATTCGGCCACGCTGTCGGTGTTGGCGACCGCGGTGCCGCCGGCAGCGGCGATCTCGCCGGCGACTCGCCGGGCCGGTCCGGCGTCGTGGCCCTCGCCGGAGACCGAGGCGCCGACGTCGTTGACCACGACTTTCGCGCCGTGCGCAGCCATGGCGAGAGCGAAATCGCGCCCGATTCCGCCGCCGGCGCCGGTCACGATCACCACCTTGCCCTCGAGCATCATGCGGTCACTCCATTCCCGGCCTCGGCCGCGGGTTCGAAACCGGGCTGGCGGCACTTTTCATCACCGGCCTGCCGCTGTCAATGCGAGTGTCGCTATCATGCCGGACCATGACGAACGAGGAATCGGCGCCGCCGCGGCTTTCGGTCGAGGGACCAATCGCCACCATCGAGTTCTGCCGTCCGCGGCAGGCGAACCGGGTCGAGCCGGGCGACCTCGACGTGCTGCACGAGCATCTGGCCGCGATCGAGCGCGACGATGCGCTGCGCGCGCTCGTGTTCCGCGGCCGGGGCCGGCATTTCAGCGCCGGGTACGCGATTCATGCGCTCGCCGGCGGCGAGGGCCGCCCGGGCGGCGGAGACGGCTTCGAGCGGCTCGCGAACCGGGCCGAAGACCTGCCGCTCGTGACGATCGCGGCGATCCAGGGCGGGGTGTTCGGCGGCTCGACCGATCTCGCGCTCGCCTGCGATTTCCGGATCGGCACGCCCGCGGCCGAAATGCAGATGCCGGCGGCTCGCCTCGGGCTGCACTACTACGAACGCGGGCTGTACCGTTTCGTGTCGCGCCTCGGCCTCAACCACGCCAAGGAACTGTTTCTCACCGCGCGCAGGATCGACGCCGCTCGCATGCTCGCGATCGGATACCTGACCGAACTGGCGGAGCCGGGGCAGCTCGATGCGCGCGTGCGCGAACTCGCGGAGACGGTGGTTGCGCTCGCCCCGATCGCCGTGACGGGAATGAAGCGTGCGCTCAACGAGATTGCGCGCGGCGCCCTCGATCCGGTCGCGCTCCGCGAGCGCGTAGCCCGGAGCGGCGCATCGGACGATCTGCGCGAGGGCGTCCTGGCGTGGCGGGAAAAGCGCGCGCCGCGCTTCTCCGGTCGTTGACCGCGGGCAGCGGATCGGAACCGCGCGGGCGGTATAATTGCAAGTCTCGAATTCCCATTCCTTCGCACCGGATCCGCCGATGAAAGTTCTCGTGCCTGTCAAGCGCGTGGTCGATTACAACGTCAAAGTGCGCGTCAAGGCTGACGGCACGGGCGTCGAGACCGCCAACGTCAAGATGTCGATGAATCCATTCGACGAAATCGCGGTCGAGGAGGCGATGCGCCTGCGCGAAGCCGGCGTCGCGACCGAGGTCATCGCAGTGTCCTGCGGCGTCACCGCCTGCCAGGAGACGCTGCGCACGGCGCTCGCCATCGGCGCCGACCGCGCGATCCTCGTCGAATCCAACGTCGAGCTTCAGCCGCTCGCGGTGGCGAAACTCCTGAAGGCGGTCTGCGAGAAGGAAAAGCCGCAGCTCGTGTTGCTCGGCAAGCAGGCGATCGACGACGACGCGAACCAGACCGGCCAGATGCTTGCGGGTCTGCTTGGATGGGCCCAGGCGACCTTCGCTTCGAAGGTCAAGGTCGAGGGCGAGAGCGTCCAGGTGACGCGCGAAGTCGACGGCGGACTGGATACGATCGCGATCAAGTTGCCGGCGGTGGTGACCACCGACCTGCGGCTGAACGAACCGCGCTACGTCACGCTGCCGAACATCATGAAGGCGAAGAAGAAGCCGATGGAGACGCTCAAGCCGGAGGCGCTCGGCGTCGACGTGGCGCCGAGGCTGAAGACGCTCAAGGTCACCGAGCCGCCGAAACGCAAGGCGGGAGTGAAGGTGCCCGACGCGAAGACGCTGGTCGAGAAGCTGCGCAACGAAGCGAAGGTGATATGAAACAACCACGACGCGTTGCGGCGCGTCAGCGGGCCGCCGCGCAGCAACACCAACTGTCTGAAAGGGCGTCCTGACTCATGACGATTCTCGTTTTCGCCGAACACGACAACCGGACGATCAGGAAAGCCACGCTCAGCACCGTCGCCGCGGCGCAGAAGATCGGCGGCGAGATCCACCTGCTCGTCGCGGGACACCAGTGCGCGGACGCGGCCAAGGCGGCGGCGCAGGTCGCTGGCGTTGCCAAAGTGCTGCACGCCGACGCCGCGGCTCTGGACGACGAGATCGCGGAAAACGTCGCCGCGCTTCTGGTGTCGCTCGCCAAGGATTACTCGCACGTGCTCGCTCCCGCGACCTCGAACGGCAAGAACGTGCTGCCGCGCGCCGCGGCGCTGCTCGATTGTCAGCAGATCTCGGAGATCGTCGAGGTGGAATCGCCCGACACTTTCGTTCGGCCGATTTATGCCGGAAACGCGCTCGCCACGGTGCAATCGAGCGACCCGATCAAGTTCATCACGGTGCGCGCCACGGGATTCGACGCGGTCGCGGCCACGGGCGGTTCAGCGTCGGTGCAGGCGCTGGAGGCACCGGCCGATTCCGGGCTGAGCCGGTTCGTCGGGCGCGAAGTCGCCAAGTCCGAACGGCCCGAGCTCACCTCCGCGCGCGTCGTCGTCGCGGGCGGGCGGGGCATGGGGTCGGGGGAAAACTTCAAGCTCCTCGAGCCGCTCGCGGACAAATTGAACGCCGCGATGGGCGCCTCGCGCGCGGCGGTCGACGCGGGATACGTCCCCAACGACTGGCAGGTCGGGCAGACCGGCAAGATCGTGGCGCCGGAGCTGTACATCGCGGTCGGAATTTCGGGTGCCATTCAGCATCTCGCGGGAATGAAGGACAGCCGCGTCATCGTCGCGGTGAACAAGGACGAGGAGGCGCCGATCTTTCAGGTCGCCGATTACGGCGTGGTCGGCGACCTGTTCAAGATCGTGCCGGAACTGATCGAGGAACTGAACAAACCCGCCTGACGGAGTCGATCCATGAGCACCTATGCCGCGCCCCTGAAGGACATGAGCTTCGTGCTCAACGAGCTGGCCGGTCTGGCCGATCTCGCCAAACTGCCCGGTTGCGAGGAAGCGGCCCCGGACACAGTCGAGGCAATACTTCAGGAAGCTTCAAGGTTTGCCTCCGAAGTCCTTGATCCGTTGAATTATTCTGGTGACCAGGAAGGCTCGAAATTGCGCGAGGGCGCGGTCACCACACCCAAGGGATTCAAGGACGCCTACCGCAAGTATGTGGAGGGCGGCTGGGGCGCGCTGCCGGTGTCTGCCCGCTGGGGCGGGCAAGGCCTGCCCAAACTGGTCGCGACTCCGGTCGAGGAGATGTGGTGCAGCGCGAACATGAGTTTTTCGCTCTGCCCGATGCTGACCCAGGGCGCGATCCACGCAGTGGAGCTGCGCGGTTCCGATTCGCTGCAAAAGATCTTCCTGCCGAAAATGGCGAGCGGCGAGTGGACCGGCACCATGAACCTGACGGAATCCCAGGCGGGGTCGGATCTTGCGTTGCTGCGCACGCGCGCCGAGCGCAACGGCGAGCATTACCTGATCAGCGGGCAGAAGATCTTCATCACCTTCGGCGAGCACGACTACACGGACAACATCGTCCACCTGGTGCTCGCGCGCACCCCGGACGCGCCCGAGGGCGTGAAGGGGATTTCGCTCTTCGTCGTGCCGAAGTTCATGCTGAACACTGACGGCAGCCTGGGGGCGCGCAATGGCGTCCAGTGCGTCTCGATCGAGCACAAGCTCGGCATCCACGCCAGCCCCACGGCGGTCATGGCCTATGAAAAGGCAGTCGGTTATCTCGTCGGCGAGGAAAACCGCGGACTCGAAACCATGTTCATCATGATGAACGCCGCGCGCTTCGCAGTCGGGCTCGAGGGCGTATCGATTGCCGAACGCGCGACGCAACGCGCGGTCTCCTACGCGAGGGAACGCGTCCAGGGGCGCGATCTGCTCGAAGGCGGCAAGGCGGTGCCGATCATCCGGCACCCGGACGTGCGCCGCATGCTGATGCTCATGAAATCGCAGACCGAGGCGATGCGCGCACTTGCCTACGTCGTTGCCGCGGCCCTGGATACCGCGGCCCGCCATCCCGACAAGGCAGTGCGTCAGCGCACCCAGGCGTTCGTCGATCTGCTGATCCCGGTGGTGAAAGGCTGGTCGACCGAAACCGGAATCGAGGTCGCTTCGCTCGGCGTGCAGGTGCACGGCGGCATGGGGTTCGTCGAGGAGACAGGTGCCGCGCAGTACTACCGCGACGCGCGCATCACGACGATTTACGAGGGCACGACGGGAATCCAGGCGAACGACCTCCTCGGGCGGAAGATCACGCGCGAAGCCGGAGCGACGGTCAAAGCGCTGATTGCGGAGCTGCAGCGCTTCGACGGCGAGCTCGGGAAGTCCTCGAACGCCGACATCCAGGCGCTGCGCAAGTCGCTCGCCGAAGGCGCCGCGGCGATCGCTGCAAGTGTCGAATTCATTCTCGGCCAGGCGGGTAAGGATCCCCGAGTCGCGTTTGCCGGCGCGGTGCCGTTTCTCAAGCTCATGGGAATCGTCTGCGGAGGCTGGCAGATGGCGCGCGCCGCGCTGATCTCGGAACGCAAACTGGCGGCGGACGATGGCGATTCGGCCTTCTATTCGGCCAAGATCGCTACTGCGCGGTTCTTCGGCGATCATGTCCTGTCGCAGGCCGGGGGCCTGCGCGATTCGATCGTGAACGGGTCGGCGGCCGTGATGGCGCTGAACGAAGACCAGTTCCTCGCGGCGTAGGAGGGCGTACGGGGGAACCTGGGTTCCCCTGTTCCTGGTCCGGCGCCCGGATCGGCGGGCCTTCGATCCGGCTCAACCCAGGTCGCGAACCATCCGGGTGAGGTGCGCCTCGTCAGGGTGGCGCACGAGGCTGAACCCCGAGGCTTTTCCGAGCGCGAGCATGGCGCGATTCACCGCAAGCGTGTCGCCGTACATGCGCGGGATGCCGCGCGCGGCGGCGATTGCCAGCAGTTTTTTCAACATGAGCCGTCCGATGCCGCGCCCCTGCCAGGCGTCGGCGATCACCAGCGCGAACTCACAGGCGCGTGCGTCTGCGTCGAGCGCGTAGCGCGCCACTCCGATCAGCGTCTCGTGCCCCTCGAGCATCACGGTCGCCGCAAGCGCCATGTCGCGGGTGTAATCGACCTTCGTCAGGCGTTCGATGTACTCGCGCGTCGGCTTGATCGCGCCGCCCAGAAGCCGGTTTGCACGCGTTTCTGGAGAGAGCCCTGCGACGAACGCAGTCTCGATGTCGGCATCCTCGGGGCGCAGGGGACGCAGCGTCACCGCCGCGCCGAACACCGGCTGAAACGACTCTGTCAGTTCCGTGGGGATCTTTGCGCCGGGCATCGAGAGAAACCGCCTGCGCTATTATCGTCCTCGGACGATTCGGGAACGGAATCCATCGCATGGCGCAATCGGAGCAGCAGGCGGTCAGTGCGCATTACTCGGTCGGAGGTCTCGGCGAAAAAATCCTCGGTGCGTTGCGCACCGCCGGGAAGGAGGTCGAGCACCTGACGCCGGCCGATCTGTCGCCGCTCGATGCGTTTCACATCCGCGGCCGCGATGCGACCCGGGAACTGGCGGTGATCGCGGGACTCGACGCATCGCGCCGGGTTCTCGACGTCGGCTGCGGGATCGGCGGCTCTGCGCGCTTTCTTGCCGCGGAATACGGCTGCCGCGTGACCGGCGTCGACCTGAGCGAAGAATTCTGCCGCGTGGCGACGATGCTCTCGGAACGCTGCGGCCTCGCCGCGGTCACGGAATTCCGCGCGGCCAGCGCCGTCGCGCTGCCGGTGGAGGACGCGAGTTTCGACATCGTCTGGACCGAGCACGTGCAGATGAACGTCGAGGACAAAGCGCATTTCTACGGCGAAATCCATCGCGTGCTGAAGCCCGGTGGCCGGCTGCTGTTCCACGACGTATTTCAGGGACCGGGCGGTCAGCCGCACTTTCCGGTGCCGTGGGCGGGAACGGCCGCAATCAGCCATCTCGTCTCGCCGGAGGAGGGCGGGCGGATCCTCGATTCGCGGCGCCTGCGACGGCGTCACTGGGAGGACGTGAGCGCCAAGTCGCTGGCGTGGTTCCAGTCGCTGATGCAGCGATTCGCGACGCGCGGCCGCCCGCCGCTCGGGCTGCACCTGCTCATGGGGCCGGACGCCACGCAGAAGTTCGAGCAACTCGTGCGCAACCTCGACGAGGCGCGCATCGTGGTCGTGCAGGCGATGTACCGGAAGTAAGCCGCCTCAGACGAGTTTCCGCGCGCAGACGAGCACGCCATCCTCGTCGGCGTAGAGCCAGTCGCCGGGAACGAACTTCACCCCGCCGAAGGCGAGCGGCAATGCGCGCTCCCCGAAGCCTTTCTTCTTTGGCCGGGTTGGGTTCGCCGCGATCGCCATCAGGCCGATCTCGATGCGGGCGCAATCGGCAACGTCGCGCACGCAGCCGTTGATGACGAACCCGACGTAACCCATGTCCTTCGCGCGCTGCGCGAGGATGTCGCCGACGATCGCGGCGCGCAGGCTCCCCGCGCCGTCGATCACGATCACGCGTCCCTTGCCGGGCTCTTTCAGCTGCTCGTGTACGAGCAGATTGTCCTCGTAGACCGCGAGCGTCGCGATCGTTCCGCAAAACCGTTGCGTGCCGCCGAAATGGCGCAGCATCGGCGCGAGCACGTGAACCTGGTCGCCATGCGCGTCGTAGAGGTCTGCAGTCTTGAACATGGTCATTCCGGTTTCTCGCATTGAAGTCGAGACCTGGGGCCGGAGTAGGCCTGCGAGCGACGATTCGCGATACGCGGGGCTCGCGAAGGCTTGCTCCGATCCCGGGTCGGGGTTACATGTTGGGATAGTTGGGGCCGCCGCCGCCTTCGGGAACGACCCAGACGATGTTCTGCGTCGGGTCCTTGATGTCGCAGGTCTTGCAGTGCACGCAGTTCTGCGCATTGATCTGCAGGCGCGGGTTGCCGCCGTCGGCTTCGCGCACGATCTCGTAGACGCCCGCCGGGCAGTAGCGCTGCTCGGGCGCATCGTACAGGGCGAGATTGACGTCGATCGGCACCGACGCGTTCTTCAGCGTCAGGTGAACGGGCTGGTCCTCGGCGTGGTTGGTGTTCGAAAACGCAAGGTTCGTGAGGCGATCGAAGGTCAGCACGCCGTCCGCCTTCGGGTAGGCGATGGGCCGGGCGTCGCTCTTCCGAACGAGCGTGTCGTGGTCGGCGTGGCGATGACGCAGCGTCCACGGCGCCTTGCCGCCGAACACGATCTGGTCGATGCCGAACATGACCGACCCGGTATACAGGCCCTTCGCCATCCAGGGCTTGAAATTGCGCGCTCGCCAGAGCTCGTCGAACAGCCACGACCCGCGGAACGCGTCCGGGTAACTCTCAAGCGCGTCGCCGGAACGTCCCGCCGCAAGTGCGGCGTGCGCCGCCTCGGCAGCGAGCATTCCAGTCTTGATCGCCGCGTGGCTGCCCTTGATCCGCGAGGCGTTGAGGAATCCCGCCTCGTCGCCGATCAGGCACCCGCCGGGAAACACGAACCGCGGCAGCGACTGCAGGCCGCCCGCGGAAATCGCCCGCGCGCCGTAGGCGACGCGCTTGCCGCCCTCCAGGAAACCGCGGATCGCGGGATGCGTCTTGTAGCGCTGAAATTCCTCGTACGGACTGAGATACGGGTTGCGATAGGCCAGCCCGACGACGAATCCGACCGCCGCCTGGTGGTTCTCGAGGTGGTACAGGAACGATCCCCCGTAAGTCGAGGAATCGAGCGGCCAGCCCGCCGTGTGCACGACGAGCCCCGGCTGATGCTTCCCGGGCTTCAGATCCCAAAGTTCCTTCAAGCCGATGCCGTAGACCTGCGGGTCGGCCTCCTTGCGCAGATCGAACTTCTCTTCGAGCTGCCGGCCGAGGTGCCCGCGGCATCCTTCGGCGAAGAACGTGTACTTGCCGTGCAACTCGACGCCCGGCTGGTACGCGTCGGTCCTGCCGCCCTTGCGATCCACGCCCATGTCGCCGGTGGCGACGCCGCGCACCGCACCCTGGTCGTCGAACAGAATTTCCGCAGCGGCGAAGCCGGGAAAGATCTCCACGCCTGCAACTTCCGCCTGCTGCCCCAGCCAGCGCGTCAGGCTGCCCAGGCTGATGACGTAGTTGCCATGGTTCCTGAAGCAGCCCGGGAGCATCCAGTTCGGCGTGCGTTTCGCCCCGTTCTCGGTGAGAAACAGAAAGCGGTCTTCCGCCACCGGGACCGTCACCGGCGCGCGTTGCTGTTTCCAGTCGGGGATCAGTTCGTCCAGCCCGCGCGGGTCCATCACGGCACCGGAAAGAATGTGGGCGCCGATCTCGGAACCTTTTTCCAGCACGCAAACCGAAGTTTCGGACGAGAGCTGCTTCAGCCGGATCGCTGCGGACAGGCCGGCCGGTCCGCCGCCGACGATCACGACGTCGTACTGCATCGATTCGCGCTGCATCGCCCTTCTCAGTTCTGGTCTATCGCGAGCGGTACGCCCGTCAGGCCCAAGTGCCAGTCCGTTGACCAGCAGGATCTGATTTTTCTCGTGCTCATCAGATGCAACCCGACCGCGTCGGCGATCGTCAGATCCTGGTCGGAGAATCGGCGCAGGATTGCCGCAGCGGCAGCCAGCTCGGGCTGGCCGACCGGCAGGACGCGAAGCGGTAGCATGTCTTCGATCATGGCGAGAAACTGCAGTGCGCGGGTTCGATCATAGCGCCGCAGAAACCAGCCGTGGCCTTCGGCTGCGACCAGGGCCGTCGTTGCCAGAGGCGGCGGCGACGCGAACAGTCGCTTGAACAGGGAATGATGGCTGTCCGAGCGATCCGCGAAAGCGATCAGCGCCGAAGTATCGACGTAGGCGTCAGCCTTTCTGGCCATAGATGACCTCATCGATGCGCTCGCTCGAGCGCGGGTCACCCGATGCCACCATTCCGGCGTATCGCATCCAGGGCTTGGTGAGGTCCGCAGGCACCATCGTGCGCAGCGAGCGCCGCAGCAACTCGGCGAGGGAGATGCCCAGCCGGCTGGCTTCGCGTTTGGCCGCCGCGTACTCCGATTCGGCCAGGCTGATTTGCGTGCGAATCATGATAACATCATCCCATATTACGTTATCACACGCAAGACAAGCTCACGACCAGACCACGATGGCAGATTCGCGCCGCTTAGCCCATCTCGAGCGCATCCCGATCCGCTGGGGCGACATGGACGCGATGGGACACGTGAACAATACCGTGTACTTCCGCTACATGGAGCAGGCGCGGATCTCCTGGGTCGAAGCACTGATTCCGCAGGAGGCATGGAAAACCGCCGGCATCGTGATCGTCAACGCGGCCTGCCATTACCGCAAGCCGATCACCTATCCGGGAACCGTGGAGGTTCGCCTGCTCGTCGGGCGGATCGGCGGATCGAGCGTTGCCACATACTACGAATTGCGGGTCGACGGCGACCCCGATCCGTACGCGACCGGCGAGGCGGTAGTCGTGTTCGTCGACATTGCAACGCAGAAACCGACGCGCATACCGGATGCCGCGCGCACGCTCATCGAGAAAGCGGAGACCGCTTGACTCAAGAACCGCTGTGGATCCCGGACGCCGATCGCGCTGCGGAAAGCCTCCTTGCGCGCTTCATGCAGCGCGCGGGGCACGACCATTGGGAAGCGTTGCACCGATGGTCGATCGAGCGGCGCGACGAATTCTGGAGTCTCGTCTGGGATTTCTGCGAGGTCCGCGGGACGAAAGGCGCGCGAATCCTGCACGATGGCGATCGCATGCCCGGCGCGCGCTGGTTCCCGGACGCGCGACTCAATTTCGCCGAAAACCTGCTGCGCGACCGCGGCGACGAGCCGGGCGACGCGATGGTGTTCTGGGGCGAAGACCGGATCCGGCGGCGAATGTCGTGGAAGGAATTGGGCGATCTCGTTTCGCGCCTGTCGCAGGCGATGCGCGCCGCGGGAATCGGCAAGGGCGACCGCGTCGCGGGACACCTGCCGAACCTGCCGGAGTCGGTTGCGGCGATGCTCGCGACGGCGAGCATCGGCGCGATCTGGTCGTCGTGCTCGCCGGATTTCGGCGTGCGGGGCGTGCTCGACCGCTTCGGGCAGATCGAGCCGAAACTGCTGTTTTGCGCCGACGGGTATTACTACGGCGGGAAGGAATTCGATACGCTCGGCCGGGCCGCGGAGATTCTGAAGGGACTGCCAGGCGTGCAACAGTGCGTCGTCATGCCCTATCTGGGCCGGCAATCGACCCTGGGCGTGTCGCTCGCGGATTTCATTGCGCCGTTCGAGGCACGCGCGATGGAATACGAAGCCGTCGGCTTCGAGCACCCGCTCTACATCCTGTATTCCTCCGGCACCACCGGAGTGCCGAAGTGCATCGTGCACGGCACCGGCGGCACGCTGCTGCAGCACCTGAAGGAACACCGGCTGCACTCGGATGTCAGGCCCGGCGACCGGCTGTTCTATTTCACGACGCTCGGCTGGATGATGTGGAACTGGCTCGCGTCGGGCCTGGCCTCCGGCGCCACGCTGCTGCTTTACGACGGTTCGCCGTTTGCCTCGCGCGGGCGCGTCGTGTTCGATTTCGCGCAGGCCGAGCGCATGACCCACCTCGGCACCTCGGCCAAGTTCATCGACGCGATCGCCAAAATCGATCTCGCGCCGATCCGCACGCATGACCTGTCGGCGTTGCGGACCATACTCTCTACGGGATCGCCGCTCGTGCCCGAGGGGTTCGACTACGTTTACGCCAACGTGAAGCGCGACGTGTGCCTGTCGTCGATCTCGGGCGGCACAGACATCGTGTCGTGCTTCGTGCTGGGCAACCCGATGCTGCCGGTGTGGCGGGGCGAGATCCAGTGCAAGGGCCTGGGACTGGCGGTGGAGGTGTACGACGAGCAGGGACGGCCGGCGGTGGGGCAGAAGGGAGAACTCGTATGCACGCGGGCGTTTCCGTCGATGCCTGTAAGGTTCTGGAACGATCCCGACGGCGCCAGGTACCGCGCGGCGTATTTCGAAGTATTTCCCAACGTCTGGCGTCACGGCGACTGGTGCGAAATCACCGCGCACGGCGGGATGATCATCTACGGGCGCTCGGACACGGTGCTCAACCCCGGGGGTGTGCGCATCGGAACCGCGGAAATCTACCGTCAGGTGGAGCAACTCGAGGAAGTCGTCGAGTCTCTGGTCATCGGCCAGGACTGGCGCGGTGACGTGAGGGTCGTCCTGTTTGTCAAGCTCAAGGAAGGCCTCGCGCTCGACGATACGCTGGTCACGAAAATCCGACAGCGCATCAGGGACAACACCACGCCGCGGCATGTCCCGGACAAGGTCCTGCAGGTTCCCGACATTCCGCGAACCAAGAGCGGGAAGATCGTCGAGCTGGCGGTTCGTGAAATAGTTCACGGAAAGCCCATCAAGAACCTCGAAGCGCTCGCCAATCCGGAGGCCCTGGAGTACTTCCGGTCTCGCCCGGAACTGAAGAGCGCCTGAACCCGGCAGGGTGCTGTGTTGCAGGATCGCGACGGCCGGGCAGGAAAAAATGTTGTCAGCCCTTATCCACTTCCTTTCGGATTCACCTATACTTTGTTGATATGCCTCAAACAATAGCGACGCAGGCGGCGTTGCGGGGTGTCTGTGCCGCCTTAGCGATCGCGATAGCGTTTCCCGCATTCGCCCAGACCCCCGCCGTGCAGACTCCGCTGGAGCTGCGATTCGACATCGAGCGCTACCGGGTCGAGGGCAACACGCTGCTTGCGGCGCCGGAGGTTGAGGCGATGGTTGCGCCGTTCACCGGCAAGGGCCGGGACTTTGGCGACGTGCAAAAGGCGCTGGAAGCACTCGAGGCCGCCTACCGCGCGCGCGG
Organism: Betaproteobacteria bacterium RIFCSPLOWO2_02_FULL_66_14; assembly: GCA_001770475.1. Lineage (GTDB taxonomy): Bacteria > Pseudomonadota > Gammaproteobacteria > Burkholderiales > SG8-39 > 2-02-FULL-66-14. The sequence goes on along the minus strand of MERB01000046.1, from coordinate 232 downwards.
CTACAGCGCGGTGCAGGTGTATCTGCCGGAGCAGGAACTGGCCAAGGGCGAAGTGCTGCTGCGGGTGATCGAGGCGAAGGTGAAGAACGTGCAGGTCAAGGGCAACAAGTTCTTCAGCGAAGAAAACGTCCGCGAGAGCCTGCCCTCGCTTGCCGCGGGCAGGACGCCGAACGCGAACGAGGTGGCGAAGAACCTGCGCCTGGTGAACGAAAACCCCGCCAAGCAGACGAAC
>MERB01000045.1:9884-9983 GCA_001770475.1 Betaproteobacteria bacterium RIFCSPLOWO2_02_FULL_66_14 | reverse complement strand
CGCAACCAAGGCGCTGCTGTTTGAATCAAGGAAGTCAGTTGCCAGTAAGAGCAGAACCGAAGCGATGCAAGCAGTCTCAAGTGCCGCAATGCGGCGCGC
>MERB01000045.1:9247-9726 GCA_001770475.1 Betaproteobacteria bacterium RIFCSPLOWO2_02_FULL_66_14 | reverse complement strand
TGAAGAACCAGTTGCGGTTGCGGCTCGCGACGATCGGCCGGCCGATTCCCCAGGCGACCGCGATGGCGAACACCGCATCGGCCGCGGCGGCCGCGGGCAGCGAGAACACGGCGAGTACGCGGGCGCTGAGCCAGATCGCGGCGATGGCCGCGAGCGCGGCGCCCGTCGGCGTCGGCCGGCCGGTCCAGGCGCGCACCGCGGTGAGCAGGAATCCGGCGATCACCGCGAACGCATAGCCGAACAGCATTTCATGCGCGTGCCAGGACAGGCTGACGCCGGGAAGCCAGCCGAGGTATTGCAGCGCCCAGAGAGGCACGCCGAGCGCCGCGTAGGCGCCGGCGAGCAGATAGAGCGGGCGAAAGCCGAGCGCGAACAGCGCGCTGCGGCCGCCGGGGGCGGGCGTGCCTCCGGGTGCGTCAGGCAGGATCAATCCGATTGCAACTCCCAGGTGACCGGTTTCCCGGTCGATTCTAAGCCTT
>MERB01000045.1:8889-9179 GCA_001770475.1 Betaproteobacteria bacterium RIFCSPLOWO2_02_FULL_66_14 | reverse complement strand
GCAGCATGGCGTAGAGCGGAAAGGGTTCGCGCGGGAAGCGCACCCGCAGCGGCTGCTCCGGCTCGGCGTCGAGCGCCTCGAACACGCGCAGCAGCGGCTCGGGCGGCTCAAGCCCGCGCAGGTCGAGGACGCGTTCGCCCTCGGGCGGCAATGCGGCAATCGGCATCCGATGCATTCTCTGCAATCAGTGCGCCGCGGCCTTGATGTGTATTAAGCGTCAAGCGGAGGCCGAGGCGCGCGCGTGAGCGTGGGCCACGGCGGCGAGCAACAGGGCGCCCGCCAGCGCGTGA
>MERB01000045.1:4352-8828 GCA_001770475.1 Betaproteobacteria bacterium RIFCSPLOWO2_02_FULL_66_14 | reverse complement strand
ACGATGCCGAGCACGGGCGCGAGCGCCGCGCATGCCGCGTAGCGCCAGCCGAGCGCGGCCACGGCGAGTGCCGCGGCGATGCCGCAGACCGCGTGCGCGATGAACATGCCGACGGACGCTTGCGTCGCATAAAACGCCAGCGTGCCGCCGAACGCCGCCTGCAGGCCGGCGAGCACGAGAGCGGCCAGCGCGAACTTGCGATCGGTCGCCTGCGGATTTCGCGCGGCGGCGCGGCCATATAGCCATGCCAGCAGCGCGGTGAGGACAAGTCCGCCGGACTGGTTGAAGATTGCCGCCGCCGGGGGTGGCGTGGTTCCGGTGATCCAGCCCACGGCGGAGAGCGCGAGCATCAATACGAACGCGATGCCTGCCGCGACGCGCAATTGGTGATGGCCCCATGCAAGCGCCATGAGCGCGAACACAAGCAATGCGACGGACGATGCTGCGGCGCGGTGCGCTGCGCGCGCAATCTGAACATCAACCCCACCGCTTGCGCGGATATAGGCGCTTGCCGCGACGACGGCCAGCATGAGCAGGGCCGATGCGCCTGCGAGGAACCTGATGCGAGCGATGTTGGACATTTCGGCATGCTGCGACTGCATAACCGAAATTGCTTGATTCATATCAAACCGCGCGCATCCGCATTGCGCAACAGTCCGCCGGATTGCCCAAAAAGAGGAGCGCGCGATGTCCAACACCACGCAAAGTACGGTCGATCCGGATGAGCCGCAGGATGAGCCCGTTCCTGCGATGCAGCAGTTGCTCGACAACCCGTTCCTGCTGCTGTTTCTCGGGGTGATGATTCCGATGGTCCTTTACACCGTGTGGGGCGTCTTCGACATCCTCACGGTACCGCTGGCCAAGTAGGCGGCCGCCGGACACGCGCGGTCGCCCATCCAATCCCCGAGAGGAAACGCCCATGAGCGCAATACTGCCCCCGTCGGAACGGCTGTGGTGGAAGCATCCCCTGGATCGCGTGGAGGGCACCTGGATCGTCATCTCCCTGATCTGGTGCCTGATCATGTTCGCGATGATGGTCGGCTGGCACGTGTACGGACGGCAGAATCTTTCCACCGAGACCTACAGGACCACGCCGGACCTGTTCACCAAAAAGACCCAGGCGATGGTGGACAAGTACACGGTGCGCACCGAAACGGATGCCAAGATTCCCGTAGTGGCGCCCCCTCCGGGCAGCGACGTCTACCTGATCGCAAGGCTGTGGGCCTTCTGGCCGATTCTGGAACTGGAAAAGGACAAGACCTACCGCCTGCACCTCACCGCGATGGACTACAACCACGGCTTTTCGCTGCAGCCCGCCAACATCAACATCCAGGTGGTGCCGGGCTACGAGCACGTGGTCACGGTGACGCCGAACAAGGCGGGCACCTACTCGATCGTATGCAATGAATTCTGCGGCATCAACCATCACACGATGGTGAGCCGGCTCTACGTCAAGTGAAAGGGGAGCCGATGAACGCCACCACCTACCGTACCTGCCCCCGCTCGGGGCTGCAGTTCGAATCGCAGGCCGAGAAACTGATGATGGTGAATGCCGTCACGGCGGTCGTCGCGCTGCTGGTCGGCGGCATACTCGCGATCGGCGTGGTGCTGACGCGCTGGCCCGCGGTCCACTGGCTGGCGGCCGACACCTTCTACATGGTGCTGACCGCTCACGGCATCGACATGCTGATTTTCTGGATCATCTTCTTCGAAGTGGCGGTCCTCTACTTCTGCTCCTCGACGCTGCTGCGCTGCCGCCTCGCCACGCCGAAGATCGCCTGGCTCGCGTTCGCGCTCATGCTGATCGGCGCGGTCACCAACAACGTCGCGGTGTTCCAGGGCGGCTCGAGCGTGATGATGACCTCCTATGTGCCGATGATGGCGGCGCCGGCGTTCTATCTGGGCCTGATCCTGTTTGCCGTGGGCGCGCTGATCGCCTGCTTCGTGTTCTTCGGCACGCTGGTGATCGCCAGGCGCGACCGCACCTACCAGGGCTCGGTGCCGCTGGTCACCTTCGGCGCCATCACCGCGGCCATCATCGCGGTGTTCACCATCACCTCGGGCGCGATCATCCTGATCCCCACCTTCCTCATGTCCGTCGGCGTGATCCAGTCGGTCGACGCCCTGGTGTACCGCACCATCTGGTGGGCCTTCGGCCATTCGTCGCAGCAGATCAACGTCGCGGCGCACATTTCGATCTGGTATGCGGTCGCGGCGATCGCCTTCGGCGCCAAACCGATGTCCGAGCGGGTCAGCCGCGGCGCGTTCCTGCTCTACATCCTGTTCCTGCAGCTGGCGAGCGCGCACCACCTGCTGGCCGACCCGGGCCTGAGCACCGGCTGGAAGGTGGTCAACACCAGCTACTTCATGTACTTCGCCGTGCTCGCCTCGATGATCCACGGCCTGACGATCCCGGGCGCGATCGAAGTCGCGCAGCGGCAGAAGGGCTTCAATAACGGGTTGTTCGAATGGCTGCGCAAGGCGCCCTGGGGCAACCCGGTGTTCTCCGGCATGTTCATCGCCCTGATCGGCTTTGGCTTCCTCGGCGGCATCTCCGGCGTGATGATGGGCACCGAGCAGCTCAACATGATCATCCACAACACTATCTACGTGCCGGGGCACTTCCACGCCACGGTGGTGATCGGCACCACGCTGTCGTTCATGGCGCTGACCTACTTCCTGATCCCGGTGCTGTTCCGGCGCGAGATGATCAACCCGGGCCTGGCGCAATGGCAGCCCTACCTGTTTGGCCTGTCGATGTACGCGTTCGTGCTGGTGATGATGGGTGCGGGCACGCTGGGCGTGTCGCGTCGCCACTGGGACATGGCCTTTGCCGGCAACGCGCTCGCCTACGAATGGCCGGGGGCCGCCTATTTGATGATGGGCCTGGTCGGCATCGCCGGCATGGCTGCCATCGCCGGGGGCGCGATCTACATCTACATCACGGTGGGCTCGCTGCTGTGGGGCCGCAGGCTCGATGAGGGTGCCAAAAGTCCGAAATTCACGCCGATACCGCGGCTGGCGCCCACCCTTGCTGCGCAGACCTACGGCTCCGCGGGGTTCGCCGCGCCAGGCACGTTCGCCCTGGCGATGGTGTTCCTCGTGTCGTTCGTCCTCTACTACTTCATCAACTGGAAGTACCTGTCTCAGGTCTGGGGGCTGAGCTAGCCGGGCGGGAGGACCAAGGCGATGAACACGATGCTGAATGCCAGGACGGTCGACACGGCGCCGATGGCGCGCCTCGCCCGCGATGTCTTGGGGCTGTTCAAGCTGCGCATCGGCTTCATGATCATGCTCACCGCGCTGGTGGGCCTGGCCGTTACGCCGGGTCCCGCGCCGGGCGGGTTCGAAGTGCTGGTGCTGGCGATCGCCGTACTGATCGCTTCCGCCAGCGCCGGGGCGTTCAATCAGTACTACGAGCGGGATGGCGATCGCCTGATGCAGCGTACCCGCGGCCGCCCCTTCGTTACCGGGGCGCTGCCGTGTTCGCCCTGGTGGCTGCTGCTGATCGCCATGCTTCTCGTCGTCGCCGTGTCCGCGGCCGCCTGGGTGATCAATCCGGTGTCCGCCGGGTACGTTTTTCTCGGCGCGTTTTTCTACGGGGTGGTCTACACCGTCTGGCTGAAGCGCCGCAGCTGGCTCAATATCGTGATCGGCGGCCTGGCGGGCAGCTTTGCCGTGCTGGCGGGCGCGGCCGCGGTCGACCCGGCACTCGGGCCGCCCGGGCTGCTGCTGGCGCTTGTCCTGTTCCTGTGGACGCCGCCCCATTTCTGGAGCCTCGCCATCGCCAACCGCGAGGAGTACGCGGCTGCAGGCATACCGATGTTGCCGGTGGTCGTCGGAACGGCGCGCGCGGCGCGCATCGTGCTCTGGAGCACGATCGCGCTGGCACTGACCGCGTTGCTGCCAGGCTTGTTCGAAGCCGGTCCGGTGTACATGGCCGGCGCTGTGGCGGGCGGCGGGTACTTCACCTACAAGGCCTGGCTGCTGGCACAGACTCCCTCGCGCAAGACTGCCATGGGCGCGTTCTTTGCGTCGCTGGTCCAACTCAGCCTGCTGCTCGCGGCCGCGACCCTCGACAGCCTGCTGGGCTGACGGCAGATGCCGGCCCTTGCGCTGCGGCTGACGCTGGCGCTTGCCGCGTTCTCTGTCGGCCAGGTGCTGGCCGCGGCCGGCACGCCTGCGCCAACGCCGGTGACGCTGGATCAGGCCGCGGCGCTGCGCGCCAGCCAGGCGGTGGTCGGAAAAACCATCGGCGATTTCACGCTGCTGGACCGAGACGGCAAGCCGGTCCGGCTGTCGAGCTACCGCGGCAAGCCGCTGCTGGTGAGTTTCATCTATACCGGCTGCTTCCAGGTCTGTCCCCTGACCACCCGCTCGCTGCAGTCCGCGATCGAGGGCGGGCGCGGCATCTTCGGCACCAGCCAGTTCAACGTCGTCAGCATCGGCTTCAACCAGCCGGCCGATTCGCCGCAA
>MERB01000045.1:2984-4229 GCA_001770475.1 Betaproteobacteria bacterium RIFCSPLOWO2_02_FULL_66_14 | reverse complement strand
GCGGGCTTCGATCACGTGGTCCAGGCTACGCTGCTCGATGCGGAGGGACGCGTCTACCGGCAGATCTACGGCGAGCAGCTTACCGCCGCCTCCATCGGCGAGCCGCTCGCGCAGCTGCTGCGCAACGCGCCGGTGCCGCAGCAGTTCCGGCTCGAGGACCTGATCGACCGGGTGCGCATCCTGTGCACGGACTTCGATCCGGCGACCGGCAAGTATCGTTTCAAGTACGGCCTGCTGCTGGAAGTCGCCGGAGGCCTCACTTTCGCGCTGACTATGGGGTGGTTCTTCTTCGCCGAATGGAGGGCGCGCCGGAGGGGACGTCTTAAACTGCCTCCACCTTGAAGAAAGCCGCCCAAAACGCGTTCATCGCTTTAGAGAAACTTTTCAACGCCTTCTTTGGTGAACGCCTCAATCCGTTCTACTACCTCGGAGCCATCAGTTACTTCCTGTTCTGGGTCGCCGTCGCGACGGGCCTGTATATCTACGCGTTCTTCGAGACCAGCGTCGCCAGCGCGTATCCGTCGGTCGAGGCCCTGACGCGCGGCCAGTGGTTTGCCGGCGGAATCCTGCGCAGCCTTCATCGCTACGCGTCCGACGGACTGGTGGTGACCATGCTCCTGCACCTGCTGCGCCATTTCACCTTCGGCCGCCACCGTGGATTCCGCTGGTTCTCGTGGGTTTCCGGCGTGGCCGTTCTGTGGCTCGCCTATGCTTCGGGCATCAACGGCTACATGCTGCCGTGGGACAGGCTGTCGCAGTTCGTGGTCACGGCGACCACCGAATGGTTCGATGCGCTGCCGGTGATCGGCGGCTCGATGACGCGCAACTTCGTTTCCAACGCCAACGTCAGCGACCGCCTGTTCTCGCTGCTGTCGTTCATCCATATCGGGCTGCCGTTAGGCCTGCTGGCGGTACTGTGGATCCATACGCAGCGCACGCCCGGGGCGAAGACCAGCCCGCCCCGGCCGCTGATGATCGGCACCCTTGCCAGCCTGACCATCCTGTCGTTGGTCAAACCCGCGCTCAGCCAGGCCCCGGCGGACATGGCGACCCAGGCCGCCGCCATCGATTTCGACTGGTTTTATCTGCCGGTCTATCCGCTCATCGAGATCTGGGGGCCGGGACAGACCTGGCTGGTCGTGCTCGGCACGACGCTGCTGCTGGTGGCCCTGCCGTGGCTGCCGCCCCGCCGGCGCGGCCGCGCGCCCGCCTGGAGCGTCGCGGTCCATCCCGACGAACGCATTC
>MERB01000045.1:1454-2977 GCA_001770475.1 Betaproteobacteria bacterium RIFCSPLOWO2_02_FULL_66_14 | reverse complement strand
GCGCGCCGGAGAGACGCTGCTCGAAGCGGGCTTGCGCGAAGGCCTGCCGATGCCCTTCGACTGCCGCAATGGCGGCTGCGGCGTGTGCAAGGCCGATCTGCTGCGCGGTGCGGTGCGCCTGCAGCCACATCAGGAATCCGTGCTCACCGCTGCCGAACGCGCGGCCGGCAAGACGCTGCTGTGCTGCGCGCAGCCCTTGAGCGATGTCGAGATCGGCTATGTCCCGCAGGCCGGTGTCAAGGCCCTGCCGGTCAGGCGGCACGCCGCGCGCGTGACCCGGCTTGAACCGCTCTCCGCCGACGTGATGCGCGTGTGCCTGCGGCTCGAAGGCGGCGCCGCACTGCGTTTTCATGCCGGTCAGTACATCAACATCGTGCTTGCGGACGGGACAAAGCGCAGCTTTTCCTTCGCCACCGCGCCGCATGCCGCAGACGAGATCGAGCTGCACGTGCGCCGGATCCCGGACGGGCGTTTTACCACCGAGGTATTCACCCGCATGAAAGTGGGCGATACGCTGCGCTTCGAAGGCCCGCTGGGCGCATTCACGTTGCGCGAGGACAGCGACAAACCGATCCTGTTCGTCGCCGGCTCGACCGGCTTTGCGCCGGTCAAAAGCATGCTGGAACACGCGTTTCACGCCGGCCTGAAGCGCCGCATGATCCTCTACTGGGGCGTGCGCAAACGCGACGACCTCTACCTGGGCGCGCTGGCCGAGCAATGGGCGCGCGAGCACGACAATTTCACCTTCGTGCCGGTGCTGTCCGAGCCGCAGCCGGAAGATCGGTGGTCGGGCCGCACCGGCCTCGTGCACGAGGCCATCCTCGCCGATTTTCCCGACCTTTCGGCGCATCAGGTCTACGCCTGCGGATCGGCGCAGATGGTGGCAGCCGCGCAGCCGGCGTTCGTCGAGCACGGCATCGCCCGCGACGACTGCTTCGCCGACGCGTTCCATCTCGCGCCGCAGCGGCGGCTCGGCACCGCGCAGGCGGACATGGTGAAACTGGGTGGTACGGGCGATACGCATGGCTGACCCCAGCCGCCTGCCCGCGCCGCTGCGCTACGCGCTGCAGGCGCTCGCCTACGCTGCCTTCGCCGCGTTCCTCGGCTACTTCTCCACCGCCCCGGCCTACCGCCTGCGAGCCGACAATGAAGCGGTGCTCAAACTATCCTTCACCCATTCTGCGCGGCTCGCGCACGCCTGCCGCGAGCGCAGCGAAAGCGAGCTCGCCAAGATGGCGCCGAACATGCGGGTCAAGATGGACTGTCCGCGAGAACGCTCGGCGCTCAAGGTCGAACTCGACATGGACAGCAAGCCACTGTACCGCATCGAAGCGCCCCCAGCCGGATTGCACCGGGACGGCGCTGCGACGGTCTATCGCCGCCTGGCGATTCCCGCCGGACGCCACCAGTTTCGCGCCCGCCTCGCCGACGGGCCGGACGGCGAATTCCGTTTTACCGGCGAATCCGCCGTTGACCTCGCGCCCGGCCAGGTCCTGATCGTCGATTTCGCGGCCGACGGCAGC
>MERB01000045.1:296-1423 GCA_001770475.1 Betaproteobacteria bacterium RIFCSPLOWO2_02_FULL_66_14 | reverse complement strand
CGATGCGAGCCCTGCTAAGTGTGCTGCTACACGCCCTGCGCAGCGCCGACGACATTCTCACCGGCAGCTTCGATCGTGCCTTCCCTGCTACCGCCAATCCCTGGCGCTGCCTGGGTGCGCTTGCGTTCCTGTGCCTCGTGATCGCAATCGCGACCGGCATCATCGCTTATGCGCTGTACGACACCAGCGTCAGCGGCGCCTACGAGTCGGGCCGGCGGCTGCAACAGGACCCGCTACTTTTGGGCCGGCTGTTGCGCGGCCTGCACCGATATTCGGCGGACGCCTGCCTGCTGCTGACCGTCCTGCATGTGCTGCGCGAAATCGCCCATGGCCACTACCTGAGCCCGCGCCTGTTGTCCTGGCTGACCGGCATACCGCTCGCGTGGCTGCTGTGGGTCGCGGGCCTCACCGGCCTGTGGCTGCTTTGGGACGAGCGCGCGCTCTACAGCATTGCCGCTACGGCCGAGTGGCTGCAGGCCCTGCCGCTCGCCGCCGAACAGCTGGCCCGCGACTTCCTCACGCCGGGCGCGCTCGGCGATCGGTTCTTCTCGCTGATCCTGTTCGTCCACATTGGCGTGCCGCTGCTGCTGTTGGGGACCATGTGGGCCCACGTGCAGCGGATGACGCATGCACGCGTCTGGCCGCCCCGCACGCTCATCTTCGGGAGTCTCGCGATGTTCGCGCTGCTCGCGCTGGCGGTACCGGCCGAAAGTCTCGGCCCGGCGCGGCCCGGTCATGTCGCAGCGACTCTTTCGCTGGACTGGTTCTTCCTGTTCCTCCACCCGCTGGTCGATGCGACATCCGCGCAGTCGGTGTGGCTGCTGGCGGCCGCACTCACCCTTGCGCTCGCGCTGCTGCCGCTGGCACCGGCGCCGCAGGCGGCCCGACCGGCCGAACGCGTGCGACCTGCGAGCGACACATTGGCTGACGCCGAATCCGCCTTCGACCTCGCGGTGCCGCAGGACGCGCGCAGGCCCCTGGTGCTCGCCTGGCTGGCCCTGGGCCTCACGGCGCTGCTCGCCTCGGGCCTGTTTTCCATCCTGCTGGTGCTGTCGCGCACCCCGCAGCTGATGGGCCTGTTCCCGGTCGCCGACTTCTTCCGCGTGGCGCTGGTCGTGCACGTCGAC
>MERB01000045.1:0-156 GCA_001770475.1 Betaproteobacteria bacterium RIFCSPLOWO2_02_FULL_66_14 | reverse complement strand
CGAGCGCGCAGCGCCGGTCATGGCCAACTACGTGCCGGTGCTCGACGGCCCGGTGTTCCTCGCGGGCCTAGTCCTGTTCGGCGCCGGCATCGCGCTCCTGTGCCTGCGCTCGATGCTCGCGGCCGCGCCGGTCGGCATCCGCATCAGCGGCGGCGG
>MERB01000044.1:4194-5618 GCA_001770475.1 Betaproteobacteria bacterium RIFCSPLOWO2_02_FULL_66_14 | reverse complement strand
GCGTGCTGGGGGAGGCCGAGCTGATGAAGAACCTTCTCGAGAGCGGATTCGTGCAGCGCGTGACGCTGGTCGAAGACGGGAGTTTCGATACGCGTCAGAACTCGCTTTACATGGCGAAGGCGCTGGCGGGGCGGAATATCCGCACGGTGGTGCTGGTGACCGACGCGACTCACATGCCCCGCGCGGCGCGCGCGTTCGAAGCTGCGGGGCTGCGGGCGGTGCCGGCACCGGTGCATTTCCACGCATCCGCGCCGCTGAACGTCACCGATTTTCTTCCGTCGGTGGATGGGCTGGAGTTGTCCCGCAACGCATTGCACGAATTGGTCGGGGCGGTGTGGTACCGGATGCGGCGTGCGATATCCGGATGAGGCTGTCATGGCGCGGTGAGCCTGCGCGCTACGGGAGGAACGCGGTGCCTACCATTCGGCGCGATGAATCCGCGCCCTGCAAGCGGGTTGGATGCTGGTTCTAGGAATCAATGCCTATCACCCCGACGCGTCGGCCTGTCTGCTGGCTGATGGACAGTTAGTGACGGCTGCCGAAGAAGAGCGTTTCCAGCGTGTCAGGCACTGGGCGGGTTTTCCGGGTGAGGCGATCCGCTATTGCCTGAGCGAGGCCGGGGCTTCGATTGCAGACGTGGGCCCTGTTGCGATCAATCAGCATGCGGGTGCGAATCTCGTTCGCAAGATTGCCTATACGTTGGTGAATTGGCCCGATATCGGGCTGATTCTCGCCCGGGTGCGCCGGCGGCGCGCGGGAGTGGATGAGGCGCTGCGCGCGCTGTTTCCCGGCGAGCAATTCCGCGCGAAGGTGCATGCCATCGAGCACCACCTTGCGCACTTGGGTTCGGCGTTCCTGGTGTCGCCCTTCGAGGAGGCTGTGGCCGTTTCGGTGGACGGGTTCGGCGACTTCGCCTCCGCGGCGTGGGGTGTGGGTTCGCGGGATGGCAGCATCGAGGTGGGCGGCAAGGTCTTCTTCCCGCATTCGCTGGGAATTTTCTATCAGGCGCTCACCCAGTATCTGGGCTTTCCCGATTACGGCGACGAATACAAGGTGATGGGATTGGCGCCCTATGGCGCGCCGCGTTTCATGGCCGAGATGCGGCAAATCGTGTCGCTGGAGGCCGTTGGCACGTTTCGGCTGAACCTAGAGTATTTCCGCCACCATCGGGAGAGAATCAGCTACGAGTGCGAAGGCGGGGAGCCGGTGTTTGCCGATCTGTATTCGTCGGCGCTGGAAGCGCTGCTGGGGCCGGCGCGGGGCAAGGGCGGGGAGCTCACGCAGCGGCATCGCGACATCGCGCGCTCGGTGCAGGCCATGTACGAGGAGGCGTTCTTTCATCTGCTGGAGAGCCTGCACGCGCGCTACAAGCTGGATGCGGTCGTGTTGGCCGGGGGCTGCGCGATGAATTCGGTGGCCAACGG
>MERB01000044.1:3157-4158 GCA_001770475.1 Betaproteobacteria bacterium RIFCSPLOWO2_02_FULL_66_14 | reverse complement strand
GCTCGCCGTTCAAGCGGTTGTATGTGCAGTCCGCGGCTGGGGATGCGGGCGGGGCGATTGGGGCGGCGTTTGTGGTGTGGCATAAGGAGAGTGTCGGCAAAGGATTGCCGACCTACGGAAGTTCTCCGTTGTTGCGCGGGGAACCCGTCCCCGTCGGCCGGTTTGTGATGGACCATGCGTACTGGGGGCCGGGGTTTTCGAATGAGGCCATCGGCGAGGTGCTTGCTGGTGCGCAGGCGCGCATCGAGGAGCAGGGGTGTTCGGTCGAGCGCGTGGCGGACGAGGGCGAGTTGTGCGCGCGCACGGCGGCGGCAATTGCCGAGGGCAAGGTGGTCGGCTGGTTCCAGGGGCGCATGGAGTGGGGGCCGCGGGCGCTCGGTAACCGCTCCATCGTCTGCGACCCGCGCCGCGCGGACATGAAAGACATGCTCAACCTCAAGATCAAGCGGCGCGAGTCGTTCCGGCCGTTTGCGCCGTCGATCCTGCGTGAGGCGGTGCCCGAGTGGTTCGAGGTGGACGACGATGTGCCCTTCATGATGCAGGTATATCCGATCCGCGAGGAAAAGCGCGCGCAGATTCCGGCGGTGACGCACGTGGACGGTTCCGGGCGGCTGCAGACGGTGTACCGGGAGACCAGCCCGCGCTATTACCGGTTGATCGAGGCCTTCGCCGGGTTGACGGGTGTGCCGATGGTGCTGAACACCTCGTTCAACGAGAACGAGCCGGTGGTGTGCAAGCCCGAGGAGGCGCTGGACTGCTTCCTCCGGACGAAGATGGATGTGCTGGTGATGGGCGATTGGGTGGTGGAGCGGGATTCCGTGCGATAAATCCGCGCGCCACGGGGGATCCCAGCATTCGGCGCGACAGAACTGCGCCCTGCTGCGTGAATCGTATGGAAAGCCGCGTGGATAGGACATCTACAGAGTCGTTGGCATTTCGTCTGGGGACCCGCAATGCGATCGGTTATCCGGCTGGAGGCGGCTTGTAATACCATTGCGGTG
>MERB01000044.1:0-3074 GCA_001770475.1 Betaproteobacteria bacterium RIFCSPLOWO2_02_FULL_66_14 | reverse complement strand
CCAAGCATCGCGTGCGTGGCGTGCGTGTGTTCGGTTCCGTGCTGCGCGGCACGGACACCGATGGCAGCGACCTTGATTTCTTGGTCGAGCCCACCGAACAGACCACGCTGCTCGATATTGGGAAGATTCAGTTCGAGCTGAGCGAGTTGCTCGGCGTCGATGTGGACGTGCTCACCCCCGGGGCGCTGCCCGAGATATTACGGGAAAAGGTCCTCGCAGAAGCGCAGCCTGTATGAAAGAGGATGATGTCCTGAGGGTGCAGGACTATCTTGAGCATATCGAACTCGCCATCGCAAGGATCCACCGCTATCTTGCCGGCATGGACAGGGCTTCTTTTTTTGCCAGCGAGGAAAAGCAGGATGCCGTGATCCGGAACATCGAGATCATCGGTGAAGCTGCCCAGAGCATCAGGCGCCGTCATCCCGAATTTGCGGTGCGCCACCCGGAAATTCCATGGGGCGGCGTCTATGGCATGAGAAACGCCATCGCGCACGGATATTTCACGGTGGACCTCGACGTGATCTGGAAGACGATCGGTGAGGATTTGCCGGCTTTGGCAGAGCAAGTCGGGGCATTGCGCGCCGCACTACGCATAGACACGCGTACGGGCGACTGATTGCGGGTAGGGCCACTACGGCCAAAAAGGCGGGGTACTGATTTCTTGGGGCACCGCCTTGGCGCGTCATCAACTCGGAGCCCACGATTCGGCGCGATAGACTCGCCACCTAAGGAGCGAATCTGTCGGAAAGCCGCGTGGATAGGTTATCTCTGGCAGGTCGCACGCCCGGCACGCGCCAGGGGCTCGGGGCAGGGGAGATACCAATAACTGGTATAATCGTACCGCTAATTGGTATAGGTGACCATGGGAATCGCCGATTTTCTGATCTCACGCCGGCAGCAGCGATTGCTCGCGCCCCTGCTCACGCAGCCGCACCGAAGCTTCTCGTTGAGCGAGCTGTTGCGCCTGTCCGGCGCGGGGCGCGGCGCGGGGCAGTTGCAGATGCAGAAGCTCTTGTCCGCCGGGTTGGTTCTGGATGAGCGCGTGGGCAATCAAAGGCGCATCCGGGTGAACCCTGAGTTTCCGCTCTATTCGGAGTTGCGCAGCATCTGCATGAAGAGCTTTGGCCTTGCCGAGCGGTTGCGGGTGGTGCTCAAGCCTTTGGGCAAACGCGTTCAGCAGGCGTTTGTGTTCGGATCCGTTGCAAGAAGCACCGATCGCCACGACAGCGATATCGACCTGATGGTGGTGGGCTCGGTGGCGTTGATCAAGCTGAACGAGGTGCTCGCCCCGCTGGAAGCGGAGCTTGGCCGCAGGATCCACGTTAATCTCTACGCGCCCAAGGAGTGGGAACAGGCCAAGCGGGACAAAGTTGTCGCCGCGATGCTTGCCGAACCGATTCTGAGGATCCTACCCGATGGCCACCCGCTCGACTGAATATGAGAATCTCGTCGCGCGCGGCATTCTGAAGGCCGCCGCGAAGAGCGCCGATTCGATCGATCAGTACGTCAAGACGGCAAGCGATCTGCTGGCGGACGCCAGGCGGCCCTCCAATTCGCCGCACGGTCGGTATCTCATGGCCTACGAGGGGTTGTTCTCATTGGCCATGGCCGTTCTGGAGTACCACGGCACCAGGCCGGGGGATGGCGAGGGTCATCGCATCAGCGCATTGCAGCGGTTTGCGGCGGATCTGGGCTTTACTCCAGGGCAGGTGAAAACGCTTACCGACGCGCACAACCTGCGCAATGCCCGCACTTACCGTTCGCCGATTCCGCCGATTACGGGCGCTCAGGTGAAAGGCGTGGTTTCCCTGCTTGAAGCCGCACTGCCGAAGGTGAATGAAATGATCGCCCATGGTTCGAAGGGTAAAGCCTGACAGGGCGAAGAAAGCGGCGCCGCCGGTCGCGCTTCCGAATTGACAAGAATGTCATCCTTAGCGATGCGAAGGATCTTACCCTGCCGGAATTTGCAGGATGAGATTCTTCGGGCTGCGCCCTCGGAATGACGACAAATGACGGCCTCGGAATGACGACAAATGACGGTTTCAGAATGACGCGGCCCGGCACATCCGGCACCAAGGGGCAAATGGCGAACAGCAAGTAGAATCGCCGACATGCGCCTGGTGTTCGTCAACCGCGTTTTCTATCCCGACCATTCCGCCACCAGCCAGATCCTGACCGATCTGTGCTTTGCGCTCGCCGCGCGAGGGCACGAAGTGCACGTGGTGACAAGCAGGCTGGTGTACGACGATCCCTTTTCTCGATTGGCAGCCGACGAAGCTCTGACGGTCGTGCGCGAGGCGCACGCTACCGACCACCCCGATGCTACGCGCCACCCGTCCCTGGCAGGAGGGGATCTGGAAGGGTTGGCGGCGGTGGTCTACGTGCATCGCGTGTGGACGTCGCGCTTTGGCAGGGGAACGCTGCTCCGGCGGGCGATGGATTACGTCACGTTTTATCTGAGCGCGTTACGGCGGCTCGCGCGCCTGGCCGATAGCAGCACCATCCTGGTGGCGAAGACCGATCCGCCGATGATTTCGGCGGTGGCGGCGCTGGCTGCGCGCGCTACCGGCGCGCGGCTTGTGAACTGGACGCAGGATCTGTTTCCCGAGGTGGCGGTGGCAGTGGGCATACGCGCGATGCAGCCCTCGCTTGCGCGATGGCTCGCGGCTGTGCGGGATTGGTCGCTGCGGCGCGCCGTTCGCAATGTGGCGATTGGCGAGCACATGCGCTCGCGGCTCCTCGCGCGCGGATTGCCTGACTCGAAGATCGCGGTGATCCACAACTGGGCCGATGGGGAGGCGATCGTTCCCGAGGCGCATGCGCGCGGCGGCGTGGAAATGTCGCCCTACGGCACGGGCGCAAAATCGTCCGGAGTAGGTCGGCAATCCCTTGCCGACGACGGCATGGAGGCGAATCCGCTGCGCGGCGAGTGGGGGCTAGCCGGAAAATTCGTCGTGGGCTATTCAGGCAACGTTGGCCGCGTGCACGAGTTTGTCACGGTGCTCGACGCTGCCGAGCGGTTGGCCAATCGTGACGACATCGTGTTCCTGTTCATCGGTGGCGGATTTCAACTC
>MERB01000043.1:56809-66387 GCA_001770475.1 Betaproteobacteria bacterium RIFCSPLOWO2_02_FULL_66_14 | reverse complement strand
CGCCCGTTGGCGGTTCGATGAGCAGCGCGACGCATCCTCCCGCGCACCTCGCGTGGTCGGTCTGGGGCCTGGGGGCGCTACTTTACCTCGCGGGATTTTTCCAGCGGGTCGCGCCGGCGGTCATGACGCACGAGCTGATGGCCGAGTTCGCGATCGCCGCGACGGCGCTCGGCAATCTTTCGGCGTTTTACTTCTACAGCTACGTTGCGATGCAGATTCCGACCGGCCTGATGGTCGATCGCTACGGCGCACGCCGCGTGCTGGCGGGTGGGGCCGCGGTGGCTGCGGCGGGGAGCCTGCTGTTCGCGCTCGCCCCCAGCCTCGCGCTGGCAAGCGTCGGTCGCCTGCTGATCGGCGGCTCGGTGGGCGTCGCCTGGGTGGGGACGCTCAAGCTGGCGGGTCACTGGCTCGCGCCGCAACGCTTCGCGCAGGCGAGCGGCCTCGCGCTCGCCGCCGGAATGACCGGCGCCGTCAGCGCCGGCGTGCCGCTGCGCTGGGCAGTGAGCGAGTTCGGGTGGCGCCCCGTGATGCTCGGAGGCGCAGCCGCGATCGCGCTGGTGTGCCTCCTGATTTGGTGGCTCGTGCGCGACGATCCCTCGGAGCTCGGGTATCGCGGTTACGTCGCGCCGCAGGCCACCGGCGGCGCGCGGGCGGAGGTGGTACGCGGTTTGCGCGAGGTGCTGCGCTATCGCAACAGCTGGCTCGTGTTCCTCGCGCCGCAGGGTGTGACCGGCGCAATCCTTTCGTTCGGCGGTCTCTGGGGCGTGCCTTACCTGGTCTCAGTGTACGGCTACTCCGCGGAGCGGGCCGCGTTCTACTGCTCGGCCTTGATGCTTGCCTGGGCGTTCGGCGGCCCCGCGTTCGGCGCGCTTTCGGACCGATTGCGGGAGCGCAGGCCGCTGTACGTCGTCGGCGCGTTCTCCGCGCTCACGCTGTGGTCCATCGTGATCCTGTCGCCGCGCCCGCTCGGTCCGACGCTGCTGCTCGCCCTGCTCCTGGCGGCCGGGTTTTCTTCGGGCTGCATGGTGATCGGGTTCGCGATCGCGAAGGAGTCGGTGCCGGCGCAGTTTGCCGGGACTGCCACGGGGGTGGCGAACATGGGTTCGATGACCGGCGCCATGCTGCAGCAACCGCTGATCGGCTGGATCCTCGACCGCCACTGGCAGGGCACGCTCGATGCCGGGGCGCGGGTGTACGACGCTGCCGCCTACCGGATCGGATTCCTCCTGCTGATCGGGTGGCTGGTGATCTCTTTCGCGGCGGCGCTTTCGACGCGCGAAACGCATGCGCGCCAGTGTCCGTAGAATCCGCGCCATGGACGCGCCGGGCTTCAATTCGATCGTCGGAGTGTTCCGCTGCGAGGTGCATTGGAGCGATTGCGACCCCGCGGGGATCATTTTCTACCCGACCTACTTCCGCTGGTTCGACAGCGCGACTTGGGCGTTCTTCGGCGCGGTCGGATTCCCGATCAAGGTGATGATCGAAAGCGGCAGGGTGATGCCGCTCGTTTCGGCGGGTTGCGAATTTGTCGCGCCCGCGGAGCCGGGCGACCGCTGCGAGGTGCGCTCGCGAATCCTGCGCTGGGGCAGCAAGTCCTTTGTGATCGCGCACGAGGTAATTCGCGAGGACGGCACGCAGCTTGCGCGCGGCACGGAAACCCGGGTCTGGGGAAAACACCTCGCCGGCCCGGGCTCGCCGATGAAGGGCCAGGTGATTGCCGAAGAATTGAAGGCACGGTTCCGGGACGGCTAGGCGTCGCTACGCCCGAGCGCACTCGCCCGGCTCAGGGTTCGGCATCCGGCTGCCGCGAAGGTTGCGCCCGATCGAAGGCCTCGAGCGCCATGCAGGCGTCGAAAATCCGCATCGCGGTCGGTGCGTGCGAGGTGTCGCAGCCATAGCGGCGAGCGTTGAAAACCTGCGGCACCAGGCAGCAGTCGGCCATCGTCGGTGCATCGCCGTGGCAGAAGCGCCCGGTGCCCGGCGTTCCCGTCAGGCAGGCCTCGAATTTCGCCAGGCCGTCGTGGATCCAGTGGGCGTACCAGGCGCTCTTTTCTGCCTCGGATCGCCCGAGCGTCTTCGTCAGGTAGTTGAGCACGCGCGGATTGTTGAGCGGGTGAATTTCGCAGGCAACGAGCAGCGCGAGCGAACGAACCCGTGCGCGCCCGTGGCGATCCTCCGGCAGCAGCGGCGGCTGCGGGAACTTTTCCTCGAGATACTCGATGATCGCGAGCGACTGCTGCAGCAGATGTCCATCGTCTTCGAGCGCCGGAAGCAGCGCCTGGGGGTTGATGGCGCCGAATTCCGGTCTGCGGTGCTCGCCCTTGCCGAGATGGACGAACGCCTGCTCGTAATCCACGCCCTTCAGGTTGAGCGCGATGCGCACCCGAAACGGCGAGGAGCCTCGGAAAAACGTATAAAGCCGCATCCGGCGCCGGGCCCCGCGGTCAGAGCGGCGGTGCGATGGTGATTTTGAGTTCGCCGACCCCGTCGATCACGGCGTGCAAGGCATCACCCGGATTCACCGGTCCGACACCGGCCGGCGTACCCGTGAAGATCACGTCGCCCGGTTCGAGCGTGTAGTACAGCGAAAGGTACTCGATCTGCTCGGGAACCGACCAGATCATGTCGGAGAGATCCGCGCGCTGCCGCTCCTTGCCGTTGACCGTGAGGCGGATCGCGCCCTTGGCAGGGTGCCCGATGCTTGCCGCGGGCACGAGCGCGCTGCACGGTGCCGCTTCGTCGAAATTCTTGCCGAAGTCCCACGGCCGGCCTTTGTCCTTGCCGATCTGCTGCAGGTCGCGCCGCGTCATGTCGAGCCCGACCGCGTAGCCGAAAATGTGCGCGTTGGCATCGTGCGCCGCGATGCGCCGGCCCTGCCGCGCGATCGCGACCACCAGCTCCGTTTCGTAATGGTAGTTGGCGGTCTTGGGCGGGTAATGCACCGCTCCGCCCAGGGGCACGAGGGCGTGCGCCGACTTGATGAAGAAGAACGGTTGTTCGCGGCCGTCGCCCCCCATTTCCTTCTGGTGCTCGACGTAGTTGCGGCCGACGCAAAAGACGCGTCGCACCGGGAATAGATCGGACGAACCGGCCACCGGCAGCGCCGGCGGGCTCCAGATGGAAATGGCGTAATTCATGGGGTGGGTCCGTGCAATTGGCGGAGTCGGATTCTATCGCTTGATCTGCAGCTCACGTTCCAGCATTTCGCGCAGGCGATAGCGTTGTATCTTGCCGGTGCCGGTTCGCGGCAATTCGGCGACGACGCGGATCCACTTGGGCCGCTTGTGGCGCGGCAGGCGGTCCTCGCAGTTGCGCTGCGCGGCCTGCAGCGCGGCCTGTTCATCGCCGCGCGCCGTGACGAAGAGCGCCAGACGCTCGAACCCGTCGGCGTCGAGCACGGGTGCGCACGCCGCGTCTCCGATCGCCGGTTCGCCCGCGACGACCTCTTCCAGCTCTCCGGGCTGCACGTACTGGCCGGCGATCTTGACCAACTCGTCGCTGCGCCCCTGGTGGGTGAAGCAACCCTCGGCGTCGCGCACGAAGAGGTCGTTGGTGCAGAACCAGCCATCCCTGAATTGCAGCGCCGTCTTTTCTGGCAGGTTCGCGTAGCCGAGCGCGAGCGCCGGGTGCTGCACCCACAGCACGCCGGGTTCACCGGTCGCGGCCTCGCGCCCCTGCGCAGTGAGCAGGCTCGTGCCGACGCCAGAGAGCGGTTTGCCGGTGCGCGAGGCGGAACTCTGCCCGCGCGGTGTCGCGAGGCAGACGCAAAAGGTTTCGGACATGCCGTACACGCCGAGGATGTCGCGCCCCGTAGCACGCCGCCACTGTTCGAGCACCGGCGCGGGCATGCGCTCACCTGCGGTGACGAAATCGCGGACCTGACGAAAGCCTTCGAGTTCTTCGGGCGGCAGCGCGAGCAGCCGCCGGTAAAACGAGGGCACGCTGAAGAATGCCGTCGGAGGTCGGCGCCCGACCATCGCGGCGACCTGAGCTGCGTCGGCCCATTCCGGATTGAGAATCGAGGTTGCGCCGATCGCGAGCGAACCGAGGAATCCCATTTCGAGCGCGTAGGCGAAGAACAGCTTCGAGGTCGTCATCACCGTATCACCGGGACCGAGTCCGATCACCTCCTGCATGACCTGGCCCGCGGGGAGCACGTCCCCGTGCGAGTGGATGATTCCCTTGGGTTTTCCCGTGGTCCCCGAGGAATACAGCCAAAAAGCCGGGTCGTCCGCGCGCGCGGCGTGCGCAGCCGTCTCGGGCGCGCGCGCCAGCGCTTCGCTCCACGCGGGCGCACCGTCGCCGGCAATCAGGAGTTTGCGGTCGCGGGCGAGTTCCGCCGCGAGGTCGGGCCGTGCCCCGACGAACACGTCCTCGATCAGCGCGAGCCGCGCCGCGCTGTCGGCGAGGATGTACCGATACTCGGCTTCGGAGAGCTTGGTATTCAGTCCGATGGCGACGGCGCCCGCGCGCAGCGCCCCGAGCCAGGCAGCGGCGTACTCGGGTGTGTCGCGCATGAGCAGAAGCACCCGCTCGCCCGGCCGCACGCCGAAAGCGGTCAGCGCACCTGCGGCACGCTCGACCTGCAGCGCCAGATCGGCGAAACTCACCGAACGATCGCCGCACCTAAACGCCTCGCGCGCGCCGTGGCGCGCGAGCGCCTGCGCCCCGAGCAGGTGTTCAACCGAGTTCATGACCGGATCTTAACCACCCCTGGGTCGGGAAGGGTCGCGGATTTGCGCCCTGCTCCCGCTTTGCATACGATGCTAGCGTGCATCGTTGGACCCACCAATTGTTTGAGATCAAAACAATATGAGCAGGCGCGCGGAGCAACCGCCGCGTGAGCGTCTTCGGCCCGGCGCGCTGCCGGACCTGATCGGCTATCGCCTGCGGCTGGCGCAACAAGCCGTGTTTCGCGATTTTGCATCGAGCGTGCCGGGAATCTCGCCCGGGCGCGTCGGCATGCTGCTGCTGATCGAGGCCAATCCCGGGGTCACGCAGAGCACTCTGGCGCAGGCGGTGCAGCGCGACCGTTCGACCATGGTGGGCGTGCTCGATCAACTCGAGGCGAAGGGCTGGATCGAACGCCGGCGCGGCGCGGACCGGCGCACCAACGGCTTGTGGCTGACTCGCGCGGGCCGCTTGCTGCTCGCGCGGGCCAAGCGCGCGATCGCGATTCACGAGCAGCGCGTCGCGGCGCGCCTGTCGGCCGCGGAACGCGCACGGCTGCTCGAGCTGCTCGGCCGCATCAGCGACTGAGCGTGTCGCCGGTGCTAGACTTTCGCCGACCATGAGCAACCGCAATCTCCTGGACGAACTCGGCGCGCGCCTGGACGACGTGCTGCGCGATTCCCCCGCGCAGGACCTGCAGAAGAACCTGCGCGCGCTGCTGACGGTGTTTTTCGACCGTTTCGACCTGGTGCCGCGCGAGGACTTCGAGGTGCAGAAAAAGCTTCTGGAACGGGCGCAGGCAAGGCTTGCAGCGCTGGAAGCGCGCCTTGCCGAGCTCGAAGCGCGAACGACCGCCCGCCCGCCTTCGTAAACCGCCTCGCCGGCTGCCGCGTTGAGCGCGCGAAGGGGGTTCGATGCCGCTTGCAACCGTGGCGAGCCGCGCGCTCGCGGGGGTCGTCGCGCCCGAAGTGTCGGTGGAAGTGCACCTCGGACCGGGCTTGCCTTCGTTCAGCATCGTCGGGCTGCCAGATGCCGAGGTGCGAGAAGCGAAGGACCGCGTGCGCGCGGCGCTCAATCATGCGCGATTCGAATTTCCGGCGCGGCGGATCACGGTCAATCTCGCGCCCGCGGATCTGCCCAAGGATTCGAGCCGGTTCGATCTGCCGATCGCGCTCGGCATCCTCGCTGCCAGCGGTCAGTTGAAGGCCTCCGCGCTTGCCGCGCACGAATTCGTCGGTGAACTGTCCCTGACCGGCGAGTTGCGCCCGGTGCGCGGCGCGCTTGCGATGGCGCTCGGTGCAGCGCGTACCGGCCGCGCGTTCGTGCTGCCTCGCCCGAGCGCGGCACAGGCGGCGCTCGCGGAACGCGTTTGCGTGCTGCCGGCGAATTCGCTGCTCGAAGTGTGCGCCCACCTCGCCGGCGAGTCGGCGCTCGCCGCGCTGCCGCGCGGCGGTGAACGGGCCCTGCCCGACTACCCGGATCTCGCCGAAGTGCGGGGCCAGGCGCAGGCCAAACGCGCGCTCGAAGTCGCCGCCGCGGGCGTGCATGCGCTGCTGATGAGCGGACCGCCCGGAACCGGAAAGTCGATGTTGGCGGCGCGCCTGCCGGGCATCCTGCCGCCCATGCGCGAGGACGAGGCGCTCGAGTCTGCAGCGGTCCAATCGGCGTCGCACGCGGGATTCGATGCGGCGAACTGGGGCGCTCGGCCGTATCGCGCGCCGCACCACAGTGCATCGAGCGCCGCGCTCGTGGGCGGAGGCAATCCGCCGCGTCCGGGCGAGATTTCGCTCGCGCATCACGGCGTGCTGTTTCTCGACGAGCTCCCCGAATTTCCGCACGATGCGCTGGAAGCGCTGCGCGAGCCGCTCGAATCCGGTGCCATCTCGATCGCGCGGGCGGCGCGCCAAACCCGGTTTCCCGCGCGGTTCCAGCTGGTCGCGGCAATGAATCCCTGCCCCTGCGGTTACCTCGGCGACGCCTCGGGGCGCTGCCGCTGCACGCCCGACCAGGTGGCGCGCTACCGCGGCCGGATCTCGGGGCCGCTGCTGGATCGGATCGACTTGAAAATCGAAGTGCCCAGGCCGCGGGAGACCGAATTGCTCGGGAGGGCCCGGGGCGAGCGTTCGCACGGGATCCGGGAACGCGTGTCCGCCGCGCGGGAGCGGCAACACGCACGTCAGGGAAAACCGAACGCCTGGCTGGACGCGAGGGAAACGGCGAAGCACTGCGCAGTCGATTCCGCCGCCGAGGCCTTGCTCAAGGAAGCGATCGCGAAACTTTCGCTTTCGGCACGGGCACTGCACCGCGTGCTGCGCGTCGCGCGCACCATCGCCGATCTCGCCGCGATCGATGCGATCGGCACGGCGCAGGTCGCCGAGTCGATCCAGTACCGCAGGCTGGACGCATCGCCCTAGTCCGGCCGCTGCTATAGTCGTCGCTACCATGGCGCGTTACGCGATCGGCGATGTGCAGGGCTGCGCCCGGGAACTCGATGCGCTCCTGGCGCGCATCGGCTTCGATGCGGACCGTGACCGGCTGTGGTTCGTGGGCGATCTGGTCAATCGCGGCCCCAAGTCGCTCGAGGTGCTACGCACAGTGCGCGCACTCGGCGACGCGGCGGTCGTGGTGCTCGGCAACCACGACCTGCACCTGCTCGCGGTCGCGGAAGGACTCGCGCGCAAGAGAACCGACGACACGCTCGACGCGGTGCTTGCCGCGCCGGACTGCGACGACCTGCTCGCCTGGTTGCGCGCACGGCCGCTGATGCACGTCGAGCGCGACTACGCGATGGTGCACGCGGGCCTCTTGCCCGAATGGAGCGTGGCGCGCGCGCAGGCGCTCGCCGCAGAGGTAGAGAGCGCGCTTCGCGGCCCCGGGTACCGCGAGTTTCTCGCCAATATGTACGGCAGCACACCCGCAGCCTGGGATGATGCGCTCGATGGCTGGGCACGGCTGCGGGTGATCGTGAATGCGATGACGCGGATCCGGTTCATGACGGGCGCGGGCCATATGGAACTGAAGGAAAAGGGCGCCGCACCTCCGCCCGGATTCGCCGCCTGGTACGACGCGCGTCCGCTTCGTGACGAACCCGTGCTCGTCTGCGGACATTGGTCGACGCTCGGCCTCAAACTCGAGCCGCGCGTCGCGATGCTCGATACCGGTTGCGTCTGGGGCGGGACGCTGAGCGCGCTGCGGCTCGAAGACCGGTGGCTCGCGCAGGTGCCCTGCAGCGGCTACCAACCCGTGGGGGAAAGCGTATGACCGATTGCGTGTTCTGCAGGATCGTCGCCGGACGGATTCCCTCGACCCGGGTCTACGAGGACGAGCAGGTGGTCGCGTTCATGGACATCGGCCAGGTGAATCCCGGCCATGTCCTCGTCGCGGTCAGGTCGCATGTGGAAAATCTGTTTTCGCTCGAAGACGCTCAGGCCGAGGCGGTTGCCCGCGCCACGGCGCGCATCGCGCGCGCGATCCGGAATGCCTTTTCACCGGGCGGATTGTCGGTGTATCAGGCAAACGGCGCGGTGGCGGGCCAGACCGTATTCCATTACCACGTCCACCTCGTTCCGCGGCTGGAAGGCGACGGCATGGCGTTCACCTGGCCGGTCCGGAACCCGCCGCGCGAAGAGCTCGAATCACACGCGGCGAGGATTCGCGCCGCGCTCAGCTAGACCAGGGCGAATAGCCGAACGCGGAGCGAAAGCGCGCGGCGATTTCTTCCGGCGTGAAACGGTGGTTCTGAGCGCCGCGCTGAGCGATCTTGATCGCGCCCAGCAGCGCCGCGAGCCGGCCGGCGGTGGGCCAATCCCAGCGGAGTGCAAGGCCGTACAGGAGCCCGGCGCGATAGGCATCCCCGCACCCGGTCGGATCGAGCACCGCCTGCGCCGGAACGCAAGGGATCTCGTGGCGCTCGCCGCCGGCGAAAATGAGCGAGCCTTTTGCGCCCAGCGTGACGACGAGGCCGTTCAGGTCGCGCGCCAGATCGTCGAGCTGCCGTCCGGTCTTCTCCTCGACCAGCTTGCCCTCGTAATCGTTGACCGCGAGATAATCCGCGAGCTGCACCATCTCGAGCAGTTCTTCCCGCGAGAACATCGGCACCCCCTGCCCCGGATCGAACAGGAACGGCACGCTCTGCGCGGCGCACTCGCGCGCGTGCTGCAGCATGCCCTCCTTCCCGTCGGGTCCGATGATCGCGAGGCGCACGCCGAGGCTGGGCGTGACGTGGTTGTGGTGCGAGAAATTCATCGCACCCGGGTGAAAGGCGATGATCTGGTTGTCGTCCAGGTCGGTCGTGATGAAGGCCTGCGCGGTGAACTGTCCCGAGATGCGCTTCAGGTGTTCCTGCCCGATCCCGAGCCCCGCGAGCCGGTCGAGGTAGGGCTGGATGTCCTCGCCCACCGTCGCCATGAGCAGCGGGTCGCCGCCGAGCAGTTTGAGGTTGAACGCGATGTTGCCTGCGGTGCCGCCGAATTCGCGCCGCATCTCGGGAGCGAGAAAGCAGACGTTGAGGATGTGCAGCTGGTCGGCGAGCAGGTGGTTCCGGAAACGGTCCGGAAACACCATGATGGTGTCGTAGGCGATCGAGCCCGTGATGAGGGTGCGCAACGGCAGGTCTCCGGTTCAGGGATAAAAGAGGTAGACGCGGTAACCCACCGCCCCGGGAGCGGCGCCCTCCAGGTGCACGCGCAGCACGGCTTCCGCGCCTCCCGCAATGCCCTGCCCCAGACGCTCCGCGCCCGCGTAGCGCAGGTAATCGGCGGGTTGCAGCACGCGACGCTGCACCGCGTATTCGCGCTCGTCGGTGAGCGTCAATTCGAGCGCCGGGAATTCCTGCGCGAACGGCGCGCGGTTGCGCACCACCGCGTTCAACACCACGACGTTGTCGCGCGAGCGGTCGGGCTGCAGGT
>MERB01000043.1:43535-56794 GCA_001770475.1 Betaproteobacteria bacterium RIFCSPLOWO2_02_FULL_66_14 | reverse complement strand
GCAGCCGCAGCTCGCAGCCGAGCACTTCGCAGGCCGCACCAAGCAGCGGCCGCGTCGACGGCCACTGCGTGGCGAGTTCGGTCCGGTAATGCAGCAGCGCCTGCCCGAGCAGCGCGAGCACAGCGAGCAGCGCGGCGAATCCCCACAGGAAGGCGTGCGGCGCGGGAGGAACTGCGTCGAGGAATTCGGGCACCGCGTCGGTCGCTGGCGATGGGGTCGGCGCGTCCTCGGCCGAACCGGCCTGGGCATCCTCGTTGACGAGGGCCGAGACGCCGTTGAATACGGCAGCGCACTTGCCGCAGCGGACGTTGCCGCTCTTGACCGCGAGCTGCGCCGGTTGCACGCGAAACGTAGTGCCGCAGGCCGGGCAGCGCGCGAGCAGGCTCAACGGCGGACTCCGCTGAGAAGGACCCAGTCGCCGTCGTTCGACTCCGTTTTCAGATCGAAGCGCGGCGCGTAGACCGCAGTCACATCGGCAGCCTGTGAAACGAGGATTCCCGAGAGCGCGATCCGGGCGCCAGTGTGCGCGCGCGCCGCGAATTCGGGCTCCAGCCCGGCGAGCGGGCCGGCGAGAATGTTGGCGACGATCACGTCGAACTGTCCGGGCGGCAATGCATCGGGCATGGCGGTCTGCAGGGCAACGCCGTTCGCCCGTGCGTTCGCGGCCGCTGCCTGGATCGCCTGCGAATCGAGGTCGACCGCGGTTACCGCCGAGGCGCCGAGCTTGGCCGCGGCGAGCGCCAATATACCGGAACCGCAGCCGTAATCGAGGACGCGCTCCCCACCCCGCAGCACGCGCTCGAGCCAGGCGAGCGCGAGCCGGGTGCTGGTGTGACTGCCGGTGCCGAATGCAAGCCCCGGGTCGAGGCGGATCACGACGGCGCGGTCGTCCTGCGGCGGCAGGCACCAGTGCGGCACGACCCAGAGACGGTCGCCGACGCGGATCGGCGCGAACTGCGACTGCGTGCGCCGAACCCAATCGTCGTCTTCGATGATCGAGGCGCGCGCCCGGGGTGGCGGCGAAATTCCGGCAGCGCTCGAGGCCTCTCCGATCAGCGCCGCGGCGTCCGTGCCCTGCGCGACCAGCACCGTCATCCGGTTACGTCGCCAAGCCGCTGCGCGCTGCAGCTCGGGCTCGCCATACAGAGGCGATTCCTGCGCCGAACCGGCCTCCGCATCCTCGGCGCTCACCGAATCCGCGCCGCGTTCGAGCAGCGCCTCGGCCATGGCTTCGGCATTCGCCGCGTCGACCTCGATCTCCAGCGCGAGCCAGGGCATCAATGTCCGCTCTTGCGCTCCCGCGCCAGCTTCTCCTCGAGGTAATGAATCGACGTCCCGCCGCGCAGGAAGCGGCTGTCGTGCAGCAGATCGAGGTGCAGCGGAACGTTCGTCTTGATTCCTTCGATCACCATTTCCGACAGGGCGATGCGCATGCGCCGAATCGCCTGGTCGCGGCTGGAGCCGAACGCAATCACCTTGCCGATGAGCGAATCGTAATGCGACGGGACGGTGTAGCCGGCGTAGATGTGCGAGTCGACACGAATCCCGGGTCCTCCCGGTGGGTGGTAGGCCTCGATGCGGCCGGGCGACGGAGTGAACCGGTAAGGATCCTCGGCGTTGATGCGGCATTCGATCGCGTGACCCCGCAACTGGACGTCCTTCTGCCGCAGGCGCAGCTTTTCGCCTGCCGCGACCCGAATCTGCTCCTGCACCAGATCGATGCCGGTGATCATCTCGGTGACCGGATGCTCGACCTGGATGCGGGTGTTCATCTCGATGAAATGGAACTCCCCGTCCTGGTACAGGAATTCGAAGGTGCCGGCGCCGCGATAACCGATCTTGCGGCAGGCCTCGGCGCAGCGCTCTCCGATCCGGTCGCGCAGCTTCTCCGCGAGGTCGGGCGCCGGCGCCTCCTCGATGACCTTCTGGTGGCGCCGCTGCATCGAGCAGTCCCGTTCGCCGAGAAACACTGCGTTCTTGTGCTCGTCGGCGAGCACCTGGATTTCGATGTGGCGCGGGTTCTCGAGATACTTTTCCAGGTACACGCCCGGGTTGCCGAACGCGGCCTGCGCTTCCGCCCGCGTCAGGCTGGCCGCGTTCAGCAGCGCCGCTTCGGTGTGCACGACCCGCATGCCGCGACCGCCGCCCCCGCCCGAGGCCTTGATGATCACCGGATAGCCGATGCGACGCGCAATGCGCACGATCTCCTTGGGGTCCTCCGGCAGTGCGCCGTCCGATCCCGCGACGCAGGGAACGCCGGCCTTGAGCATGGCCTGCTTGGCGTTCACCTTGTCGCCCATCAGCCGGATGTTCTCGGGTCTGGGCCCGATGAACACGAACCCGGAACCCTCGACCTTCTCGGCGAAGTCCGCGTTTTCCGATAGAAAACCGTAACCGGGGTGAATTGCCTCGGCGTCGGTGACCTCGGCGGCACTGATGATCGACGGCATGTTGAGATAACTCTGCGCCGCTGGCGCCGGTCCGATGCACACCGATTCATCGGCGAGCTTGACGTACTTGGCCTCGGTATCGGCGACCGAGTGCACGACCACGGTGCGAATGCCCAGTTCGCGGCAGGCGCGCTGGATGCGCAGCGCAATCTCGCCCCGATTCGCGATCAGGATTTTCCCGAACACGTCAGCCGAGCAGGAAAAGCGGCTGGCCGTACTCCACCGGCTGGCCGTTTTCCACCAGGATGGCCTTGACCACGCCCGAGGCGTCCGCCTCGATTTCGTTCATGAGCTTCATCGCTTCGATGATGCAGACCGTCTGGCCTTCCTTAACAGACTGCCCCACTTCGGCGAACGGGTTCGAGTTCGGTGCCGACGCGCGGTAGAAAGTGCCTACGATCGGTGCCTTGATGACGTGGCCCTCGGCGACCGGCGCAACAGCGACCCGCACCGGCGAAGGCGGCGCCCCGGGAGGAGGCTCCAGCGCGGGTGCCAAGGGCGCCGCGCCGATTCGCCGCGTAAGCGCCGACTCGCCGCTCTTCACGATCTTCACCTTCTCCTCGCCCTCGGTGATTTCCAGTTCGGCAATCCCCGATTCCTGCACGAGGTCGATCAGCTTTTTCAGCTTTCGCAAATCCATCGGCTTGCCCCCTCAGCGCCGGCGCG
Organism: Betaproteobacteria bacterium RIFCSPLOWO2_02_FULL_66_14; assembly: GCA_001770475.1. Classification (GTDB taxonomy): domain Bacteria; phylum Pseudomonadota; class Gammaproteobacteria; order Burkholderiales; family SG8-39; genus 2-02-FULL-66-14. The sequence continues at coordinate 53,678 of MERB01000043.1, read as the reverse complement.
CGCGCCGCGCTCAAGTCCTGCCGAGTGCGTAGGCCAGCGCCAGGTCGTAACCCCGGCTGCCAAGACCGAAGATCGTGCCCACGGCGATGTCGGAAAAATACGAGTGCCTGCGCCACGGTTCGCGAGCGTGCGGGTTCGAGAGATGGACTTCAACGAACGGAATCCCGACTGCGAGCAGGGCGTCCCTCAGCACGACGCTGGTGTGCGTGAGACCGGCCGGATTGAGCACGATGAAGGTCACGCCGTCGCGTTTCGCGCGTTGCACCGCGTCGACCAGCTTGCCTTCATGGTTCGACTGGGCGCAGCGCACAACGGCTCCGGCCGCCGTGCCGGCGGCGATCAAACGGCGATTGATCTCGCCCAAAGTGTCGCGGCCGTAAATGCCGGGCTCGCGCGATCCCAGCAAATTCAGATTCGGTCCATGCAAGACCAGGACCGACCGAGCCCCCGCTGTTGATTTCTTTTTCATTTATCGGCCGAAGGCGGCATATTAGCCGCTTTTGGCCGCAGGTTCTCCCTACCCCGGGTCTCTCAGCCTGCGCTCGCCTGGAGCCGTCCGGCGAGCAGTGCATCGAGTTCCGGGCGATGGAGTGGTCCCAGTTTCCGGTGCACGATGCTGCCTGTTCGGTCCAGGAGGACCGTGTAAGGCAGGCCGCCCACCGTGTTGCCCAACTCCCGCATCAGTGAAATGCCATTCGCGCCGGCCAGTAATATCGGGTATCGAATCTTCAAATTATCTACAAATTCGCCGACTTTGGCCGCTGAATCGATGGCGATACCTACAATTTCAAAGCCTTTTGGCGCATAGAACTCCCTTGCTGCCTGAAACATGGGGATCTCTTCCCGGCATGGTGCGCACCAGGTTGCCCAGAAATTGACGATGATGACGCGACCGCGCCACTCCGCGATCCGGCGCGTATTTCCAGCCAGGTCGGGGAAAGCCTCCCTGGCAAGTGCCTCGGCGCCGCCGCTGTCGCGTTTGAGGGCGAGCGGCCCCGCGAGGAACCCCGTCGCCGCGGCCGCAGCCCCGACACCCGCGAGCAGCAGAAACTCACGCCTGCGCAGCGCCATGTTCCCTGCCCAATAGCGCCGCCACCTCCCGGATCCCGGCTCGCTCCAGCACCCGCCCGGCCACCGAGGTCTTCAACACCAATCGTTCATCGCGCGGATCGAACACCGAGAGCCGGAAAGCGACCCCATTCCAGTCGAATTTCAGGCCCGAGACCGGGTGCGCGCGGTCGCCGGCAAAGCGCCGGCTCTGATGGGTCGAATAGTCGATCGCATGCTCGAGCAGGAACAGCTCGACGTCCTTGGAATTTTCCGGGAAGAGTTGCAATTCGATCGCTGCGTGCGGCCCCGCGATGCCTTTGAGCACCGGGCCGGTGAGATACGGTTTGAACCGCTCCAGTGCCCGCATCGCCTCGAGCGCGGCACTTCGCAGTTCGACCAGGTTTGCCGCGTGATCCAAAGGTTGATAGAGGGCGCGATAGGTGCGGAGTTCGGCTTCGATCTCGTCGTTGCGCGGCAGCGAGTGGTTGACGTCAACGCCCAGCTGTCGCGCCGCCTTGCGCTTGGCGAGGGCGAAATCGTCGATCCCGTCTTCCGCCATGATGCGCGCCGCGGCCGCCGCGATTCGGGCTCGGATTCCCCCCTTGCTGCCGTTGCGGGCCATGTCCAATTCCCTCTCTCGCCGTTGGATGATAGCGCAGCCCCTCACGTACAATCGCGCCCTTTTCCATAGACACTGCGCGTGCATCTCCACATCCTCGGAATCTGCGGCACGTTCATGGGCGGGCTGGCGGCGATCGCGCGTCAGGCCGGCCACCGCGTGACTGGCTGCGACGCGAACGTCTATCCGCCGATGAGCACGCAGTTGGCTGCATTGCGAATCGATCTGATCGAGGGATACGGTGCCGATCAGCTCGCGCTTTCCCCGGATCTCTGGGTGATCGGCAACGTCGTGAAGCGCGGCAATTCGCTGATGGAGGCGATCCTCGATCGCGGCGATCGATTCGTTTCGGGCCCGCAGTGGTTGAGCGAACAGCTGCTTTTTGGTAAGTGGGTGCTCGCTGTCGCCGGAACCCATGGAAAAACGACCACTGCGAGCATGCTGGCAGAGATTCTGGAGGTCGCGGGAAAGGCCCCGGGATTCCTGATTGGCGGCGTGCCGATGGATTTCGGCGTTTCGGCACGGTTGACCGAATCCCCCTACTTCGTCATTGAGGCTGACGAGTACGACACCGCGTTCTTCGATAAGCGGGCGAAGTTCGTTCACTATCGACCCAAGACCGCCATCCTGAACAATCTAGAGTACGATCATGCAGACATCTTCTCGAATATTGCTGAGATTGAGCTCCAATTTCACCACTTTGTGAGAATCGTACCGAGCTCCGGCCTGGTCGTGGCGAATGGCCTGGACGCGGCTTTAGAGCGAGTGCTCACTAACGGAATCTGGACTCCCCTAGAGAAGTTCGGCGTTGCCGATGGCTGGGCCTGCGGTCCCGTGGAGAGCGACGGGAGCACCAACATTTCCTGGCTCGGGTCGACTGTCGGCAGGCTCACAGGTCAAGTTGCCGGCGAGCACAATCGAATGAACGCGCTTGCCGCAATCGCTGCCGCCCGGCATGTCGGAGTCGATGCGGTGGTGGCGATCGAGGCGCTGGGTCGCTTCAGCGGCGTGAAGCGGCGTATGGAGCTTCGCGGACGCGTCGGCGGAATCGAAATCTACGACGATTTTGCGCATCATCCGACCGCCATCCGGGCGACGATCGAAGGGCTCCGCCAGCGGGCGCCGTCCGGCCGCATCCTCGCGGTGCTCGATCCGAGGTCGAACACGATGAAGCGAGGCGTGCTGAAAGACGAACTTCCGTCGAGCCTTGCGAGCGCCGACGCGATCTACCTCTACGCCTCCGGCCTCGAATGGGACCCGAAGACGGTATTCGCCAACCCGTTCCCGCCCAGCCGGATCGCCACCGATCTCGCCGCCTTGATCGAGGCCGTTGCCGCCGACGCGCGCGAAGGCGATCGCGTGCTCGTGATGTCGAACGGCGGATTCGGCGATTTCCATGCGAAGCTGCTCGATCGGCTTGCCGAATCGCGGTGATCCATATCAAGCCCCCCTCAGGCCCCTGCGCTTATCGTGCGATCAGGCGTACGTTTCCCCGATGAGGTCCTGGCATGCATTTCATGCTGCTGATTTTCGTGGCGCTCCTGTGTGTGGTGGTGTGGGGTTTCTTTCATTCCAATCCGGAAGGTGTGCCGCAGGGCAGGGTGCTCGCACTGAATGTTGTGATCGTCGTCGTCGCGACCCTTGCGGGCGCCGCCATCGGCTATCTGCTCTACCGCGACGCTTCGGTGGTGAAAGCGGGGGAGAAGGGACTCGCGACCTACCTCGGAATCATGGCGGGCGGAACCACCGCGCTGGTCGTGATGATCGCAGGTGGCCTGGTACGCAACCTGGTCGTGTTTCCGCTTTCGAAACGCGCAGCCGTCGATCCAAGGCGCTGACGGCGGGGAAGCCCTCACCCGGCGCTGCCGCAGCGAGCCGGGACCGGTTGCGCCGCGCATGATCCTTTATCTGCACGGTTTCAACAGTTCCCCCGCTTCACGCAAGGCGCGCGTGCTGCAGGATCATCTGCAGGCGCAAGGCTTAGGCGAGCAGTTCTGTTGCCCGGCCTTGCCACACCGGCCCGCGGAGGCGACCGTCGTCATTGAATCCGCGCTCGGCCGCTGCGGCGCAAGCCCGACGCTCGTCGGCAGTTCGCTCGGCGGTTTTTACGCCACGCACTTCGCCGAGCGTCTCGGTCTGCGGGCCGTCCTGATCAACCCGGCGATCCGGCCCCATGTCGGGTTGGAGACCTTTCTCGGAACCCAGACCAATCTCTATACCGGCGAACGCTACGAACTCAGGCGCGAAGACCTCGAAGTCTGGCGCTCACTCGCCGTGGCGCGCGTCGATCCGGAGCGTTATCTCCTGCTGCTGGAGACCGGCGACGAGGTGCTCGACTGGCGCGAAGCGGCGCGCAAGTACGAAGGGGCGCGCACCGTGATCCGGGACGGCGGCGATCACACGCTGCAGAGCTTCAGCGAACATCTGCCGCGAATCCAGCGGTTCGCCGGCCTGGCGGCGGGCCGATGAACCTGCTTTACGAGGAAGACGGCGAGTTCAAGGTCGGGGCCGTGATTTCGCAGGCGCCGGCATCGCTGCAGATCGAGACGGCGCACGGACGGCGAGCGAAGATCAAGGCTTCGAGCGTGCTGCTCACCTTCGAGCGGCCATCGGGCGGCGAGCTGCTCGCGGAAGCGAAGCGGATCGCCGCGGAGATCGACACGGATTTCCTCTGGCAATGCTGCGGCAGCGCGGAGTTCGCATTTGCCGACCTTTCGCGCGAGTATGTCGGCCGGGCGCCGACCCCAGCCGAGGCGGCAGGGGTGCTCTTCCGGCTGCACTCGGCGCCCATGCATTTTTACCGTCGAGGCCGCGGTCGTTACCAGGCCGCGCCCGAGGCGACGTTGCGGCTTGCGCTCGCGAGCGCGGAGAAAAAGCACCGCCTCCAGGAGCAGATCGCGGGCTGGGCCGAGCAGCTCGCGCGCTTCGAGTGTCCTGCCGGAATCGCCGCCCAGCGCGATACGCTGCTCTACGCCCCGGACCGCGGAAAGCCGGAGGCGAGGGCGCTCGAGCAGGCCTGTCGCAATACAGGATTGTCGGCGCCGCGACTCTTCGAGCGCTGCGGCCTGCTCGGCGATTCGCATGCGTTTCATCTCAACCGGTTCCTCCACGAGATGTTCCCGCGCGGTACCGCCTTTCCGGCGCACGCGGGGGCATCGGCGCCGGCGGATCATCCGCTCTCCGAGGTGACCGCATTCAGCCTGGACGATGAGGACACGACCGAAATCGACGACGCGTTTTCGCTGACCCGGGTCGCGCCCGACGAATGGCGAATCGGAATCCACATCGCGGCGCCGGCGCTCGGCTTCGCTCCCGGTTCGCCGCTCGACGAACTGGCGCGCGAACGGCTCGCGACTGCGTATCTGCCCGGGTGCAAATACACCATGCTGCCAGAGGATGTCGTCGAGACCTTCTCGCTGGATCACGGCAGCCAGCAGCCGGCGATTTCGCTGTACCTCACGGTGTCCCCCGGAGAGTTGACGGTGCGGGGGCACCAGTCGCGGATCGAGCGTGTGGCCATCGCGGCGAATCTGCGCCACGCCAGTTACGACCGCTTGAACGAAGCCTTCGAGCGCGGCGAAACGGCCGGCCTGCCGTTCGAAGACGAGTTGCGCGAGCTGTGGCGATTCGCCTGCGCCCTGGAGAAGCGGCGCGGCAAGCCGAGTGTGGCCGCGGGTAACGCCGACTACGTGTTTCGGGTCGAGGGCGAGCGCGTTTCGATCGAGATGCGCCGGCGCGGCGCACCGCTCGACAAACTGGTCTCGGAGTTGATGATCCTCGCGAACGGCACCTGGGGCGAGTGGTTGGCGGAGCGCGACGTGGCCGCGATCTACCGCGCGCAGTCTTCGGGCAAGGTGCGCCTGAGCGTGCATCCCGAACCGCACGAGGGGCTTGGCGTCGCCTGCTATGCGTGGATGAGTTCGCCGCTGCGGCGTTACGTGGACCTGGTCAACCAATGGCAGCTGGTGGCGGCGCTGGCGGGGCAGCGCGCGCCGTTTGCGCGCAACTCCGAGCGCCTGCTCGGGGCGATGCGCGCGTTCGAACTGACCGCGGCGCGCCTGGACGAACACCAGCGCACCTTGGAATCGTACTGGTGTCTGCGCTGGATCGAGCAGGAAGGGCGTCCTGACCTGTCGGCGGTGGTGATGCGCGAGAACCTGGCGCGCTTCGAGCGGCTTCCGCTCGTGGTGCGCGTGCCTTCGCTGCCCGAGCTCGCGCCGGGCACTCGCGTTCGCCTTGAAATCGAGAGCGTCGATCTGATCGAACGCCAAGTCAGCTGCCGCTACCGGGAAACCCTCGCGGACGCGCGCGCCGCCGGGGACGGCGCAGAGCAGCCCGGCGCCTGACGGCATAGAATATCCGGGGTTCAAGACCAGGAGCCGATTTGCAGGGCGCTATCGCAACCGCCGTGTTGCGGCCCGCCGATTTCTGGGCGGGTCTCGACCGCCAGTCCCGCCTGCTGTGGATTTGTGTCGGCGTGTCCGTAGTGCTGCACGCCGTTGCCCTGTCGGTGCAGTTTCGGTTTCCGGACATGTTGCGCTGGAAAACGAGCCACCAGCCGCTCGAAGTGATCCTGGTGAACGCCCGCACGCAGGAAGCCCCGGCGCGACGCGAGGCGCTCGCGCAGGTGAATCTGGATGGCGGCGGCAACACCGATCAACCGCGTCGCGCGCGCTCGCCGCGTCCGGTCACCGAGCCGCGCGACCCCGGACGCGATCTCGCCGAGGGCCAGCGCCGGCCGCAACAGCGCGAAACCAAGCGCCAGCGCGTGATCACGCAACCCGAGCCCGCCCCGGCAATCGCCCCTGCGGAGACCGCGCGCCGCCCCGGCGCCGACGAACCCGCACCGCAGGTCTCGGGACGCGATCTCGCGGATCTGGCGCTTGCCGCGCTCAAGTTGCAGGCGCAGATCGACAAGGCGCACGAGGAGTACCAAAAGCGGCCGCGCAAGAGATTTCTCGGCGCGCGCGCGAGCGAGTACCGCTTCGCGCAGTACGAGGAGGGCTGGCGGATGAAGATCGAGCGCATCGGCACGGTCAACTATCCCGCCGAGGCGCGCGGCAAGATCTACGGAAATCTGCGCCTCACGGTCACGATCCGGCCCGATGGCACGGTCGATTCGGTCGAACTCGACCGCTCCTCGGGACTCAAGGTGCTCGACAGCGCCGCATTCCGCATCGTGCGCATGGCCGAGCCGTTCGCGCCGTTTCCCGCCGACATCCGGCGCGATACCGATCTGCTGGTGATCACCCGCACCTGGTTTTTCGCGCAGGGCGACCGGTTCGGCACGGAATAGCCGGGCCGCGCGCATCGAACGATGACGGACCGTTACGCGGTCATCGGTCACCCGGTGGCGCATTCCAGGTCGCCCTGGATCCACACCCGGTTCGCGCTCGCCACCGGCGAGGACATCGAATACCTCAGGCTCGAGGCGCCGCCCGACGGTTTCGAGCGTGCGGTAAACGCGTTTCGCGCGAGCGGCGGACTTGGCCTCAACGTGACTTTGCCGTTCAAGGAAGAGGCTTGCCGGTACGCCGCCGCTTTGAGCGAGCGCGCCCGCGTCGCGCGGGCGGTGAACACGCTCAAATTCGATGGCGCGCGCGCCTACGGCGACAATACGGACGGCGCCGGCCTGATCCGTGATCTGGTGGTCAATCTGTTCTGCACGATCGAGGGAGCGGCAGTGCTCTTGCTTGGTGCCGGCGGCGCCGCGCGCGGCGTCCTCGCGCCGCTGCTGCAGGCCGGGCCGGCGAGGCTCATGATCGCGAATCGCACGCCCGAGAGGGCACGAGCGCTGGTCGCGGAATTTGCGCCGTTCGGCCGCGGCGCGCGATTTGGCGCGCTCGCATTGGACGCCCTGCAGGGCGAGGCGTTCGACCTCGTGATCAACGCCACCTCCGCTGGACTGGGCGGCACGCCGCTCGAACTTCCGGGTTCGTTCTTTCGGCGCGGGCTGCTCGCCTACGACATGATGTACGGCCGCGACACGGCGTTTCTCGCCCAGGCGCGCGCCGCGGGCGCCATCGCGAAGGACGGCGCCGGGATGCTGGTCGAACAGGCGGCAGAGTCGTTCTACCTCTGGCGCGGCGTGCGTCCCGACACGGCGGCAATACTCGCCGCGCTGCGCGCGAGCTGATGGAACGCCCGCGGTGACGCGCGTCGCGCGCCTCGCCTGGCGGTCGCTCGCCATCACTCTCGGCGCGGCGGTGCTCCTGCTTGCCGCGGTCCAGTCGTGGTACTACGCGCACGTGCTGTGGTGGAACACGAACGATCCGACGCGCACTGCGTTCATGCAGGCGCGTCTCGACCGCTTGCGCGAGAAGGACCCGCGGGCGGCATTGCGCCATCGCTGGGTGCCCTACGAGCGGATCTCGGTGCAGCTCAAGCGCGCGGTGGTCGCCGCCGAGGACGCCAAGTTCGTCGGCCACGAGGGCTTCGACTGGGAGGCGATCCAGAAAGCGATTGAGCGCAACGAGCGAAAGGGCACCGTCGTCGCGGGCGCCTCCACCATCAGCCAGCAGCTCGCGAAGAATCTCTTTCTCTCCGGGGAGCGTACCTGGCTGCGCAAGGCGCAGGAGGCGGTCATCACGGCGATGCTGGAATCGGTGATGTCGAAGCGCCGCATTCTCGAGATTTACCTCAACGTCGCCGAATGGGGGGAGGGGATCTTCGGCGTGGAAGCGGCCGCGCGGTATCACTTCGGCGTTTCCGCGGGTGAACTGAACGCCGAGCAGGGCGCCTGGCTCGCCGTCATTCTGCCGAGTCCCCGACGCTATTTTCGCGGCTACGCGACCGCCTATCTGCAGGGGCGCGTCGATACGATCCTCGCGCGCATGCCGGGCGCAAAAATTCCTTAACCGCGACAAACCCGGGCGATAGACTCGCCCCCATGAAATCGCCCCGGGTCTGCAATCAGAGTCGTTTTCGCAGCCGGCACTTTGTCGGCCTCGAGCACCAGCGGCGCGCGGCGGGCGACACGGTGCGCCAGGAACGATGCCTGGATCGGCTGGGGCTAGTGCCGTGAGCGAGCTCCCGACCCGCCTCGAAGTAGAGGATCTGCAGCAGAGCCTCGACGAAGTCCAGGAGATCCTGGCGCAGCTTCGCCCGCAGGACGAGCGTGGCGCGGCGCGCGAGCCCGAGGAGCTTCTGCTCGCGAAGGTGCGCGCGAAACTCGATCGCCTGCACCCTGCCGACATCGCCGTGGTGCTCGAGACCCTGCCGCGCGACGAGCGCCTCGTGGTCTGGAATCTCGTCAAAGCCGAGCGCGATGGCGAAATCCTGCTCGAGCTGTCCGACGCGGTGCGCGAATCGCTCATCGCGAGCATGGAGCCGGGAGAACTGCTCGCCGCCGCCGAAACGCTCGAAGCGGACGAGATTGCGGACCTGCTGCCGGACCTGCCCGAGGACGTCGCGCAGGACGTCATCCGCGCGCTGCCGCAGGAAGAGCGCGAGCGGTTGCGCGCGGCGCTTTCGTACGAGGAGGGCACGGTCGGCGCGCTGATGGATTTCGACCAGGTGACGGTGCGCGAGGACGTGACGCTGGAGGCAGTGACGCGCTACCTGCGACGGCTCGACGAGCTTCCCGGGCATACCGATCAGTTGTTCGTCCTGGACCGCGAGCGGCGTCTGCGCGGCATCGTGCCGCTGGCGCGCTTGATCGTGTCGGACCTTGAGCTGGAGGTCAGCCAGGTCATGTCGCAGGAGAGTCTGCAGTTGCACCCGGAGGATGGCGCCGAAGATGCGGCGCAGGCCTTCGAGCGTTACGACCTCGTCTCGGCCCCGGTGGTGGACCACTTCGGGCGGCTCATCGGGCGCCTCACCGTGAATTCGGTGGTCGACCACATCCGCGAAAAAAGCGCGCAGACCCAGCTCGCCGAATCCGGCCTGCAGGAAGAAGAGGACGTGTTCGCGCCGGTCTGGAACAGCTTCCGCAACCGTTGGGCCTGGCTCGCACTGAATCTCGTCACCGCGTTCATCGCCTCGCGCGTGATCGGCGCTTTCGAGGGATCGATCGAGAAACTGGTGGCGCTTGCCGCGCTGATGCCGATCGTCGCCGGCATCGGTGGCAATTCGGGCAATCAGACCATCACCATGATCGTGCGGGCACTCGCGCTGGGGCAGATCCAGAGCGAGTACTGGAGGCGGCTGCTGCGCAAGGAACTCGGCGTCGCGATGCTGAACGGCGTCGCCTGGGGCACGCTGCTCGGCGCCGTGGCCTACGCGCTCTACGGCAACGTTTCGCTCGGCGGCGTGATGGCGCTCGCGATGCTGCTGAACCTGCTCCTTGCCGCGGGGATGGGGGTCGCGATCCCGTACTTTCGCGTGCGCCTGGGGCGCGATCCCGCGGTCGGCGCCTCGGTGCTGATCACCGCCTGCACCGATTCCGGGGGGTTTTTCATCTTCCTCGGCCTCGCGACGCTGTTTCTCCTATAGGCCGCGGAAAGCTTCGCGCGCCGCGGCGAGCGTCGCTTCGA
>MERB01000043.1:39767-43524 GCA_001770475.1 Betaproteobacteria bacterium RIFCSPLOWO2_02_FULL_66_14 | reverse complement strand
GACGAACCCCGCCTCGTAGGCCGAGGGCGCGAGATAGACACCGCGCCCGAGCATCGCGTGGTAGAAGCGGTTGAATCGCTCCCGATCGCACTGCATGACTTCGGCGAAGGTCTGCGGCGGCGCGGCGCGGAAGTACAGGCCGAACATGCTGCCGATCGATTGCGCTGAGAATACGACCCTGGCCTGGTTGGCTTCTGCCGCCAGACCTTCGATCAGGGATTCCGTGGTTGCCGCGATTCGATCGTGGAATCCGCTCGCCAGAACGAGCTTGAGCGTCGCCAGTCCCGCAGCCACCGCCACCGGATTTCCCGAGAGCGTGCCTGCCTGGTAGACGGGCCCGAGCGGCGCAATCTTTTCCATGATGTCGCGCCGGCCGCCGAAGGCGCCCACCGGCAGCCCGCCACCGATCACCTTGCCGAGCGTCGTGAGATCCGGCGTGATGCCGAAGCGCGCCTGAGCCCCACCGAGGGCGACGCGGAATCCGGTCATTACCTCGTCGAACACGAGCAGCGCGCCGCAGCGCGTGCAGTGCTCGCGCAGCGCCTCGAGAAACCCGGGCCGCGGCAGCACCAGGTTCATGTTTCCCGCCACCGGTTCGACGATCACCGCGGCGATTTCCTGGCCGCGGCTGCGAAAGGTTTCTTCGATCTGCGCGCGGTCGTTGTAGTCGAGCACCAGCGTGTGCGCGGCGGTCTGCGCCGGGACGCCGGCCGAACTCGGGTTGCCGAAGGTGAGCGCGCCCGAGCCCGCCTTGACGAGCAGCGAATCGGCGTGACCGTGGTAGCAGCCTTCGAACTTGACGATCAGGTCGCGCCCGGTGAACCCGCGCGCCAGGCGCAGCGCGCTCATCGTCGCTTCCGTACCGGAAGACACCAGCCGCACGAGTTCGATCGACGGCACGAGCGAGCAGAGCATCTCGGCCATCTCGATTTCGGCTTCGGTCGGTGCGCCGAAGGAGAGCGCCCGGCCGGCCGCCGCCTGCACCGCTTCCACCACGAGCGGATGCGTGTGGCCCGCGATCATCGGGCCCCAGGAGCCGACGTAGTCGATGTACCGCCGGCCGTCGGCGTCCCAGAGGTGGGCGCCCGAGGCCCGCTCGAAGAACGGCGGCACGCCGCCGACCGCGCGAAACGCGCGCACCGGGGAATTGACGCCGGCCGGAATGCGCAATTGGGCGCGGGCAAAAAGGCTTTCGTTGCGTGAGCTCATGAGGGGGTCGCCCGAGTGGAATGGAACAGGCGCGCAAGTTCGCGTGCGCGCAACGCCGGATCCGGTGCATCGAAAATCGCCGCGATCACCGCGATCGCATCGGCGCCGGCGCGGATCACCTGCGCCGCATTGTCCGCATCGATGCCGCCGATCGCAACCAGCGGCACGCCGAGCGCGCGCGCCTCGGCGAACAGCGCGAGCGGAGCGCGCACGGCCCGCGGTTTGGTTCGGGAAGCGAACACGCTGCCGAACGCGACATGGTCCGCACCCTCTGCGATCGCCGCGCGCGCCGACGCGATCGAGTCGTGGCAGGTGGCCCCGATCAGCTTTCCCGGCAGGCGGCGCCGCGCCGCGGCAAGACTGCCGTCGTCGGCCCCGAGATGCACGCCGTCCGCGCCGAGCGCACAGGCGAGGTCCACGTCGTCGTTGACGATCATTCGCACGCCCCAACGGCGTGCGAGTTTCGCGACTGCGCCGGCCTGCCTCGGGCGCACCGCGGCATCGGCGAGCTTGTTGCGGTACTGCAGCGCCGCCCAGTGGCCTTCGCCGGCACCCTCGAGCGCGCGGCCGACGCGCTCGAGGAAACGCGCTTCGTCGGCGTCGTCCGGCGTGATCACGTAAAGGCCCCGCAACGTCACGGCGCTCGCCGGCGCAACGCGTGCAGGCGATCCGGAATCCACTGTCCGGACCCCGGCCGGAATCCCGCTTCCAGCGATTTCCACGTGTATTCCTGGGCTGCGTGCACCGCCTCGGGCAGCGCCCTCCCGAGCGCGAGCTGCGCAGCGATCGCCGAAGCAAGGGTGCAGCCGGAGCCGTGGTAACTCGCGGCAAGGCGCGGCCAGCGGTCCGTGCGCAACGCGCCCTGCGCGCCATAGAGCGTGTTCACCACGTCGGTCGACGCCTCGTGCGTTCCGGTCACGAGTACGTACCGCGCACCGAGTTGCAGCAGGCGCCGCGCACACACCGCGAGATCGGCGTCGGGCGCGTGCCCGGCGAGACGCCTCGCCTCGAGGCTGTTCGGCGTCAGCACCATCGTGCGTGGCAGCAACTCGGCGCGCATCGCCTCGAGCACGGCGTCGCCGCCAAGCGGCTCGCCGCGCCCCGATGCGAGCACCGGATCGAGCACCACCGGCGCCTCCGGGTGCAGCGCGAGCAGACGCGCGATGCTGGCCACGTTCTGCGCGCTCGCGAGCACGCCGAGCTTGAACGCCGCCACCGGCATCTCGTCGAGAATCGCGCGTCCCTGCTGCTCGACCCAGGACGCCTCGACCGGCTCGAGGCGACGAACGCCGTGCGTATCCTGGACCGTCAGCGCGGTGACCACGGTCCCGGCATGACAGCCATGCGCCGCGAGCGTGAGCAGATCGGCCTGCAGGCCGGCGCCGCAAGTCGGATCGGAGGCCGCGAAGACGACGACGATGGGCGGGGAGTTGGGCATGCTCGACTGGGCGACACGCGCCGGGGCCGCCGGGGGAATGCGTTAAGATTCCGCTCCATTTTACCCTGCACGCGGACCTCGCATGGCAGACAGTCAAGTGAAATTCCGTACCTGGATGTGCCTGGTCTGCGGTTTCCTGTACGACGAGGAGAAAGGCTTGCCCGACGAGGGCCTCGCGCCGGGTACGCGCTGGGAGGACGTGCCGCTGAACTGGACCTGCCCGGAATGCGGCGCGCGCAAGGAAGATTTCGAGATGGTCGAGATCTGAGCGCCGCGACGCCGACGGTGCCTCCGGGCGCGCGGAAGTCGGGAGTAAAATGGCGGCGCGCATGTCCTCGATCGATCTGACGCATCACTTCCTGATCGCCATGCCCAACATGGTGGATCCGAATTTCGCGAGGACCCTGACCTATGTGTGCGAGCACAACGAGCAGGGTGCGCTCGGGCTGGTGGTCAATCGCCCGATCGACATGACGCTGCAGGCGCTGTTCGAGAGCCTCTCGCTCAACCTGAAGGACAGCGAAATCGCCGGTGCCCCGATCTACTTCGGCGGTCCGGTGCAGACCGACCGCGGTTTCGTGCTGCACGCGCCTGCGGGCGACTGGCATTCGACGCTGCGCGTGCGCGACCTGATCGGCCTGACGACCTCGAAGGACATCCTCGAAGCCGTCGGCCGCGGCGAGGGACCGCCGAAGCTTCTGGTGACGCTGGGATACGCCGGCTGGGCGCCGGGACAACTCGAACACGAGCTGACCCAGAACGCGTGGCTCACGGTCGAGGCGCGGGACGCGATTATTTTCGACGTTCCGGCCGAGGAGCGCCTGGCCGCGGCGATGGAGTTGCTCGGCCTGGATTTCGCGCGCCTCGCGGACGTGGCGGGACATGCCTGAGAAGGCCGGCCGCACCGTACTCGCCTTCGATTTCGGCATCAAACGCATTGGCGTCGCAGTGGGTGAGCCGGAACTCGGCACGGCACATCCGCTGCCGGGCATTGCCGCCGAGGGGGATGCGCGCTTCGCCGCGATCGAGAAACTGGTGACCGACTGGCGGCCGGCGCGGCTGGTGGTCGGACTGCCGACCGCGGCCAACGGTTCGGTCTACGCCATGACT
>MERB01000043.1:37203-39718 GCA_001770475.1 Betaproteobacteria bacterium RIFCSPLOWO2_02_FULL_66_14 | reverse complement strand
CGCGCGGCGCGCTTTGCGCGGCAGCTGCACGGCCGCTTTCGCATTCCCGTGGAGCTGGTCGACGAGCGCTACACCTCGGTCGAGGCCGAGCATCGGCTGCGCGGCAGCCGCGCGACCAAGCTGGCGATCGATTCGATCGCGGCGCAACTGATTCTCGAACAGTATTTCAATGAACGCGCTGCCTGAGGCCGAGACGCTGCTTGCGCCGCTGGTGGCGGAACTGCGCGCGCGCGTCACGCCGGCGAGCGCCATGATCGGCCTGTACACGGGCGGCGCCTGGCTCGCCGAGCGGCTGCACGCGATGCTCGGCATCGAACTGCCGCTCGGCCTGATGGACATCGCGTTCTACCGCGACGACTACGCGAAGCAGGGGCTGAAACACGACCCGAAGCGCACCCGCATCCCGTTCGAAGTCGAGGGCCGGGACCTGCTGCTGGTGGACGATGTTCTGTACACGGGCCGAACGGTGCGCGCTGCGATGAACGAGCTGTTCGACTACGGCCGGCCGCGCAGCATCACGCTGGTGGTGCTCATCGACCGCGGCGGCCGGCAGCTGCCGATCTGCGCGCAGCACTGCGGCGCGCGCCTCGAGCTGCCCGAGCGCAAGCGGCTGCGTCTGAAGCGCGACGCCGACGGCGCGCTGCGCCTGGAGCTGGAAGATGCCGCGTAATCCGCAGCTCAACGCGAACGGCAAGCTCCAGCACCTGCTGTCGATCGAGGGCCTGCCGCGCGATGTCCTGCTGCAGATCCTCGACACCGCGGAGTCATTCGTCGGCGTGACCGAGCGCGAAGTGAAGAAGGTGCCGCTGCTGCGCGGCAAGAGCGTGTTCAACCTGTTCTTCGAATCCTCGACCCGCACCCGCACCACCTTCGAGATCGCCGCCAAGCGGCTCTCGGCGGACGTCATCAACCTCAACATCGCCACGTCCTCGCAGAGCAAGGGCGAATCGCTCCTCGACACGGTGGCGAACCTTTCGGCGATGCAGGCCGATTTGTTCATCGTGCGCCATGCTTCGAGCGGCGCGCCGTTCCTGATCGCGCGCCACGTCAAGCCGCACGAGCACGTGATCAACGCGGGCGACGGCCGGCACGCGCATCCGACGCAGGGCCTCCTGGACCTGTTCACCATCCGGCATTACAAGCGCGAATTCGGCGCGCTCACCGTGGCCGTCGTGGGCGACGTGCTGCACTCGCGGGTCGCGCGCTCGCTCATCCATGGCCTCACCACGCTGGGCGTGCCCGAAGTACGCGTGATCGGGCCGCAGACCCTGCTGCCGGCCGGCGTCGAGGCGCTCGGGGTGCGTGTGTTCCACGACCTGCGCGAGGGACTGCGGGATGCGGACGTGGTGGTGATGCTGCGGCTGCAGAACGAGCGCATGAACGGGGCGCTGCTGCCTTCGGCCCAGGAATATTTCATGAAGTACGGCCTGACCGCGGAGAAGCTTGCGCACGCCAAAGCCGACGTCATCGTGATGCACCCCGGGCCGATGAATCGCGGCGTCGAGATCGATTCCTCGGTCGCCGACGGGCCGCGATCGGTCATCCTGCCGCAGGTCACCTTCGGCATCGCCGTGCGCATGGCGGTCATGTCGATCGTGGCGGGAAATTAGGAGCAAGGGGGATGCTCATGGCGCCTCGCTTCGCACGCTCCACGCCAAGGGTGGGGCGCGCATGCGCGTTCTGATCAAGGGCGGACGCCTCGTCGATCCCGCGAGCGGTCGGGACGCCCCGGGCGCGCTGCTGCTCGACGGCGGGCGCGTTGCGGCGCTCGATGCCGAGGCCGAGGGTGCGACCGCGGACCGCATTCTCGACGCGGCCGGGCTGGTCGTTGCGCCCGGACTGATCGACCTCGCGGTGCGGTTGCGCGAACCGGGATTCGAGTTCAAGGCGACCCTCGAATCCGAGTTGGAAGCCGCGGTGGCCGGTGGAGTCACCAGCCTCGCCTGTCTCCCGGATACCGATCCGCCGATCGACGAGCCGGGACTCGTCGACATGCTGCGCCGTCGCGCCAAGGCGCTGGGGCGCGCGCGCGTCTATCCGATCGGCGCGCTCACCCAGAAACTCCAGGGCGAGCGCCTGACTGAAATGGCCGAGCTGGCTGCGGCCGGCTGCGTCGCGTTTTCGCAGGCGAACTTCGCCATCACCAACAGCCAGGTGCTGTGGCGCGCGCTGCAGTACGCGGCCACCTTCGACTATCCGGTCTGGCTGCGCGCCGAGGACCGGTGGCTCGCCGCCGGCGGCGTCGCGCATGACGGCGAAATAGCGACCCGCCTCGGGCTGGCGGGAATTCCGGTGTTTGCCGAAACCGTCGCGCTCGCGACGCTGATCGAACTGGTGCGTGCGACGGGAACCCGGGTGCACGTGTGCCGCCTGTCGAGCGCAGCCGGAGTCGAGCTGATGCGCGCCGCACGCAGCGAGGGCCTGCCGATGAGCTGCGACATCGGCATTCATCACGCGCACCTCTCGGACATCGACCTGGGCTACTTCGAGGCGCAATGCCGGCTCGAGCCGCCGC
>MERB01000043.1:25020-37186 GCA_001770475.1 Betaproteobacteria bacterium RIFCSPLOWO2_02_FULL_66_14 | reverse complement strand
CGGCGCGACCGCGAGGCGCTCGCGCGAGCGCTCGCCGATGGCACGATCGATTGCGCGGTGTCCGATCACACGCCGGTGGACGACGATCACAAGCTGGTGCCGTTCGACGAGGCAGAGCCCGGAGCGACCGGTCTGGAGTTGCTGTTGCCACTCACGCTGAAATGGGGCGCCGAGCAGAAGCTGGGGCTCGCGCAGACGCTCGCGCGCGTCACCAGCGAGCCGGCGCGGATTCTCGGCGTCGCGGCTGGTCGGCTGGCGCCCGGATCTCCCGGAGACGTCGTCGTGTTCGATTCCGAGGCGCCCTGGCGCATCGTTCCGGAGGCGCTCAGGAGCCAGGGCAAGAATTCGCCGTTCCTCGGCTACGAACTCACTGGGCGCGTGCGCACGACCCTGGTGGCCGGATCGGTGGTGTTCGAGCAGCCGTGAAGTGGCTCGCGGTCGCGCTGGCGCTGGCGCTCGCCGGCTGCGGCATGTTCGCCAAGCGCGCCGCGGAACCGCAGCCGCCTGCGAAGGGCGGCTACTACAAGGACGACGGGCCCGGCGAATCGCCGCCGGCGAATCTGCACGCCTTGCCCGACGCCGAGCCCAGGGCCGAGCCGCTGCATCGCTTCGCCAACCGGCCGTATCAGGTGTTCGGCAGGGATTACGTGCCGCGCACTGCGATCGGACCGTACCGCGAGCGCGGGATCGCGAGTTGGTACGGGCGGCGGTTTCACGGCGGCCAGACCTCAAGCGGCGAGCTCTACGACATGTACGCGATGACCGCGGCGCATCCGACGCTGCCGATCCCGAGCTATGCGCGCGTTTCGCGCGTCGGCGACCGGCGCAGCGTGGTCGTGCGGATCAATGACCGCGGTCCGTTTCATTCGGGTCGCGCGATCGACTTGTCCTACGCCGCGGCCTACCGTCTCGGTGTCGTCGGCGACGGCAGCGCCCTGGTGGACATCGAGGCGGTGGTGCCGGGCGCCGGCCCGGTCGCGGCTGCGACGCCGGCGGCCGAAGCGAAAGGCGTCTATCTGCAGCTGGGCGCGTTTTCGGCGCGCGAAAGCGCGGAAAATTTCCGCGCCCGCCTGCAGCGCGAACTCACCTGGCTCACGGAGACGATACAGGTCATCGCCGCAGGCGCGCTGTACCGGTTGCACCTCGGACCGTTTCGATCGCAGGACGAAGCGCGTCCGGTCGCAGAGCGAATCCGCAGCGAGCTCGACGTGTCGCCGCTTTTCGTCGTGAGATAATCACCGCTCCTCTGGCAACTCCGGCAACCCCATGTTTCGTGCGATCGTCACGACGCTGCTCGTGCTCTCGGCCGCCGCAGCCCTGGCACAACAGCCACCCGCGGTAATCGGCCGGGCGTGGGTGCTCGCCGACCTGTCGAGCGGCCAGTTACTCGGCAGCGAACGCCCCGACGAGCGTTTCGAGCCGGCATCGCTCACCAAGCTGATGACCGCGTACCTCGTGTTCACGGCGCTGCGCGACAAGAAACTCGCGCTCGATCAGCGGGTCACGGTCTCGGAGCGCGCCTGGCACGCGCCCGGCTCGCGCATGTTCGTCGAGCCGCGCACGCCGGTCAGCGTGGATGAGCTGATTCGCGGCATGGTGGTGCAGTCCGGCAACGACGCTTGCATCGCGCTCGCCGAGGCCGTGGCGGGCTCCGAGGAATCGTTCGCGCAGCTGATGAACCGCGAGGCGCAGCGCCTGGGCATGCAGCAGACGCAATTCATGAACGCTTCCGGCCTTCCGGACCCGCGGCACTACTCCACCGCGCGCGACCTGTATCTGCTGGTCGCGGCGCTGATCCGAGATTTCCCCGCCGAGTATGCGCTGTATTACTCGCAGAAAGAGTTCCGCTACAACAACATCACGCAGCACAACCGCAACCGGCTGCTGTGGCTCGATCCGACCGTGGACGGCGTCAAGACCGGCTATACCGAGGCCGCGGGCTACTGCCTGATCGCATCGTCGCGGCGCGGTTCGCGGCGCCTGGTGTCGGTGCTGCTGGGTTCGACCTCCGAATCGGTGCGCGCGCAGGAGTCGCAGAAGCTGCTCAACTGGGGATTTCAGTTCTTCGATGCGGTGAAGCTTTACGACGGGCAGCAGCCGGTGAAGGAGATCGAAGTCTGGAAGGGCGACAAGTCGCGACTGAAGGCGGGCTTTCGCAGCGATTTCGTGGTCACCGTGCCCAAGGGCCAGGCGGAGAAGCTCAAGGCGGAACTGCTCGCGACGCAACCGCTGGTGGCGCCGATCGCCGAAGGCCAGCGCGTGGGCGTGTTGCGACTCAGTCTCGACGGCAAGGCCTTCGGCGAGTATCCGGTCGTCGCGCTCGAGTCGGCCGCGCCCGCGGGAATTTTCGGGCGCGCCTGGGATACACTCAGGTTGTGGTTCAAATAGCGGGGAGCGCATGATTTTCCTGAACGGCCGGTTCATTCCGATCGAGCAGGCCATGGTGCCGGTGCTCGACCGCGGCTTCATCTTCGGCGACGGCGTCTACGAGCTGGTGCCGGTGTATTCGCGGGTGCCGTTTCGCTTCGACGAACACTTGGCACGGCTCGAGCGCAGTCTTGCCGCGGTGCGCATCCGCAACCCGCACTCGCGGGAGAAGTGGCGCGAGATCATCGCGCAGCTGGTCGCGCTGCAGCCCGAGGAGGATCAGGGCGTTTACTTCCAGGTCACGCGCGGCGTGGCCAAGCGCGACCATGCCTTTCCGCAGGGCGTCGAGCCGACCGTGTTCGTGATGTCCAATCCGCTGGTCAATCCGCCGCGCGAGCTGATCGAGCGCGGCGCCGAAGCTTACAGCGCGGTCGACGACCGCTGGCATCGCTGCGACATCAAGTCGATTTCGCTCATCGGCAACGTGCTGCTTCGGCAGGTCTCGGCCGATGCCGGCGGCGCCGAAACGATCCTGTTCCGCGACGGCCGGCTCACCGAGGCGTCGGCCTCCAACGTGTTCATCGTGCGCGCGGGCGTCGTCCTGGGGCCGCCGAAGTCGAACCTGATCCTGCCGGGCATCACCTACGACGTGGTGCTCGAGTTGGCGGAAGCCGCCGGGCTGCCGGTCGAGATCCGCGACCTGAGCGAAGCGGAAGTGCGCGCCGCCGACGAAGTCTGGGTGACCTCTTCGTCCAAGGAAGTGCTCGCCATCGTCCGGCTGGACGGCAGGCCCGTGGGCGAGGGCAGGCCGGGCCCCGCGTTCAAGCGCATGTACCAGCTGTATCAGGAATTCAAGCAGACCGTGATGCGCTCCGGAAAGGAGCGGGCGGCCGCCTGAGATGCTCGAGGCTGGAACGCTGCTTGCGTTTCCCTGCCCGTTTCCGATCAAGGTGCTGGGGCGGCGGGAGCCGGGTTTCGCGCAGCAGGTGGCGACGATCGTTTTGCGCCATGCACCCGATTTCGAGCCCGCCGGGATTGAAATGAGGCCGAGCCGCGCAGGAAAATATCTGAGCGTGACCTGCACGGTGCGGGCAGTTTCGCGCGAGCAGCTCGACGCGCTCTACCAGGATCTGTGCGACTGCCCAGCGGTCGTCATGGTGCTCTGAATGCTCGTCGCGGCCCCGCCCTGCATCGTCCGGCGCCTCGGACTCGCGGCTTTCCAACCGACCACCGATGCGATGCGCGGGTTCACCGCGGCGCGCGATCCGGAGACCGCGGACGAGCTCTGGCTCGTCGAGCATCCGCCCGTGTACACGCTCGGGGTCGCGGCCGACCGCGCGCACGGACCGGCGGGCGATGGCGGCATCCCGGTGCTGCGCTGCGAGCGTGGCGGCGACGTGACCTACCATGGGCCCGGGCAGATTGTGCTCTACACCCTGGTCGATCTCGTGCGGCGTGGCCTGCGCGTGCGTGAATTCGTGGGTCTGCTCGAGCAGTCCGTGATCGACCTTCTCGCGGAGCACGCGGTCACGGGCGAGCGCAAGCCCGGGGCGCCCGGGGTGTACGTCGCGGGCGCCAAAATTGCCGCGCTCGGCCTGCGGGTTTCGCGCGGGCGCTGTTACCACGGGCTCGCGCTCAACGTCGACATGGATCTGTCGCCGTTCGCGGCGATCGATCCGTGCGGAGATCCCGGTCTGCAGGTGACGCAGACGCGGGATCTGGGAATCGCAGCCGCAGCCGGCGAACTCGGTGAGCGGCTCGCCGCGCTGTTGACGCGAAGGCTGGACGATGCGTGAACCCGGAACCAAGGAAAGGGGCGCCGCCAAGACGGCGCCGATCCGGATCGTCCGGCGTGCGCCGCTCGCCAAGCCTGCGTGGATCCGGGTGCGCGTCGCCGGGGCGGATTCGCGGTTTCAGGACGTCAAGCGGATCCTGCGCGCGCAGCAACTGCACACCGTCTGCGAGGAGGCGTCCTGCCCGAACATCGGCGAATGTTTCGGCAAGGGCACCGCGACCTTCATGATCCTGGGCGACATCTGCACGCGCCGCTGCCCGTTCTGTGACGTGGCGCACGGTCGGCCGCTCGCGCCCGACCCCGGCGAGCCGGCGCATCTCGCCGAGAGCATCGCGCGGCTGGGGCTCGCCTACGTCGTGATCACTAGCGTCGACCGCGACGACCTGCGCGACGGCGGGGCGCAGCATTTCGTCGACTGCATCCGCGCCGTGCGCGACCGTGCGCCGAACACGACGATCGAGCTGCTGGTGCCGGATTTCCGCGGCCGCCTGGAGGCCGCACTGGACCTGCTCGAGGCCGCGCCTCCCGATGTGATGAACCACAATCTGGAGACTGTTCCGCGCCTGTACCGGCATGCCCGGCCGGGCGGCGATTACACGCATTCACTCAGGCTGCTCGGCGAGTTCAAGCGCCGGCAACCCCGCGTGCCGACGAAATCGGGATTGATGGTGGGTCTTGGCGAGACGCGCGACGAAATCCTCGAAGTGATGCGCGACCTGCGCGCCGCGGGTGTCGACATGATCACCATCGGCCAGTACCTCGCGCCCTCGGGAGATCACCTGCCGGTCGAGCGCTACTGGCATCCGGGCGAGTTCGCCGGGCTGGAGCGCTCTGCCATGGGCCTCGGCTTCACGCACGCCGCTGTGGGCCCGCTGGTGCGGTCTTCCTATCATGCGGATCGCCAGGCGCATGCCGCGGGCGTCGCCGCGAATGCTTCCGCGCAGCCTTAGGTTCAGGGTCGGTTTCTACGTCGCGCTTGCGCTGCTCGCGACGCTCCTCGCGTTCGCGGTGCTGATGGTCCGGCAGCAGCGGACGGCGGTGCTCGAGGCCGCGGAGGCGCACGTCACCCAGCTCTCGGACGTGATCATCCGCAGCACGCGTTTCGCGATGCTGCAGAACCAGCCCGAATACGTGCACCGCATCATTTTCGATGTCGCGCGGCAGGACAAGATCGACCGCGTCCGGATCTTCAGCAAGGAAGGCGTGATCATCGACTCCTCGCACTTGGCCGAACTCGGGCTCAAGGTGGACCGAAAGACCGAGGGGTGCTTCCAGTGCCACCAGAGCGAGCAGCCGCCGGTCAGCCTGCCGGCGGGCGCCCGCGCCCGCATCTTCTACGCGCCGGACGGCCGGCGCATGCTCGCGAGCATGGGGGTGATCCGTAACGAACCCTCCTGTTACAACGCCGCCTGCCACGTGCACAAGCAGTCGCAGAGCGTACTCGGGGTGCTCGACATCGTGTACTCGCTCGAGGACACCGACCGGCGCCTGCAGAACGATGCCGCCGCCATGATCGCGCTCTCGCTCGCTTTCGTGCTGCTCGCCGCGGTCGGCGTGAGCGTGCTCGTGCACCGCCTGGTGTACAGGCCGCTGCACGACCTGGAGGAGGGCGCGCGGCGCATCTCCGCGGGAGACCTGCAACAGGCGATCCCGGTGCGCGGGGACGACGAATTCGGTCGACTTGCGACCTCGTTCAACGCGATGACCGCGGCGCTGCGCGGCTCGCAGCAGGAGCTGCAGCGCTGGAACGAGACTCTCGAACGCAGGGTCGATGACCGCACCCGCGCGCTGCGCCAGGCGCAGGCCGAAGCGGTTCGCGGCGAGAAGCTCGCCTCGGTCGGACTGCTCGCCGCCGGCATCGCGCACGAATTGAACAATCCGCTCACCGGCGTGCTCACGTTCACCAGCCTGCTGCGCAAGAAACTGCCGGAGGGCAGCGCCGACGCGGAGGACCTCGATCTGGTGATCCGGGAAACCAAACGCTGCGCGGCCATCATCCGGCGGCTCCTGGATTTCGCGCGCGAGAAGTCGCCGGAGAAGAAATTCGCAGATCTCAATCGTCTGATTCAGAACACGACGCACATCGTCCGCCAGCCGGCGCAGCTGCAGGACATCGAGCTGCAGCTCGAACTCGACCCGGCGCTGCCACCGGTCTGGGTGGACGCGAACATGATCGAGCAGGTCGTCATGAACATGCTGGTCAACGCGCAGCACGCGATTGCGCAAAAGGGCCGTATTACAATCCGCACGCAGCGCGCGCCGGAACCCAGGAGTCCGGAGACCGGCGCGCCCGCGGTGCCGATGGTCGAGATTTCGATCGCCGACACGGGCTGCGGGATCCCGGAGAAGGACCTGCCCCGCATTTTCGATCCCTTCTTCACCTCGAAGCCGGTTGGAGCGGGGACCGGACTCGGGCTTTCGGTGAGCCACGGCATCGTGCGCTCGCACGGCGGGCTGATCGAGGTCGAGAGCCGGGTCGGCGAAGGGACGACCTTCCGGGTGTATCTTCCATTGCAACCGGCCGATGCGGCGCCGGAGGGCGCGACAGGGGAGCACGGCAAATGAAGGGCCGGATACTGGTGGTCGACGACGAGGAGATCGTCCTGCGCAGCTGCGTACGGATCCTCGGCGACGGCGACTATGCGGTGGACACGGCAGGCGACGGCGGCGAGGCGCTCAAGATGGTGGACGCCTCGCCCTACGACGTCATTCTGCTCGACATCATGATGCCCAAGGTCGACGGCCTGGAAGTGCTTCAGCGGGTGAAGGAAGCGCATCCGGACATCGAGGTGATCATGGTGACCGGGCTGTCTCAGATCGACACCGCGGTGCGCTCGATGAAGCTCGGCGCCTTCGACTATCTGCCCAAGCCCTTCGATCCCGAGGAGCTGCGGCTGCTGGTCGAGCGGGCGCTCGAGCGGCGCCGGCTGCTGCAGGAAAATCTCAGCCTGCGCAGCGAAATCGGCGCCAAGTACCGTTTCGAAAACATCGTCGGGTCGAGCCCGCGGATGCAGTCGATGTTCAGCCTGATCGCGCGCTGCGCGCCGACCAGCACCACCGTGCTCCTGGTCGGCGAGAGCGGCACCGGCAAAGAGCTGGTGGCGCGCGCGATCCATTACAACAGCCTGCGCAAGGACAAGCCGTTCGTTCCGGTCGACTGCACTTCGCTCAGCGAGAATTTGCTCGAAAGCGAGCTCTTCGGCCACGTCAGGGGCGCGTTCACCGGCGCGGTGGCCAACAAGCGGGGGCTGTTCGAGCTCGCCGACGGCGGAACGCTGTTCCTGGACGAAATCGCCAATCTCTCGCTCTCCATCCAGGCGAAGCTCCTGCGCGTGATCCAGGAGCGCGAGTTCAAGGCGGTCGGCGACACCCGCACGCAGAGCACCGACATCCGCCTGATCGCCGCGACCAACAAGGAACTGCGAGCCATGGTGGCCGCGGGCAGCTTCCGCGACGACCTGTACTACCGCATCAACATCTTTCCGATCGAAATTCCGCCCTTGCGCGAGCGGCGCGAGGACATTCCGGTGCTCGCGACGCACTTCCTGCGCCGGTTCAGCGACGAACTGGGCAAGGACGTGAGCGAGATCTCGGACGGCGCGATGGCGGTGCTGGTGAATCACGGCTGGCCGGGAAACGTCCGCGAACTCGAAAACACGCTGCACCGGGCGGTGATTCTCGCTTCGGACAAGGTCGTGCGGCGCGCGCACCTCGTCGATCTCGTCGAGCCTGGAGCGCTCGCCGACTCGGAGGTGCCGCGAACCGGCGAGGACCTGAAGCGCATCAAGAAGGCGGCACGCGAGAAATCGGTCGAACACATCGAGAAGGCCTTCGTGGTCGAGGCGCTCAAGCGCAATGCCTGGAACGTCACGCGGAGCGCCGAAGACACCGGGATGCAGCGTGCGAATTTTCAAGCGTTGATGAAGAAATACGAAATCCGCATCCGCGACGCGGAGAAGAACCAGGACGCCACGGGCGAGACTTGAAGCGCTGCCGCGTCAGCGCTCGGAGCCGGCTTTGTCGGAGCCGGCACCCCCGCCTGGCGGTTCCTCCTCCACTTCTTCGTAGCCCGTGATCATCGCCTTGTAGTGCGCGGTACGCGTGTGGCCGAGGCTCGCGAGGTACGGATGAACGAAGATGAACGCGGTAAAGAATATGAAGATCAGCACATGGGCGGTGTCCACCACCCGCACGCCGCCGAGCACGTCGATCATTGCCTCGAAACGCTTGACGTCCCACAACAGCACCCCGGTATAGAACTGCAGCGGCACCAGCAGCAGCATGACGACCTGGTAGGCCATGCTCTGCATCGCATTGAACTTGTGGTAGGCGCTGACGTGATGCGGGTTCGGTTCGCCTTTGAAGATGCCGTAGCCGTAATACCAGAGCTGGCGGAAGCTCTCGCGGAAATGCTTGGTCGGGCTTAACTCGGGGTGGTAGACCCTAATCTTGTCCGAGAGCAGGTAGAAGAGCAGCCAGACGAAGAAATTTCCGATGAGCACGAAACCGACCCAGTTGTGCAGCACGACCGATGTGCGGAACGACATCAGGTCGATCAGTCCGACGTAGCGGATCTGAATCCCGGTCACGATCAGCGCCAGGACCGCAAGCGCGTTGATCCAGTGCCAGATCCTGACCGGGAGTGGGTGAACGTAGATTCGCGGCATTGCGTGGTTCCTCTTGCGCTTTGGGACGACGACGTCGGCGGGACGGCCGGAGAATTCGGGCCGTCCCGGGCCCGGGCGTCTCAGGAGTCCTCGCGTCCCCCGATTCTCTTCGCGGTTCTCCGGAAGAGCCAGGTGAGCGTCAGATGGCCGACCGGCACGGCGATGCCGATCAGCAGCGCGAGAACGAAGAGCATGTCCAGCACTTCGATCCGGGTGCCGCCGATGGCGTAGAAACCGCCCACCGAATCCACCGAGATCATGGAGTTCAGGACCCCCTGCTGCGCGTCATAGCGCACCGGCCGGCCGTCGGCGCCGACGATCGAAACCGTGACGCTCTGGAAGGGGTCGGCCCCTCGCCGGTGGCACGTGGCGCAATCCTGGATCGCTTTCGCCTTGGGCGCGAGCTGATGCGCCTCGGCGCCCGTAGTCACTTCCAGGCGGCCCCGCAGCGTGGTCTGCTTGGGTGCGCCCTCACGATTGAATTCCAGCAACAGGCTCTGCAGCGCCAACGCGTCCAGGCCGAGACCCTTCGCGTCGGCTGATCGCGCCCGGCTCTCGAACTGCGGCACGCCCGCTTTTTCGACGACGCGTTCCTTGGCCACGGCGTCGTAGAGTCGCAGGTCCACCTTGCGCTTGGCGGTCGGTGAATGACAGGCCGGGCACGAGACCGCGTCGAAATGCCGTTCCGCATTCGGCAGCCATGCCTTGTGCGAGCTCAATGTGCCCTCGTGGCAGCCGAGACACGCGTTCTTCAATTGCTCGCCCGTGGTCGCGGGATTCACGTCGTGCGCGCGATGGCAGTTGGCGCAGCCGAGCGCGGCCTCGCCGTGCACGCTGCCGGCGTAGGCCTTGAAGACCGGGTCGTGGCACCCGCTGCACGGGGCGCCGCTCGCCGCGTCGTAGGCGGATTTGGACATCACCGCATGCGGGGCGTGGCAGTCGGTGCAGATCGGCGCACCCGGGCTGCCGGCGCGCTGCAGGACGGCGTGAATGCTGCCCTCGTACTGCTTGAAGATCGCGGCGTGGCACGTACTGCAGATCTTTGCCAGCGCAAGCGAGTTCTCGCGCAGGCTTGCGATTTTCTTCTTGAGCGGAGGGTGGTTCTCGAGCGTGACGTCGCGATGGCAAACGGCGCAGCCGATCAGGTTGTGGACCGATTTCGCGAACGCGGCGCCGTCCACGTGCAGCGACAGCGTCTCGCCGTTCGCCAGTTTCATCTTCATCCCCTCGACGGAATGGCAGCCGAGGCATTGCTCGTCCAGCGCCGAAAGGGTGTTGTCGGCGGCGCCTGCGGCGGGGCTCGTGGCGGCAAGCATGACCATTGCCAGCAACGCGAGCCTGCCGATTGCGATCAGGTCAGCGCAAAACGTCGTTCCGGCGCTCGCTCTTCCGGTGCTGCAGGTCGCCATTTCAGGTCTCCGCGATGCCATTTCGTTCAAATACCCCGCCAGAGGCAGCTCAGCGCGACGCGACGGAATTCCCCGCTGCAGCCGGTGACGCGCAGTCCACGTCCCCCGGAAGCGAACCCTCCGAAGCAGACGCGCGGCGAGACAAGGAGTCCCGAGCAAATGGTAACCGACGTCACCCGGACCCGGCACCGGCGCTCGTTCCTTCGGTGCTTCCATTGTGCAGCGGCAGGTGAATGACGAACGTCGTTCCCCGACCGGGTTCGCTTTGCACGTCGATGGTGCCGTTGTGGTTGTCGATGATTCTCCAGATCACCGCGAGTCCGAGTCCCGTGCCGTGCTTGCCTTTGGTGGTGTAGAACGGCTCGAACAACCTTGGCAGATCCTCGGGCGGAATTCCCTGCCCCGTGTCGGCCACCTTGACCTGCAGGTAATCCTTGTGCCCGGCCGCATCCATTGCCCGCCACCTCTGCCAGGTGCATTCGGGATTCGTGCAGCCCTCCAGCACTCCGTGCGGGGGCACGTCAAAACCATAAGTTTTCGAACTGCACTTCGGGCATTGCACGTTCTCGGCAATCAGGGAAACGCTGCATTGGGGACACAGAATTCGCAGATTCTTGCCGGGCCTGATCTCGACCCCGTACTGGTGTCGATGTTTGCCATAGACGGGATCGAGGTTGATGACGCCGGCACGGTCTTTCAAGACGGCCTTTACCTTTATGGTTGGCAGCCCGTTAAGCCGTGTTTCGTCATCCATGAGGGTATGTCTGCTCGGACAGACCGCGGTCTTCACCTGGGCCTGGCCATAGGGCGAAAGTGAAATCACGGATGGACGCACCGACAGCCTGCCGCCATGATCTCCGATCGCATCGGCGGCATTGACGAACAGGTTGATGAAAACCTGCTGAATCTGATTGGGATCGACGGTGACTTCCGGAAGCGTCTCGCCGAGGTTCGCGTCGAGGTCGATTCGCTTGAGCAGGAGTTGACTCGCCACCACTTCGACTGCGCTCTTGATGATCTTGTTGATATCCGCATTCTGCATCTTCGGAACGGACGGCCGGGCGAAATCGAGGAGGTTCTTGACGATGTCCCTGCTTCGTATCGTTTCTCTGACGATGATCTCAAGATCTTCCTGCACCTGAGGATTATCCTTTGTCCTCTTGAGAAGGAAGCTGCTGTAGGTCAATACGGCCGTCAACGGATTGTTGATCTCGTGTGCCACGCCTGCTGCAAGCCTGCCCAGGGAAGCCATCTTGTCGGACTGGAACAGCTGCATCCTTGCTTCGGCCAGATTCTTCGTCATCTTATTGAACGACTTCGCGAGAATTCCAAGTTCGTCCTTGCCGAGATCATGAATGGTGTAATTGAAATTGCCCGAACTTACCTGTTCGGTCGCCTTCACCAATTCCCTCACAGGCGTGCCAATCCATCTTCTGACGAAATACGCGATGAAAAGACTCAGGGCAAAAATCGCAAACCCGGCCAGAACGGTCAACCGAAGCTTGCTGTCCTCGATCTGCCGGTCGACGTCGGCCAGGTCGATCTTTACGTCGAGCACCCCGAGCACGGTCTGGTCCCCCGTGTGTGCATGGCAGGCCGCTTCATGGCAGGAGCGCTGGTTGTAGATCGGATTGATCACGGCAAGTATGCGAGAAGAATCCGGTCGAATGCGGTAGATACGCATCCTTTCGTCGATCGGCAGCCTCTGTAACGGGGCATTCTCGGCGTGGCATACGTAGCAGCTCTCGGCGCGCTTGTCGACCATCTTCCCGATCAGGTCAGCGCGGGACGAAAACGCTACCACGCCCTCCTTGTTGAATATCCGGATCTCGGTAATGCTCGGCTCATGCGAGACGGTATTGATGATCGCATGCACCTCTGCCCGCCGGTTCTCCAGCATGCTGGTGAGCGTGCTGTTCTTGATTGCC
>MERB01000043.1:0-25011 GCA_001770475.1 Betaproteobacteria bacterium RIFCSPLOWO2_02_FULL_66_14 | reverse complement strand
TGATGCTGAAGTAGGAAAACCCGCCGATGATGAAAATGGTGATGACGCCGACGGCCGCGATCAGCTTCAGACCGATCTTGGTCAGCATTTCACGCAATTCCACCGGGCGGTTGTTCTGCAGGCCCGGGACCGCGTCACGCCGCCCCGGGACTGACCGCCTCTCAATTCGTGGTTCTCGGTGGCTTGCCTTCGGGAACCCGGCGTTTGCCCTTGGGAGCCGACAGGTACCTGACCAGCAGGATGAACAAGGCGAGGAACGACAGCAACAGCAGGTATTCCAGTCCCTTGGTCTCGAAGATGTTCACGTAGGTATAGAACTCCATCGTCTGCCCTTTTCTGTCTCATGCTTTGCTGAACACCGGCATTCGCGTCACGATCCACCTGAAGACCCAGATTTCCGTGAAGACCACCATCAACGTCACCACGATTTCTTCCCAGGACGGGTAGTACTTGTTGACCGCGTACCAGCGGAATGCAATCACCGATACGTTCAACCGGTTGAGAATGATGCCCAGCAGCGCCATGACGGAGGCCACCTTGACCAATCCCAGGCTTCGGTTCCTGACTGCGTAGGCGAACATGAAACAGGGGACCAGCACGAACCCCAGCACTTCGACGAGATACCAGTATCCCCAGAAATCCGTGATCAGCTGCCATCGCTCTTCATGGATGAAGATCAGTGCCTGGAAGAAATAGTAGACGAACATCGTGATGGCCGCACCCTTGGCCAGCCCCAGGACGATTTCCTCGTACCGGTGGTGGTCGTGTCCGCCGATCAGGTTCCTGAATACCCTGTGACTGATCGTTCCCTCGAAGATGATCATCGACAATCCCGCATAGACGCTCGATACGAAGAACAGGATCGGTATGAACTCGGAATACCAGAGCGGATGTATCTTGGGCTTCGCCATCAGGAACAGCGCGCCGAGACCGGATTGATGCAGGATGGAGAGCGTGATGCCGAAAATCACCGCGGCAAGGGTCAGGCCTGAAAGGAATTTCCTCACGCGTTCGAGTTGCGCCCATTCCGCGACGACCGGAGAAAACTCCACTGCCATCGCAATCATGTAGAGCAGGAAATGCCAGGAGACCAGAAACAGGACCGAGTTGTAGCCGAACGAGTTGCCGATGATCGGGTTGATGATGTGCCAGGGTCTTCCGAGGTCGAGGACCAGGGCGCCCGCGTAGAAGATGTAGGCGAGCAGCCCGTTCAAGACGGTCACGCGGACGATCGAGTGGTACTTCTCGATTCTCATCACGTAGACGACAAAGGTGATGACGTAGGACCCTCCGGCAAAGGCGACGCCGGTCACGACATCGAATCCGATCCACAGGCCCCACGGGAATTCCTGCGACAGATTGGTGACCGAGCCGAGCCCGTAGACGAAACGGAAGTACAGGATGATCAGGCCGACGACGATGACCGGAATCGAGATGACATTGAACGGGGTGAGCCACTTGCCCCTGGGCTTCAGTTCCTGCCAGAAGAACTTGACGACTCTCGTGAATTCGCTCGCGATGACCGCCGTGGCGTTCATTGGTCTGCCCCCGGCGTGGTCCATCCCTTGTCTTTGTCTTCATGCACCTCGTTCTTCCTGTCGGCCAGCTCGCTCAGGCCCAGCAGCAGTGCAGGAACTCCGAACAGGATGAGTGGGACGGAAACCAGGAACTGTTTCGTGTATTCGGGGTAAGGAGTGGTCCCGAGGTCGGTCCTGAACCCGATCTGATCGAACGCAACGCTGGAAAGGTAGAGCCAACCGCTGCCTCCGGCTTCGTGCTCGCCGTAGATCTGGTGCACGTACTTGTCCGGGTGGCTGTACACGCGGTGTCGCGCGACTTCCATCAGCTCCCGTTTGGAGCCGAACATCAGGGTATCCGTCGGGCAGGCGTCCACGCACGCGGGCTTCTTGCCCGCCTGCAATCTCTCGTAGCACATGCTGCACTTCATGATTCTCGGGTTCCAGGAGTGGTACTCCGCCTTCGGAATGTCGAACGGACACGAGACCATGCAGAACCTGCACCCCATGCACTTGTCGCCGTTCCACGTCACCGGACCCTCCCGGGTCTTGTACATCGCGTTCACGAGGCAGGCCGCCACGCAGGCCGGCTGCCAGCAGTGCATGCATTGCCGCTTGACGAACACGTCGCCTTTTCCGGTCTTGAAACGATTCACGACCGTCCACTGCTTGTCACTGGTATCCCTGATCTTTTCGAGGGCGTTGTCGCTGTTCACGTCCGGAACGAAATTGCCGTTTGCGACCGAACAGGCGACTTCGCAGGATCTGCACCCGATGCACCTGGTCGTATCGACCAGTACGCCGACGAATTCCCTGGTTTCCTTGGTGCTGGCGGCAACCGTGTTCCGGATGGGCAGGGCGGCGCCGGCAGTCGCCGCGGTTTTCAAGAACAGCCTTCGATCCATGACATCTCCCGTATCAGCGGCATCCGGTCAGGCGGGTTCGGCACGCTGCCGCCTGCATCGAAACGCCGACCGGCTGCCGATTGGCGTCGGTCACAACGCCTTGTTTCCGGAATGGCATGTTTCACAACTCCTGCTTGCCTCTTTGCCCGTGCTCACCGGGTGGCAGTTCCAGCACTGCTTGTGAATGACCACCTTTGCGCTGAGCGTTTCGTCGGCGATGTTCGTGGGACTGGCGGGATGGCAGGTTGAACACGCGTAAACGCCTTGCTTGACCCTGTTCTGCTCGCGATGACAGGCCTTGCAGTTGATCCAGGACGACTGGAGGTAATCGGGATGAGGCGTATTGAGTGCCTTGGCGTTGATCTGATGGTGGCACTCGGCGCATCCGATCGCACGGTCTTCGGTATGCGCCTGATGAAGAAATGTCACCTCGCCCACCGAACTGGGAATGACGATCTGCGAAGGCATCCCGGAACTGCCCGGCGTGACGAGTTTGGTCTTGACGATCGGCGGCGAGGCGGGCGCAACCGCCGCGGGCGCGGTGTGCACGGCATCACTGCTGCCAAATGGCGCGCAGGCGGCCACCAGAACCGCCACCGCTGCTGCTGCCACGACAAGGTAGGTGCTCATGGCGACCCTCTTCTCCAGCGTTCGATCAACGGGTGGATGCCGCTATCTGAGGAGGAAGGTGTTCGCGAACCCGTCGAGAAACGTCCGGTCCGCCTTCTGTCCCGCGACGCCATCGCGGCCGGCCGCGGATGACTCGATCTGCCGTTTTTCCTTCTCGAAACCCTTGAGCATTGCACTGTATTTGTCGATTTCCTCTCGATACCAGTTGATCGAGTCGACGCCGATCTTCAGGGAACGCAAATCCTCCGGGAGGTTGGATGGATCAATGCAGCACATCCAGCTGAGCTCGAAGGGTTTCGACGCGATCCATTCCGGATGCTCGACGTGTTCGGCATTGAGCAGTGAAACCCTGCCGCTGATGGGAGAGGCGATGTCGATGGTGTGAGAATCACGCTTGAGGGAAAAGAGCGGATCGCCTTTCCTGACGTTCCTGTTCAGCTCGGGCAAGCGCACTGCGTCGATGTTCCTGACGATCTTGCGGGCAAAGTCGTCCAGCCCGACGCGTACGGTGCCATTCATCTCGACGCTGACCCAGGTGTGATTCGGCGAGATGAAGACCCCTGCGGGTACGTTCAGCTCGTGATGCGAATCGGATTCCCTGGTCGACGGCGTCATCAGGCGCACGGTCGGCTTCATCTGCCGCGTCAGTCGATCGTTGCGTCTGATCAGACATTTGTTGAAGAAGCCGATCAGCTCGTCTTCGGTGAACGGCTTCTGCACGTAGTCCATTGCGCCGTACTTCATGGTTTCAACCGCGGTCTCGATCGAGGCGTAGCCGGTGATTACGATGACGTCGATGTCGGGGCGCAGATGCTTCACCGCCTTGGTGACTTCCAGCCCGTCCATTTCCGGCATTTTCAGATCGGTGAAGACGAAATCGTAGTCATGCTTGCGAATCAGTCCGAGCGCCTCGGAGCCCTTCTCCACGGTATCGATGCTGTAACCCGCAACGACGAGAATCTTCCTGAAGCTATCCAGGACGATGGCTTCATCGTCGACGGCCAGTATTCTTGCCTTGGGTTCCTTGACCTCGACCCGCTTCAGCGTCCTGGCTTCGTCGGAGACGTCCAGCTTCAATCCGATGTCGAGCGCCGCTTCGCGTTCCCGTCGCAGTTTCAGTTCCTGTCGCTTCTGGAAATAGATGCGCAGCGCGAAGTCGACGATGATGAAAATGATGACCGTGACGACGACAATCAACAGAACCATGGGGTGCCTCCGAAATGTGCCCGGCTTCCGGCAGCGCGCACCCGGCCGACGGCCGTTCGCGAGCCGGGGTGCGTCTTCTGATCGGTGTCGACAGGGCGTGCAGTCGCAGCAGTCTTCGCGCCGCTGGCTGGGGGCGCGGAGCCGCGCCCCTCGGAAAGCGATGCACCTGTGTATCCCAACCTAGGTGCGAGACCACGCATTGGCAGTTCTTGCTGCTTGCCCGAAAGTGCCACGCTTTCCGCAGTTGCAGTTTGATCGAGCGCAATGCAGGGCGCCTTGCGCCCCGCATTGCCCGAGCAAGTGCGGCGGTGGTTACCTTGCCTTGGTCCTTGTCGCCAGGGCTCGATAGCCGGACCACGCGAGAAGCGCGAGCCCGACGAACGGGAGGGCGATCGCGTAGGCGAGCCCGATGAAGGGCGCCGCCATGAACAGGGCGATGTTTTTCGCCATGCGGCCCGCTCCCGGCGCTGCACCCGCATCGACCGCAGGGGCGGCAGCTGCGGCGGCGAACGGCGCTGGCGCGCTCCCGAGGTTCCGCGAAACCGCTTCACGCGCGCTCGTTTCGATCATTTCGGGCGACAGCGGCTTGTGCAGGATGCGGTTCACGCCCGCAGCCTTGGCCTTGGCTTGGTTCTCGTCGCTGCCAAAGCCGGTGACGATCACCACCGGCAGCCACGGGCGCAATGTCTTGATGCGCTCTGCGACCTCGATGCCGCTCATGCCCGGCATCCGGATGTCGGTGAACACGGCGTCGTAATCCTCGCGCGCGAGCTTGTCCAACGCGTCCTGGCCGTTTTCCGCGGTGATGACCGCATAGCCCTTGCCGGAAAGAACCCTGTCGAAACTCTTCCCGACCACGGGATCGTCGTCGACGACCAGAACCTTCTTGAGTGCAGTGTTGAGTGTTGTCATGGTGTGCTCCTTGATAAGAGGTCGAGAATTCAGTTGTCGTCAGCAGACGCGCGAGCCGGCTTCGCGCCCGCCCGCGCCGTTGTCCAGGCCGATCCGTTCGGTGGGTTCGCGGTGCAATGCCCAGTGCTTGCGTTGCGCGGCCCGGTGCGTGGCGAGGATCACTTCCTCCGGGCCCACCGGTTTCGCGAGATAGTCGTAGGCGCCGAGCCGTACCGAGTCCTTGGCGGTTTCGAGGCTCGGAAATCCGGTGATCACGACCACTTCGCTCGCGGGCCAGCGGTCCTTGATCGACTTCAGCACGGCGAGGCCGTCGATCCCGGGCATCCGCAGGTCGAGCAGCACGACGTCGTAGGGGTGCCGTTCCATCGCGCGCAGCGCTTCCTCGCCGCTCCAGGCGGTTTCGACGTTGCACTGCGCGCCGCTCAGGATTCGCGAGAAGCTGTGCCGCACGACTTCTTCGTCGTCGACGATCAGAATGTCGGGTTTGCGGTTCATTGCGGTCTCCTCGGTTCGCTCGTTTCGGACTGGCCTCTCAGCAGGCCGCTGCCGGTTCGTTCACGCGCCGCACGGCGGTCCACACCAGCACCCCGACCCCGACGAACGGGAAGGCGAGCGCGTAGGCGAGCCCGATGAACGGTGCGGCGAAGAACAGGGCGACGTTTCTTGCGGCCCGCGCCGCGGTCTTCCAGCGGGCGGCGAACGCCTTGACTGCGAGCCATGCGAGCGCCGCGAGGCCGACGAAGGGCGCTGCCACGACGAAGGCCAGGCCGATGAACGGGGCGGCGGCGAGCAGCGCGCCGGCTTTCAGCGGGCGGGCGGCCTCGGCCGCTGCGTGCAGCGTGGGTTCGAAAACCGCTGCGAGGTTGATCGGATACGTTCCGATGGTGGCGAGGTTCGTGTTGGCGTTCATGGTGTTCTCCAGGTTGCTTTGCGTTCGTTCATCCTTCACCCGATGACTTGCAAAGCGCGTGCCATCGTGCACGGGCGTTTGAGACGCAAAGGTCGAGCGCCGGGAATTCAAGGGCTTATCTGAAGGATTCGGATCGAAAGGGCGATTGCCGTTCGGCGCGAGAACCGCGGCGAAGTACAAATTTTCCATGCACTTGCGCTGCGCACTCGGGTGTTTCTGCTGAATCTTCAACGGCTTAACTGGCCCAAGGGATGAATGGTTTTCTTAGACAGGGTGGGTCGCGCAAGTTAAGCTGGAGTTGGACAATTCAGCAGGAAGAAAACGCCATGAATATCGTGCTGCCTGCCCGCTTCATCGCCGCGATGCTCGCGCTCGCCTGCTCGGCGCCCGCGTTCGCGCAACTCGACAAGATCAGCAACCAGGACGCGAACGCCGGCCTCAAGGCGGCGCTCGAGAAGGGTTCGCTCGCCGCGGTTGCTACGCTCGGCCGAACCGACGGATTTCTCGGCAACGAAAAGGTCAGGATTCCGCTGCCCGACTCGCTCGACAGCGTCGCCTCGGTGATGCGCAGGTTCGGCATGGGCAAGTACGCCGACGAGCTGGTGCAGACGATGAACCGCGCGGCCGAAGCCGCGGTCCCGGAAGCGAAGGCGCTGTTCGTGGATGCCGTGCGCAAGATGACGGTTCAGGATGCCAAGGCGATCCTCGGCGGCGGCGACACCGCCGGCACCGAATACTTCAAGCGCTCGACTTCCGATCCGTTGCGCGCCAGGTTCCTGCCGATCGTGGCGAAGGCGACGAAGAAGGTGAAGCTCGCCGACAGGTACAACGAGTACGCCTCGAAGGGCGAGCGTTTCGGGCTGGTGAGCAAGGAGGACGCCAACCTGGACAACTACGTGACGCAGAAGGCGCTCGACGGGTTGTTCTACGTGGTCGCCGAAGAGGAAAAGAAGATCCGCCGGGACCCGGTCGGCACCGCCTCCAGCATCATCAAGAAGGTCTTCGGCGCGCTGCTGTAGGTCGCGGTCCCGCGTCGCGCGCCGCGCCGGCCGGCAGCGTTGCGCCGGGGGTCGCCGCGGTCAGTGCGCCTCGTCCCAGTTGTCGCCGGCGCCGACGTCCACGATCAGCGGCACTTCGAGCGCGGCGACGTCCTGCATCAACTGCCGCACGCCATTGCTGACCGTATCGAACTCGACCACCGGGACTTCGAGCACCAATTCGTCATGCACCTGCATGATGAGCCGCGTGCCGAGGCCCTCTCGCTCGAGCCACTCGTGCACCGCGATCATCGAGAGCTTGATCAGGTCCGCGGCGGTGCCCTGCATGGGCGCATTGATCGCGGCGCGCTCCGCGGCCTGCCGGCGCGCGGGCGCGCCCGATTTCATTTCCGGCAGCCACAAGCGCCGGCCGAACACCGTTTCGACGTAGCCGTCGCGCCTCGCCCGCTCGCGCGTGTCGTCCATGTAACGCTTCACGCCCGGGTAGCGCGCGAAATACGAATCGATGTACGCCTGTGCGGTGGCGCGCTCGATGCCCAGGTTCTGCGCCAGTCCGTAGCTCGACATGCCGTAAATCAGACCGAAATTGATGACCTTCGCCGTGCGCCGCTCGGAATCGGTCACCTTCTCGAGCGGAAGGCCGAACACCTCCGCTGCGGTGGCGCGGTGCACGTCCTGGCCGTGGGCGAAAGCGTGACGCAGTCCCTCGTCGCCCGAAAGATGCGCCATGATCCGCAGTTCGATCTGCGAATAGTCGGCGCTCACGATTTTCCAGCCGGGCGGCGCGATGAACGCCTCGCGGATGCGCCGACCCTGGGGCGTGCGGATCGGAATGTTCTGCAGGTTCGGGTCGTTCGAGGCAAGCCGTCCCGTGACCGCGACCGCCTGCGAGTACGTCGTGTGCACGCGGCCCGTCTCCGCGCTGACCATCCGGGGCAGCTTGTCGGTGTAGGTCGACTTGAGCTTCGCGAGCCCCCGGTATTCGAGCAGGAGCTTCGGCAGGGGGTAATCGGCCGCGAGTTCGGCAAGCGAGTCCTCGTCGGTCGAGGGCTGGCCGGACGGGGTCTTCTTCTTCACCGGCAGCTTCTGGCGCTCGAACAGGATTTCCTGGATCTGCTTCGGCGAATTGAGGTTGAACGGCTGGCCGGCCGCCTCGTGCGCCTTCTGCTCCAGCTCGAACATTTCGCGTCCGAGTTCCCGGCTCTGAGCGTTCAGCTTGTCCGAGTCGAGCCGCACGCCGTTGCGCTCCATCCGCAGCAGCACCGGGAGCAACGGCATCTCGATGCGCCGGTACACGTCCTCGAGCTTCGGCTCCCTCTCGAGCTTGGGCAGCAGCGCCTGGTGCACCGCGAGGGCGCAGTCCGCGTCCTCGGCGGCGTACTCGGTCGCGCGGCCGATTTCGACCGCGGAAAACGGGATGCGCGCAGCGCCCTTGCCCGTCACCTCGTCGTAGGTGACCGTCTTCCAGCCCAGGTGCCGCTGCGCGAGCGAATCGAGATCGTGGCGCTGGTGCGCCTCCAGCACGTACGACTCGAGCAGCGTGTCGTGCGCCACGCCGCCGAGCGCGATGCCGTGGTTGGCGAGCACGTGCGCGTCGAATTTGAGGTTCTGCCCGACCTTGGCATGCTGCGCGTCTTCCAGCCACGGCTTGAGCAGCGCGAGCGCGCTCTCCACGGGAAGCTGCGCCGGCGCGCCGGGATACTCGTGCGCAAGCGGCAGGTACCACGCAGTATCGCCGCAGGCGAACGACATGCCGACCAGGCGCGCCGCCATCGTCTCGAGGCCGGTGGTCTCCGTGTCGAAGCCGACCAGCGCCGCCTGCCGCAGCTGCTCGAGGACTTCGCGCAGCGTCCTTTCGTCCGCGATCGTGGCGTAGGTCCGGCGCCCGGCGGCGGGCGGCGGCACGTCCGCGGCGATCGCCGGCGCTTGCCGCGGCGCAGGGATCTCGCCACCTGCGAGTTCGCGCTGCCAGGTCCTGAAACCGAATCGCTCGCACAACGCGAGGAGCCGCTCGGTGTCGCCGTCGCCGTCTTCGAGGTCGGGCAACTCCAGCGGAAGGGCGACGTCGCGCTTCACCGTCAGCAGGCTGCGGCCCGTCGGCAGCCAGTCGAGCGCGTGCCGGAGGTTTTCTCCGACCACGCCGCCGATCTCCGCGGCATGCGCGATCACCCCGTCGAGCGAACCGTATTCCGCGATCCACTTCGCCGCGGTCTTGGGCCCGACTTTTTGCACCCCTGGCACGTTGTCCACCGCGTCACCGACCAGCGCGAGGTAATCGACGATCCGCTCTGCCGGAACGCCGAATTTCTCCTGCACGCCAGCTTCGTCGAGCGTTTCGTTGGACATCGTATTGACGACCGTGATCTGCGCATCGACGAGCTGTGCGAGGTCCTTGTCGCTGGAGGAGATGATGCAGCGCCAGCCCGCGCGTCTGGCCTGCTCGGCGAGGGTCGCGATGACATCGTCGGCTTCGACGCCGGGGACGGCGAGCACCGGCCAGCCGAGCGCGGCGACCATGTCCTGCAGCGGCTCGATCTGCGCCGCCAGTTCATCCGGCATCGGCGGGCGGTTCGCCTTGTACTGCGGGTACTGGTCTTCGCGAAACGTCCTGCCCTTGGCGTCGAACACGCAGGCGCGCGCCTGCGCCTTGTGGTCGGCGGCCAGCCGCCTTAGCATGGCAGCGACGCCGTAGATGGCGCCGGTGGGTTCGCCGCCCGGGCTCTTGAACTCCGGCATGGCGTGGTACGCCCGGTACAGGTACGAGGAGCCATCGACCAGCAGGAGCGTTTTTTCGGAACCGGTCGCGGACACGAGGCAGATGGAGAAATCGCAGAGGCCTGCCGGCCTCGCCGAGGAATTCAGCGCGCGCGAGGCCTGGCGCGTCTTCGGCATTATGGCAGAGTTCGTCGAGGCGACTGAGCGTCTCGCAGGAATCCGCCCGGCAGTCTCGGTGT
The DNA here is from genome assembly GCA_001770475.1 of Betaproteobacteria bacterium RIFCSPLOWO2_02_FULL_66_14. Lineage (GTDB taxonomy): Bacteria > Pseudomonadota > Gammaproteobacteria > Burkholderiales > SG8-39 > 2-02-FULL-66-14. The sequence continues at coordinate 14,979 of MERB01000043.1, read as the reverse complement.
TCGGCAGTGCGCGCGCCGCGCCCGAATCAGCCTACTATCGGCTGGCCGAACAGACTTCGCGGCTGCTTTCGGACGCCGGGTTCGCGGTGATTTCCGGCGGCGGGCCGGGCGTCATGGAGGCGGCCAACAAGGGCGCGTTCTTCGGCCGAGCGCCGGCGGTGGGGCTCAATATCGAGCTGCCGCGCGAGCAACGGACGAACCAATACCAGGATGTCAGCCTGCGGTTCCGGCACTTTTTTGCGCGCAAGGTCATGTTCGTCAAATTCGCCACCGCGTACGTCGTGCTGCCGGGTGGCTTCGGCACGCTGGACGAGCTGTTCGAGGCGCTGACCCTGGTGCAGACCCGCAAGACGCGCAGGATGCCGGTGATCCTCATGCACGCGCCGTTCTGGCGCGGCCTGCTGGGGTGGTTCCGGGAGCGGCTGGTCGAGGAGGGGATGATCGATCCGGCGGACCTGGATTTGCTGCAGGTGATCGACGATCCCCAGGGCGTCGTCGATGCCATTTTCGCGTTCTACGAAAAGCGGGGGTTCGAGCCCTCGCCGGATGAGCGCGAGATCCTGCTGAACCTGTAGGACCGGCCACCGGCGCGGATTCAGGTCGAGTAGAATTATGCTCATGCGCAAGGTCTTCGCCGCCATCTGCGCCCTAGCGGCCAGCGCGGGTTTTGCCCAGTCGCCGCCAAGGCTCGAACCACTGCCCGATGTGCCTCCGCCGCCCCCCGGCGTCTCCGACCTGAGCGCGGACGATCCGCGCGTCATGATCAAGCCTCAGGACGGTGACCGCGTGGAGGAATATCGTGAAGGCGGCCGTGTCGTCATGCTCAGGGTCACGCCGCGCAACGGCCCACCGTATTACCTGGTCGACGCGACCGGGAGCGGCAACTGGATGCGCCGCGATTCGCTCGACGACGGCGTGCGGGTACCGATGTGGGTCATCAGGACCTTCGACTGAATTGTCGGTCTACACGCCGGTATCCGAAGTCCAGCTCGCGGCCTGGCTGAGCCGGTACTGCGTCGGCGCCGTCCGTGCATTCGAGCCGGTTGCTGCCGGCATCGAGAACACCAACTACTTCGTCACGACGGCTCAAGGCCGGTATGTGCTCACGCTGTTCGAACGGCTGCCCGCGCACGAGCTGCCGTTCTACCTCGGCCTGATGGCGCACCTCGCAAGGCACGGAATTCCGTGTCCGGCGCCGATCGCCGACCTCGGCGATCGCTACCTCTCGGAATTGAACGGCAAGCCCGCGGCGCTCGTGACGCGCCTGCCGGGGGGCTCGGTCGAGCAGCCGGGCGTGGCGGAGTGCGCGCAACTCGGCGCGCTGCTCGCGCGAATGCACCTTGCGGGCCGTTCCTACCGCAGCTACCTGGAAAATCCGCGTGGCCCGCGCTGGTGGCGCGATGCGGCGCGCGCGGTGCGCCCTTTTCTCGACGCCGCGCAGCGCGAATTGCTCGATGCCGAACTTCAATTCCAGTCGTCGCAGCGGTTTCCCGACCTGCCTCGCGGACCGGTGCACGCGGATCTGTTTCGCGACAACGTCCTGTTCGAGTCAGGGGGCATCTCCGGGGTGATCGATTTCTACTTCGCGGGGGTGGATTGCCTGCTGTTCGATCTCGCCGTGTGCACCAACGACTGGTGCCTCGCCGACTCCGTGAGCGACCGGCGGCTCGAGCATTCGCGCATGCACGCGATGCTGGAAGCCTACGCGGCGCTGCGTCCCCTCGAAGATCGCGAACTCGAAGCCTGGCCCGCGATGCTGCGCGCCGCCGCGCTGCGGTTCTGGTTGTCACGCCTGTTCGATTTCCACGTGCCGCGAAGCGGGGCGCTGGTGCGCGTGCACGATCCGGTGCATTTCGAGGCCATCCTGCGGCTGCGCGCGGCGCAAGCGCAGGCGAGTTGCGCCGGATGACGCAAACGTGAAAGCGCGCGTCGTGCCGATGGCGGGGGGGATCCGCTGGCTGAGGGAGGGCTGGCGGCTGTTCCGCGTCTCGCCGCTGAACTGGATGGCCCTGGTTTCGATCTACTGGCTCGCGATGACGGCGGTGAGCCTCGTTCCCCTGATCGGCGTAGCCGCCGCGACCGTGTTGATTCCGGGATTTTCCGTCGGCTTCATGGCGGCAAGCCGAAGCTGCGAACAGGGCAGGACGCCCGCGATGGGCATGCTGTTCGAGGCGTTTCGCGATCGTCCGTTGCCCCAGCTGATGCTCGGTGCGGTCTACCTGACGGCGCTCGTCGTCCTGCTTGCGGCGACGATGCTCGCGGACGAAGGCGCGCTCGCGGGCTGGATGCTCGTCGGTGCGCGACCGAGCGACGCGGAGCTGCAGTCCGACGGATTCTTTTCGGCGCTGGTCGTTGCGGCCGGGCTGTACGTGCCGGTGATGATGCTGTTCTGGTTCGCGCCCCTGCTCGCCGCCTGGCACTCGATGAGCGCGGGGAAGGCGCTCTTTTACAGCTTCTTCGCCTGCCTGCTCAACTGGCGGGCGTTTTTCGGCTTTGGCGCCTTGGTCGCCGCGATCTCGCTGGGGATTCCGTTTCTGGTGCTCGGCGCGCTGCTCGTCGTCGCCGGCGGCCAGATTCGCGCCGGCGCGGCGACGATCGCGTTTCCCCTGCTGATGATCCTGCTGCCGGTACTGCTCGCGAGCTTTTATGCGAGCTATCGCGACGTATTCGCGCCGCCCGATGGGCAATGACCTGGAGCGTCCGATCCGTTCCACCGGCAGGGACGGGTGCGGCTCTCAGATGACACCGGCGCCGAGCCCGATTATATTGTGGCGGAAATGGCGTGCGCCCTGCCCGGCCCGGCAAGCTGTCCCGGTTCGTCCATCGGACCGATTGCCGCGAATTCGCGCAGGTGCGCCTTTGAACCCTCTGCGGCTGAGCTGACGTGAACGATTTCCAACTTCCGCCCCTCACCCCGGACGCAGTCCCGAAATTCGTCGATGGCGTGACCGCGAAGGGTTGGATTTCGAGCGTGCCTCTGGCGAACGTCGCGGCAGCGCAGCAGGCGGTGCTCTCGCAACTGGAACAGTTCAATCGCTGCGTCACCCGCGCGGCTTCGCGTCTTGGCGGCCTGGAGGCGCTGCGCGAATCGGTTCACTTCATCCAGATCGAACAGGCCAAGCGATTCACCAATCGCGCGCTGCCGATGGCGGAGGCGGAAGCGAAAGTGTTCGCGGTCACGATTTCGCTCTGGGAGCAGATGAGGGTCGGCTATCTGCGCTGCCTCAACGCCGTATTCGCCGACGAACCCGGGATGCGTCCCGAGGCCGCGCGCATTTGCCAGCGCGCGCTTGCCTGCACCGGGCTGAAGATGTTTCACCATTACCGCGCCTGCAAGGTGGTGCCGCCGGGCGAGTGGCAGATGCTGCACGCGCTATACACGCGCGCCGAGGCACTCAAGGTCACCGACGGCGTCGTGTCAGACCCTCTGAATCGCGACGTCACCGAAGCCTCTCCTCGCATCGCTTACGTGCGCGCCGTGCTGATGGGCATGGCGAGCCCGAACGAACTCAGCCAGCGGCAGTTGACCTTCGTCGCGCATCTGCTCGAACGCTGGGCGGCCAAGGTGGCGGTTCTCGAGCAGGCGGCGGGCGAGGAGCAGGTGCCGCCCCTGGTTGCCGATCTCTCAAGCGACGCCTGTCCTGCGCGCGGCTCCGACGTGCCGAAGTCGCCGCGCTTTCTCGATACGCGCGCTCTCGGGGCGACCCTGAGAAACCGTATCGGGCTGTTGCGAAAGGGTGAGCCGCCCGAGAGACTCGCACTCGGCGAGGCATGCGTGCAGCCGATGTGCGAGCAGTTGCTGGTGTTCCTGTACCACCAGTGGTGCCGGCCGCCCTGGACGCGCGGCGCCGAACGCAGTCCGGTCTCCGGGGTTGCGCTCGCCGGCAGCGACCTGGAGGCGATTCATTTCCACATCTCCGGGAAGGTGTTCCGCCAGCCCGGAGTCGCGACCGAACTGTCCAAGCGCGAGCGCGAGGAGCTTGCGACTTTCGGCCGCATCAGCACCCGCGACAGCGATTTCGGCCACGCGCGCGGATTCCTTCTGGAGCGCTGGCAGCTGCGCGATGAAAGCGCAAGCGGCCTCAAGATCGCGCGCCAGACGGGAACCGAGGGCAAGCGCCATTCGAGCGGCACGCTGATCTGCGTCCGGCGTGAGGCTGCGAAGCAGTTTCTGCTTGGCCAGATGCGCTGGATCCTGGAATCGCAGAAGGGCGATCTTCTTGCCGGGGTCCGCGTCCTGCCCGGCCTGCCTGCGGCGGTCGCAATCCGGCCGTCCGGCCTCAACGTGTCTAACGAAAAGTACCTCCCGGCGCTTTCCCTGACCAAGACCGAAAACTCGCCGCCGGCGCTGGTCCTGCCCGCGGGGTGGTACAAACCCAAGCGGGTGATCGAAGTCTATGTCGAATCGCCGGTCCGTGCGCGCCTGCTCGAGCTCCTGGAGCGCGGCGCCGACTATGACTGCGCCTCCTACGAACTGGTCATCTGAGCCTGCAGCGGTTCGGATGCGCCGAGCGGCCCGGCGCGCGTCGCAATCCCGAGCCGGCGGCGTGAACGCAACGCCCCGATGAGCCAGACCGATTTCGGCTTCGAACGCGTGCCGGCGAGTGAGAAAGCGTCGCGCGTCGGTCGGGTCTTCGACTCGGTCGCCGAGCGCTACGATCTGATGAACGACCTGATGTCGCTCGGGCTGCACCGCCTGTGGAAGGCGTTTGCGGTCGCCACCGCGCGCGTGCGGCCCGGGGAGCGGGTTCTCGACATCGCTTCGGGAAGCGGCGATCTCGCGCGCGCATTCCTCGAGCGCGGTGCAGAGGTGTGCCTGACCGACATCAATCGCCGCATGCTGGCGCGCGGCCGCGACCGCACGCTCGACCGCGGACGCCTAGCGTCCTCGATCCAGTGCGATGCGGAGCGCCTGCCGTTTTCCGATGGCAGCTTCGACTGCGTCACGGTGGGCTTTGGCCTGCGCAACATGACCCGCAAGGACGCGGCGGTGGCGGAAATGCGGCGCGTGCTCAAGCGCGGCGGGCGGCTGCTGGTGCTCGAGTTCTCGCACCTCTGGAAACCGCTCGAAAGGCCCTACGAGTGGTACTCGTTCAAGGTCTTGCCGTGGCTCGGCAAACGGATCGTCGGCGATGCGGACGCCTACCGCTACCTGTCCGAATCGATTCGCATGCACCCCGATCAGCGCGCGCTTGCGGCGTTGCTGGAACGCTCAGGACTGGAACGGGTCGAATACTTCAATCTGGCGGGCGGCGCCGTCGCGCTGCATCGCGGCTGGAAACTGCGGTAGCATTGCCGCCACTCTCGAGAGGAGAAACATGAAGACCTGGATGATCGGAATCGCCGCTGCGGTCTGCGCGGTGGCACTGGCGGTGCCACCGGCCGAAGCGGCGCGCATGGGAGGCGGCCGTTCGATCGGCGCGCAGCGCAGCATCGCTAAGCCCCCTCCTGCGGCGGTTCCGGCGCGGCCTGCGCAGCCGACGCAGCAGGCTGCGCCGGCGGGCGCACAGCCGCAGCCCGCGAGTGGGCTGAGCCGCTGGGCGCCCCTGCTCGGCGGTCTCGCGATCGGCGGCCTGCTCGGCGCGCTGTTCGGCGGTAGCGGTTTCGCAGGCATGTTGATGAGCTGGCTGATGGTGGGGCTGGTGGTGGCCGGGATCGTCGTGCTTGCGCGGGTTCTGATGCAGCGCCGCGGCGAGGCCGCGCGGCCGATGCAGTACGCCGCAGGCGGTGCACCCCGCAGCTACGCTTCGCTCGGCAACGAAACCGTCGCTGCACCGCCGCCCTCGCAGGCTGCGGGCTTCGAAGCGCGACCGGTGCCGGCGGCAAGTATCCCGGCGGGATTCGACGTCGGCGGTTTTCTTCGCGCCGCGAAGCTGAATTTCATGAAACTGCAGGTCGCGAACGACGCCGGCTCGCTCGACGAGCTGCGCGAATTCACCACGCCGGAACTGTACGAAGTCCTGTGCCAGGACCTGTCCGCCCGCGGTGCGGGGAACCAGCCGACCGACGTCGTGTCGCTCGATGCGGACTTGCTCGAAGTCGTCTCCGAGAGCGACCGCTACTGGGCGAGCGTGCGGTTTTCGGGCCAGATCCGCGACCACCCCGGCGTCGCGCCCGAGGGATTCGAGGAAGTCTGGAACCTGTGCAAGCCGGTGAGCGGCTCGAGCGGCTGGCTGCTCGCGGGCATCCAGCAGATGCACTGAAGCGGCGCCGCGCGAACCCGAAGGCCACCGCGACGGTGGCCTTTGTTTTTTCCCGCGCCCGCCCGCGCGCTTGCACGGGCACGGATTCGCGGCGATAGTGGCTCCAGGGCGCTGGACGGACATGAGGCTGATCGATTCCCAGGTGGCGCGGGCGCTGAACCATCTGCTCGGGGCGGAGCCCTGGGCGCGCGCCCGTTTGGCGCCGTTCTCGGCCGCCGTCTGCGAGCTTCGCGCGGCGCCGTTTGCGGCGCTGAGGTTTCGTATCGCAGAGGACGGGACGCTGGCGCCGGCCGAGGAAGACGGGCCGGCCTCGCTCGTGCTGACCCTCGGACCGCAGGCGCTTCCGGCGCTGGCGCGCGGCGAGGACCACTTCATGCGCGCGGTGGAAGTGAGCGGCAATGCGCAACTCGCGAGTGAAGTGCTGTTCCTCGTCCGCCACCTGCGCTGGGACGTCGAGGAAGATCTCTCGGCCTGGGTCGGAGACGCGCTCGCGCACGGCCTGGTGCGCACGGCGCGCGAGTTCGCGGCGCTTTCGCGCGAGGCGGCAGGCCGCGTGGCGGGCGGCGTGATGGAGTATGCGGTCGAGGAACGCCAGCTCCTCGTGCGGCGCGCCGAGCTGTCGGGGTTCGGTAGCGAGATCGCCGTGCTTCGCGACGCAGTCGATCGCCTCGAGCTGCGCCTCGAGCGCCTGAGCCGGCGTTAACGGCCGTGCGACGCCTGATCCGCTTCACCCGGATTCTCGCCGTCGCGCTTCGCTTCGGGCTGCACGAATTCATTCCGCCGCTCGCGCATAACCGGCTTCTGGGCTGGTTCTGCGTCGATCGCGGCGAGCCCGGCGCGGTGCGCTTGCGCCGCGCACTGGAGACCCTCGGTCCGATCTTCGTCAAGTTCGGGCAGATGCTCTCGACCCGCCGCGACCTGCTGCCGACCGACGTCGCCGACGAACTCGCGAGGCTGCAGGACCAGGTGCCGCCGTTTTCCTCGGCCGAGGCGGCCGCGGAAATCGAGCGCGCGCTCGGCAAGCCGCTCGAGCAAGCGTTCGCCCAGTTCGACCGGGAGCCGGTGGCGAGCGCCTCCATCGCGCAGGTGCATCTCGGCGCGCTGAACGACGGATCCGAAGTCGCGGTCAAAGTGCTGCGGCCCGGCGTCGAGGCCGCGATCGGACGCGACGTGCTGCTCCTGGAGACGGCGGCGAGCTTCATGGAGCGCATCTGGGCCGAGGGGCGGCGGCTCAAGCCGCGCGAGGTCGTGGCCGAGTTCTCGCGCCACCTGGAGGAGGAACTCGACCTGCTGCGCGAGGCGGCCAACGCGTCGCAGCTGCGGCGCAACTTCGAGGATTCCCCGCTGCTCGCGGTGCCGCTGGTGCACTGGGACTACTGCACGCAGCGCGTGATGGTCATGCAGCGCATGCGCGGAACGCCGATCTCGCAGGTCGATGCGCTGCGCGCGCAGGGCGTCGACATCCCGGCGCTCGCGCGCGCCGGCGTCGAGATCTTCTTCACGCAGGTGTTCCGCGACGGTTTCTTCCACGCCGACATGCACCCGGGCAACATCTTCGTCGAAATCGCGCCGGGTCCGGAACGGGTGCGCGGCCGCTACATCGCGCTCGATTTCGGCATCATGGGCACGCTCACCGAAACCGACAAGAACTACCTCGCGCAGAATTTCGTCGCCTTCTTCAATCGCGACTACCGGCGCGTCGCCCAGGCGCACCTCGACGCCGGCTGGGTGCCCGCGGAGACGCGCATCGACCAGTTCGAGTCGGCGATTCGCGCCGTGTGCGAGCCGATCTTCGCGCGGCCGCTGAAGGAGATCTACTTCGGCAAGCTGCTGCTGCGGCTGTTTCAGACCTCGCGCCGCTTCAACGTCGAGGTGCAGCCGCAGCTGGTCATGCTGCAAAAGACGCTGCTCAACATCGAGGGGCTCGGGCGCCAGCTCGACCCGGATCTCGATCTGTGGACCACCGCGAAGCCGTTCCTCGAGCGCTGGATGGACGAGCGCATCGGCTGGCGCGGGCTCGCGCAGGCGTTGCGGCGCGAGGCACCGACCTGGGCGCAGACGCTGCCGCAGCTGCCGCGCCTAGCGCACCGTGCGCTCTCCGAGGATCGCAGCGGCGCGCTGCGCATCGCGCTGGAAAGGCTCGGCCGCGAGGCCGTGCGCCGCAATCGGCTGCTCGCGCTGCTCGCGGCGATCGCCGCCGCCGCGCTGGCGCTGCAGATCTTCCGGCTGCTGTAGGGCGCACGGGCGTGCTCGTCGCCTCGGTCGTGATGTACCTCGCGGTCACCGTGGCGATCGGCCTTTGGGCGGCGAAGCGCGTGCACAACTCGAAGGACTACCTGGTCGCCGGCAGGAGCCTGCCGCTGTACATGAACGCCGCGACCGTGTTCGCGACCTGGTTCGGCGCGGAAACCGTGCTTTCGGTTTCCGCCACTTTCGCGAAGGACGGCCTGGGCGGAATTGTCGCCGATCCGTTCGGCTCGTCGTTCTGCCTGGTGTTCGTCGCGCTCTTCTTCGCGCGTGCGTTCTACCGCATGGACCTGCTCACGATCGGGGATTTTTACCGCAAGCGCTACGGCAAGCCGGTCGAGGTCGCGACCAGCGTCGCGATCACCGCCTCCTATCTCGGGTGGACCTCGGCGCAGCTGACCGCGCTCGGACTCGCATTCTCGGTGCTTTCCGGGGGTGCGCTTTCGCTCAACGAGGGAATCGTCCTCGGCGCGCTGCTGGTGCTCGGCTACACGATCTGGGGCGGGATGTGGTCGATCGCCTGGACCGACCTCTTCCAGACCGTGATCATCGTGCTCGGGTTGTGGGCGATCGCCTGGCTGGTGGGCGACATGGCCGGCGGCGCGGGCAAGGTGGTGGGCGCCGCGCTGGCGGCTGGCAAGTTCGAGTTCTGGCCCAAGGGCGGATCCAGGGAATGGCTCGCTTTCGTCGCCGCCTGGATGACCCTCGCGATCGGCTCGATCCCGCAGCAGGACATCTTCCAGCGGGTCACCTCGGCGAAGAACGAGGCGACCGCCGTGCGCGGTACGCTCATCGGCGCCGCCGCGTATTTCGTTTTCGCTTTCGTGCCGATGTACGTCGCGTATTCGGCGCTGGTGATCGACCCGGGAATGCAGGCGCTGTTCGCCGCCGAGGACGGGCGCGAGATCCAGCGCATCCTGCCGGACCTGATCCTCAACCGCACTCCGTTGTGGGCGCAGGTCGTGTTCTTCGGCGCGCTGCTCTCGGCGATCCTGTCGACCGCGAGCGGCGCGATCCTCGCGCCGACGGGCCTGTTTACCGAGAACGTGCTGCGCCCGTTCGTGCCGCACATGAGCGACCGCCAGTTCCTGCTCACGCTGCGCATCGTGCTCGTGACCTTTGCGCTCGCGGCGTTGCTGTTCGCGCTCAACTCGAGGAGCACGATGTACGAGATGGTGCAGAACGCCTACAAGGTGACGCTGGTAGCCGCCTTCGTGCCGCTCGCGGCGGGCCTTTTCTGGAAGCGCGCCAACGCATCCGGCGCGGTGGCCTCGATCCTGCTTGGGCTGGTGTCCTGGGCGCTGATGGAGGCGTTCGGCGCCGATGGCATCTGGCCGCCGCAACTGGTGGGGCTCGGTTGCGCGGCGCTCGGAATGCTCGCCGGATCGCTCGCGACCCGCGCGCCGCAGCCGCCGCATCACGCGCATCGTCCGGGGTCGCACGGCGCGCCCGGCGGCGCACCGCCCTCCTGAAGGCCGCGGCGTGACCGACTCGCCGCTGCGGCGTTACCTGCTCGCGGCGTACGTCCTGCTGGTCGTCTACGCGTCGCTGTATCCGTTGGGCGGCTGGCAGGCGCACGGTGCGTCGCCGTTCGCCTGGCTGACGGCCGCCTGGCCGCGCTGGATCACGGGATTCGACCTCGCGGCGAACGTGTTCGGCTACCTTCCCCTGGGGTTCCTGCTGGTTCTTTGCACCGCGGCACGGCTTGGTGCGCGCGGCGCGTTCGGCGCCGCGCTGCTCTGCGGGGCGCTGCTGTCGCTCGCGCTCGAGGCGGCGCAGAGTTACCTGCCGGCGCGCGTCGCATCGAACGTCGACCTCATCTGCAATCTCGCCGGCACGGTCGTCGGCGCCATCCTCGGGGTGCTGGCGGAACCCTGGCTGCAGGGCACGCGGATCATGCAGCGCCTGCGCGAGCGTTCGCTTCATTCGGGCAGCGAAACCGATCTGGGCGTCACGCTGTTCGCGCTGTGGCTGTTCGCGCAGTTGAATCCCGCGACGCTGCTATTCGGCACCGGCGATCTGCGCGATCTGCTGGCGAATTCCGCCGGCGGTGCGTACGGCGCCGAATTGTTCGTGACCGTGGAAACATTCACCACGGCCGCGAACCTCGTCGCGGTCTCGCTGCTTGCGTCCGTGATGATGGCGCGCGGGGCGCCGGTGCGGCCGCTGCTGCTCGGGCTGATCGCGGCGGGGCTCTCGGTGAAGGCGCTCGCGTTCGCGATTCTGATGCGCGCAGACGATGCGTTCGCGTGGTTCACGCCCGGGTCGCGGCAGGGACTCGCGATCGGCGTCGCCGTGATGCTCGGCGCGGCCGCCTTGCCTCGCGCGCTGCGCCTCGCGCTGGCGGGCATACTGCTCATGGCGGCGACGGTGTTCGTCAATCTCGCTCCGCCGAACCCCTATGCGGCGGCGACGCTCAAGGTGTGGTCGCAAGGGCACTTTCTCAATTTCAACGGACTGACACAGTTCGTCTCCGGCGTCTGGCCGTTCGCGGCGCTGCTGTACCTGATCCGCCTTGCCGCGCGGCGCGAGCGCAATTGAGGCTCGGGTAAAATCGCACTCCCATGTCGTACTACCGTCACCACGTCTTTTTCTGCTGCAACCAGCGCGACGACGGCCGGCCTTCATGCAATGCGAAGGGGGCCAGCGAAATGCGCGACTACGCGAAGCACTGCGTCAAACAGGCCGGGCTCGCGGGGGCGGGCGAGATCCGCGTCAATCAGGCCGGCTGCCTGGATCGCTGCGAGGAAGGGCCCTGCATCGTCGTGTATCCCGAAGGCGTGTGGTACACCTACGTCGATCGCGCCGACATCGACGAGATCGTCGAGGAGCATCTCCGGAACGGCCGCGTGGTGGAGCGGTTGCGGATCTGATGCGCGCGGCAACGCGGCGCGTGCAGATCGCCGGGGCCGCGGGTCGAATCGAACTGGCAATCGATCTTCCGCAGGCACCCGTGCGTGCCGCAGCCTTGGTCGCGCACCCGCATCCTGTACACGGCGGCACGCTCGACAACAAGGTGGTGCAGACCCTGGCGCGGGCATTTGCCGCGCTCGGCTACGTTGCGGTGCGACCCAATTTCCGCGGCGTCGGCGCGAGCGAAGGGCGCTACGACGAGGGGCGCGGGGAGCTCGAGGATCTCGACGCCGTGTGGCGGCACGTTCGCGCAGAGTTTTCGAGCGCAGCGCCCGTGCTCGCCGGCTTTTCCTTCGGCGCCGCGATGCAGGCGCAGTTCGCGACCCGAGTCGTGCCCGAGCGCATGGTGCTGGTCGGGCTCGCGGTGAATCATTTCGCGGCGCCCCCGGTGCCCGCCGACTCGCTGATCGTGCACGGCGAGCGCGATGAAACCGTGCCGCTCGCCGCAGTGCTCGACTGGGCAAGGCCGCTCGATCTGCCCGTCATCGTGGTGCCGGGAGCGGACCATTTCTTTCACGGCCGGCTGCAACTGCTGCGCGGCATCGTCGCGCACAACTGGCGTTGAGCGGCATGCAGGATATCGGGGCGCAGGTTCGCGAGCACGCGGGATCGGGGCTGCGAACGGGGGTCACGACGCTCGAAGTGCAAGGGCTTTGCAAGCGCTACGGGACGCAGGAAGTCGTCCGCGGCGTCGATCTCAGGATCTCGGCGGGCGAGTGTTTCGGCCTCCTCGGCCCCAATGGCGCGGGCAAGACGACGACGCTGAAGCTGTGCCTCGGCCTGACCGATCCCGACGCGGGCTCGGTGCGTCTCCTGGGGCACGAGGTGCCGCGCGAGGCGCGTGCCGCGCGGGCGCAGGTCGGCGTGGTGCCGCAGTTCGACAGCCTCGATCCGGATTTCACGGTCGCCGAGAATCTCCTCGTATTCGGACGCTATTTCGGGCTGGACGACTCGCGCCTGCGGCAGCGGATCCCGCAGCTGCTGGAGTTTGCCGGACTCACCGGGCGGGCCGAGGCGCGCATGGCGGCGCTTTCGGGCGGGATGAAGCGGCGGCTCGCTCTTGCGCGCGCGCTGGTCAACGAGCCGCAGGCGCTGTTCATGGACGAACCCACGACGGGCCTCGATCCTCAGGCGCGCCATCTGATCTGGGAACGGCTGCGCCGGCTCATCCAGGAGGGCCGCACGCTCGTCCTCACGACGCACTTCATGGAGGAGGCTGAACGCCTTTGCACGCGCGTGGCGATCATGGATCGCGGCCGCATCATCGCCTCCGACAGCCCGCGCGCGATGATCGCCAAGCACATCGAGCCGCAGGTCGTCGAGGTGCACGGCCCGGGGTTCGAGGCGTGGATGGAGCGCGCGCGTAGCCTCGCCCCACGCGTCGAGCGCGCCGGCGAAACCGTCTTCTGCTACGCCGCGGACGTCGAGGCCGTGCTCGCCGACCTGCGCGGGCGCAGCGACCTCGTCTACCTGCATCGGCCGGCGAACCTCGAGGACGTGTTTCTCAAGCTGACCGGCCGCGATCTGAGGGATTGAAGTGCAACGCGCCCGCCTGTTCGCGCCACCCCGGATCAGCACGCGGCTGGGGGCGGTCTGGCGGCGCAATTTCCTCGTCTGGCGCAAGCTCGCGCTGCCCTCGATTCTCGGCAATCTGGCCGATCCGCTCATCATGCTGTTCGGCCTGGGCTACGGTCTGGGGGCGGTGGTGGGCGAAATCGCGGGCACGACCTACTTCGCCTTCCTCGCCGCGGGATTCGTCGCCACCTCGACGATGTACGCCGCAACCTTCGAGGCGCTGTTTTCGGCGTTTTCGCGCATGCACGTGCAGCGCACCTGGGAGGCGATCGTCAACGCGCCGATGACGCTCGAAGACGTGCTCGCGGGCGAGTGGTTCTGGGCGGCGACCAAGGCGCTCGCCGCGGGCCTGTGCATGATCGCGGTGATCTCGGTGTTCGGCTACGCGCACTATCCGCTCGCGCTTGCGGCGATCCCGGTGCTGGTGCTCACGGGCCTTGCGTTCGCGGCGCTGGGCCTGGCGGTCAACGGCATCGCGAGCGGCTACGATTTCTTCAGCTACTACCTGACGCTCGTCCTGACGCCGATGATGATGCTCTCGGGCGTGTTCTTCCCGGTCGAGCAGATGCCCGCGGCAATCCAGGCGATTGCTGCGGTGCTGCCGCTGCACCACTCGGTGCAGCTGGTGCGGCCGCTGCTCTCCGGTGAGTGGCCGGCGACCCCGTGGCTCAACCTCGCGGTGCTCGCTGGCTACGCGGCGGCGGGCTTTTACCTCGCGACGGTCGTGACGCGCAGGAGGCTTTTGACGTGACCGCGTCGGAGCACTTTTTTGCGCCCTGCCCAAGGGGGCTCGAGGCCCTGCTCGAGGGGGAGTTGGCCGCGCTCGGTGCGCGGCGAACGGCCGCCGTGCCCGGGGGCGTCGCGTTCGAGGGCGGGTGGCCCGAATGCTATGCGGCGAATCTGCGTTCGCGCATCGCCTCGCGCGTGCTCTGGCGCATCGCGCAGTTCGGCTACGCGGGCGAGGAGGACATCTACGCGGCGGCGCACGCCATCGACTGGACGAAATACTTCGCCGCCGGGCTCACGCTGCGGGTCAACGTCACGGCGCAGGCGAGCCCCTTGCGCAGCATCGAATTCATCACGCTGCGAATCAAGGACGCGGTGTGCGATCGCTGGCGGGCCAACACAGGCAGCCGGCCGTCGATCGAACGCGCGCGGCCCGACGTGCGCGTGCACGCCTTCCTCGAGGCCGATCGCGGCACGCTCTACCTCGACACCTCGGGCGAGCCGCTGTTCAAGCGGGGTTGGCGCCGGCATACGGTGGAGGCGCCGCTACGCGAGAACCTGGCGGCCGGGATCGTTCTGTTGAGCGGATGGACACCGGCCGAGCCGCTGTTCGATCCGATGTGCGGCGGCGGCACGCTGCTGGTGGAGGCCGCAGCGATCGGCCTCGGTGTGGCGCCCGGGGCCGGGCGTTCGTTCGGATTCGAGAAGCTCTCGAATTTCGACGCCAAGCTGCTGCAGCGGCTGAAAACCGCCGCGGGCGAAAAGCGCTCGTCGGCACGCATCGAGCTTTACGGCAGCGACCGCGATGGCCGTGCCATCGAGGCGGCGACCAAAAATCTTTCGGCAGCGGGCTTCGCTGGTCAGGTCAAGCTGGAGCGCGCCGATCTTTTGGCGCGGAGCGCACCCGCGGCGTCGGGGGTGATGGTCGCGAACCCGCCCTATGGCGAACGCATCGGCAGCGAGGAGGAACTGGCGCGCTTCTACCCGAAGCTCGGCGATGCGCTAAAAAAACACTTCGCCGGCTGGCGCTGCCATTTCTTCACGGCCGATCTGCGCTTGCCCAAGTTAATCCGGTTGCAGCCCGCGCGACGCGTGCCGCTGTTCAACGGCGCGCTCGAGTGCCGGCTGTACGAGTTCCGGATCGTTTCCGGGAGCCATCGCGGGTGACCAGCGTCCCGCGGATGGTAACGAGTTCCTCCTGCGGCGACTGCGCCAGTCCGGCCTCGCGGCGGCTGCGGCGGTACCAGTAGCGCGCGTTCGACGCGTCACCCTCGATCCGGTGCAGGACGGCGTGGATCCAGCAGGCGGTGGAGTC
>MERB01000042.1 GCA_001770475.1 Betaproteobacteria bacterium RIFCSPLOWO2_02_FULL_66_14 | reverse complement strand
CGCCTGGTCGACGCCGGAGAGCACGATCTTCACCTGGGGCACGTCCTGCTCGAGCGTTTCCTCCAGCCCGTCATAGCCGAGGAAATGCCCGTTCGCGACGTAGGTGTTGCCGCCCCAGAGAACGCCCGAGTAGAAGTCGGTCGCGCGCACCGTCTCGTCGTCGAAGTACGCCTCGAACAGGTGCCCCGGCCGGTTCTGCAGCGCATCCAGCTCGGCGAGCATCGCAGCGGAGAGTCCGCGCCCGGCCATCAGTACGGGTCCTCGATCATCTCGACATCGAACCCAGGGCAGACCAGGCCGCCTCGCCACTCGCGCTCGAAGGTGTCCGCGACGCCCGCGACCTTCATCGACACGTTCTGCCAGGTCGCGGATTCGTTATTGACGAGTGCCGTGAAGAGCGGACAGTTCAGATACACGGTTGCGAGCCCGCCGCCGTCGGAATTCGCGTCGCGCGTGATCTCGTACACCTTCAGGTGGCCCGCGAACGTGAGGAGGTCACCGGTCTTGAAGACCCCGTTAATGCTCAATGGAAGGTTCTTCAGGGCAACCTGCTGGGCACCCACCGCATGCGCGCCGTTCACCTGCGTCGCGCCGGAGACCAGGCCCCGCGGCGACTCCTTGCCGGGGATGACGACGGTGAATTTCTCGTACTGTCCAGATTGTTCGTCGATGAACGCGACGATCGGGTTCCACTCGTCCTTCGACATCGGGCCGTAGGAGAGCTTCAGGTACCAGCGGTGGCTGCCGCGTTTTCTCGCCTGGCGCTTCTGCGAGTGCGACATCGACACGAGCGTCGGCGACCAGGTGCGAAGGGCCACGCGCGCGGGCCGGTGGGTGAGGGGATAGGCGCCGCTCATCCGATCACCCGTCGGCCGCGAGCCTTGCCCGCCTCATCGACCAGGCCCGCGATCTGCCGGCGGTGCTGGTAGAGCATCGCGCCGAAGCTCTCGCGCAGGCGTTGCTCGACGCCCGAGTCCGCGCCCCGCGCGTCGATGTTCACGGTCGGGTTGTAGTTCACCGTCGGCGCGACCGACTCGACCGGCGCGAGGCGCCGCATCTGCGCTGGGGTGAAAACACCTTCGCCCTTGCGGGTGATCACCCGCTCTTCATCGCCCGAGATCCCGCCGTCGTGCATGCGGCGGGCGCCGGCGAAGGCGAGCGCCGGCATCATTCTGCCCGGCAATGCGTCGACGCCGATCACGCCGCCCGTGTGGCCGACCGGATACCAGTCGGCCATGCTTGCCTCGGATGGACCGAACATACCCCTCACGAGGCCGCCGAGAACGCCGCCGAACTCCTTGGCGAGACCGGCGCCGAGCTGGCCCAGCGGCTCGACCATCGGCTGAATGAGCGGCCGCAGCACGATGGTCCGCGCCATGTTCTTCATCGCGTCCCAGAAATTGCGCCCGGCATCCTTGCCGCCTTCAAAGCCGCGCATGAGCGCGTCCGTGAGTGAGCGCTCGATCGTGTCGCTGTCGCGCTTGAACTGCTCGGCCTCCTTCTTCAGGCGGTTCGCTTCGGCACTTATAACCGCGCCTTCTCGCGTGATGCGCAGGTGCTCCTCGGCCAGCCTGATGCGCTCGCGGTAGTACTCGAGCTCGCCGCGTCCGGCCTCCGGCACGTTCGCCATCTCGGCGTTCTGGCGCGCGATGGCCACCGCTTCCTCGGCGCGCCTGATCTTGAGGTTCGCGAGTTGTTCGGCGGTCAGACCGATCTGCTCGATTTCCTCGCGCTGCCTGGTGTTCTTGTCCTCGAGGCCCGCAAGCGCGTGCTGCCGCGCTTCCTGCGCCTGCGTTTCCATCCGCGCCCAGTGCTCGGCCGATTTGGCGGCTTCGCTCTGCGACGCCATGAGCTTCTCGATAGCGATCTGCTCTTCGAATGCCTGCGCGATGGCGACTTTCTGGGTGTCGGTGAGTTTCAGCTTGCCGTCGCGCAGGAGCACCATCACCGTCATCGCGTCACGCTGCCCTTGGGTCAGTTTCGCGTCGGTGTCGAGGTCGAGCTGCGCGACCGCGGTGTGCTCGCGGATTTTCTCAATGATCCGGTCGTAGTCGCTCTCCCGCTTGCTGCCCGCACCAGGCACCGGCGGCGCCTGGATCTGCGCATAGCGTTGCTGCTGCGCGGCGTATTCCTTCTCCCACGGCGATTGCTGCGCGCGAACGGCTGCGAGCGCGCGCTCGATGATCGGGAGGTCGATCTTCTTCATGTCAGGATCGGCATCCGGTGCCATGAGGCGCGCGCGTTGCGATTCGAGGCGCGCAATCTGCTGCTCCCGCGTCCCGCCCCCCGCCGCGCCGGCCCCGAGGATTCCGATGGCGATGCCGCCGCCTTTTTGCTTCGCGATTTCAATCAGGACGTTGAGATACTGGTTGAGCGACGGCAGGAGTTCTCTCGCGAGGAGTTGTTTCTGCACGTCGAGCAGCGCGTTCATCCGCCTCATGTTGTCGTTGAACTCGGACGACTGACGGGCAAAGTCCGGGCCGACGATGCGCTTGAATTCGGCGGCCTCTTTCGCAGCCGCGTTGAATCCGGCGGCCCCCTGGTTGAGCACCGGGATCATCGCCTCGCCAGTGCGTCCGAAGAAGGCGATCGCGAGGGCCGCCTTGTTCGGCCCGTCGGCGAAGCGCGAAAACGCATCGGCCATCAGCGGCAGCAGTGCCTCGAGCGGTGCGCCGCGCTTGGCTGCATCTTCGGCTTCCTTGCCGAGCAGCTTGAAGAGCTGGGCTCCGTCGCCGACCCCCGACTGCGCCTCGGACACGTTCCTGACCAACGCCCGCATCGCGGTCCCGAACTCCTGGCTCGAGACGCCCGCCAGGTTCATCTGGTAGCGATACGCGGAAAGCCCCTCGGTCGAGACCCCGAGCGACTGCGACAGCTTCTGCAGCTGCTCGGCTTCGTCGATGATTCCCTTCACGACAAACGCGGTATGCGTGGCATACGCGACCAGCACCGCCGCAGCGGCCAGACCCACCGTCTTGAGCCGGCCGAGCGCCTTCTCATGCTCGTCGTAGGCCTCGATCTGCTTGACCGAGGTGGCGACGCTCGCCTTCTGCGCGTCGGTGAGGGAGAGCTGCGCGGCGCGATAGGCTTCGGTCTGCGCGCGCGTCTTGCCCAGGGTGTCGGCTTTTTCCTTCAGCGCCTTGACGAAGTTCTCAGTCTCGGCGCTTGCCTCCTTCGTCTGCTTCGCCTGCTGCCCGAGTCCCTGGGCGTACTTGATCTCGGCTTCGAGCGTCTTCTGCAGGATCGTGTTGTAGGCGGTCTGGGTGCTCGTAACTTTCCCAACGTCCGCCTCGAGCTTGCGCACGTTGACGCCCAGCTCCTGCGCGCGCTTGGTCAGCGCCTCGAGGCCGGCGGTGGTCGCCTTCGTCGCACCGACGACGCCCGAGGCATCGGCGGTCATGCGAATGCCGTAGGTCCGCTCAGTCATCTCGTGCGTTCATACCGGGCAACGCCGCGCGTTCCATCGCGCGCAGGTCGTCGAAGAGCCTCTCCCGATCGCGTAGCCGCCGCGCGCGCATGAGCGCCTCGGTGGCCGCGTAATCGAGTCCGAGATAGATCAACCCCCTCATGCCGGCCACCGCTCGCCACTGCGTGGCAAGCCCGAGGAACAGTTCGAGCGCGGGCAGGTTCTCGGGCCAGACTTCGCACGCATCGCTCTCCTTTTCATCCTCGCGCCCCACGAGCGCCCGCTCGATCTCGCCCGACTCGACTCCAAGTTCCCGGAGTTCTTTGCGCCAGTCGTCGTCATGGCCGGTATCTGGTTTTCCGCCGCGCGCCCAGTGCCGCGCGGCATCGGCTAGTTTTTTCTTGCGGCCGCACGTCCCTGCTGGATTTCGCTGTAGGCGCTGAAGAGGGCGTGCCGCACGTAGGTGATGTTGAGCAGGTCCTTCTTCGCCTCGGTTGCGAATGGGATCGGCTCGCCGTCTTCCCCGGCCACGCCCTCCCAGCCGATCAGCACGCGCTCGAGGAGGTCCGCCGAGGCGAGCACCACGGCGTCCATCGCCTCTTGCGTAATGACATCGAAAACGGCCGTGAACTCGCTGTTCTGAGTGCCGCCGCCGTCCTGCGGAACGCTGACGGTCACGGGCCACGAGACCGTCTTCTTCTTCGCCACCTTGAACATCGTTTCGTTTCTCCAAAAAAATACGGGCAGCGTCTCAGGCTTGCCCGTCGCGAAGCCCCGCCGTCGGCTTTGATGTTCTTGTTGGTGCCGGACCCCGCGCACCGGCGGCGGGCCGATGCGCGGAGGATCTTTGCTGCCGGTGCCGCTTACTGCACCGTGATCGAAAACTCGTCGTTGCCCGCAAGCGTCGCGGTGAGGAGCATGTTCATCGAGAGCATCGCGATGTTGTCTTCCGCGTCGCTCCCAGGGTCGAGCAGCTGCACGTTCGGCGCCGCGAGCACCACCTTGTTGCCGGCGACCGTGCCGTGCGTGACCGACATCGCGCCGAGCGTGCCGGCGCGCATGATGGTCCACCAGTCCTTCGTTGCGACCAGCTCGTCCTCGAGCTTCACCGACCCGCGCGAATCGCGATCGGTGAAGCGCACCGACTCCGAGCCCACCAGGTTGCGGTAGGTGAGCACGTTGCCGCTCGAGAACTGGATTTCGCTGAACTTGCCCGCAAAGCCGTGCACAGTGACCGGGGTCGTGTTCGCGTTGTTCACGACGAGCGGCTTCTGGAATGCAGAGAGCGTCGGCGAGACGAGCGCCACGTCGGTCGGCGCGACGTAGATGCCGATGAAGCTGAAGGCGTAGAGTGGCGCTTTCCCGCGCGAGAGCTTCGGCGTCACGTTGCCCAGGCAGTAGACCGCCTTGTGCAGGCGCCCGTCGAGGTAGAAGTAGAGCGTCCCGGTCGTCTCAGAGCCCGGATTCACCGGCGCGTACACCACCGACACACCGGCATTGACCGTCTCGGACATGGCGCACGCTTTCAGCAGCGGCCCGTAGCCTGGCGCGGTGCCCGCTGCGCCGGAGCCCGCCATCTCGACATCGAAGTCGAACTTGACCGTCGCCCCCGAAAGGAGCCGCCCCTTGTTGCCGACGTAGGTCACGTCGAAGTCGCGGTCGTCGCCCTCCTGGTCGAGGAACGACATCCTGAAGTTGCGCACCAGGATCGCGTTCGTCGCCGCGACCGGCGCCGCGTCCTGGCCGGCCGTGCCCTCGTTCTTGAAGAGGATAACCTTGCGCTTGAATCGCATCGGCATCG
>MERB01000041.1:43100-50447 GCA_001770475.1 Betaproteobacteria bacterium RIFCSPLOWO2_02_FULL_66_14 | reverse complement strand
GGGATGGGGTTGGGGCTGGGGAATGCTGGGGGCCATGCACATGATTCTCTGGTGGGTGCTGATCGTGCTGGGCATCGTGGTGCTCGGGAAATGGCTGTTCGCGAGCAAAGGCGATGGCGGGCGGTCCGGCAATGCGCGTGCGCTCGACATCCTCAAGGAACGGTACGCAAAAGGGGAGATCGGAAAGGACGAGTTCGAGCAGAAAAAGCGCGATCTCGCGGCGTGATTCGAACCCTTTCTCAAACGGCTGGAGGACTCTGCGGATGAGCGGCGACTACGTGCTCGCCGCGATTTGAACGCACCGCGCGCCGGCAAGCTCTCCGGCGCGAGGCCCCCAGATGCCCGACTCAGGTCGGCGGATAGCCGCCCTGGTCGAGCGCCTGCTTGAGCGCCTCGATCGGCTGCGGGGTCTCGACGCGGACGCGTTTGGTCCCCAGGTCGATGTCCACCGTCGCCTGCGGATCGAGGCTTTTGAGGATCCTGGTCACCGCGCTCACGCAATGCCCGCAGGTCATGTTGTCCACTTTGAGTTCGACCATCGCAAGTGCTCCTCGGTAGGTGTGGCAGCAGGGCGCAGGATGAACCTTCCCATGGGTGTAAAGTCAAGTCCTTGACCTTCCCATCATGGGAACCCGGATGCTGGTCCAGGTTCCAACCGGAAAGACGCCGATGAATGTACCTCAACCGATGTCTGTGCGGGCCGCCGCGGCCCTCACGCCGATGCGCGTGCCGGTCGCAGGAATGACCTGTGCCTCGTGCGTGGCGCGGGTCGAAAAGGCGCTGCGCGCAGTCCCCGGTGTCGCGGATGCGCAGGTCAACCTCGCGACCGAATCGGCGACGCTGCATACTTCTTCGGCCGTCACGGCGCAGGCGCTCGAGCGCGCCTTGGGCAAGGCCGGCTACGAAATCGCGAGCCAGGAACTCGATCTCGACATTCACGGCATGACCTGCGCGAGTTGCGTGGCGCGGGTGGAAAAGTCGCTCGCGCGCGCCGACGGCGTGCTCTCGGCTTCGGTGAATCTTGCCACCGAACGCGCACGCGTGGTCGCGATGGCGGGCACCGACCCGGGCGTGCTCACCGCCGCGGTAGCGGATGCGGGTTACGAGGCCGATTTGGCCGATCCGGAGGGCGCTGCCCGAGGTGCTCGGCCCAGCGCGTTGCCGATGTGGTGGCCGGTCGCGATCGCGGCGCTGTTGACCATACCGCTGCTCGTTCCCATGGTGGGACTTGCGTTCGAGGTGCACTGGATGGTGCCGGGCTGGGTGCAGCTCGTCCTCGCGTCGCTGGTGCAGTTCTGGCTCGGAGCACCGTTCTATCGCGGCGCCTGGAAGGCGATCAAGGCGCTCACGGGCAACATGGACCTGCTGGTCGCGCTCGGCACGAGCGCAGCCTACGCGCTCTCGGTGTACGAGCTGCTCGTCGGCAACGCCGGCGCCGCGCACCTGTATTTCGAAGTGGCGGCCGCGCTCATCACCTTCATCCTGCTCGGCCGATGGCTCGAAGCCCGCGCCAAGCACCAGACGACCGAGGCGATCCGGGCGCTGAACGCGCTGCGCCCCGATCGGGCGCGAGTGCGCCGCGACGGCCGTGACACCGACGTGCCGGTTGCCGCGGTCGCGCTCGGCGACCTGGTCGTCGTGAGATCGGGCGAACGCGTCCCGGTGGATGGCGAGGTGCGCGAGGGCGCGAGCCACGTCGATGAATCGCTCATTACGGGAGAGAGCCTGCCGGTGGCCAAAGCCCCGGGAGACCGCGTGACCGGCGGCTCGATCAACGCCGACGGGACGCTGCTCGTGGAAACGCTCGCGATCGGCGCCGAGTCGACCCTCGCACGCATCATCCGGCTGGTCGAAAACGCACAGGCCGCCAAGGCGCCGATCCAGCGCGTCGTCGACAAGGTGAGCGCGGTGTTCGTGCCGGTGGTGCTGGTGCTTGCGCTTGCGACGCTGCTCGCCTGGGGGCTCGCGACCGGCGGCTGGACGGTCGCGGTGCTCAACGCGGTCGCCGTGCTCGTGATTGCCTGTCCCTGCGCGCTGGGTCTTGCGACCCCCACCGCGATCATGGCCGGTACGGGGGTCGCAGCGCGCCACGGAATCCTGATCAAGGACGCCGAGGCGCTCGAAATTGCCCATTCGATCACGACCGTCGCCTTCGACAAGACGGGGACGCTCACTGCGGGGCAACCCTCGCTGGTCGCGTTCGAGCCCGTGGGCGGCGAACGCGGCGAGCGACTTGCGATCGCGACCGCGTTGCAGCAGGAAAGCACGCATCCGCTCGCACGCGCCGTTCTCGCTGCGGCCCAGGCGGAACGCATCGTTGCGCCACCGGCCTCCGAGGTGAAAACACTCCCCGGGCGCGGCGTGCAGGGCGTAGTCGGTGGCCGCACCGCGTATCTGGGCAGTTCGCGCCTGATGAGCGAACTCGGGGTCGACACCGGCGCGATGCGCGAGCGCGAGCGCTCGCTCTCGGAGTCCGGCCGATCCGTCTCGTGGCTCGCCGTCGAGCTTGGCGGCGAACGGCGCCTCGCCGCGCTGCTCGCCTTCGGCGACGGCGTGAAACCCGGTGCGCGGCAGGCGATCGCCGAGCTCCATCGGCAGGGTGTGAAGACCGTCATGCTGACCGGCGACAACGCGGGCAGCGCGCAGGCCGCGGCGCGCGCGCTCGGCATCGACGAAGTGCGCGCCGAAATCCTGCCTGCGGACAAGGCGCGCACGGTCGCTGAACTCAAGGGCCCGGGTCGCGTGGTGGCGATGGTGGGCGATGGGATCAACGACGCGCCGGCGCTTGCCGCGGCGGATGTCGGGCTCGCGATGGCCACCGGGACCGACGTCGCCATGCATACCGCGGGCATCACGCTGATGCGGGGCGATCCGCGCCTGGTCGCAGACGCGATCGCAATCTCGCGCCGCACCTACTCGAAGATCCGCCAGAACCTGTTCTGGGCGTTCATCTACAACGTGGTCGGCATTCCGCTCGCTGCGTTCGGCCTGCTCAATCCGATGATCGCCGGCGCGGCGATGGCCTTCAGCAGCGTTAGCGTCGTCACCAACGCGTTGCTGCTGCGGCGCTGGCGGCCGGAGCCCGCAGATCTGCTGCCCGAGGCCGAGGCGACACAAGACTCTGATTTACGCGTTCCTTTGGGAGAAAGAACATGAACGGCATGAGCATGAACATCGGTGAAACGGCGCGCAGTTCGGGCGTCTCGGCCAAGATGATCCGGCATTACGAGGAGATCGGACTGATTCCCAAAGCGAACCGGACCGACTCGGGATACCGCCAGTACAACGGCAACGACGTCCATACGCTGCGGTTCATCCGCCAGGCGCGCAATCTCGGTTTCTCGATCAGGCAGATCGAGGAACTGCTCGGATTGTGGCGGAACCAGCGCCGCCCGAGCCGCAAGGTGAAGGCGCTCGCGCTCGCGCACGTCGAGGAACTCGATGCGCGCATCCGTGAACTGGAGGCGATGAAACAGACGCTGCAGGAACTGGCCGCGCACTGCCACGGCGACGAGCGGCCCGAGTGCCCGATCCTGGATGGGCTCGCCGCGCCAGGAACCGTGGCGGATCCCGGAGCGGCCCGCAGAGATGTTCCGCGCCGGCTAGCTCGCGCACCGAAACGCGCTTCCTGTCACTAGGGACGCGTCGGATGTCGGGTCAGATCGATCCACGGTTACTACAGGTGCGATCGAAGGGGTTTCGACATCGCGACAGACTCGATTTTCCATGGCGCTGCAGGAAATGACACCTGACCCTGACGCGGCCGTCACCACGCTCATCACGCGCTGGAAGGACGACCCGGGCGGAGCGTACAGGACCTGGTTCCTGTGGGACCAGCGGATCAAGAATTTCCGCTCCATACGCGCCGGGATTTCGGAAGTCGTTCGCGAGATCGACGCGGGCGCGTTTGGCAACGTCTATAAAGGATCGTCGCTCGAGACGGTCGTCGGCTCCATCGCCGAGCAGCGGCAGATTTTCAAAGGGGCCGACCATGCGTTCCTCTGGAAACCCAGGCTGCGCATTCCCGATATCTACGAGGACGCGGAGAACCAACGCGCCTTCGGGCGGTTCCTGCACGCCTGCGCGTGCTGTGACACTGGAGACGCAGTGGTGCGGGCGATTCGCCGGCTCGCCGAGCACAACGTCAAGGGGCTCGGGCCCGCCGCGGCGAACATGCTCTACTTCCTGCATCCCACGCTCGTGCCGCCGTTCAACACCGCGATCGTCAAGGGATACAACGCGCTGACAGGCTCCAAGGTCAGGCTCGGATCGTGGGAGGAGTATTTGGCGATGCGTTCAGGAGTGTTGCGGATCAACGCGGAGCACCGGGCGTTGCTGAGCAACGATCTCGGCGCGATCGCCGGGTTGCTATTCGATTTGGGTACCGGCCGCTATCTCGCGCCGCCAAGAGAGAACGATGCGGCGGCGCTCGCGGCGTGGGAAGCGGACCTGGCAAGCGTGCGCGAAGAATCCGCCGCCGCGGCCAAGGCGCTCAGGGCCGCCGAGCAGCAAGACCGGTCGCATACGCAGGTGCAGGGTTGGCTGCGTGACCTGGGCAAGTCGCTGGGGTTCGACGTGTGGGTCGCAGCGAACGACCGCAACCGTTCGCATGACGGTGGTCGCCTGTGCGACGGCCGCGTGGAGGTGCTCCCCTCGTCGCTGGAGGCTTCGCCGGGCGCGGAGGCGGTCAGACTCATCGACGTGCTGTGGCTGGAAAGGAACGCGGAGAAAGCCGGTGGCTCTGGTCGCGTCGCGGCGGCTTTCGAGGTCGAACACACCACCAGCATCTACTCCGGGATCGTGCGTCTGCTGGACCTTGCGCTGGGCGTGCCAGACCATGCGGCCGCCGCTCTGTTTCTCGTCGCCCCTGACGCGCGCGAAGATGACGTCCGTCAGCAGCTCGCTCGCCCCGCATTTCGCCGCGTTGCCGATCTGAGGGTCCGTTTCCTGCCTTACGGAGAGCTGGAGAGGAATCGCGAGGCCATGGCCCGCTTCGGGTCGGGACTCAAGGCGGTGGAAGCAGTGGCACGCGTGATCGGATAGCAGTACTTTGCGTAACGGAACGATTTGATGCGGATCAACGAGGGCGGGAGCTTTCGCGCCTGGAGTCTGTCTCATGGAAAGGTGTATGCCGTGATGAAGCGCCTGGTTCTCTCGCTGTTCATCTTGCTAAGCCTCGGCGCGCAGTCTGCGCTGGCGTACAAGGATCGCGGAGGCGGCGCGCACCCGTTCCACACCATCGCGTCCGGTAGTGCGCCGACGACGGTCGATTTCGATCGTCTGGTTCACGAGCAGCGCTGCGACTGTCCGGCACGAACGGAAGCCGCGCAGGCCACTGTTTCCGGATCGACGAAGATCGCGCTCGTCGGGTCCTTTGACAATTCTGTCGCGTTGCCCGATACGTCGCTGGCCGAATTGCGCCGCGCGCTCGACGCGAACGGCAGACTGCTTGCGGGCGTCTCGCCCGACTCCGTTCTCCCGCTCTACCTCCTCACCGCGCGCCTGCGCTGTTAGGCGCGCGCTCTTACTCTCCGTAATCCGACCGGGCCGCGCACCCGCGCTCTGCAGGTCGGCATCCGGTCGCGTTCATTCACGTCATCCAGAGGAGCCAGTCATGAAACTGCAGCACATCGCAATCGCATTGATCGCCGCGGCGCTCGCCGCGCCAGCCGTTGCACAGGACAAGGTCGCGCCGGCCGCGGACCAGAAGGGCGAAGTGAAGGCCGCTCCGAATGTCCCCGTAACGAAGCCGCACAGCCATCTCGAGGACCGTCAGGGCATCGTCGCTTCGCAACCGGCCGTCGCGCAGGCGAAAAAGCCGCTGCATAATCACGCCAGGTTCCACAAGCAGCAATGACCCCCTCCGGCCCTCTTGGAAGCGGGGCTGCTCTTGCGACGAGCGCAGGCGTCGGCTACGCCGCCTGCGCCGTCGCGTTCTCTCTTAAGGAATGAACCATGAAACGCACTTTGATGACCGCCACTGTCGCTGCACTGCTTCTCCCGGTGTCGGCGTGGGCGCAACAGGCCGACCACGAGAAGCACCACCCGGGTGAGCCGCCCGCCGCCGCGGCACCGGCGCCGGGCAGCGCCGTCAAAGGACCGCGAGCCGCGGCCCCCGCGATGATGGGCTGCCCCATGGTGGCCGGCGGCATGATGGGGCAGGGCATGATGGGACCGGGGATGATGGAACGCGGCATGCCGCGCGGCGGCATGATGCATCCCGGCATGATGGGCCAGGGCATGGGGCCGGGCGGAATGCTCGAGGGACTGGATCTCACCGACGAGCAGCAGGCGAAGCTCCGGAAGATCCACGAGGGTGTGCGCGACCGGCACTGGGAGTCGATGGGCCAGATGATGAAGGAAGGCAGCCGCATGCGGGACCTGCTTGCCGCGCCGAAGATGGACCGGCCCGCACTCGAAGCGGCGCACCGGCGCATGAGTGCGTTGCGCGAGCAGATGTTCATGGCGCAGCTCGACGCCCACGCGCAGGTGGAGGTCCTGCTCGCGCCTGAACAGCGCGCCAAGCTGCACCAGCGTCTGCGCGGTGGCGGCGCAATGATGATGCATTGACGGCGGGTGAGGATGCACGTGGCGACCGATCCGGTCTGCGGCATGAACGTCGACCCCGCGACGGCAGCGGGGAGCGACGCGCACCAGGGCAAGACGTACTGGTTCTGCTCGACGCATTGCCTGAGTGCGTTCAAGGCCGACCCCGAGCGCTATGTCGGCGGCAGCGCGAAGAGCAGTGGGCACGCGCACGACGCTCACGCCGGGCACGGTCATGCGGCGCCTGCGCGCCGGCCGGTGCCGCCAGCAAGTGCGACAAGTGCGGACGCGCGATGGACTTGTCCGATGCATCCCGAGGTCCTGCGCGATGCGCCGGGCGACTGCCCGCTTTGCGGCATGGCGCTGGTTCCGGTTGGCGGTGCCGCCGAACCCGATGATTCGGAACTTGTCGACCTGACGCGGCGGCTGTGGGTCGGGATCGTGCTTTCGATACCGCTGATCGTGCTGGCGATGTCGCCGATGGTCGGCATTCACGAGCCATTCGGTCTTGCGCCGCGTGCGCGCGGCTGGGTCGAGTTCGCCCTCGGTTCGCCGGTCGTATTCTGGGCGGGTGGGCCGATTCTGCGAAAGTTCTGGCGGTCAGTCGCGCACTGGGCGCTCAACATGTATTCGCTGATCGGGCTCGGCGTTGCGCTTGCCTATCTCTTCAGTCTGGCGGCGGTATTTCTTCCGGGGCTTTTCCCGCAGGAGTTCCGCGAACACGACGGCGCGGTCGGCACGTATTTCGAAGCCGCCGCAGTGATCGTGACGCTGGTGATCCTGGGCGACGTGCTGCAACTG
>MERB01000041.1:36970-43074 GCA_001770475.1 Betaproteobacteria bacterium RIFCSPLOWO2_02_FULL_66_14 | reverse complement strand
CAGGCGATCCGGCAGTTGCTGCGCCTTGCGCCCAACCTTGCCTGGCGGCTGCGCGCAGACGGGGCCGAGGAACAGGTGCCGCTGGAGAAGGTTGTCGTGGGCGACCGCCTGCGCGTGAAACCGGGCGAGAAGGTTCCCGTCGACGGGAGCGTGCTCGAGGGCACAAGTCGCGTCGACGAGTCGATGATCACAGGGGAGCCGGTTCCGGTCGCAAAAGGTCCCGGCGATCGGGTCACCGGCGCGACCGTGAACGGCTCGGGCTCGCTCGTCTTTCGCGCCGAGCGGATCGGTTCGGACACGCTGCTCGCGCGGATCGTCCATATGGTCGCGGAGGCGCAGCGCACGCGCGCGCCGATCCAGCGGCTCGCCGATCTGATCGCGGCGTACTTCGTGCAGGTCGTGGTGGGGATCGCCGTACTGACCGCGCTCGTGTGGGGGTTCGCAGGCCCCGAACCGCGCCTCACCTACGCTCTCCTCAACGCGGTCGCCGTGCTGATCATCGCCTGCCCCTGCGCGGTCGGGCTCGCGACGCCAATCTCCATGACCGTGGCGATGGGTCAGGGTGCCCTTTCGGGGATCCTGTTCCGCAACGCCGAGGCGATCGAGCGCATGCGCGACATCGACACCGTCGTCGTGGACAAGACCGGCACCCTGACGCTCGGCCGGCCCGCACTGACCGATTTTGCCGCCGAAGGCATTGCGGAGAACGAGGCGCTCGCGCTGGTGGCCGGAGTGGAGCAGCTTTCCGAGCACCCGATCGCGCTCGCGATCGTCGAGGGCGCGCGAGGCCATGGCGTGACGCTGCGGAAGGTCGAGCACTTCGAGGCGGTGAACGGCCTCGGTGTGCGGGCCAAGATTGACCGCAGAGAGGTCCTCGTCGGCAGCCGCGCGTTTCTCGCCGCATCCGGAATCGACACCGCGCGCTGGGAGAATCGCGCTGATGCCTGGCGCACGCAGGCGAAAACGGTCGTGTTTGCGGCGATCGACGGCCAGGGAGTCGCAATCGCCGCGGTCGCCGATCCGATCAAGGAAAGCACCACCGAGGCGATCGCCGCGTTGCAACGGCAAGGCGTTCGCATCGTGATGCTCACAGGCGACTCCCGTCGCACCGCCGAAGCCGTTGCACGCAGGCTCGGCATCGACGAGGCGCTCGCCGAGGTGCTGCCGGAGGACAAGGCGAGGCACGTGAAGCGCCTCCAGGCCGAGGGCCGCAAGGTGGCGATGGCGGGCGACGGCATCAACGACGCGCCCGCGCTGGCACAGGCCGACGTCGGCATTGCGATGGGCACCGGCACCGACGTGGCGATGGAGAGCGCGGGCGTCACGCTGGTGAAGGGCGATCTGCGCGGCATCGCCCGTGCCGCGGCGCTGTCGCGCGCGACGATGCGCAATATCCGCCAGAACCTCGTGTTCGCGTTCGGCTACAACGCGCTCGGCATTCCGCTTGCGGCCGGGGTGCTCTATCCGGCGTTCGGCTTGCTGCTGTCGCCGATCATTGCCGGGGCTGCCATGGCGATGAGCTCGGTGTCCGTGGTCACCAACGCGTTGCGCCTGAAACGCGTCAAGTTGTGACGTACGTGCGACAGCGTACCGACGCGCCCGCAGGCCAATGGCAGATTGATCGAACAATTCGCGACACGCAGCCGTCACGTGATGGAGTCCACGCCCGCCACATGGCGCTGAACTTTGATCAAGGGAGTCGATTCATGTACGGATTCAGCACTCAACTCAAGGCACCGTTCGATACCGCCGTCGCGAAAGTCACCGAGGCCCTGAAGAAAGAAGGCTTCGGCGTGCTCACCGACATCGATGTCAAGGCGACGCTGAAAGCGAAGCTCAATGTCGAACGCCGGCCGTATCGCATCCTCGGTGCATGCAACCCGCCGCTCGCACACCGCGCGATCGAGGCGGACCCCGACATCGGTTTGCTGTTGCCGTGCAACGTGGTCGTGCGCGAAGAAACCGATGGCGCCATAACGGTTGCGTTCATGGATCCCGAGGCGGTGTTGAAGCTGGTCGACAAACCGGAAGTGCATGCCCTTGGCAAGGAAGTACGGGCTCTGCTGGAGCGCGTCTGCGCGAGCCTCAGGACGTGAAGCCGGGACAGGACGCAGGCGCAGCGCCGGTTTTGAGCGTGAACATCACCGCCGGTCTGGCATCGGTGGAGGTGAAGCATCGTGGACGGAAGATCGCCGTCATGCGCAATCAGGGTCAGAGCAATTTGGTGAATCCGGAATACGCCAAGACTTCGCGCAGATGCCCGCCATTTTGCATTCAGCCCAGTGAGCTGGCGCCTGGTGTGAAAACCATCGCCGAACTCGAAGTGCTGCACTTTCTCAAGAAGATCAGCAACGGCGACGCGTCCATGCTGGTGATCGACTCGCGTACCCCGGCCCTGGTAGAAAAGGGCACGATCCCCGGGACGGTGAACATCCCGTGGGACACACTCGACATCGGCAAGTCGGACCCGGCTGTGGTGCAGGGAATTCTGGAAAACCAACTGGGCGCCAGGCAATGGGGTGACTTCTGGGATTTCGACAACGCGCGGACGCTGGTGCTGTTCTGCAACGGTCCTTGGTGCGGACAGTCGTCGACCACGATCCAGGCCTTGCTGAAAATCGGCTATCCGGCGCACAAGATTCTCTGGTATCGCGGCGGCATGCAGGATTGGGAAGGCCTCGGCCTGACCATCCTCAAGCCATCGGACAAATGACCCCGGGCGTCATGGCAGGTGCAGGTCTCTGGTCGGCGCTCGCCTTCGTTTTGAATCTGACGTGGGAAATCGCGCAGGTCAGGCTCTATACGATCTGGGCTGCGGCGGACGGGTTGACCGTCGCATGGGCGCTGCTGCATTGCACGCTGGGCGACGTGTTGATCGCACTCACCATGTTCGCGCTGGCCGGGATTGCGCTCAGGCGCGCAGACTGGCCGACGTCGCGTCCGTGGCTCGGCGGCGTCATTTTCGTGATCGGCGCGCTGGCTTTTACCGCATGGAGCGAGTGGTACAACGTCTACCGCGCTGGCAACTGGGGCTATACGGCGAGCATGCCGATGATTTTCGGGATCGGGCTTGCACCGCTGTTGCAGTGGCTGATCCTGCCGCCGGTGATGGTGGGTGCCTATCGAATGCTAGGCAACAGGCCATAACGGCATTATGCGCGGTAGCGTACAGACGGTGAAAAAGCTTGCATCTATACAGATGGTCTTGCAGCTTCAAATTGACACTCGCAAAGGAAACTCATCCCATGGACGCTTCAAGCAGGACAGCCCTAATCATTGCGTTTGCCGCCGTAGCCTTGCTGCTGCTGCTCTTCGGTGGCGGAATGACGACCGGGACCATCATGAGTGGCGGGATGATGGGGAGCGGAACCATGGGCGGAATCAGCTGGATGTGGCTTCCCACCGTGTTGGTCGTCGTACTGGGCGTCGCGCTTTTCTCGGCCCTCTCCGGAAAGAAGTAAAGTCAGCCGAACCGCCGGACGCCGCGCAAGGTGTAATTTGACCAATAGGCTGTCGTGGACGCGCAGTTCCACCAGGACGTCAGAGGATGGACGGCCATGGGGTCTGCGCGGGTTCGCGCGCATGGGGTTGGTGGCGGCTTGGGTCGTGTTCTGGCTCAACACGGCGTTATTTCCGTGCTGTGAAGTGGCCGCCGCCGTTTTGGGCGGGCACGCCGGTGACGTCTCTCAATCAGTCTCCGCGGTACAGCCGGCGCATCACCCCGACGATAAACAAACTGGATCCCCGGTCCATGGTCCCGACTCGCCCTGCGGCTATAGCCTTAGTGCGGGACCAACACTTGTCGGGGAATATGCGGTACCGGCAGCTGATCGCTTCCCGCAGGAGTGGTTCGCAGTCGATGCGCCGGTTGCCACTAGTCTTGCAGCAATCGATCACTCGGCAAACCTCGCGCTCGCGCGAGCGACTCCCCCGCGTTCGCTTCGCCTCTACCGGCGCACTCAGCGCCTGCTGATTTAACTCCGCTTCACATTGGCACTTCGGACCGGTGCGTCGTTGCGCCGGTTGCCGGTCAGTGCATTGGCTGAACCGTCGCCTGGTGCTCGCGGCAAGCCTTGGCCAGCAATCGTCGCCGGTAACAAAAGCATGAATCCATTCAACCCCAAAGGAAAGAACACCATGAAAACCTCAATACTGATCTCCGCAGTCGTTGCCTGTGCCCTGTCGGCACCCATTGCATCAGCGCAGGACAAGCACGCGCACGACAAGCCCGCGATGAGCATGGACAAGGACAAGCACATGAGCGAGATGCAGGACAAAATGAAATCGATGCAGGCGCAGATGGACACGATCCGCACCGTGACGGATCCGGCGGTGCGCCAGAGGCTCATGCAGGAGCACATGCAGGCGATGCAGGAAAACATGAAGACGATGCGCGGCATGGGCGGCCCGATGATGAAGGGCAGTGGCGAGCACGGCGGCATGATGATGGGCGGCAAGAAAGGCGGCATGAAGGATGGCGACATGATGAAGCACCACGCCATGATGGAAAGTCGCATGGACATGATGCAGATGATGATGGAGCAGATAATGCAGCGCGATCAGGCAATGCAGTCGATGCCGGCCAGGTAACTGCGAAGCCGGCACCGCCGTGGAGTTGTCCGCGGCGGCCGGAAAGTAATCCATCCATCAAGGAAAACGCATGTTCAAGCACATTCTGATTCCGACCGACGGTTCAGCCGTTGGCAAAAGGGCCGCCAAAGCGGGTATCGCGCTAGCTCGCCGGCTCGGCGCCAAGGTCACCGCCTATTGCGCGCGTAAGTTTCCCCATTTCGTAGACACTCGGCAGGTAGAATTCTCTAGCATGATGATCAACAAACTGACAGGGGTTCGGATGTAAAAGTCGAAGTTCACAGAGCGGCAGATATTGTCGGTGCTCAAGCAAGGAGATTCAGGTACGCCGGGGGGCGAGCTGTGCCACAAGCACACGCGCACGGTCCCCGCATTTGTCCCCCACTGGAAGCGATGCATGGAGACGCGTTATGACGCCGATTTTCAGAGTATTGGCTGCCGCGCTGCTCGCCACGGCGGCCGTTGCGCTACATGCACAGCCACTGCTGTTTCACGATCACGGGCACGGCCTCGCCTTCACCCCTGACGGCAAGGCATTGCTCGCGCCGAGCCACGAGGGTCTCGCGGAGTTTCGGGACGGCGAATGGACCGAAACGGCTGGCGCAATCCGTGGGTTTTCCGGCTTCTCCGTCGCCGCGGACGCGGTCTACTCGAGCGGCCATTCGCGGGCGGGAATCGCGGGGGCGGGTTCGGCGGGTCTGCTACGCAGCACCGACGGCGGCAGGACGTGGCAGGCGCTCGCGCTCGCGGGCGTCGCCGATTTCCGGCTGCTGGCGGCGGGCTATCGCGCGCGCGCGATCTACGTG
Organism: Betaproteobacteria bacterium RIFCSPLOWO2_02_FULL_66_14; assembly: GCA_001770475.1. Lineage (GTDB taxonomy): Bacteria > Pseudomonadota > Gammaproteobacteria > Burkholderiales > SG8-39 > 2-02-FULL-66-14. The sequence goes on along the minus strand of MERB01000041.1, from coordinate 37,678 downwards.
GTGAGCGGTCGGCCGAATTCCGCCATGCCGGCGCCCGGGCTCTACGTAACGCACGACGAGGGCAAGAGCTGGCGGCGCGGTGCCGCGCGCGGCCTCAAAGGGGAAATCCACGCGCTTGCCGCGCATCCGGGTGAGGCGCGCACGCTCGCGGCCGGAACTGGCAATGGCCTCTTTCTCTCGCGCGACGCCGGGCAGAGCTTCGAGCGCCTCGACGGGCGCGAGCCGGCAACCGCTGTCGCCTTCGATGTCGACGGCAAGCGCCTGCGCTACGCGCGCGCCTTGTCCAACGAAGTGGTCGAGACGGGATTGAACGGCGGCAAGCGCCGGGCCCTGCGGCTGCCGCCGCTGAAAGGCGATTACGTGACCTGCCTCGCGCAAAACCCGCTCGACGAGCGCGTTCTCGCCTTCGCGACGCGCCGGCGCGACGTGTACATCACGAACGACGGCGGGCTGGCGTGGCAGCGCATTGCCGTGGCGCAGGGCACGAAAGGACCGAACTATACGGAGTAAGCACGATCTTCCCGTCATTCGGGCGGCTCGCATGCGCGGGCGCTCATGGAACCCCTTTCGCTGCTTGCGGTCTCAAGGGTTCCTATGCGGAGTGTTGACAGGCAGTTTCAGAGATGAGGCGCGACCCGTTCACCCGCAGGGATTTCCTCGCGGCGTCCGCGGCGGGCGCCGGCCTCGCGCTGCTGCCTTCCGCCGTGA
>MERB01000041.1:7805-36927 GCA_001770475.1 Betaproteobacteria bacterium RIFCSPLOWO2_02_FULL_66_14 | reverse complement strand
TGCCTTCCGCCGTGACGGCTGCGCCACGCACGCTTCGCGCCCGCGAGGCGCAGGTGGCGCTCGCCGGCGCGGCGCATCCGCGAACTGCGGTGTGGGGCTACGAGGGCAGCGTGCCCGGACCGGCGCTGCGCTTCAGGCAGGGCGAGCGGCTGAGAATCGAGCTCGAGAACCTGCTGCCCGCGGACACCACGGTGCATTTTCATGGCATCCGCCTCCCGAACGCGATGGACGGCGTCCCAGACCTCACGCAGCCTCCCATCGCCGCGCGCGGCGGGAAGTTCGTCTACGAATTCGCGCTGCCGGATGCGGGCACCTACTGGTATCACCCGCATCTGGGCAGTCCCGAGCAGGTCGGGCGCGGCCTCTACGGCGCGCTGGTCGTCGAGGAGGTGGCGGCGCCCGTGGTCGATCGCGATCTGGTGTGGGTGTTCGGTGACTGGCGGCTCGACCGCGAGGCACGCATCGTGGCGGATTTCGGCAACTTCATGGACGCGAGCCACGCGGGCCGGATCGGAAATACCGTGACGGTGAACGGCGCCGTGCGCGAAACGTTCGAAGTGCGCGCGGGCGAGCGCCTGCGGCTGCGGCTGGTGAACGCTGCCAACGCACGCATCTTCGGCCTGGATTTCCACGGCCACGATCCGCTCGTGATCGCGCTCGACGGCCACCCGGTCGAGCCGCACCGGCCCGAGGGTGGCCGGGTGGTGCTTGGCCCGGCGATGCGCGCCGACCTGCTGCTCGACGCCGCCGGCGAGCCGGGACGCGCCTATCCGGTGGTGGACGATTTCTACCACCAGCGCGCCTACCGCCTGCTCGATCTGCGCTATGCGAAGGAAGCGCTGCGCGGCGGCCGCGCGGGCGCCGGATCCCCGAAGATCGCAGCCAACACGATGCCAGATCCGGATGTCGGGAGTGCGCAGCGTCATCGCATCGTGTTCGGCGGCGGCATGATGGGCAACATGCCCATGACGGGGATGATGGGCGGCGGCGGAACGACGCGTGGCATGCCAATGATGGGCATGATGCGCGGTGCCGCGTGGACCGTGAACGGCGCGCCGATCCCGGAGCATGACCACCATCCGATCCTGACGCTGGGCCTGGGGCGATCGTATGTCCTCGAGCTGGTGAACGACACGGAGTGGCATCACCCGATCCATCTGCACGGCCACGCCTTCCGCGTGACTTCGCGCAACGGCAGCGCGACGCGCTACCGCGAGTGGCTCGATACCGTGCTGCTCGCGCCGCGCGAACGCGCCGAGATTGCGTTCGTCGCCGACAACCCGGGCGACTGGATGTTTCACTGCCACGTGCTCGAACATCAGGCGAGCGGCATGATGGCCGTGATCCGCGTCGCATGAGAGCCGGGGCAGGATGGATCGTCGCGGCGATCGGGCTCGGACTGCAAGCTTGCGGCGGCTCGCCGCCGCCCGGGGACGACGCACGCGCCGACCCTCGCGATCCGGCGCGCGTGAGGCTGGGTGAGCGCGTCTACGCGCAGGAATGCGCCTCCTGCCACGGCGCGAAACTCGAAGGCCAGCCGGATTGGCGCCGGCGCCTGCCCAGCGGACGGCTGCCCGCGCCGCCGCACGGCGAAAGCGGCCATACGTGGCACCATCCCGACCGGGTACTGTTCGCGATCACGAAGAACGGTTTGGTTCCACCGCACGCGCCCAAGGATTACGAGAGCGACATGCCGGCCTACGGCGGCAAGCTCTCCGACGACGAGATCTGGGCCGTGCTCGCCTACATCAAGAGCCACTGGCACACCGGCGAAGTGCTCGCCGCGCGCGCCGAGATGACGCGAAATGCGAGGTCACAGTGAAGCCGATTGTCATTGCCAGCGTCCTGACACTCGCCGCGACCGCGGCCGGCGCGGATGAGGCGGCGGTCCGCCGCATGATCCAGCAGCGGCTGGGCGGCGTCGAGCGCATCGAAAGCGTCCAGAAAATGCCCTGGGGCAGCCTCTACGAGGTGGTCGTGCGCGGCGCCGACGGACCGCAGATCTTCTACGTCGACGAGGCGGCGGGCGTCTTCATTGCCGGTCGCGTGTTCGACGCGAAGACCGGGCGCAACCTGAGCGAAGAGCGCGAACGCCAGCTCATCGCGATCGCGTGGGACAAGCTTCCCTGGCAGTGGGCGATCACCAGCAAGCGGGGCAACGGCCGGCGCAAGATCGCGATCCTGTCGGACCCGAACTGCCCCTACTGCAAGCGGCTGGAGGAGGATCTGGCGAAACTCGACGACCTCACGACGCACGTCTTTCCGTACGCCATCATCAAGCCGGAATCAGTGCACCAGGCGAAGGCCGTGTGGTGCTCGAAGGACCGCGTCAAGGCGTGGAACGATCTGATCTTCCGTCGTATCGAGCCGAAAGCGCCGATCGATTGCGCCAACCCGGTCGAAGACCTGATCGCGTTCGGGCGCGGGATCGGTGCCCGTTCGACGCCGACCTGGTTCCTCGAGAACGGCGAGCGCTATTCCGGAGCGATGCCGTTCGAGAGGGTGCGCGCGCTGCTCGATGCGGCTTCGCCCATGAAGCGTTGATGCAAAAGGACGGTGACATGCGATACCGAAGCATCGCAAGGTGTGCCGCGGCAAGCATCCTCGCAGTCGGCACGGCATGTGCAGCGCTCGCCCAGTCGCCGGTCACGCTGACTCACGTGCACGGGCTTGCGTACAGCCCGGATGGAAAGCGGCTCATGATCCCGAGCCACCACGGTCTTGCGGTGTACGAAAACGGCCGATGGTCGAAAGCTCCCGGGCCGCAGCACGATTACATGGGGTTCTCGGCGACCGCGAGACATCTGTACAGCAGCGGTCATCCGGCGCCGGATTCAGGGCTGGTCAACCCCTTCGGCGTCATTCGCAGCAAGGACGGCGGCAGGAAATGGGATCGGCTCGGGCTGGAGGGCGAGACCGATTTTCACCTTCTCGCCACGGGCTGGAATACCGATGCGATCTACGCCTGGAATCCCGCGCCCAACTCACGCATGAAGGAGACCGGCCTGCATTACACGCTGAACGGCGGCCTCGCCTGGCAGCACGCGGCTGCCAGCGGCATCGCAGGCGAGCTGCGCGCCCTCGCGGTGCATCCGGACGATCGCGCGACGGTGGCGGCCGCGGCTTCGGGTGGGATTTACCTGTCGCGAGATTCGGGCGCGCGCTTCGTCGCGCTCGCCGCCGGCACCGAGGGTTTCGCGGTGTTCTTCGATCTGGACGGCAGGCGCCTGTGGTACGGCGCGTTCGACGGCCGCGCGCGCCTCGCGCACGTGCCGCTCGGCGGCGGGGCTGCAACGCCGATCGAGCTGCCGCCGCTCGAGCGCGACGCGGTTGCCTACGTTGCACAGAATCCGTCGGCGCGCGCCGAATACGCGATCGCCACCTTCGGCCGCAGCGTCTTCGTGTCGAAGGATGGCGCGCGCACCTGGAAAGCGATCGCCGAGCGCGGCACCGGCAAGTGAGTGCGACGCCCTGGTTCCGCGACCGCGAGGCGCTGCGCCTGATCGGGTTCCGGTATTTGCCGTGGCTTGGCGGGCTGAACCTCGCCTGGGAGATGGCGCAACTTCCGCTCTACACGCTCTGGCGTGAGGCCCCGGCTGCCTGGATCGCGTATGCGGTCCTGCACTGCACGGCGGGAGACGTGGTCATCGGCGGCGCGGTGTTGCTCGCCGGTCTGATCGCGACCCGGGCGAGCGCGCCGGCGCAATGGCGCTGGGGACTCATCGCGCCGCTGGCCGCGCTCGCTGCAACCGGCTACACGGCGTTCAGCGAATCGCTGAACACGGCTGTGCTGCGCAGTTGGAGCTACTCCGCCCTCATGCCCACGGTGGAGATCGCGGGGATCGAGATCGGCGTTTCGCCGTTGCTGCAATGGCTCGTGATTCCGCCGCTCGCCCTGCGCTTCGCGCGCGCCACTGGACGCGGCACGCAAGCTGGCTGACGGCGCCCGCGTCAGGCACTGAATTTCAGCCGGAACGTCGTTGTGCCGCCGGGGACGCTCGTCGCTTCGACCGACCCGCCATGGAGATCCATGATCGCTTTCACGATCGCCAGGCCGAGTCCGGTCCCGCCCGCGGGGTCGCCGCGCACCGGATCCGCCTGGTAGAAGCGATCGAACACCCTCGGCAGGTGCTCGGCTGGGATTCCCGGACCCGGATTACTGACCTCGAGGCAGACCGGATGTGGCTTCGTCGAAAGGATGTTCACGACTACCGTTTCGCCCCGCGGCGTGTGCCAAAGCGCGTTCGACAGCAGATTGCTGACGGCTCTCTGAATCATCACATGGTCGCCCCAGACTTCGGCGTGACCGTGGCACGCAAACGCCACGCCCCGCTCCTCGACGAGCACGTTGAAATACGCCACGACCTTTTCGACCTCCGCGCGCAGGTCGAGGCGCTCCTTCTTCAGTACCGCGGAGGCATTGTCCGCCTGAGCAAGAAACAGCATGTCGCGAACGATGCGTGCAATGCGCTCGCCGCCTTCGGCGATCGACTCGATCGCAGCCCGGTATTCCTCCGCATCGCGCGGCCGGGATAGTGCCACCTGCGCATGGCCGATCAGGCTGTTGATCGGCGTACGCAGTTCATGCGCCAGGTCGGACGAGAAATCCTGCAGCCGCCGGAAGGAGTCGTTCAGGCGGTCGAGCATGGCGTTGAACCCCGCCACCAGGTGGACGAGCTCGAGCGGCGCGTCTTCGATGGGGATACGCATGCTCAGGCGGCTGGCCGAGACGCGCGCCTCGGCGGCGGCGAGCCGCCTGATTGGCGCGAGGCCGCTGCGGATCATCCAGACCCCGCCGAGTGCCGCAACCACGGCGCCGAGCGCGAGCGCGATGAGCATCGCCTTGCTGTGCGCAGTCAGCAGGTCGGTGTAATCGCGCACATCGTTCGCGATCGCGATCCAGACGGGCATTTCGGCGGTACGGCCGACCGACCCCCGCGCCGTGCGTACCAGAAAGTGGACCTTGCCCCGATGGGTCAGGTCGCCCTCGATCCCCGAGCGCGTCTTGTCGCGAATCCATTCGAGCAGAGTCCGGTCCGATGCATCGAAGGCGGACGACTGGTAGAGCACGGCACCCCCGGCATCAAGAACCGCCAACCGCAGGCGATGCTGGCCGACAAGAATATCGTCGAAATGCGAGCGATGCGTGGGGATGTCGCGTGCCGCGGGCAGTTCGCCGAGCGCCCGCTGCACCAGCTCGATCTTGCCGAAGAGTTCGGCACGCGCGCGCGCCTCGAGCTCGCCGGCGAGACCATCGTAGAGGTGCAGCCCGATTCCGGCGAGGACGAGCGCGAACACCACGATCAGCATCACCGAAAGCCGCACCGCGATCGAGCGCCACGCGCGACGGATCGCATGGGCAAGGCGGGTCATGTGCGCGCCTCGCAGACATAGCCGACGCCGCGGATCGTGTGGACCAGCTTGCGCGAAAACGGGTCGTCCACCTTGGTACGCAGCCTGCGTATTGCCACGTCGACGACGTTGGTGTCGCTGTCGAAGTTCATGTCCCAGACCTGCTCGGCGATCAGGGTGCGCGACAGCGCCTCGCCTTCATGTCGCATGAGCAGGTGCAGCAGCGCGAACTCCTTCGGGGTGAGATCGATCGCCTTTCCCGCGCGCTCCGTGCGCCGTCGCACGATGTCAATGTGCAGGTCGGCGACCTGGAGTCGTTCGGGCTGGACGCTCTTGCCCCGGCGAAGCAGCGCGCGAACGCGGGCGAGCAGCTCCGAGAATGCGAAAGGCTTCACGAGGTAATCGTCGGCACCGCGCTCGAGCCCTGTCACGCGGTCCGCCAGCTTGTCGCGCGCCGAGAGGATCAGGACCGGAGTGTCCTTGTGCGCGCGCAGCTCCCGGATGATCTCCCAGCCGCTGCGGCCCGGAAGCATCAGGTCGAGCACGACGAGGTCGTAGTTGCCGGTGAGCGCGAGGTGCGCACCGTCCGCGCCGTCGGCCGCGACGTCGACCACGAAACCGTGTTCGGTGAGCCCCTGCCTGAGGTACGACGCGGTGCTCTTCTCGTCTTCGACCACCAGCAGTTTCACGATGTCCACCTCTTCGCGCGCGGATCCGCTGCTACCGGAGTTGAACTATAGCCGCGCCCCGAGCAAGCGGCGCGGGATGACAGAAATGTAATGTCGCGGTCAGTTTGGCATCGACCGGAACAGTGCGGACAGCAAAGCGCGGCAAATTACGAATCGGCAATGTCCCGGCAAAGGATCGGTCATTTGTCGCTCATTCATTGCTCATGTTTCGGCAACCGTCCCGTCATCTCCTGGCCCTTAGCATCTAAGCGCTGCACATGCGGTGCCGGAACCGTTGATCGCATTGGCGGTTTCCAGGTCCAGACCCAACAGCAAGAGGAGATCGAGATGAGAAAGAAAAGCCTGATAGTGGCGGTTGCGGGTGCGCTCGCGGCCCCTGCGGCGGCACTCGCGCAGTCGAGCGTCGTCATCAACGGGTTCATTCAGGTGAGCCTGGACAACATGAAGGTGAGCAATGCCCCGGCACGCCTGAACAGCAGCGAAACCCGCGTCAACGACGAGTCGTCGAGCGTCGTGTTCAATGTCACGGAGGACCTGGGCAGCGGTCTGGCGGGGATCGTGCGGGTCGATTTCAAGCCGAACATGGACACGGGGTCGCTTGCTGCCTCGGGCGAATCCTGGGTCGGCTTGCGCAGCAGGAGCTGGGGGCAGCTGACCATGGGCCGCCACGGCCTGCACTACTTCCTGGCGCCGGACGATGCCTATTTCAAAGGCGCGTCGTACCGGGTTCACCCGAGCTCGCTCACCGATTTCGCGGGCGGAGGCAGGATCGCGATCGCCAACGCGACGCGCACGCCGAATTCGATCAAGTGGACTTCGCCGAATTGGGGCGGTTTCCAGGCCGTGGTCGCGTATTCGACCAACCCACTCGCTTCCGCAGGGGTGGAAGCGGACATGGCGGCCGGCAACGACGCACGTGACGGGCGCGCGTGGAACATTCACCCGACGTATACGGCGGCCAACTGGAAAGTCGGCTACAGCTACTGGGACGGCAAGGCGGACAACCCGCGCGCCGTCTACAACCCGGCCATCTCGGGCCTGAGCACCGCTCCGCTGGGCACCTCGACCGCCGCGCCGAGCCTGGCGGGGCAGCTCATCACGGCCGACCAGCGCGGCAACACGCTGTACGGCCACTACACTTGGGCGGGGTGGAAGCTCGGCTTGCTTTGGAACAAGACGGAACTGACGGCGGCGGCCACCGGGGCGGGTCTCGCACCCATCGGCACCCGCCTGGGCGACCGCACGGCATGGTCGATTCCGCTGCGTTACGCCACCGGCCCGCAGACCTTCATGGCGGCATACACGCGAGCGAACGACGACAAGGCGACGCCGATCGCGGATGGCGCCAAGATGTGGACCCTCACCTACGCGTACTCGCTTTCCAAGCGCACGCACCTCGCGCTGTCGCTCAACCAGCTCAAGAACGACCCTGGCGCAGCGTACACACATTACGTCGATGCCGGAGCCGGCATCAACAACGCGCTGGCCGCCGGCGAGAAAGCGCGCCTCGTCACTTTCGGGATACGCCACGATTACTGACCGGTAGGACTCCTTCGTTTACGCCTCCCCGCGCGCGACTCCCGCGCGAGCGGGGAAGCCGGAGCGGGCGCCTAGGAACGCCCGCTCCATTCATTCCTCCTCGATGCCCTCGTCGACAGATAACGGCCTCTGCGGTCCTGGACGCTCGTCCGGCGGCCGCAGACGCCGCTGCAGTACCCGTGTCCCCCTCGCCGGGAGGATACGTCGCGCAGCGCGACAAGGGTACCAGCCGCCAAATGACGTACCATCGGGACAAGGTTGACTTGGGTCAAATCCGCGCCGGACCTCGGCACTTACTCTTCGGCCATGCAATCGCGTCGCAATTCGAAATTCGCGGGGCTGCTGTCTCTTGCGATGATGCTGTTCGCCCAGGCGGCCATTGCGCTCGCCGATTGCGATATTTTCCTCTCGGCGCGGCCGCATAGCCTGATCGCGAGCGATCACGAATCGCCCGACGCGACCTGCCACGAAGATGGCGCCAACGCGAACCTCTGCGCGGCGCACTGCCAGAGCGAGGATTTGAGACTCGACAAGCCGCAGGTGAAGGTTCATTTGCTACTGGCGCAATCCGTGCTCGCATGGCGCGCGACACCCGCACTGCAGCGGGATTCAGTGGCGTTCGTTCGCCAGCCCGAAGCCTGGGCGACCCCGCCGCCACGCATCCTTTTCCGGTCCCTCCTCATTTGACCGCCTGACGCCCGCGCCGTGCTGCTGGCGGCGTGGGTTCATTCCGCCGCGTGCGGCAAGCCGCGGCGTGCGTCCACGCTGTTCGATCTCATGATTGACCAGGAAAGGAGCGATGAAGATGCGCGATATGGTGGTCCTGATGCTGTTGAGCGTGCTGGGTGCAGCGCCGCAAACCGCGGCCGAGCGCCTCATCGAACTGAAGGACGGCGGCACGCTGCTGGTCCGCACGGACGGCAACATGGTGCACCGTGACGCGCGGGGGCGCAGGGTAGCGATGCGCGACGGCGAACCGATGGAGGCGTGGGACGGATTTCGCCACGTGATGAAGAACGATTCAGCCTGGCGGCAGATCATCAAGCAACAATCCCTGAATCCGATGTCGTGAAACACGGAGCGGACCCCATGAGAACACCTTTTCACCAAAATCCCCGGCTGCAGCTTGCGCGGCGCGGAATTCTGCTGCTGCTCCTGGCGGGCGCGAGTGCGTCCGGGCACGCTGCGCCCGAGCCGCCAGGTGACGCGATTGTCCGCGAGCTGGTGGCCGAGGCGCTGCAGAACAATCCCGATATCCATGCGGCCGCGCGCGAGCTGGATGCGGCGCGCAGCCGGGTTTCGCCGGCGGGGGCGCTCGACGATCCGATGCTGGAGCTCGGCGTGGTGAACCTGCCCGTGCGCTCGCCGAGCTTCCGCCGCGAAGAGATGACCATGAAGATGATCGGTCTCGCGCAGCGCCTGCCCTACCCGGGCAAGCGCGCGTTGCGGCGCGAGCTGGCGGAGAAGGAGGCCGATGCAATGGCGAACAACCTCCAGGAGACCTCCAATCGCGTGGCGCGCGAGGTCAAGGTCGCGTATCTCGATCTCGGCCTGATCGACGAGACGGTGCGCCTGGTGGACCGCAACAAGCGCGTGCTGGAGCAGTTTCTCGCAATCGCCGAGGCGCGCTACGCCGTGGGACAGGGCAGTCAGGCGGATGTGCTCAAGGCGCAGACGCAGCTCTCGCGCATGATCGACGAGCAGATCAAGCTGGGGCGCGAGCGGCCCATGTTCGAGGCCGAGCTGAACCGCGCGCTCGGGCGCGGCGCAGCGGCGCGGGAACTGAAGACGCAACCGCCGCGCGCGCGCAACGTGCCGCTGCGGCTGGACGAGCTGCGAGAGCAGGCGCGCGTCCACCGGGCACAGCTTCTCGCGCAGCAGGACACGATCGCGCGCAACGACAAGATGCTCGAGCTGGCGCGCAGGGACTACTACCCGGACTTCGACCTGCGGTTCTCGTACGGCCAGCGCGACAACTTCCAGGACATGCGGCGCGACGACATGATCAGCTTCACGGTGGCGATCAACCTGCCGGTCTGGCGCGAGTCGAAACGCGATCCCCGGGTCGCCGAAGCCATCGCGATGCGCGACCAGGCGACGCGCATGTACGAGGCGCGTTTGAACGAGATCCATGCCATGTTGCGCCAGCAGGTGGCGACCGCCGAGCAGAGCCTCAAGTCGGCGCGGCTCTACGAAACGGGAATCGTGCCGCAGGCGCGCCTCGCGGTCGAGGCGGCGGTCGCCGCCTACAAGGTGAACCGCGTCGACTTCTTCACCCTGCTGGACAACCAGATGACGGTCTTCAACTACGAGATCGCCCATGCCGCGAGCCTGACGGGTCACAACAAGGCGCTGGCGGAGATCGAGTTTCTCACCGGCAAGACGCTGTTCTGAATCGAATGCGAGGAAAGGCAAGGTTATGAACCGACTGGTTTGGATCGGAATCGCTGCGGTGGTCGTGGGCGCCGGCGTCGCGGCGGGTTACTGGATGGGAACGCGCAGTGCGGGCCACGCGCCCGCGGCGGTCGCGCCAAGCTCGGCCGGTGGCCCCGAGCAAGGGGCGAAGAAGGAGCGCAAGGTCCGCTTCTACCGCAATCCGATGGGACTTCCCGACACTTCGCCGGTGCCGAAGAAAGATCCCATGGGCATGGACTACATTCCCGTCTACGAGGGCGAAGAACCGGAGCCACAGGCGCAGCCCGGGACGGTGAAGATCAGCCTGGACAAGGTTCAACTCCTCGGCGTGCGGTCGGAACCGGTGGCGATGCGGGAGTTGCGCCGGACGGTCCAGGCGGTTGGAACCATTCAGGCGAACGAGCGGCTGCTGTACAAGGTGGCGCCGAGATTCGAAGGCTGGATCGAGAAACTTCACGTCAATACCACCGGGCAATCGGTTGCGCGCGGCCAGCCGCTGATGGACGTGTATAGCCCCGATCTCGTGGCCGCACAGGAGGAGTACCTGATCGCGCTGCGCGGGGCGAAGGACCTCCAGGACAGCGGTCCCGAGGCACAGGCCGCGATGCAGCGGCTTGCCGACGGGGCGTTGCGGCGGATGCGCAATTTCGAAATTTCCGACAGGGAACTGCAGGCGCTGCAGCAGGAGGGCAATTCGCGTCGGCTGCTCACGTACCGCTCCGGCGCAAACGGGGTGGTGCTGCAGAAGCCGAGCGTCCAGGGCATGCGCTTCATGCCCGGCGAAGTCCTGTTCGAGATCGCGGACCTGTCCTCCGTCTGGATGCTCGCGGATGTTTTCGAGCAGGACGTCGGTCTGGTGCGCCTCGGACAGGAGGCGAAGCTACGCATCGTCGCGTATCCGGACAAGGTCTTCGCCGGCAAGGTGGTGTTCATCTACCCGACCATCGATGCCGAAACGCGTACGGCGAAGGTGCGCGTAGAGCTGCGCAATCCGGGCGGGCTGCTCAAGCCCGCAATGTTCGCCAACGTCGAGCTGGCTACGGGCGATGGACGCAGCAAGGCGCTGGCGGTGCCGGAATCGGCGGTGCTCGACAGCGGCACGCGGCAACTGGTCCTGGTGCGACGCGCCGAGGGGCTGTTCGAGCCGCGCACGGTCAAGCTCGGCATGCGGGCCGACGGCTTCCTCGAAGTGCGGGAGGGCCTGCGGGCGGGCGAGGAGGTGGTGGTGCGCGCCAATTTCCTGATCGACGCCGAAAGCAACCTCAAGGCGGCGCTCGAAACATTTGGCGGGCATGGCGCTCACGGCGCGCAAGCCAAGCCGGCCGCAGCGACGCCCGCGCAGGTCCACACCACGAAAGGCACGGTGGAAGCAGTGGACCAGAAGGCCGGCAGCGTCGAAATCAACCATGAAGCGATTCCGAGCCTCAAGTGGCCGGCCATGTCCATGGAGTTCAAGGTGAAGGACAAAGCGATGCTGCAGGGCGTCAGGAAAGGCCAGGCGGTCGAGATCGACATTGCGCCGGCTGGGCCCGGCGAATTCGTGATCGAGCGCATGACGCCGGCGGCCGCGAAGCCCGTGGCGAAGGCGGCGCCCGGACACGACAAGGGGCATTGACATGCTGAACCGGATCATCGAGTGGTCGGCCCGCAACGTCTTCATCGTCCTGCTGGGGACGTTTTTCGCCGTCGCCGCGGGGGTCTACGCGGTGCTGAAGACGCCGGTGGACGCGATCCCGGATCTCTCGGACGTGCAGGTCATCGTCTACACCGAGTACCCCGGCCAGGCGCCGCAGGTGATCGAGGACCAGGTCACCTACCCCCTCACCACGGCGATGCTCGCGGTGCCGAAATCGAAGGTGGTGCGCGGGCTCTCGGTATTCGGCGCATCGTTCGTCTACATCATCTTCGAGGATGGCACCGACATTTACTGGGCGCGCTCGCGGGTGCTGGAATACCTCAATTACGTCGCCGGGCGCCTGCCGCGCGGTGTGACCGCCTCGCTCGGGCCGGACGCGACGGGCGTCGGCTGGGTGTTCCAGTATGCCGTGCTCGCGAAGAACCGCACGCTGGAAGAATTGCGCTCGATCCAGGACTGGTTCGTCCGCTACCAGCTCACGAAGGCACAGGGCGTTTCCGAGATTGCCAGCGTCGGCGGCTTCGTGCGCCAGTACCAGGTGACGGTCAATCCGCGAAAACTCCAGACCTACGGCGTGCCGCTGATGAAGGTCATGCAGGTGATTCGGGAGAGCAATCGCGACGTCGGCGGCCGCGTGATCGAGATGGCCGAGACCGAGTACATGGTGCGCGGCCGCGGCTACCTGCGCGGTGCCGAGGATCTGGAGATGCTGGTGGTCAAGGCCGAGGGCGGCACGCCGGTGCTGGTGCGCGACATCGCGCGCGTGGAGCTGGTTCCCGAGGAGCGGCGCGGGATCGCCGAGCTGAACGGCGAAGGCGAGGTTGTAGGCGGCATCGCCGTCGCGCGCTACGGCCAGAACGCCCAGGACGTGATTCACAACCTGAAGACGAAGATCTCCGAGATCTCGACGGGGCTCCCCGAAGGGGTGACGATCGAGGCGGTGTACGACCGCGCCGAGCTGATCCACCGCGCGATCAGGAACCTCAACTGGACGCTGCTGGAGGAAAGCGCGATCGTCGCGCTGGTGTGCATCGTGTTCCTGTTCCACGCCCGCAGCGCGCTGGTGGCCATCGTCATGCTGCCGGTCGGCGTGCTGATCGCATTCATCATCATGCATTTGATGGGGCTCAACTCGAACATCATGAGCCTGGGCGGCATCGCCATCGCGATCGGCGCCATGGTGGACGCGGCCATCGTGATGATCGAGAACGCACACAAGCACCTGGAGCGGCTGAAACCGGACGAGCCGCGGATCGAAGCGATCATCAATGCCTGCAAGGAGGTCGGGCCGGCACTGTTCTTCAGCCTGCTCATCATCACCGTGTCGTTCCTGCCCGTGTTCACGCTGGAAGCGCAGGAAGGGCGGATGTTCAAGCCGCTCGCCTATACGAAGACCTTTTCCATGGCGGGCGCGGCGTTTCTCTCCATCACGCTGGTGCCGGTGCTGATGCTGCTGTTCATCCGCGGCCGCATTCCGCCGGAGCACAAGAACCCGCTGGTGCGCCTGCTCATGTGGGTTTACCGGCCGCTTATCGGTGCCGCGCTGCGCTGGCGAAAGCTCACGATTCTCGCCGCCGTCGCGGTGCTGGGGGTCACGGCTTACCCGGCGATGAAGCTCGGCACGGAATTCATGCCGGTGCTGAACGAGGGAACGCTCCTGTACATGCCAGCGACACTGCCTTCGCTCTCGGTCACCAAGGCGGCGGAGATCCTGCAGACGCAGGACCGCATCATCAAGAGCTTTCCGGAAGTGTTGTCGGTGTTCGGCAAGGCGGGGCGCGCCAACACCGCCACCGACCCGGCGCCGATGGAGATGTTCGAAACCGTGATCAACCTGAAGCCGCAGAGCGAGTGGCGTCCCGGAATGACGATGGACAAGCTGATCGCGGAACTCGATCAGGCGCTGCAGTTTCCCGGCATCGCGAACGCCTGGACCATGCCGATCAAGGCGCGCATCGACATGCTCTCGACCGGCATCCGCACGCCGATCGGGATCAAGGTGTACGGCAAGGATCTGGCCGGGATTGAGCGCGTGGCAAAGGAGGTCGAGGCCGTGGTGAAAACCGTCCCGGGCACGACCAGCGCCTTTGCCGAACGCCTGACAGGGGGCTACTACATCGACATCGAGCCTGACCGCATGGCGCTCGCTCGCTATGGGCTTGCGGTAGGCGACCTGCAGGACGTGATCATGACCGCTTTGGGCGGCGAGATGGTGACCACTACCGTCGAGGGCCTGGAGCGCTACAGCGTGGTGGTGCGCTATCCGCGCGACTTCCGCAGCGACCCGCAGGCGATCGCCGACCAGGTGCTGGTGCCGGTGATGGCAGGGGCACGCCCGGCCGCGATGGGCGCCGCCGCACCTGTGATGAATGCGGCTGGCCCATCTGCGCTTGGTGGCAGGGCGACCAGAACCTTGACCAGCACCATGCTGCCGCTGGGCCAGCTGGCCCGCGTGAGCATGGTCAAGGGCCCGCCCAACATCCGCACCGAGAACGCGCTGCTCGTGGCCTACATCTACGTCGACATCAGGGACCGCGACATCGGCGGCTACGTCGCCGACGCGCAGAAGGCGGTGCGCGACAACGTCAAGTTCCCGCCGGGTTATTTCATTACCTGGAGCGGCCAGTTCGAATACATGGAACGCGCCAAGGAAAAGCTCAAGGTCGTCGTTCCGCTCACCATCGTGATCATCTTCGTGCTGCTGTACCTCAACTTCAAGCGGCTCACCGAGACGCTGATCGTGATGCTCTCGGTTCCGTTCTCGCTGGTGGGCGGGATCTGGCTGATGCACCTGCTCGACTACAACATGAGCGTCGCGGTGGCGGTGGGTTTCATCGCGCTGCTCGGGGTGGCGGCGGAAATCGGAGTGGTGATCCTGATCTACATCGATCAGGCCCTGCAGGCCGCCGCCGCGCGCCGCGCGGCGGCGGGGGAGAGAATCACCGCCGAGGATCTGAAGGAGTCGGTGATCCAGGGCGCCCTGATGCGCGTGCGCCCGATCATGATGACGGTGGCGGCGATCGTCGGCGGGCTGCTGCCGATCATGTGGGGCACCGGCACCGGCTCGGAGGTGATGCGCCGCATCGCCGCGCCGATGGTCGGCGGCATGGTCTCGGTCACGGTGCTGGCGCTGATCGTGATTCCCTCGATCTACGCCGTGGTCAAGGGCTGGCAGCTCCGCCGCGTGCCCGAGGGCGTGGCGCTTGCGCCGGGCGCTACCGCGGGATGAGCAATGAAGGCCGTGCCGCGAAACGCCAGCAGCGCGCTCGCCGTGCGCGTGCTGCCATGATTTTGACCTGGAGAAATGACGTGCGGATTCTCAAAGTCGCCGATCCATCCTCGCCATCGCGTTGTTGCTGGAAGCATGCGCCAGCACTGAGCCTTATGGGGACAGTCCCCGCAAGCGCGAGCGTTCCTCGCGTCGGCATCGAGCGCGAAATGCAGAAATTCATCCGGAGAACGCCATGGCAGTGATGATGATTCTGATGGTGGTATTGCTGGTGGTGACCAGTCCGCACGGCCATATGGGTTCGCATGGAACGAATGCGCCACCGGCCGAATCCTCGCAGCCGCACGAGCACGATGCCGCGAAGTCGGATACCGGGAAACGTTGACCGAATGCGACTGTGGTCCTCCAGGAGCGGCAGCGCGGCGGCCGTGGCCGTGGCGCTCGTGTCGCTGTTCGGCGCCGACCACGCCGCCGCCCAGATCGCGCCGACGCCGCCACTCATTCATTTCGATTGGGGCTCGATTTTTGACTACGCCTCTCACGCCCTTGTTGGCGCCCTTGCCGCCGGCGCCGGTGTGCTCGCCCATCGCGCCTGGTCCCGGCGGCGCTGGCGGCGGGGCCCTGCCGGGACGGTGACCGAAGCGGTGCTGGCGGTGGATCTTGTCGACTCGACGCAGCTCGCGACCCGATACGGCGAGAATCTGGCGATGCGCGCGCGCAACCTCCTCGAGCGACGCGCGCTCGCCGCGGCGGGATCGAGCGTCACTTTCGTCGAGAACACCGGAGACGGTTGCATGATGACGTTTCCTTCGGTCATTGCCGCGACCCGGGCTGCGATCAAGCTGTTGCGCGGTCTGCACGACCGACCGCCCGACATGGCGCCGGGCCCGCCCGTCGAGGTGCGCGCTGCCGTGACCTATGGCGAGATCCTGCTCGATGCGCGGGGGGTTCGTCACGGCGCCGCGATCAACGAGGCGTTCAGGCTCATGAGCGTGGCGGGCGAGGCCTTTGTCGCCGTGGAGGGGGAGGAGCGCCTGGAGAAGATCCCCGACCGGAACCGCGTCTTCCTCGACGAGGATGCGGCCAACGAGTTGCGATCGGCGAACGTCGCGTTCCGGCCGGTGGGCGTGTGCCGCCTCAAGGGGTTCGGCGGGTTTCACCGGGTGTACGAACTGCAGTGGACCGAGACATGATGACGCGCATGTTTTCCGCGTTCGCGCTCGCAGCGCTGCTTCGAGTCGCGCCCCGGATGGCGCCATGATACTTGCCGTGCCGCGTGCCGCTCGGCAGCCATGCGCATAGCGAATACGCTGCAGGTGGGGCTGGGGAGGCCCGGTTGCCGGCTCGCGGAATCGTGGACGCGCACACACGGCACGCATTGCTCGTGCCGGCTATTGTGCGAGGCGACGTGGTCTGACCCTTCTTCGATCGACTACAACTTTTGCCGCCTTGTCCTGCAGAAGCGGTGGCGAATGAATTGCGACCACCTTCCGCAGGTCCAGCGCAGGAAGATTACCCCGAGGCTGCCGCCACGGGATCCGTGCGACCCGGTTCATGCACTGATCGTCGTCAATGCCGACATCGCTGACGATTGACCCGAGCGCGCCGCGGGAACTCGATGTGGCGCTGCTGATCGCGGATCTTTGCGGATACACGGCGCTCACCGAGACGCACGGCGCGCTGCGCGCCTCGGAAGTGGTGCTCCGCTTCCAGGGCCTCGTCCGGCAGACTCTCGAATCCGGCGTGTCGATCGTCAACACTATCGGCGACGATGTGCTGTGCGCGGGTGCCGACACCGCGGCGGTCGTGCGCACGGCGCTGCAACTGCGCGACGCAATCGAGCGCGAACCGGAGTTCCCGAAAATCCGCACAGGGCTCCACCGCGGACACATCGTAGAGCGCGCAGGGCAGGTGTTCGGCGCGCCGATCAACCTGACCGCGCGGCTGGCCGCGCAAGCTGCCTCGGGCCAGATTTTGTGCACCGAATCCATCGCCCGCTCGGCCAGAGATCTCGGCGACATCGAAGCGCGCGTGCTCGGCAAGCAACAATTCAAGAACGTCGCGTACCCGGTCGCCGTGTTCGAAATCCTGCGGTCGACCGAGAGACGGGCCCTCCCTGCAATCGACCCGGTCTGCCGGATGCAGGTCCCCATCGAACGCGCCGTCGCGACGATCGTGTACGGCGGAACGACCCACCACTTCTGCTCCCTCGACTGCGCGCGCACCTTCACCAGCGCACCGGATATCTACGCGATCCGGAGCGCACAGCCCAGACCGCCGTGATCCGGAAGGAGAAGCGACCGCAATATGCCTGAGCGAAGATCCCCCCATTATCTGTTGACTCAGGACGGAGGAACTCGCGATCCTGGAGCGTGGCGACCATGGGACCGCGTTGTGCAGGCTTCGTCTACCGCGCCGAGGCGGCCGGGGCCCGAGTGCCTCGGCGGCTCGGCGCGACGTTGCCCCTTGCGCGGGCGCAGCCGGCGGAACGGAACCTGCGCGCATGAGTAGCGAAACCACGGCGTGGTATCTGATCTTCACCGCCTGGCTGCTCGCGGCCGGCTCGACGCTCGGTGCGCTCTTTTTCGGCGAGATCGTGGGCGTGCCGACCTGCGTGCTGTGCTGGTACCAGCGCATCTTCATGTTTCCGCTCGCGCTCCTCTTGCCGATCGGGCTGTTTCCTTTCGACCGCAAGGTCGTGCGCTACGCGCTGCCGCTCGCCGCGATCGGCGGGCTGATCGCCCTCTATCACGTGCTGCTCGTCGCCGGCGTGGTGCCGGAGACGATGCAGCCCTGCACGCAAGGGGTGCCGTGCAAGGAGCAGGTGATCGTGTGGTTCGGTTTCATCACCATCCCGCTCATGGCCGCGATCGCCTTTGCGGCGATCGTGATTCTTCTGTGGGTCGCCTATTTTCGGAGCGCAAAATGAAGCAAAAGATCCTGTTCGCCCTCGCCGCAATCGCCTTGCTTCTCGCGTTCGCGCTGGGCACGCTGATCTACAAGAGCCAGCAGAGCGAGCAGTCTGCGCAGCTCGCTGAGAGCAATCGGGCGAACCTGGTGCGGATGCACTCGCCCACGCTCGGCAGGGCCGACGCGCCGGTCGAAATCGTCGAGTTCCTCGACCCGGCCTGCGAAACCTGCAAGGCGTTCTATCCGGTGGTCAAGCAGATGATGGCCGCGAACCCCGACCGGATTCGTCTGGTCCTGCGCTACGCACCTTTCCACACCGGCTCGGATCAGGTGGTCGCGATCCTGGAAGCGGCACGCAAACAGGGCAAGCTCTGGCCTGCGCTCGAGGCAATCCTCGCGTCGCAGGCCGCGTGGGCGCCGAACCACCGGCCGCAGGCCGATCTCGTCTGGAGGCACCTCGAAGGACTTGGCCTGGATCTCGAACGCGTGCGAATCGACATGGCGGCGCCCGAAGTCGCGCGGGTCATCGCGCAGGACCTCGAAGACGCGCGGGTGCTCAACGTCACCAAGACGCCGGAATTTTTCGTCAACGGCAGGCCGCTGCCGAGCTTCGGCTACGAACAGCTGAAGAAACTGGTGGACGAGGCGCTCGCTTCCGCGCGGCGCTAGCGTGGCGAGTCACGAGTTCGCGTACGAATATTCTGCTTTTTTTGTCCGATCTCGTGATTCCCCGCGCTTCTCGCCGTTGCGGGGAATCATGAGACACCGAAGCAACCCTCGGACACGAACATGGCCCTACGCGCAGTGCCGTTGTTGCAGTGTCTCGGGACTTCGGCAACAACGGCCGAAGTCCCGAGATCGAAGAAAACCATCACGGATTTCGGACTCGGTACATTAGCCGAGACTCGATGAAGCGGCGCCAGTTCCTCGCATTGACCACCCTGGCGGCCACGGCCGCATGGCCTCCCGCGGCCAGGTCCGCCGCATGGCAGTTGAGGGCCCGGCGCTCGCAGCAGAATCTCGTGGGCGCGGCGCATCCGCAGACCGGGACCTGGTCGTACAACGGCGTCGTGCCCGGCCCGGTGCTGCGTTACCGCCAGGGCGAGCGGCTGCGCGTAGAAGTCGAAAATTCACTCGACGCGGAGACCACGATCCACTGGCACGGCCTGCGCGTGCCGAACGCGATGGACGGCGTGCCGCATCTGACGCAGGCGCCGATCGCGGCGCGCGGCGGGCGCTTCGTGTACGAGTTCGATCTCCCGGACGCCGGCACCTACTGGTATCACCCGCACCTCGCGAGCGCCGAGCAGGTCGGCCGCGGCCTGTATGGGGCGCTCGTCGTCGAGGAACGAGAGCCGCCGGTGGTCGATCGCGATCTCGTCTGGGTGCTCTCCGACTGGCGGCTCGATCGCAGCGCACGGATGGTCGCGGACTTCGGCAACTTCATGGACGCGAGCCACGCGGGACGGATCGGCAACACCGTGACCGTGAATGGCAGCATCCGGGAGAATTTCGCGGTGCGCTCGGGCGAACGCATCCGCCTGCGGCTCGTCAACGCCGCCACGGCGCGAATTTTCGGGTTGCGCTTCGAGGGCCATGAGCCGGCGGTGGTCGCCCACGACGGCCAGCCCGTGGCGCCTCGCCGCGCCGAGCGCATCGTCCTCGGACCAGGCATGCGCGCGGACCTGATTCTCGACTGCGTCGCCCCGCCCGGCAGCCGGCACCGCGTGATCGACGATTTCTACCGGCAGCGCGCCTACCGCCTGCTCGATCTCGCGTACTCCGACGAGCCCGCGATCCGCAGCACCTTCGGACCCGTGCCCGCGCTCATGCCCAACCCGATCGCCGAGCCCGATCTCGGGCGCGCCGAGCGCCACCGCGTCCGCTTCGAGGGCGGCATGATGGGGCGCCTGCCGATGGGCGCCATGCGCCACGGGATGGCGTGGATGGTGAACGGCCGGCCGATCGCGGAAACCGATCACCGCCACGAACCGCTGCTCAGCTTCGCGCGCGGCAGCTCGCAGGTCATCGAGTTTGCGAACGACACCGCATG
The DNA here is from genome assembly GCA_001770475.1 of Betaproteobacteria bacterium RIFCSPLOWO2_02_FULL_66_14. Taxonomy (GTDB): domain Bacteria; phylum Pseudomonadota; class Gammaproteobacteria; order Burkholderiales; family SG8-39; genus 2-02-FULL-66-14. Next base: position 17,104 of record MERB01000041.1, on the reverse strand, counting down.
GCACCACCCGATTCACCTTCACGGACACGTGTTTCGGGTGCTGTCGCGCGACGGCAAGCCCGAGCCCGAGCGACCGTGGGCGGACACGGTGCTGCTCGATCCGGACAGCCGAGCCGAAGTCGCTTTCGTCGCCGACAACCCCGGCGACTGGATGCTCCACTGTCACGTGCTCGGGCATCAGGCGAGCGGCATGATGGCCGTGGTGCGCGTCGCGTGAAGGCGGAAATCGCAGGCGCTGAGGCGCCGGGTCAGGCGCTGTCGCCCGCCTGCTTCGGCGGACAGGGCACCGAGCCGTAGCTGCAAAACACGCAGCAATCGCCCGGCTTCGGAGCGAGTCGCTCGCCGCAACCCGCGCAAGCGTGGAAAAACAGGCAAGCGTCTTCGGGCATCGATTCCAGGCTCGCGTGCCCGCAATGCGGACACGTGAGCGTGGATTCGAGAATCGTGGCGTTCAATTTGGCCGCGCGAACCGTCCCTCGCCGTCCAAACCCCGTCTATCCCAGCAAGTAACCGGCATAGAACGGCGACAAAACGAGCGCCTTCGCTGCGATCAAAGTCACCCAGAACACGATTCGCTGATTGCGGCGCGTCAGGGGCGTAGCGCACACGCTGTCGGGTGCGCAAACGGTCGCCGGGCGAAGGTAGAGCCGGTAGAAGGCATAACCGAAAGCTGCGAGCGCGATGGCGACGAATACGTAATAGAAGCGCTCCAGCTCGCGCAGGTGCGCGACCCATGCGCCGCCGACACCGATCGTCACGAGCGCGAGCGGCAGCACGCAGCAGGCGGAGGCGCCGATCGCCGAGGCGGCGCCGGCGACGATGGAAGCCGATTCAGGGGCGGGACGGATCATCGCGGGACATCGTACACTCCGTACCGGAGTACGGAGTCAAGGGGCGCCGGGTGCGCGAACTGACGATCGGGACGGTGGCGAAAGCCTGCGGCGTGAATGTGGAAACGGTGCGCTATTACCAGCGGCGCGGGCTGATCGAGGCGCCGCGGCGGCCCTCGGGCGGCGTTCGCCGCTACGGTGAGGATACGGTGCGGCGGCTGCGTTTCATCCGGCGGGCGCAGGCACTCGGTTTCACCCTCGCGCAGATCGCGGAGCTGCTGCGCTTTGAGCGCACGCCCGATTGCAACCGCGCGCGCAAGCTCGCAGCGGCGAAGCTCGCCGACGTCAAACACAAGCTTGCGGACCTCGAACGTGTGCGGCGATCGCTCGCGGCGCTCGTCACCGCCTGCGCCGCCGGACGCGATCCGCGCAGTTGCCCCATCGTAGAAAGCCTTTCCTCGGCGGAAGACGCATGAGCCGCGAGCGGCGCACGCCGGTGAAACCTTGGATCACTCGGTCATGAGAGTGCTCGTTACTGCGGTTGCACTGGCGCTGCTGCTTGCCGCCTGTTCCAAGGTGACGCAGGAGAACTACGCGAAGATCCAGGATGGCATGAGCGAGCAGGAGGTCTTGGTGCTGCTCGGTCCCGCGACCGAATCCGGTGGCCTGAGCGTGCTCGGCGTCTCGGGCGGCAGCTCGAAATGGGTCGCCGGGGGCGCGGTGATTTCGATCCAGTTCGTCAACGGCAAGGTCGTCGGCAAGAGCTTCCGCCGCGAGCCCCCGAAATAGCGCTACACCACGTCGTCGGGCGCGAGATGGCAGGGCGCGGCACCGTCGCCGCGCTCGATCTGCAGGGTCGCGTGGCCGATGCGGAATCGCGCCTCCAGCGCGTGCGCGGCGCTCGCGAGGAACGCATCGCCCGGGTGCCCCGAGGGAATCATCAGGTGCGCCGTGAGGGCAATCTCTGTGGTGCTCATCGCCCAGACGTGCAGATCGTGAACCCCCGTTACTCCCGGCAGCGCCTCGAGCTGCGCGCGCACTGCCGGCAGTTCGATTTCGCGCGGTGCCGAGTGCAGTGCCAGCGCGAGCGCTTCGCGCATCAGGCCCCAGGTGCCGGCGACGATGAACGCGGCGATGACGAGGCTCACCGCCGAATCGAGCCAGCCCCAGCCGCTCCAAAGAATCGCGACACCCGCGATTGCGACGCCGAGGGAGATCGCGGCATCGGCCGCCATGTGAAGGAAGGCGCCGCGCGCGTTCAGATCGTGCTTGCGGCTGCGAAGGAACAGCGCCGCGCTTGCGCCGTTGACGAGCGCGCCCGCGAGCGCGACCCAGATGACGATCTCCGCGGCGACCGGCTGCGGTGCGCCGAATCGGTTCAGCGCCTCCCAGGCGATGGCCCCGACCGCAACGAGCAGAATCATCGCGTTGGCGAGCGCCGCCCAGATCGTAGAGCCGCGCAGGCCGTAGGTGAAGCGCCCGCCCGGCGGGCGGCGCGCGAGCGCCGCCGCGCCCCAGGCGAGCGCGAGGCCGAGCACGTCCGAAAGGTTGTGACCGGCGTCCGCCAGCAGCGCGAGCGAATCGGCGTAGAAGCCAAAACCCGCCTCGACGACGACGAACGCCGCATTGAGCGCGACACCGAGCGCAAATGCGCGGCCGGTGTCCTGCGATCTGCTGGCGTGATGATGGGGGTCCAAGCTTCGTGGGATTTTAGTGCCGATGCCGGTGGTGCAAATCAGGGTCGTGCCGATGCGCGTGCGCGAGAGGTTCGTGGCGATGCGGGTGGGTATGCGGTTCCCCGCCATCCCACTCGAACGCATGTGCATGCCGGTGGTGCTCGTCGTGCACGTGGGCGTGTGCGTGCTCGCTCGTCTCGTGCACATGGAAATGGCCGTGGCGCTCGCTGACATGCAGCCAGACTCCGAGCGCCATCAGCGCTGCCGCCATCCAGAACGCCGTTCCCGGCTGCTCGGCGAGCAGCACAAGGGCAAGGGCCGCTCCGAAAAACGGCGCGATGGAAAAGTACGCGCTGGTGCGTGCCGTCCCCAGTTGGCGCAGCGCGACGATGAACAGCGCGAGGCTCACGCCGTAGCCGAGAAATCCCACCACGGCGCCTCCGGCGAGCGATGCGATCGCGGGCAGCGCAGCGCCCGATGCCAGCGCGAGCACCAGATTCACGGCGCCCGCGACGAGTCCTTTCAGGCAGGCGATGAGCGCCGCGTCGCCGCCCGCGACCTTGCGCGTCAGATTGTTGTCGATCGCCCAGGCGAGGCAGGCGGCCGCGACGAGCAACGGCCCCGCGAGTCCGCCTGCGCCCGGCGCCTGCTCCCACGCGAGCAGCACGCCGCCCGCGACGATCGCAAGCCACCCGGTAAACACGCGCGGGCCGGCATTTTCGCGGAACACCGTCCACGCGATCAGCGCGGTGAACACCGCTTCGAGATTGAGCAGCAGCGAACTCGCGCCTGCGCTGGTCACGGCGAGCCCTGACAAGAGCAGCACCGGCGCGACCACACCGCCGGATGCGATCGCGGCCGCAAGCCATGGCCAGTCCCGGCGCTCGATGCGTGGCACTGGATCGGAGCGCGGACGAAGCGCGATCCACGCGCCCAGGCCCAGACCGCTGCCCAGATAAAGCACCGCCGCGAGCAGCCAGGGCGAGACTTCGCCCAGCAGCAGTTTCGCGAATGGCGTGCTCGCGCCGAATAGCGCGGCGGCGGCGAGGGCGCCGGCGATCGCATTGGTACGAAGGTTCATGGCGCGCACTGTCGAATCTTGACCGAAAATAAGAATCGCGGGTGGGGTGCTTGTGATGCCCTTGCCGGGCGCCCAACATGTTCGATTGCCCCGTGGAGGGAGGCAGATGAAGATCCTGCTCGTCTATCCGCGCACGCCGGCGACGTTCTGGAGCTTCCAGCACGTGCTGCCGTTCGTTGCCAAGCGTGCGGCGTTTCCGCCGCTCGGGCTCCTTACGGTCGCGGCGATGCTGCCCCGCGACTGGGAATTGCTGCTCGTCGATCAGAACGTCTCGGCACTTTCGGACGCGCAGATCCGCTGGGCCGACGCGGTGTTTCTCTCCGGCATGGTGGTGCACGGCGAAGCAGCGCACGAAGTGGCACGCCGCTGCTCAGAGCTCGGCCGGCCGGTGGTCGCCGGCGGTCCGCTGTTCACGACCGGCCACGCGGACTTCCCTGAAGTTCCGCATTTCGTCTGCGGCGAGGCCGAGGGCGTGATCGGCGAGCTGGTCTCGGATCTCGCGAACGGCACGTTGAAATCGCTTTACCGCTCGCACGACTGGCCCGACGTGCGCCGGACTCCGGTGCCGCGGTGGGACCTGGTGCGGGTGCGCGATTACGTGACGATGCCCGTGCAGTTCTCGCGCGGCTGCCCGTTCGAGTGCGAGTTCTGCGACATCGTGGTGATGAACGGGCGCGTGCCGCGGACCAAGGACCCCGAACAGGTCGTGCGCGAACTGGACGCGCTGCGCGCGGCGGGCTGGCGCGACCGCGTATTCCTCGTCGACGACAATTTCATCGGCAACCGAAAACGGGCTCGCGAGCTGCTTCGGGAGCTGATCCGCTGGCGCGAGCGCACCGCAAGCGGCATGGGTTTCTTTACCGAAGCCTCGGTCAACCTTGCCGACGATGCGGAACTGCTCGAGTTGATGGTGCGCGCAGGGTTCAGGAAGGTGTTCCTCGGACTGGAGACGCCCTCGCTCGCGGGGCTCGAGGAATGCGGCAAGACCCAGAACCGCCGGCGCGATTTGAAGGAAGTGACGCGCACGCTGCAGAACGCCGGGCTCGAGGTGATGGGCGGGTTCATCGTCGGCTTCGACAGCGACGGCGAAGACATTTTCCAGCGCCAGTTCGAATTCATCCAGCGCTCGGGAGTGGTGACCGCGATGGTGGGACTGCTCAATGCGTTGCCGCAGACCGCGCTCTACGCGCGCCTCGCGCGCGAGGGTCGCCTGCTCGCCGAAAGTTGCGGCAACAACACCGCCGCGGCGATCAATTTCGTCACGCGGCTCGATCGCGAGATCCTGATCCAGGGTTATCGCGAACTGATGCGCAAACTCTACGAACCCGGGCCCTATTACCGGCGCATCCGGACGTTTCTCGCCGCTTACCGGCCGCGCGGACCGCGGCTGCGGCTTTCCTGGTCGGACGTGCGTGCGTTTGCCGCCTCGTTCTGGCTGCTCGGGGTGTGGCAGCGCGGACGGTTCGGGTACTGGCGCCTGCTCGCAACGACGCTCGTCGCGAGTCCGCGCAAGTTCGGCATCGCGGTCGAACTCGCGATCCTGGGGCATCACTTCCGCAGGGTCGCGCGGGCGCTGTAGCATCAGCGAAGGGCGGCGGAGCACTGTCCGCAACCGCCCCCCGCGGCGTGCGTCAGCTTTTCACGTTCGCGGCAGGCCGGGTGGCGGCGACAGGTCCCTAGAGGTTTCCGGCGTCGTGGCAGGCACCGCAGGCGTTGGTGTACGGGATCGGCATCGCCCGGCCGGGTTCGACGCCCTTCACCGCAGGGTTCGTCTTGCGCGGCACGTCGAACAGGTGCGAGCTGATGTCGTTCATCCAGTAGTTCTTGCCGTCCTTGCCATCGCGCCCTTTGCCCAGGCCGGCACCGGTCTGCATCGTCTTGGTCATGTGGCAGTTGATGCAGTTGATCTGCTCGTGCTCGGCGCCGACGGTTTTCGCGGTGTGGGCCTTCATCTCGACCGCTTTGTGGCAGCTCGCGCACAGCGAATTCTTCGCGTCGCGCGCATCGAGCTTGACTTGGTGCTTCAGCCCCGTCGTGCCGTGCGGGTCGTGGCAGTCCGCGCAGGTCATGGTCTGCGTGGCGTTGATGTATTTTTTCGAGCGCACGAGGTCCGTGGCCTGCTGGTGGTGCGACTTGGAATGCACGCCGTCGTCCCAGAAGTCGCGCTGCGCGCCGTCCTCGCGCGTGGTGTGGTTCACGAGGTACTCGTTGCGGCTGATGCCGGGCGTCAGCATCCGGTTATCCTTGCTGATCGGCTGGTCGTTCTTCATCGTGCCCTGCGGCCGGCTGTGGCACTGGTTGCAGATCACCATCGAGCGCTCGGCGGCGAGCTTTCTCGGGTTGACGATCGTCGCGCCGCGCTTCGCCTTGGTGGCACCCACGTGCGCCGAGCCTGCGCCGTGGCAGACCTCGCAGCCCATGTTGAGCTCGTTCGGGCGGCCATCGCCGTCGAGGTCGGCCTCGCCGTTGGGATCGTTCGCCGCGCCCGCGACGAACCCGCCCGCCACGGTGGGCGTCAGGCGGTAGCCGCTGTAGTGGCAGGCCGCGCACTCGATCTCGAAGGATTTCTTCGCCGGCGGATCGGTGAGTTTTTTCGCCTGCTCGTCGTACAGCCAGTCGGCGTGGTAGTCGCGCCAGGACTTGCGGGTGCGATCTGCGTTGGCGTCGCTGCCTTCGGTGTTGAACTGCAGGAACGGGTAGGTGGAATCTCCGACACGGAACAGATAGCGCTGCTTGTAGAGACCCCCGCCGTAGGTCATCTCGACCGGATAGGTGCGCGCCGGGTCGCTTGGATCCTTCGCGTTCTCGGTACGGAATTTGAGTGTCCCGTCCTTGTCCTTGAAGAATGTCGCCGTCAAGCTGACGCTCGTGGCGTCCGCGGGCGGCTTCTGCGAAACCTGGTACTTGTCGAAGCCGCGGCCCTTGTCGTAGCCGTAGAAGTAGAACTTCGCGCCCGCGAGCAGCTTGTCGAGCCCCGCATTGAAGGCCGGGAAGCGCGAATGGTCCTGCAGCTTGCTCGGCTTGCCGACCACCGTGATGCCGAGCCGGTGCAGGGTTTTCTTCACGTCGGAGTACTTCGAATGACACGCCAGGCATCGCGAGGTGCCGACGAAGACCGCGTCGGCCGGAATCTTTCCGGAGACCTGGATCGCCAGGGGCTTGGCGGCGAGTTCCGCCGCGGTCATCGACTTGTTGGCGAGATCGCCACCCGGCAGGTGCTCCGCGTCGGTCGGCTGCACGTAAACGAAGTACTTTCCGTCGGCCACCTTGGCGATGTTGAAATTCCCGCCTGAGTCGGTGATGGCCTGCGCGTACTTGTCGCGGTTCGCGGCGAGGTTGTCCTCCATCGGCTCGTCATCTGCGGCGTCGCGCCGGATCTGGAAGGTGGGTGCCTTGGCGAGCTTCGCCACGTCTGCCGCCGGCACGAGGTACACCGTAGCGCCGGCGACCGCCTGGTTTCCGGCGTCCTTCACGGTGCCGCGGGCGGACTGGGCCTGCGCCGCCGGCAGGGACGCGGCCGCGAGCATCGCGGCGGCGATCACTGGGAACCAGCTCGATGAACCGATGGGTTTCATGGTGCGCCTCTCTGGATGGTCTGGAACATGCGGATGACGGATTCGGCACCACGCTAGCCAAAACCCGGGCCGCGCAATTGCGCTGGATCAAGCGTATCGGCTGACGTTATCGAAAATCGTTACAATTGTTGCGCTGGTTCCCGGAAGCGATCGCACCTGGAAGGGGGGCGTTGAAAGCATCGAAGTCCGCAAGCAAGTCACGTGGCGGAGAAAGTCTCGACCTTTTCGCGGGACTGGTCCGCCTGCATATCCTGCACCACGCCGCGAAGGCGCCGTTCTACGGGCTGTGGCTGATCGAAGAGCTTGCGCACCACGGCTATCGATTGAGCCCGGGCACGCTGTACCCGCAGCTCCATCGCCTGGAGTGGCAGGGCTACCTGCGCTCCGAACTGCTGCGGGAAGGCCGCAGCGGACGCCGGATTTATCGGGCGACGCCCCGCGGTCGCAACGCGCTCGCCAGCGCGCGAGGAAAGGTGCGCGAACTCTTCGGCGAAATGTTCGAGAAATAGCGGCCCGGTTCACGGGGCCACGGCCGTTGACGGTCCCCGGCGGTGCTCAGCCGGTAGTATTGGCTTTGGTCAACAACCTGTCCGGCGCACGTGTACCACCCCTGCCACCACGCCCAGCGCACGCCCGAAAGACCCGCGTACCTCATGGCGCGAACGGGCGAAGTCGTCACCTACCGTCAGCTCGAAGACCGTTCCAACCAGGGCGCACAGTTGTTCCGCGCGCTGGGATTGAAGCGGGGCGACGTAATCGCGCTGCTGCTCGAGAACTGCGCACGCTATTTCGAGATCTACTTTGCCGCGCAGCGCTCCGGGCTGTTCGTCACCGCGATGAGCACGCGGCTCTCGACCGGGGAAGCCGAGTACATCGTTCGCGACTGCGGGGCGAAGCTGTTGATCGTCTCGGCAAGCCTCGCCGGGCAGGCGGAACAGCTCCTCATCCGCATTCCCGGGCTGCGGTCGCGATTTGCGGTCGACGGCGAGCTGCCGGGACACCAATCCTGGGCGCGCGCGCTCGCGGCGCAGCCCGCGCGGCGCATCGGCGACGAGAGCGCAGGACGCTCGATGCTGTACTCCTCCGGAACGACGGGACGGCCGAAGGGTGTCCGGACCGAGTTGCTCGACGAGGCGATCGACGCGCCAAGCCCGATGATGAAAACCGTAGCCAAACTCTACGCGCTCGGGCCTGATACGGTGTACCTGTCGCCCGCGCCGCTTCATCACGCCGCACCGTTGCATTTCAATCTGAACGTCATGCGCTTCGGCGGCACCTCGGTCGTGATGGAGCGCTTCGATGCCGAGGAAGCGCTTGCGCTGATCGAGCGCCACCGCGCGACCCACAGCCAGTGGGTGCCGACCATGTTCGCTCGCATGCTGAAGCTGCCCGAGGAGACGCGCGAGCGCTACGACCACTCCACGCTTCGGGTTGCGATTCACGCCGCGGCGCCCTGCCCGGTGCCGGTGAAGCAGGCGATGATCGCATGGTGGGGACCGGTGCTCTACGAGTACTACGCCGCCACCGAGGGCAACGGCTACGTCGCCTGCGATTCGCAGGAGTGGCTCGCGCGGCCCGGAACCGTAGGGCGCGCGCTGCTGGGTGAACTTCGCATCCTCGACGACGACGGCAACCGATTGCCGGTTGGCGAAACCGGCACGATCTACTTCGCCGACGGCCCGGCGTTCGAATACCACAACGATCCGGTGAAGACGGCGGCCTCGCGCAGCCGCGAAGGCTGGTCGACGCTCGGCGACGTCGGTTACGTCGATGGGGACGGCTTTCTCTTCCTCACCGACCGCAAGCACTTCATGATCATTTCGGGCGGCGTCAACATCTACCCTCAGGAGGTGGAGAACCTCCTCGTCACCCATCCGAAGGTGGCCGACGTCGCGGTGATCGGCGTGCCGAACGAGGAGTTCGGGGAGGAGGTGAAGGCGGTGGTGCAGCCGATGCGGATGCAGGACGCGGGCCCGGAACTCGCCGCCGAACTGATCGAATTCTGCCGCGCGCACCTGTCGCATCTGAAGTGCCCGCGCTCGATCGATTTCGATCCCGCGCTGCCGCGGCACCCGACCGGCAAGCTCTACAAACGGCTCCTGCGCGATCGCTACTGGAAAGAGTAACCCCGGGGTCA
>MERB01000041.1:0-7798 GCA_001770475.1 Betaproteobacteria bacterium RIFCSPLOWO2_02_FULL_66_14 | reverse complement strand
AGACCTGACCCCGGGGTTAGGTGTTCGGAAGTGAAACGGTCGCAGGCGGCGGTTGCTTCTGGGGCGCGGCCGGACTAGTCTTGCGACCCGACTCTGGAGACCCCCGCATGCTGAATCGAATCACTGCTGTCCTCGCGCTCGCCCTGTGCGTTTCGATCGCGATCGCGCAGGACACCTGGCCCAGCCGGCCGGTAAAGATGGTGGTTCCGTATCCGCCCGGCGCGCTCACGGACACGCTCGGGCGCGCAATCGCCGAGCGACTTTCGCCTGCGCTCGGGCAGCCGATCGTGGTCGAAAACCGCCCCGGAGCCGGAACGCTGCTCGCCGCGGAGCAGGTGAAGAACGCGCCCGCCGACGGCTATGCGCTGATGATGGTGACTTCGACCACGCTCGGCATCAGCCCGGCGCTCTACAAGAAGCCCGCGATCGATCCGATCAAGGATTTCGCGCCCGTGTCACAGGTCGGTTTCGTCGATTTCTTCCTGATCGCGGCGCCGACCTTTTCGCCGAGAACCGTCCGGGAGATGCTCGAGCTGATCAAGTCGAATCCCGGCAAATACAACTACGCCTCGGTCGGCAGCGGCAGCCCGCATCACCTGTTCATGGAGGTGCTGAAGAAGGACTTCGGTCTCGATATCCGGCACGTGCCGTACAAGGGGACGATGGGCGCACTACCGGACATAATCAACGGCAACGTGCAGGTGATGTTCGCCGACGCGACCGTCGCGGTGCCGCAGATCAAGGCAGGAAAGGTGATCGGGCTGGGAACCTCTTCGGCGCGGCAGACGGCGCTCCTGCCGGAGGTGCCGCCGATCGCGCGCACCGTGCCGGGTTTTGACTGGCAGGCCTGGCAGGGCGTGGTGGTCGCGGCAGGCACTCCGCGCGCCATCGTGCAGCGGCTCGGTGCGGAGATGCAGAAATTCCAGAACACGGCCGATTTCCGGGAACTGCTCGGCAAATTCGGCATGGAACCGTCGCCGCCGAATTCACCCGAGCAGTTCGCAGAGGTGATCAAGAGCGACGCCGCCCGCTGGGCCGAAGCCGTGCGCGCCTCAGGCGCGAAGGTGGACTGACATGGTGCCCGTCGTCGACGTACACACCCACATGCTCAACCACGAGTGGCTCGCGCTGCTCGAAAAGCACGGCCGGCCACGGTACACGCTGGCGAAGGTCGCGGGCGGCCTGCGCGCGATCCATCTCGACGGCGCGCCGTTCATGACGCCGGTGCCGGAGATGTTCGACTGGGACCTGCGGGTGAAGAACATGGATCGCGCGGGAATCGACGTCGCCGTCGTCTCGCTCACCTGCCCGAACTGCTACTGGGGCGGCGAGGCGGTGAGCCTGAAGGCCGCGCGCACCATGAACGAGGAGATGGCTCGCGCGCGCAAGGTCTTTCCCGACCGCATCCAGTGGTTCTGCTCGCTGCCGTGGCAGCATCCCAGGGCGGCGCTGAAGGAACTGGCGCGGGCGGTGAAGGCGGGCGCCTGCGGCGTGATGGTGCTCGCGAACATCGCCGAGCGGCCGCTCACCGATCCGCTGTTCGCGCCGGTCTGGAAGGCGATCGACGCGAAACGCCTGCCGGTGCTGGTGCACCCGACCGCGCCGCCGGGGGTGGGCGCGCTCGGCATGGCCGAATTCCAGCTCACCGCGTCGATCGGCTTCACCTTCGACACCTCGCTCGCCGTGTCGCGGATGATTTTCGACGGCTTCCTCGATCGCTATCCGAACCTCAGGATCATCGCGAGCCACGGCGGCGGCGCGCTGCCTTATCTCATCGGCCGGCTCGACCAGTGCTACGAGCACATCCCGGCCTGCCGCGTGAAGGTGAACGAAAAGCCGAGCCTGTACGCGCGCCGCATCTGGGCCGACTCGGTGGTCTTCAGCGACGATGCGCTCGCGATGGCAGTCCGCGTTTTCGGTTCCGAGCGCCTCCTCTACGGCTCGGACTATCCACACACCATCGGCGATCCGATCGGCTGCCTGGCACGCGTCGACCGGCTTCCCGAGGGCGTTCGCAATCGCGTGCGCAGCGGCAATGCCGAGCGCATCTTCGAGTTTCGATGACGATCTACTGGCAGGACGGCGCGGCGCGAAGGCTCGAGGAATTTCCGGTGAGCGAGGCCGAGCAGGCGGCGCGCGTCCAGCTCGCGGCTGCTTACCGCATCTTCGATCATCTCGGCTGGACCGAGTTGATCTTCAATCACATCACGCTGCGCGTCGAGGGCGACGAGGGGCGGTTTCTCATCAATCCGTTCGGATTGCACTACCGTGAAATCACCGCCTCGAGCCTGATTCTGATCGATCTCGACGGAAATCCCCTGCGCGAAACGCAATGGCCGGTGAACCGCGCCGGATTCGTGACCCACTCCGCGCTGCACGGGGCCAATCCGGAAGTGAAATGCGTGATGCACACGCATACGACCACGGGGATGGCGGTGGCGTGCCTCGAGGACGGGCTTTCGCCGGCCAACTTCTACGCCGCGCAACTCCAGGGGCAGATCGCCTACCACGAGTTCGAGGGCGTCACGGTGGAACTCGCCGAAAGGGAGCGCCTGGTGCACGACATCGAGAACCGGCACGCCGTGATCCTCAGGAACCACGGCCTGCTCGCGTGGGGAAGCTCGGTTCCCGAGGCGTTCCTGTGGCTGTGGACCCTGCAGCGCGCCTGCGACGTGCAGATCGCGGCGGCCTCTGCGGGCGCGCTGCGGCGGATTTCGCCGCAGGCGATCGAACGCTCGGTGCGCGAATCGGGACCGGGCGAACCGCGCACCTGCGAAGACGTGTTCGCGGCATTGCAACGGATCATCGATGCGAAGGATCCTTCGTACCGCAGCTGAGTTTCACGCGGCATCGCGCTGGTAAACTGCGCCGCCGATGGACGATTTTCGCTCCGGGGTCGAACGCCACAGGCCCTATTTGCTGCGGTACGCGAGCCTGCAACTGCGCGACAAGGACGCCGCGGAGGACGCAGTTCAGGAAACCCTGCTCGCAGCGCTCGCGAACGAAAGCGGGTTCGGCGGCCGCTCGAACCTGCGCACCTGGCTCACCGGGATCCTCAAGCACAAGATCATCGACCACATCCGCCGGTCGGCGCGCGAGATTGCGCTCGGCGCGGACGAGGAGACCTCCGATTTCGACGCCCTCTTCGATTCACGCGGGCACTGGATCGAGATGCCGGCCGCCTGGTCCGACCCCGACGCCTCGCTCGCGCAGCAGCAGTTCTACGCCAAGCTGGAGGAGTGCCTCGCGCGGCTGCCGGCCAAGACGGCGCGGACCTTCATGATGCGCGAGCACCTCGGCTGCGAAACCGGGGAAATCTGTAAGGAACTCGGCCTGACGCCGACGCATTGCTGGGTACTGCTGCACCGCGCGCGAATGTCGCTGCGTGAATGCCTGCAGGCGAACTGGTTCGGAAAATGATCATCACCTGCAAAGAAGCCACGCGACTCGCGTCACAAGGGCTGGACCGGAAGCTCGGCTTCCTGGACCGGGTCGCGCTGCGCCTGCATCTGGCGATCTGCAAGGGCTGCACCAACGCGGCGCGGCAGATGGAATTCCTGCGCAGGGCGATCACCCGTCTCGGCGAGGACGCGGACGAGCGCGGCGCCTTACGGCGCTAGTCTGCTGAGTCCGAAATTCGTGATGGTGTTCTTCGATCTCGGGACTTCGGCCGTTGTTGCCGAAGTCCCGAGGCACTGCAACCACGGCGGTGCGCATAGGGCCATGTTCGTGCCCGAGGGCTGCTTCGGTGTCTCATGATTCCCCGCAACGGCGGGAAGCGCGGGGAATCACGAGATCGGACAAAAACGCGGACTATTCGTATGCGAACTTGTGACTCGGGAAACTAGAACTGCGTCTCTGGCAATCCCTTGCCAAGTCGCGGTTTCGGAAAATTCGCGATATCCAGGTCGACCGCGTCCCTGCCGAGGCTCAGCCACGCGCCGAAGGCAAGCCACAGCACCGAACCGAGACCGCCAAGCGCGAACATCACGTCGAAGAAAAGATTGCCGTCCATCGGTCCACCCTCCTTTCGCCGCTCGCCCTCTTGCAGGGATTCGCGGACCGTCGCGTGATTGCGCCGGTTGGAGGTCACTGTAGGCGTCGCACCGCTGGCGTACGAGGTGCGATGACACACCGAAAACACGTCACATGCACAGTTCCGTGTCGTGCCGCTACCAGCGCAATGGAAGCCGCTTCAGCACCCGGATGCGCTTGCGCTCGACCGAGATGTATCCGCCCTCGGTGAGATCCCGCACGACGCGGCTCACCATTTCGCGAGACCCGCCGATTCGCGCCGCGATGTCCTGCTGCGTCAGGCGCTCGGGCACGACGCGGGTCTCGCCGTCCTCGATGGCGTGGTCGTTGACGAACTGCAGGAAGCGGCCGTAGACGTCCTTCAGCGCGAGGTCGCGCACGCGCATCGTGAGGCTGCGCACCTTGCCGATCAGCTTTTCGATCAGGTCCCGGGCGAACGCAGGGTTGTTCGCCAGCATCTCCAGCACGTCGCGGCGCGGAATCGCGAGCGTGCGACACGGCTCGAGCGCCATCACCGAAGCCGATCGCGGGCCGCCGTCGAGGATCAGTTCGCCGAAATAATCGCCCACCCCGATCGTGTTGACGACGACTTCGCGCCCCTGCTCGTCGCCGACGAAGGCTTTCACGCGGCCCGCGAGCAGGACGTACAGCGCATCGGTGTCGTCGCCCTCGTTGACGATCACCGCGTGCCTGGGGAAATTCCGTATGACGCCGTGCGGCGCGAGCGCGCGCAGCGCATCTTCGTCGAGCGAGGTGAACGGTCCGGGGGCTCGGGGCGCCATGGCTGGCCTGGGGCCGGGAGAAGTCTTGCATGCCCTTCCGAGGACTGCCAAGCTTCCGGCGGCAAACTTCGCGATTGGCGCACCGGCGCCCGCATCGCCTTGTGGTGAGTTGACGTTTACGTAAACGTTAAGTACGCTGATGTGCCCCGGAGGAGGGTCATGACCGATCTCTCGGAATCCAAGAGCCTGATTTACAAGGCGAAACACAAGATCCGGTTCGTCACCGCGGCGAGCCTGTTCGACGGCCACGACGCGTCGATCAACATCATGCGCCGCATCCTTCAGGCCTCCGGATGCGAGGTGATCCATCTCGGGCACAACCGCTCGGTCGAAGAGATCGTCACCGCGGCGCTCGAAGAGGACGTGCAGGGCGTTGCGGTGTCCTCCTATCAAGGCGGGCACCTGGAATTCTTCAAGTACATGGTGGATCTGCTGCGCAGCCGCGGCGGCGCGCACGTCCAGGTGTTCGGCGGCGGCGGCGGGGTCATCGTGCCGGAGGAAATCCGCGAACTGCAGTCCTACGGCGTGGCGCGGATCTACTCGCCCGAGGACGGTCAGCGCATGGGCCTGCAGGGAATGATCAACGACATGCTGGTGCGCTGCGACTTCGATCCGGCCGGCGCCGCGCCGAAGACGCTCGAAGCGCTGGGCGGGGGCGATCGCCGCGCGCTCGCGCAACTGATCACCGCGCTCGAGCTCGATGCGCTCGATGGCGGCATGAAAAAGGCATTGCACGAGGCCGCCGCCGGGCGGCGCGCGCCGGCGCTCGGCATCACGGGCACCGGCGGCGCGGGAAAAAGCTCGCTCACCGACGAACTCGTGCGCCGTTTCCGGCTCGACCAGGGCGACAGGCTCGGCATCGCGATCCTCGCGGTGGATCCGTCGCGGCGCAAGACCGGGGGTGCGCTGCTCGGCGATCGCATCCGCATGAACGCGATCCACGGCGGGCGGATCTTCATGCGCTCGCTTGCCACGCGCCAGTCGGGCGCGGAGATCGCGCGCTGCCTGCCCGATGCGATCGCCGCCTGCCGCGCCGCCGGGTTCGATCTGGTGGTGGTGGAAACCTCCGGGATCGGACAGGGCGACGCGGCCATCGCGCCGCACGTCGACGCCTCGCTCTATGTCATGACTCCGGAATTCGGCGCCGCCAGCCAGCTCGAGAAGATCGACATGCTGGATTTCGCCGACTTCGTCGCGATCAACAAGTTCGACCGCCGCGGCGCGGAGGACGCTCTGCGCGACGTGCGGAAGCAGCTGCAGCGCAACCGCCAGGCGTTCCGGCAGTCGCCTGACGAAATGCCGGTCTTCGGCACCATCGCCTCGCGCTTCAACGACGATGGCGTGACCGCGCTCTACGCGGCGCTCGTGGAACGGCTGCGTGAGAAGGGCCTGAAGCTCGCCACGGGAAAGCTGCCGGTGCCGGCGGCGCGCGTATCTTCCAACGTGCACGCGGTAGTGCCGGCAAAACGCGTTCGCTACCTCGCGGAAATCGCCGAATGCCTGCGCGCCTACCACCGGCATTCGCTCGAGCAGTCGCGCATCGCGCGCGCGCAGGCGAGCCTCGTCGCCGCCCGGCGAATGATCGATGAGGCGGGCAAGGACGGCCGGTTGCTCGATCCGCTCATCGAAGAGAAAGCCGCGCAGCTCGATGCGCGCTCGAAAAAGCTCCTCGAAATGTGGCCCGACACGGTGAAGGCCTACTCGGGCGACGAATACGCGGTGAAGATCCGCGGCAGGGAAATGCGCACCAAGCTCACGCACGTCACGCTCTCCGGGACGCACCTGCCGAAGGTCGCCCTGCCGCGCTATGAGGACCCGGGCGAGATCCTGCGCTGGCAGCTGAGGGAAAACGTGCCGGGTTCGTTTCCGTTCACCGCGGGCGTCTTCGCCTTCAAGCGCGAGAACGAGGACCCGACGCGCATGTTTGCGGGCGAGGGCGACCCGTTCCGGACCAACCGGCGCTTCCACCTGCTGTCCGCGGACATGCCGGCGAAGCGCCTGTCGACCGCGTTCGATTCGGTGACGCTGTACGGCTTCGATCCGGACGAGCGCCCGGACATCTACGGCAAGGTGGGCAACTCGGGGGTGTCGATCGCGACCCTCGAGGACATGAAGGTGCTCTACGGCGGGTTCGAACTGTGCGCGCCCAACACCTCGGTGTCGATGACGATCAACGGGCCGGCGCCGACGATCCTCGCGATGTACTTCAACACCGCGATCGACCAGCAGCTCGAGAAGTTCCGGCAGGAAAACGGGCGCGAGCCGACCGAGGACGAGGCCGAGAAGATCCGCTGCTGGACCCTCGCCACCGTGCGCGGCACGGTCCAGGCCGACATCCTGAAGGAAGACCAGGGACAGAACACCTGCATTTTCTCGACCGAGTTTTCGCTCAAGGTGATGGGCGACATCCAGGAGTACTTCATCCACCACCAGGTGAAGAACTTCTACTCGGTATCGATCTCCGGATACCACATCGCGGAAGCCGGCGCGAACCCGATCTCGCAGCTTGCCTTCACGCTCGCCAACGGCTTCACCTTCGTCGAAGCCTACCTCGCGCGCGGCATGCACATCGACGATTTCGCGCCGAACCTGTCGTTCTTCTTCAGCTACGGCATGGACCCGGAGTACGCGGTGCTCGGGCGCGTCGCGCGGCGCATCTGGGCGGTGGCGATGAAGAGCCGCTACGGCGCCAACGAGCGCAGCCAGAAGCTCAAGTTCCATTCGCAGACTTCCGGCCGCAGCCTGCATGCGCAGGAGATCGCCTTCAACGACATCCGCACCACGCTGCAGGCGCTCATCTCGACCTACGACAACACGAACTCCCTTCACACCAACGCCTACGACGAGGCGATCACCACGCCCACCGAGGAGAGCGTGCGCCGCGCGATGGCGATCCAGCTCATCCTCAACAAGGAGTGGGGCCTGGCGAAAAACGAAAACCCCAACCAGGGCTCGTTCGTGATCGACGAGCTGACCGATCT
>MERB01000040.1:33081-39327 GCA_001770475.1 Betaproteobacteria bacterium RIFCSPLOWO2_02_FULL_66_14 | reverse complement strand
GTGCGAAAATCACGAGTCGTCGGCTCGCCCTATTGACTCCGGCCGGCTAATGGGTGACCCCGGATCGGCGCGCAAGGAAATGACCGGCCAGCCGCGCCGTCGCGCCTCCGTCTTGAGGGTATCGTCCGGGTCGACGGCCACCGGATCGGTCACCCGATCCAGGAGCGGCAGGTCATTGTGCGAATCGCTGTAGAACGCGCTGCGGGCGACGGCGTCCCAGCGCAGGCCGAGGTTCCCGAGCCACTGCTCGACGCGAACCACCTTGCCTTCGCGAAAACACGGCGTGCCTGCAACGCGCCCGGTGAACCGGCCCCCGACCGACTCGGGCTCGGTGGCAATCAGGTGCTCGATGCCGAATTCGCGCGCGATCGGGGCCGTGACGAAGCTGTTGGTGGCGGTCACCACGGCGCACAGGTCGCCCTCCGCGAGGTGCCGCCGCACGAGTTCGCGTGCTCCAGTGCCGATCATCGGCAGCATCCGCTCGCGCATGAATTCGGCGTGCCAGCGCACCAGATCCTGCGGCGCGTGCTCGGCGAGTGGACGCAGGGCGAATCCGAGGAATTCATGGATGTCGAGCGTCCCGGCGGCGTACTGCTCGTAGTACTCCTGGTTCTGTGCCTCGTATTCGGCGCGATCGAGCACGCCGCGATCGATGAGGAACTGGCCCCACTCGTAGTCGCTGTCGCCGGCGAGCAGGGTGTTGTCGAGATCGAACAGCGCGAGATTCATTGTGTGCCGGTTTTCAGCGCTTCACGAACGAGCGGCAGCGTCACGGCGCGCTGCTGCTCGAGCGAGACGCGGTCGAGTTCGTCGAGGATCGCACCGAGCGACGCAAGATCGCGCCGCACGTGCGTGAGAAGGTACGCCACCACCTCGTCGGCGAGGTGCATGCCGCGACGTTCGGCCTCGGCGCGCAGGTACACCGCGCGCTCGGCATCGGTGAGCGGCTTCACCTGGTAGACGAGTCCCCAGGCGAGCCGGCTGCGCAAGTCCTCGCGAAGCGGCAGTTGGGACGGGGGCGAAGAGCCGGCAGCAAGCACGGAACCGCCCGATTCGCGCGCCTCGTTGATCTGCGTGAAGAGCTTCCCCTGCCGCGTCTCGTCGAGCGTCTCGACGTCGTCGGCGAGAACGAGCGCTCGCGCCGAAGCGCGCGCTGCGGCGCAGAGCAGGTGGCTGCGCCCGGATCCCGATTCTCCCCAGAGGTACACGATGCTCTCCGGCAGGCGTCCTTCGGCCAACTCGCGCAGGCGAGCGAGCAGTTCCGCATTGGCGCCGGGAACGAAGTTCTCGAAACTCGGTTCCGGCGGCGGTGAGATGCCGAGCGCAAGCTGCTTCATGTCGAAGCGGACCGCGGAGCGCAGGGTCCGCGGCAGTGAGCCCGCGCACCGTTCTCGGGGGGCCAACGCGTCATGTCGATTAGAATCCGGGGAACCATCGGAATGTAGCATGCAGAAGGAACTGTCCTATCGCGAAGCGGGTGTGGACATCGACGCCGGTGACGCGCTCGTCGATGCCATCAAGCCGCTTGCGCGGCGCACCTTTCGTCCGGAGGTTCTGGCCGGGATCGGCGGTTTCGGCGCGTTGTGCGAGCTGCCGAAAAAGTACCGACATCCCGTGCTCGTCTCCGGGACCGACGGCGTCGGCACCAAGCTGAAGCTCGCCTTTGCGCTCGACCGCCACGACACGGTCGGCATCGATCTCGTCGCGATGAGCGCCAACGACGTGCTCGTGCAAGGCGCCGAGCCGCTCTTCTTTCTCGACTATTTCGCCTGCGGCAAGCTCGACCGGGCCGTCGCCACGCAAGTGATCGGCGGCATCGCGCGAGGCTGCGAGCTCGCGGGGTGCGCGCTGATCGGCGGCGAAACGGCGGAAATGCCCGGCATGTATCCGGAAGGCGAATACGACCTTGCCGGGTTCTGCGTCGGCGTGGTCGAGCGCGAAAGCATTATCCATGGCCGCTCGATCCGGCCGGGCGACCGGTTGCTGGGCCTCGCCTCGAGCGGGGCGCATTCCAACGGCTATTCGCTCATTCGCCGCATCCTCGAGCGCGAGCGCCCCGACCTGCAGGGCGAACTGGACGGCCGGTCGCTCGCGGCCGCACTGCTCGAGCCGACGCGGATCTACGTCAAGAGCGTGCTCGGTCTGCTGGCAGAGGTGCGCGTGAAGGGGTTGGCCCACATCACCGGGGGCGGACTCACCGGCAACGTGCCCAGAATGCTTCCCGCGGGTATGCGGGCGGTGATTCATGAGCGTGCCTGGCCGCGCCCGCCGCTCTTCGATTGGCTGCAGCGCGCGGGGCAGGTCGCGCCTGACGAGATGCACCGCGTGTTCAACTGCGGCATCGGGATGGTCCTCGCGCTCGCTGCGGAGGACGTCGAGCGCGCGGCAGTGCTGTTGCGCGAGTCGGGGGAAACGGTGCATGAAATCGGCGAGATCGAATCCGGTCCGGCCGGCGCCGAGCCCCGGGCCGTGATTACGGCATGAGAAAAAAAGAAGGCCCCGCTCTCGCGGGGCCTTAGCCTACTTCCTTCGTTTCGCTTTCGGGCGAAGCAGTATCGCCGGCTTGACCTTGCCTCGCTGGAGGCGGGCCTTGCGGGCCGGCGTCCGGCGCGGCGCGGGGGCGGCGCGGCCTGCGCCGCGCCGGCGTCCCGCTGCCGTTACGCGACTTTCTTCACCTTCGCGAAGTTTTTTGCGGTTTCGGTCGCCGCGGTCACATTCGCCTCGGCAATCTCGGTCGCCTGTTTCGCGACCTTGGTCATGTTGTCGTACGCCGAGTTGGCGGCGGCAATCATCTGCTTCATCGCGGTGACGGCGACATCCGAGCCGGCCGGGGCGTTCTTCGCCGCCTTGTCGAGCAGGGTCACGAAGTTGTCGTTCCAGTCGGCAACGCGCTTCTCGGTGAGTTTGGACACCTCCGCGTTGGTCTGCGTGGTGACTTCGTACACGTTCTTCGAGTAGGCAATCGCTTTTTCGATCGCAGGTTGCGCGAACGAGCTTTGCAGGCTGACGAATTCCTGGACGTCCTTGGCGCCGGCGAGGGCGCGTGCGTTCGCCATCGCGTCTTCGAACGCGGTCTTGAACGCGGTGGCGTTCAGGTTCGCGAATTTCTCGAACGCGGCGAACTGCGACGCCGCGAGCGTGAGCGTTGCATCGATGTTGGCCTTGTTTGCGGCTTGAAACTGTTCCGGGGTCACGTACATATAAAGTGCTCCTTTTCGGTTAACGATTCGAATCCTGGTGGGCGCATGGTGCGCCGCAGCAATTCCAATTATATGGGCTAAGTCTTTAATGTCAAGGGGTTTGTGCATTGCACCATTTCTGAATGCTGTCGCGCGTCAGGAACATGGTGGCAACTCCGGCGGCGCCGGCAACAAGCGTATGAAACAACAAAGAAAATCGTGCGCGCGGGCGGGGTCCCTGTGATATAAAAAACGATCGTTTGGTTCGTCCTCTGCCCTCCAAGCCCCTCAAGTCCGCGCGATCGGACAATCGACTTCCCGCCGTCCTCGATGCGGCGGCGCAGCTGTTCGCCGAGCGCGGCTATGCGGCGACTTCGATGCGCGACATCGCGGAGAGCTGCGACATGCTGGCGGGGTCGCTCTACTACCACTTTGCGGCGAAGGAGGATCTGCTGCTCGCCGTCTACGAGGCCGGCGTGGCGCAGCTGCTCGAAGCCGTGCGGCAGGCGATCGCGAAGGAGTCCTCGGCCTGGGGGCGACTCGAGGCCGCATGCGCGGCGCACCTTGAAACCGTCCTCGAGCGAAGCGACTACGCGCAGGTGCTGGTCCGCGTGCTGCCTTCGGACGTGCCGAATGCGGCGGCGAACCTGAAGGCGATGCGCGCCGATTACGAGCGCCAGTTTCGCGAGCTGGTGGATGCGCTGCCGCTGCCGCGGGACTGCGACCGAGGCGTCCTGCGCCTGATGCTGCTCGGGGCGCTCAACTGGTCGCGGTTCTGGTTTGCCGAAGGCGGCCGCGACACGCCGCGGGCACTGGCGAGGAAGTACGTGCAACTTCTGATGGAGGCGCAGCGTGCGTGAACGTCCACCGAAGGTCATCGTCACCAAGATCGGTCTCGACGGACACGATCGCGGCAGCCGGATCATAGCGGCGCACCTGCGGGACGCGGGGATGGAGGTGGTGTACACGCCGCCCTGGCAACGCATCGACAGCGTCGTCAAACTCGCGATCGAGGAAGATGCCGACGTGATCGGCATTTCGTCGCTCGCCACCGACCACCTGCTGGTTCCCAAGCTCATGCTGGCGCTACGCGAGGCAGGCGCGGCGGACGTCAAGGTGGTCTTGGGCGGCATCGTGCCCGCGGCAGACGAAGCGAAGCTACTCGAATCGGGGGTGGCGCAGGTGTTTCATCCCGGTAGTACGCTCGAGGAAATCGCCGAGGCCGTGCGCACGCTCGCCACGCGGGCGCGCGAGGAGCTGAACACATGAACGACACGACAACGCGAAAAGGTGATCTCGCCCGCAGCGAAGCGCGCTGGACGCAAGCCTACGCCGCGGCGGCAGTGCCCGGGCTCAGCGTCACGAACCGCTCGGGGATCGAGATCAAGCCGCTCTATACGCCCTCGGACTGGAGCGGCGAGCGCTATGGGAAAGCGCTTGGCTTTCCAGGGGAGTTTCCGTACACGCGCGGCATCTACGCCTCGATGCACAGGGGGCGTTCCTGGACCCAGCGCCAGCTCGTGGGGCTCGGGGTGCCCGAGGATTACAACGCGCGGCTTCGGGAGATCCTCGCGCACGGTGCGACCGCGATCTCGCTCATCCCTTGCAACTCGGTATTCCGCGGCTACGACGCGGATGAAGTGGACGCGGAGCTGCTTGGAACCTGCGGCACGGTGGTCAACACCGTCGAGGACATGGAACGCGCGCTCGAGGGCGTGCCGCTGGAACGCATCTCCTGCGCGCTGAACGATCCATCCCCGTTTACGCTGCACGCGATGCTGCTGGCCGTGGCGAAGCGCCGCGGGATCGACTGGAGCCGCATCACCGGGACTTCGAACCAGAGCGATTGCATCTCGCACTACGTCGCGAACCACATGTTCTTTCGCATCGCGCTGCAGGGAGCGAGACGGATTCTGGTGGACCACGTCGTGTTCGCAAACCGCGAGGTGCCGCGCTGGAATCCGCTCTCGGTGGTCGGCCAACACATGCAGCAGGCGGGCGCCACGCCCGCAGAGGCGATGGCCTACACGATCGCCTCTGCCCTGCAATATGCGGAAGACTGCATCGCGCGCGGCATGGACCCGGACGAGTTCCTGCCGCGGTTCACGTTCTTTTTCGACATCTCGATCAGCTTTTTCGAAGAGGTGGCGAAGTTCCGCGCGGGGCGCCGTGTCTGGGCGCGGCTTGCGCGCGAGCGACTCGGTGCGCGCGACCCGCGCGCGTGGCGCTTCAAGTTCCACGCGCAGACTTCCGGCGTCGACCTCACTCGCCAGCAGCCGCTCAACAACATCGCGCGGGTCACGGCACAGGCGATCGCGGGAATCTTCGGCGGATTGCAGTCGATGCACACCGACGCCTACGACGAAGTGTTCTCCACCCCGACCGCGGAAGCCGCGCGCATCGCGGTGGCAACACAGAACATCCTGCGTGAGGAAGCGCGGCTCACCGACGTGATCGACCCGCTCGGCGGTTCGTACTACGTCGAGTCACTCACCGACGAGATGGAGAGAAGGATCGACGCGCTGATTGCAGAGGTGGACGCCGCCGGCGGCATGTACGCGGCGGTGGAGCAGGGCATCGTGCAGCACAGGATTGGAGAATCGGCGCGCCGCTTCCAGGAAGCGGTCGAAAGCGGCCGCCAACAGATCGTCGGCGTGAATGCCTACCGGCTCGAAGACGAGGAGGTGACCGCCGCCCCGCTCGAATACCCGGATCGCAACCGGATCGATGCGCAACTGGCGACGCTCGCCGAATTCAAATCACGCCGCCAGAAGGCCATCGTGGACGAAGCGCTCGGCGAACTCGGACGCGCGGCCGCTTCGGGTGGCAATCTCTACGCCGGGGTCGTGGATGCGATCGGCGTGGGCGCGACGCACGGCGAAGTGTGCGGGCGACTGCGGCGCGAGCTCGGCTTCGGGCAGCCGCTCACGGCGGTCTGACGTGAATCTCGCAGAACATTGGGCGGAACGGATCGCCGCCCGGGACCGCCGCGCGGTCGCGCGAGCGATTTCGGCGGTGGAGAACCAGACTGCGGAGGCGGTGCTCGTGCGCGCGGCAATCGCCGAGC
>MERB01000040.1:10636-33065 GCA_001770475.1 Betaproteobacteria bacterium RIFCSPLOWO2_02_FULL_66_14 | reverse complement strand
GATCGTCGGCGTCACCGGCCCGCCGGGCGCTGGGAAATCGACGCTCGTGAACGCGTTGATCGGCGAGCTGCTCGGGCGAGGGAAGAGCGTCGCAGTGGTCGCGGTCGATCCCTCGAGCCCGATCAGCGGCGGCGCCGTGCTGGGCGATCGGATCCGCATGGCGGCGCACCAGACCCACGAGCGCGTATTCATCCGCTCGCTCGCGGCGCGGGGGCACCTGGGCGGGCTTTCGCGCACGACCCGTCAGGTGGTGGACGTGCTCGATGCCGCCGGGTATGACACCGTCATCGTCGAAACCGTCGGCGCGGGGCAATCGGAAGTCGAGATCTCGGGCCTCGCGCGCACCCGGGTCGTCGTCTGCCCACCCGGCATGGGCGACGACGTGCAGGCGATGAAGGCCGGGGTGCTCGAGATCGCGGACCTCTTCGTCGTCAACAAGGCGGATAAGCCCGAAGCCGGGCGTACGGAACGCGAGCTGCTCGACATGCTCGCGCTGCGTTCTCGAAGGGGCGCGGAAGACGCATGGCAACCACCGGTGCTGCGAACCGTAGCGACCACGGGCGAGGGCGTCGTTGCGGTGCTCGATGCGATCGAACGCCACGCCGCATCGCTTCAGCCTTCATCCCCCGCGATCCACGAGCCGGCGCGAATCGAATTTCGCGTCACGAAGAAGCTCGCGCGGATTCACGACCCGCGCAAGGACTTCGCGCTCGCGGAGATCGAAAGCGAGGTGCGCGAGGACCCGCTCACGGGCGACACTGCGCGCATCTGCCACTTCTCGTTCCCGCCGCGCAAACTCCCGGACTTGGGCGACATGGTCGAAGCGACCCGCGCCGCCTGCCCGTTCTGCCCGGGGAAGATCTCGCAGGTGACGCCGCGCTATCCCGATGCGCTGTTGTCCGGCGGACGCGCGCAGCGCGGCGAGGCGACGCTGTTCCCGAACCTGTTTCCGTACGACGACCTGTCGGCGATCATCGTCATGTCGAGCGCGCATTTCGTGCCCATGGACGCATTGCCCGCGCCGATGATCGCCGATGCGCTCAAGCTGGCGCGCGATTTCATCGCGCGGGCCGCGCCCACGCTCGCCGGGCCGCAGACCTGGGGCATCGTGACCTGGAACTACATGCCGCCGGCGGGCGCCTCGCAGGTGCATCCGCACCTGCAGGTGATCGTCACCGACGCCCCCGGAAATTCGCTGCGCCGGGAACTCGCGGCCGAGACCCGATTCCTCGCACGGCACGGCCTGGCCTACGCAAAGGCGCTCGATGCCTGCGAACGCGACGGCGAATCGGGGCGACGGGTGCTGCGCGAGGAGGGCATCGCGTGGAGCGTGCCGTTCTGTCCGGTCGGTATGCTGGGCGACGCGGAGGCGCGATTCGCCGGTCGGGCGACGCTCGGTGCCTGCGGCGACGGCGAAATCGAGGCCTTCGCGCGCAGCCTCGCGCGCATCTGCGCGGCGTATGCGCGGCTCGGGATGTGGAGTTTCAACCTGACGTTGCTGCCCGACGCGGAACAGGAATCCTCGGGCCGGCACTGGCTCACCGCACGGCTGCTGCCGCGGTTCTACCTGAACCCGCAGCTTCATAACTCGGATGTCGCCTACCTGCAGCTTCTCCTGGGCGAAAAATTCGGCATGATCCACCCGGAAGCGCACGCCGCGGCGCTGCGGGAACAGCTCGGCGCCACGTGAGCCGCGACGAACCGGAGCACCTGCCGCGACACCTGTGGTGGATCCTCGCGGGACTGACGTTCGTCTGGGGATTCAACTGGACCGCGTTGAAGGTTGCCTTGAGCGAGGTGGCGCCGTTCACCTTCAGGACGATATGCCTTGCCGCGGGCTCGGGACTGCTGTTTGCGTTCCTGCGCCTCTCGCGCCAACCCCTCGCGGTGCCGCGGAGCGAATGGCCGCAGCTCGTGCTGATCGCGCTATTCACCATCACTGCGTGGAACCTGCTGGTGGCATTCGGCGTGCGCCTGATTCCGTCGGGGCGCGCGGCGATCCTCGCCTACACCATGCCCGCGTGGGCGATTCCGCTTTCGGTGTGGCTGCTCGGTGAGCGCATGAACGGCCGCAAGATCCTCGGCCTCGCCCTTGGCATGGGAGGAATCGCACTTTTGCTCTGGGATGAGGTTGCACGCCTTCAAGGCGCGCCGCTCGGATCGCTCCTCGTCCTCGGCGCGGCGGTGACCTGGGCGATCGGCACCCTGCTGCAGAAGAAATACCCGGTGCGCGCGCCGGTCGCCGCGTACACCGCGTGGATCATGCTGATCGGCGGCATCCCGATCTACGCGGGTGCGCTTCTTTCCGACGATTTCGGCGCGCTCGCCAGGGTCGAGTTCTGGCCCGCGCTCGCGGTCACGTACAACGTGGTGTTCGCCTTCGCCTGGGCGCACTGGGCCTGGATCAAGCTCGCAACCACCGTGTCGGTGACAACCTTCTCGCTCAGCATGCTGATGGTCCCGGTGGTGGGTGTGTTCTCCGGGATGCTGTTTCTCGGCGAGCGCCCCGGATTTGCGGAGTTCGGCGCGCTCGTGCTGGTGCTGGGTTCGCTCGCTACGGTGATGGTGCAGCCGGCGGCGCGCGCTTCGAGCGCAGCTGCGGGATCCGCGCCGGGTCCCAGTTCCGCACCGCCGCCGCGAGATCGCTGACCGGTTCCTGCCCGAGGAATTCGAGCGCCCGCGGAAAATCTTCGATGTGCGCTTCGCGGGCGCCGGTCTGCTTGGAGAGCTTTTCGCCTGCGGCGGTTACCGCCACCGGGACGTGGAGGTAGCGCGGCTCCGGGAGTCCCAGGAGCCGCTGCAAGAGGATCTGCCGCGCGGTCGAGTCGAGCAGATCCGCTCCGCGCACGACATCCGTCACGCCCTGATCGGCGTCGTCCACCACCACCGCGAGCTGGTAGGCGAACAGGCCATCGGCCCGACGAAGAACGAAATCACCAACCTCGCCGGCGACCGACTGCGAAATCTCTCCCTGCACGCGATCGGCGAGTACGATCGGTTCGGATTCCGTCCGAAGGCGCATCGCGCGCGGCGCGCGGCCCGGTGCGAGACCCTCGCGGCAGGTGCCCGGGTAGATGCGCGCGCCATCGATTGAAAGAGCGGAATCCGCGATTTCGCGCCGCGAGCAGCCGCACCAGTAAGTGAGCCCGGCGCGTTCGAGACGCTCCAACGCCTCGCGGTAGCGCTCAAGGCGTGCGGTCTGGCGAATTACCTCACCATCCCAATGAAGTCCCGCAGCCTCGAGCCACTTCAGGATTGCATCCGCCGCGCCCTGTTTTTCGCGCGGGCGGTCGAGATCATCGATCCGCACGAGCCATTGGCCGCCCGCTGCGCGCGCGTCGAGCCAGCTCGCGAGCGCCGCGACGAGCGATCCGAAGTGCAGCGGTCCGGTGGGCGAGGGCGCGAAACGCCCCACATAGGTCATGCGCGGTTGATCCGGAGTCTTTCGTCCCAATATACACTCGCAACTTTCCTTCGACGGACGAGCCATGGCGACGGTCAACCTGACGCGCGAGAATTTCGAACAGACGATCACGCAAAACCCGATCGTGATCGTGGATTTCTGGGCGCCGTGGTGCGGCCCTTGCCGCGGATTCGCGCCGATCTACGAGCAGGCTTCCGAGTCGCACGCCGACGTCGTGTTCGCCAAAGTGAATACCGACGAGGAGCAGGAGCTGGCCGGGTCGTTCCAGATCCGTTCGATCCCGACGCTGATGATGTTCCGCGAGCAGGTGATCCTGTTCCAGCAGGCGGGTGCTTTGCCCGCGGCGGCGCTCGAGCAGCTGCTGACCCGCGCCAAGGCGCTCGACATGGACGAGGTTCGCACCGAGATCGCGGCGCAGTCCGAATCGGCGCCGCCCGCGTCGTGAACTCGATCCGCCGCGGCGACGAGCGCGGTTACGCCGATCACGGCTGGCTGAAATCGTTTCACAGTTTTTCGTTCGCCGACTACCACGATCCGGCGCACATGGGCTTTGGGGCGCTGCGCGTGATCAACGAGGACCGGATCGCCCCCGGGACGGGATTCCCGACTCACGGTCACCGCGACATGGAGATCATCAGTTACGTTCTCGAGGGCGCGCTCGCGCACCAGGACTCGATGGGCAATGGCTCGGCCATCGTGCCGGGTGACGTGCAACGCATGAGCGCCGGACGCGGCGTGATGCACAGCGAGTACAACCACGAGCCTGCGGGTGAAACGCATTTCCTGCAGATCTGGATCGAGCCGGCGGTGCGTGGGATCGATCCGTCGTACGAGCAGAAGCACTTCGCCGCCGCCGAAAAGCGCGGCCGGCTGCGCCTGGTCGCATCGCCGGATGGCGCGCATGGCTCGGTCACAGTCCACCAGGATGCGAGGATCTACGCGGCGTTCCTCGACGGCGCCGAACGCGTGCGGCACGCGCTCGCCGCCGGGCGGCGCGCCTACGTGCAGGTCGCGCGCGGCGTGGTCACGGTGAACGGCGAATCGCTGCGTGCCGGGGACGCGCTCAAGACCGACGCGGCAGAGGTGACGATCGATCATGGCGAGGCCGCGGAAGTGCTGCTCTTCGATCTCGCCTGAAATCGCCCCTGCGACCGCGCGCCGTGCCGCGGCGCGCTAGACTCCCGACCATGGCAGGCACACGCATCGAGCGCGACTCGTTCGGACCGATCGAGGTGCCGGACGAGGCCCTCTGGGGCGCGCAGACCGAGCGCAGCCGGCGATTCTTCAGCGCCGGAAACGAGCGCATGCCGTTGGCCGTGATCCACGCGCTTGCGATGGTCAAGCGCGCCGCGGCCCGGGCAAACGCGGACCTCGGCCTGCTCGCGCTGAACAAGGCGAATGCCATCGTGCGGGCCGCCGACGAGGTGCTCGCGGGCCGCCACGACGGCGAGTTCCCGCTTTCGGTCTGGCAGACCGGTTCCGGCACGCAGAGCAACATGAATCTGAACGAGGTGCTCGCCAATCGCGCCTCCGAGCTGCTGGGCGGCGAACGGGGAACGCAACGCCGGGTGCATCCGAACGACGAGGTCAATCTCGGGCAGTCCTCGAACGACGTGTTCCCGACCGCGATGCACGTCGCGGCGGCGCAGGCCTTGCACCGTGGCGTGCTGCCCGCGTTGCGCGCGCTGGCGCAGACGCTCGCCGCGAAGCGCGACCGGTTCGCGCAGATCGTCAAAATCGGCCGCACGCACCTGCAGGACGCGACCCCGCTCACGCTGGGGCAGGAGTTCTCGGGGTACGTCGCGCAACTCGAGCACGCCGCGCAGGCGATCGAGGCGACGCGCCCCGGGTTGCACGCACTCGCCATCGGCGGCACGGCGGTCGGTACGGGACTCAATACGCATCCGGAATTCGGCGCGCGCGTCGCGACGCTGTTGGCCGAGGCGAGCGGTCTTGCGCTCACGGTGGCGCCGAACCGTTTCGCCGCGCTGGCAGGACACGAACCGTTCGTGTTCGCGCACGGCGCCTTGAAAACACTTGCGGCGGCGTTATTCAAGATCGCGAACGACGTCCGCTGGCTCGCCTCAGGTCCACGTGCGGGGCTGGGAGAGATCGCGATCCCGGAGAACGAACCCGGCAGCTCGATCATGCCGGGCAAGGTCAATCCCACGCAGGCCGAGGCGCTCACCATGATCTGCGCCCAGGTCTTCGGCAACGACGTCGCGATCTCGGTAGGCGGCGCTTCGGGTCAGTTCGAACTCAACGTGTTCAAGCCGCTCCTCGTCCGGAACTTCCTGCACAGTGCGGATCTGCTCGCCGGCGGGATGAGCGGGTTCGACTCGCACTGCGCGCGCGGCATCGAACCGAACGTGGAACGCATGCGGGAGCTCGTGGAGCGCTCGCTGATGCTGGTGACGGCGCTCGCGCCGCACATCGGCTACGATCGGGCCGCCGAGATTGCGAAGCACGCGAACCAAAGCGGCCTCACGCTGCGCGCCGCGGCGCTCGCGCTCGGCGCAGTGAGCGCCGAGCAGTTCGATGACTGGGTGCGCCCGGAGAAGATGACCGGGCCGGGCAATTGAAATCAACCGCTGGCTGAACCTCGAGCGTTAACGCAAGTCATCCCATGTCCGTCGTCGTCCTCGTCTCCGGTCGCGGCAGCAACATGCAGGCGCTGCTCGATGCGGGCATCCCGGTGTCGGCGGTGATCAGCAACCGCGCCGGCGCGCGCGCGCTGGAGATCGCGGCGAAGCGAGGCATCGCCACGGCCGTCGTCGAGCATCGTTCGTTTCCCACGCGCGAGGCGTTCGACGCCGCGCTCGCTGCGGAGGTGGAGCGTTACCAACCGCGGTTGGTCGTGCTCGCTGGCTTCATGCGCATTCTCGGCGCCGCATTCGTCGCACGATTCGCGGGACGCATGATGAACATCCATCCCTCGCTCCTGCCCGCATTTCCGGGACTGGATACGCACGAGCGAGCGCTCGCTGCGGGCGTGAAGGTGCACGGCTGCACGGTGCATTTCGTGACTGCGGACCTCGATCACGGGCCGATCGTGGTGCAGGCGGTGGTGCCAGTCCTCCCGGGAGACGACCCCGATCGCCTCGCCGCGCGCGTGCTCGCGCAGGAGCACATCGTGTTCGCGCGTGCGGTGAACTGGTTTCTCGAAGATCGCCTCGTCATCGAAAAGGGGCGCGTAAGCGTTAAGGGTAACGATGCGCAACTGGTTATTGCCGATCTTCCTTAGCCTCGCTGCCGCCGCCGCGCAGGCCGCGCTGCCGCAGCGCGTCGAGATTGCGTACGACGTCCTGCGCAACGGCACGGCGATCGCCGAGGTGGTCGAGCGCCTGGAGCACGACGGGCGCCGCTATCGCCTGCACCAGACGTGGAAGGGCAAGGGCGTCTACGCGCTGCGAGGCGAGGCAACTCGCGACAGTCGCGGCACCGTGGCGCGCGACGGACTGCGGCCAACCGAGTTCGAAGAACTTCGCACCGGGCGCAATCCCAGGCGCGCGAGTTTCGGCACCGACGGCGATACGCTGAAGAATCAGGATCGCCTGAGCCTCGCATGGACCTTTGCGATCGCGCCGCCTCGCGCCCCGGTCACGGTTCAGGTCGCCGATGGCGACGACGTCTCGACCCACGTCTACGAGGTGGCGGGGCGCGAGCGCGTCGTCACCGCGGCGGGTGAATTCGACGCCGTGAAGCTGGTGCGGCGCAAGGACAAGCCCGATTCCCGGACCGTCGAGCTGTGGCTCGCTGCAGACCGCCAGTTCCTTCCGGTGCGCGTGCAGGTCACTGACCGCGACGGTACGCGCATCGACCAAGTCGCCGCGCGAATCACACTGCCGTGAGGCCGAGCTCCGGCCTGCTCGCACACACGCAGGCGGTGCTTGCGCGCCTGCTCGAATTTTCGGCACCGGCAGATCAGACGCTATCGGCGTATTTCCATGCCCATCGGACGATGGGGCAGCGCGATCGCGCATTCGTCGCCGAAACCGCTTACGCGGTCCTGCGTCGAAAGCGCACGCTGGAAGCGGCTGCCGGAAGCGCCGCGCCGCGGGACCTGATCACGGCCGCACTGGTCCGGGTCTTCGGCCATTCCGGTCGCGCACTGGAACTGGATCCCGATCTCTCAGCGAAGCTGCGTTCGCCTGCGGAGCCATCTGCCGCCGCGCAGGCCGAACTGCCGGACTGGCTTTGGGAGCGCCTTGTCGCGCAGCAGGGCGAGAGCGAGGCGGCGGCGATTGCGCGCGGATTGCTCGCGCCGGCGCCGCTCGATCTTCGCGTCAATCTGGCGAAGCGCTCGCGCGAGGAAGTGCAGACGGCGCTGCAGCTGGAAGCGGCGCTCACGCCGCTATCCCCCGCGGGTCTCCGGCTTGCCGGCAAGACGGCGATCAACCGCAATCCGCTTTTTCTGGACGGCTCGATCGAGGTCCAGGACGAGGGCAGCCAGCTGCTTGCCTACCTGCTTGCGCCGAGGCGCGGCGAGATGGTCGCGGATTTCTGCGCCGGGGCGGGAGGCAAAACCCTCGCGATCTCGATGCTGATGCGCGGGAGCGGGCGCGTCTACGCGATGGATGTCTCGGCCAAACGCCTGGCTGCGCTGGCGCCGCGCGCGGCGCGGGCCGGCGTGTCGAACATTCACCCGCTCGTTCTGGCCGACGAAAACGACCTTCGCGCCCGCCGCCTGGCGGGCAAACTCGACCGCGTACTGGTCGATGCGCCCTGCAGCGGCTTCGGCACTTTGCGCCGCAACCCGGACCTCAAGTGGCGCTACGGCCCCGAGCGCGTCGCGGCGCTCGCCGAGCAGCAGTTGAGCATCCTCCGCGCGGCGGCACGCCTGCTGAAACCCGGCGGGCGCCTGGTGTACGCCACCTGCTCGATCCTCAGCGAGGAAAACGATGCTGTGGTTGGGCGCTTTCTCCAGCGCTCGCCGGAGTTCGAAGCGCTGTCGTGCGCGGATCTCCTGGCGCAGCAGCGCATCGCGCTCGACACGGGCCGGGAACTTCGGCTGTGGCCGCATCGCCACGGCACGGACGGATTTTTCGCGGCGGCGTTCGCGAAACGCTAGCGTGCTGAGTCCGAAATCCGTGATGGTTTTCTTCGATCTCGGGACTTCGGCCGTTTTTGCCGAAGTCCCGAGACGCTGCAACGACGGCGCTGCGCGTAGGGCCAGGTTCGTGCCCGACGGCGGCTGCTTCGGTGTCTCATGATTCCCCGCAAAGGCGAGAAGCGCGGGGAATCACGAGATCGGAAAAAAGCGGGAATATCCGTACCCGAACTCGTGACTCGGGACGCTAGCGGTTCGAATTGTCCTCGACGTAAGGCTCGTGCAGCCGCACCGGGGCCGCGGCGCGCTTTCGCAGGCGGACGTTGAGCATTTCCACGCCGACCGCGAAGGCCATCGCGAAGTAGATGTAGCCCTTCGGAACCTCGTGGTCGAAGCCGCCCGCGATCAGCACCACGCCGATGACGACGAGGAATGAAAGCGCGAGCATCTTGATCGTCGGATGCGAGGACACGAAGCGCCCGATCGCGCTCGCGAACGCCATCATCAGCGCGACCGATGCGACGACCGCGGCGACCATCACCTCGATCTGCTGCACCATGCCGACGGCGGTGATGATCGAATCGAGCGAAAACACCAGGTCGATCACCATGATCTGCAGCACGATCGCGCCGAACCCGGCTTTCATCGCCGAAGAGCGCCCGCCTTCCTCGCCTTCGAGCAGCTGGTGGATCTCGCCCACGCTCTTCCACAACAGGAACAGTCCGCCGCCGATGAGAATCAGGTCGCGCCCGGAGATTTCGTGCCCGAGCACGCTGAACAGCGCCGCGGTCAGACCGACCATCCAGGCGAGCAGGAACAGCAAGCCGATGCGCATGAACATCGCCATCCCGAGTCCGATGCGTCGCGCCAGTTCACGCTGCGCGCCGGGGAGCTTGTCCACGAGGATCGAAATGAAGATCACGTTGTCGATGCCGAGCACCAGTTCGAGCGCGGTCAGCGTGAAAAAGGCGATCCAGGCTTGGGGGTCGGCGAGCAACTCGAGCATGAGGGAATCCTCGAAATGAGGCGCCGATTATGGATCACGGCGCAACCCGCACTGCGGAAATGGTCATGCCTGCGGCGGTTCGCGAAACGGCCGGGGTTCGCGTAAAATCGACCTTTGTGCCGCCCAAAGCGGCATTGCGAAGGAATCCCTGATGCTGTTTTCCGGTGTGTTCGACCTGCCGTGGTGGGGCGGTGTCCTGGTCGCCCTCGGGCTGACCCACGTCACGATCGCGGCGGTGACGATCTTCCTGCACCGGTGCCAGGCGCATCGCGCGCTCGATCTGCATCCCGCGGTGTCGCACTTCTTTCGGTTCTGGCTCTGGGCGACGACGGGGATGGTGACCCGGGAGTGGGCTGCGATTCACCGCAAGCATCACGCCAAGTGCGAAACCCCGGACGATCCGCATAGCCCGCAGGTCTACGGCTTGAACCGCGTGCTCTGGCTGGGGGTCTTCCTGTATGTCAAGGAGGCCTGCAACCGCGAAACCATCGAGCGCTACGGCCATGGCACGCCCGATGACTGGCTGGAGCGAAACGTGTACTCGCGCCTCGCGGTGGTCGGACTGACGCTGATGGGACTCGCCGACATCGCCTTGTTCGGCGTGGTGCCGGGCGTGCTCATTTTCATCACGCAGATCGTGTGGATCCCGTTCTGGGCGGCCGGGGTGATCAACGGCATCGGCCATTTCTGGGGTTATCGCAACTGGGACACGCCGCCGCCCGACGCCAGCCGAAACATGGTGCCGTGGGGAATCGTCGTCGGCGGCGAAGAGTTGCACAACAACCACCACGCCTTTCCCGCGTCGGCGAAACTTTCCTCCAAGTGGTACGAATTCGACCTTGGCTGGTTCTACATCCGAACGCTCGAAATGCTGGGTCTTGCGACGGTGAAGAAGGTTGCGCCGACGCCGAGATTCGAGGCGCCCAAGCCGGTCTGCGATGCGCAGACGGTGCAGGCCGTCATCGCGAATCGCTACGACGTTCTCCAGCGCTACGCGAAATCGCTCAAGCGGACCTACTCGGAGGAACTCGAGCGCTTGCATCGCTGGTCGCCGTCGCAGGCCGAAGCGTTGAAGCCGATGAAGGCCTACCTGTCCCGCTTGCAGCGCCTCTCGGAAGCCGAACGGGCGCGCCTTGGCGAAGCCGTGGCGAATTCCAGGGCGCTCGCGCTGGCGCTCGCCATGCGCGACGAACTGATCGCGCTCTGGGAGCGCTCCAGCGCCAGCACCGAGCAACTGGTCCATCACCTGCAGGACTGGTGTCACCGCGCCGAAACGAGCGGCGTCGCTCCGCTGGCCGAGTTCTCGCGCCGGCTGCGCTGCTACGCCTGAAACTCTTTGCGGAATCGGCGTTGGCTCGGGTTTGCTTTTCCCATGATCTCCGCTTTTCGGCGAGATTCATGCCGAAAAGCGGAGACCGGTGAATTTCAAAGCCATTCCGATGGTTGCGTAAAAGCCCGGCGCCTGATCACGCTGCACCCCTGCTCAAGTCTCTCGCGCAGGCGTAACATCCGCCCATGGACAGCGTAGACATCGAAGTCCTCCGCAGCGCGGAGGCATGGCGCCGCGCGGGGCATCGCGTCACGCTCGGCACGATCGTGAAGACCTGGGGTTCGGCGCCGCGTCCGGTCGGGGCGATGGTCGCGATCCGCGACGATGGCCAGGTGGCGGGGTCGGTCTCCGGGGGGTGTGTCGAGGACGACCTGATCGAAAGGGTGCGCGCGCACGCGGTGGCCGCAGAGCGCCCGCAGCTCGTGACCTACGGTATTTCCAACGAGGATGCGACGCGCTGGGGACTTCCCTGCGGCGGCACGCTGGAAGTGGTGCTCGAGCCGGTGACTGCGGATACCGGTGTTGCGGCCCTGCTCGGCGCGATCGGCGAGCAGCAACTGGTGCGTCGGCGCATGGACATGGAAACCGGACGCTCGACGCTCGAGCCGGGACGCTGGCAGGACGTTCTCGATTTCGACGGCAAGGTGCTTGCAACGGTCCACGGCCCGCGCTGGCGGCTGTTGCTGATCGGGGGCGGGCAGCTGACGCGGTACCTCGCCGAGATGGCGAAGATGCTCGATTACCACGTCACTGTGGTCGATCCGCGCTCTGAATACGCCGACGGCTGGGATCTCCCGGGCGTCGCGATCGATCGCGGCATGCCGGACGACGTGATCGCGCGGATGAATCTCGACGGCCACAGCGCCGTGGTGGCGCTCACCCACGACCCGAAACTCGACGACATGGCGCTGCTCGAGGCGCTCAAGTCGGCCGCGTTCTATGTCGGCGCGATCGGCTCGAAGAAGAACAACGACGCGCGCCGGCACCGGCTGCGCGATTTCGACCTTTCGGACGCGGAGATCGCGCGCCTTCGCGGCCCGGTGGGCCTGTACATCGGCTCGAAGACGCCGCCGGAAATCGCGGTCGCGATCCTCGCGGAGATGACCGCGGTGCGCCATGGCGTGACCGATCCGAGCTGGGCCGCAAAGGAAAAGAGCCGCTTTGACCCGTCGGCTTGCGAAACCGCGACGCCGCAGGCCTGAGCGCGTCTCCGCCGCCGCACCCCCGGCGCGGTGAACATCGTCGGCCTGCTCCTGGCCGCGGGGTCGGCCTCGCGGTTCGGTTCGGACAAGCTGTTGTACCGCCTGCCGCATGGAGTCCCGATCGCGGTGCAGGCGGCGCGTCACCTGAAATCCGAGCTGCCGCAGGTGATTGCCGCGCTTCGGCCGGACAGCGAAGCCCTCGCCCGGTTGCTTTCGGCCGAAGGGGTTCGCGTGGTGATTTGCCCGCGCGCCGCCGAAGGGATGGGCGCGAGTCTCGCCTGCGCGGTCCACGCCGCCGCAGCGGCCGATGCCTTCGTGGTCGCGCTCGCCGACATGCCGTTCGTGCGGCCCAGCTCGATCGGCGCGGTGCGCGAGGCGCTCGAGCGCTCTGCGGCGCTTGCGGCACCCTATTGGCACGCCCGGCGCGGACACCCGGTCGGCATCAGCGCGCGGTTCCGGGACGAATTGGAGGCGCTCGAGGGAGACCAGGGGGCGCGGGCGCTGCTCGAGGCTCACGAATCGGAACTCGTCAAGGTGCCGGTCGGCGACCCCGGCGTGATCCGCGACATCGATCAACCCTCGGATTTGCTGCCGCCGCTCATGGTTTAGCCCGCGGCGCGAAGCGGCGCGCTGATAAAATTCGACCTTTTCCCGCCGCCCATGTTCACCGACATCCCATTCGCGCAGTCGGACCCTGAAATCTGGAATGCGATCGACCTCGAGACACGCCGCCAGGAGGAGCACATCGAACTGATCGCCTCGGAAAATTACGCGAGCCCCGCGGTGCTCGCCGCGCAGGGGTCGCAACTCACCAACAAGTACGCCGAGGGCTACCCCGGAAAGCGCTACTACGGCGGGTGCAGCTTCGTCGACGTTGCCGAGCATCTCGCCATCGAGCGGGCGAAACTGCTGTTCGGCGCCGAGTACGCAAACGTGCAGCCGCACTCGGGATCGCAGGCGAACCAGGCCGCGTATCTCGCGTTTCTGAAGCCCGGGGACACGTTACTCGGCATGTCGCTTGCGCATGGCGGCCATCTCACGCATGGCGCCGCCGTGAATTCGAGCGGCAAGCTCTATCGCGCGATCTCCTACGGCCTGGACGCGGACGAAGTGCTCGATTACGCAGAGGCCGAAAAGCTCGCGCACGAGCACAACCCGCGGGTCGTCATCGCAGGGGCGTCCGCGTATTCGCTGAAGATCGATTGGGAACGGCTGCGGCGCATCGCCGACGACGTCGATGCGGTTCTGGTGGCCGACATCGCGCATTACGCCGGACTCGTCGTGGCGGGAATCTATCCGACCCCGGTCGGAATCGCGGACGTCGTCACGACGACCACGCACAAGACGTTGCGCGGCCCACGGGGCGGGCTCATCCTCGCCAACGCGGAGCACGAGCGGGCACTGAACTCGGCCGTCTTTCCGGGAATCCAGGGCGGTCCGCTGATGCACGTCATCGCGGCGAAGGCGGTCGCGCTCGGCGAAGCCTTGCGTCCCGAATTCAGGGCCTACCAGGCGCTCGTGCTGCAAAACGCGCAGGTGATGGCAGAGACGCTCACGCAGCGCGGCCTGCGCATCGTTTCGGGCCGGACCGAATGCCACCTGATGCTGGTCGATCTGCGCGCCAAGAACATCACCGGCCAGCAGGCCGAGGATGCGCTCGGTGCGGCACGCATCACGGTGAACAAGAACTCGATTCCGAACGATCCGCAGAAGCCCACCGTGACCTCCGGAATCCGGATCGGTTCGCCGGCGATGACGACGCGCGGTTTCGGACCTGCCGAGGCGGAGCAGCTTGCGCACCTGATCTGCGACGTGCTCGAGCAGCCGGAAAACCTCGGCGTGCGCGAACGTGTGACGAAGGAAGTCGCGGCGCTCTGCGCCCGCTTCCCGGTATACACCTGAGCACGCGATGCGCTGTCCTTTCTGCCAATCGGAAGACACGCAGGTGGTCGACACGCGGTCCAACCCGGAGGCGAACATCATCCGTCGCCGGCGCCGCTGCGTGAAGTGCGACCGGCGTTTCACGACCTACGAGCGCGTCGACCTGAAAATGCCGCGCCTGGTAAAGAAGGACGGCAGCCGGACGGATTTCGACCGCGAGAAACTCGTCTCGAGCATGCGGCTCGCGCTGCGCAAGCGGCCCGTTGCGACCGAAGCGGTGGATGCTGCGGTCGATCGCATCGAGGAAAAGCTGCGTTCGCTCGGTGAGCGCGAGATTCCCACCAGCCGCGTGGGGGACCTCGTGATGCGCGAACTCGCGCGGCTGGACAAGATTGCCTACATCCGTTTTGCCTCGGTGTATCGCAGTTTCGAGACTCCCGAGGATTTCCGCGAGGCCCTGCAGGAAGTCGCCAAGGGCAAGAAGCGGCGCCGGTGATCGGGACCTGGGTTCAGAGTACGAATTCCGTGACCATTGAGGCGCCAATCGCGCCTGAGTGATGTTGGGGTCAGAGTAAGCTTTCCCAGCGGGAATTTACTCTGACCCCAATTCCGCAGGGAGACCTTACTCTGACCCCAATTTCGTTTTCGGACGTGGACCGCGCGATGATGCAGCGCGCGCTCGCGCTCGCCGAAAACGGCCTGTGGACCGCGACGCCCAACCCCCGCGTAGGCTGTGTCATTGCCCAGGGCGAAACCGTAGTCGGCGAAGGCTGGCATGAGAGCGCGGGAGCGCCGCACGCCGAAGTGAACGCGCTTGCTGCGGCAGGTGACGCAGCGCGCGGCGGCACCGCGTACGTGACGCTCGAGCCGTGCAACCACCATGGCAGGACGCCGCCCTGCGCCGAGGCGCTCGCGCGCTCGGGCGTGAAGCGCGTCGTCGCGGCGATGCTCGACCCGAACCGCGAGGCGGCGGGAGGCGGCGCGGCGCTCGAAGCGGCGGGTGTCGTCGTCGAGCACGGCCTGCTGGCGGATGAGGCGCGCGAACTCAATATCGGTTTCGTGTCGCGCGTCACGCGCAACCGTCCGTGGGTGCGCCTGAAGATTGCCGCGACGCTCGACGGGCGCACCGCGCTCGCCGACGGCCGAAGCCAATGGATCACGGGGAGCGAAGCGCGAGCCGATGGGCACCGCTGGCGTGCGCGCGCCTGCGCGATTCTCACGGGCATCGGCACGGTGAAGGCCGACGACCCGCAGCTTTCGGTGCGCGAAGTGCGGACCTCCCGGCAGCCACTGCGCGTGGTGGTGGACAGCCGCCTCGAGATCTCGCCGCGCGCGCGGGTGCTCGAGGGTGGAAATGCGCTCCTGTACTGCGCCGCGGGCGCTTCGCGCGAACACGCCGGGGTGCAAGCGATCGCACTGCCCAACGATCGCGGCAAAGTGGATCTGCCCCGGATGCTCGAAGATCTGGCGAAGCGCGGCGTGAACGAACTGCACGTCGAGGCCGGGTTCCGCCTCAACGGTTCGCTGCTGCGCGAGGGTTGCGTCGACGAGCTCCTCGTCTATCTCAATCCGAGCCTGCTGGGCGACGGCGCGCAAGGCATGTTCGATCTGCCGGCGTTCGAAGCGCTCGATTCGCGCCCGCGGCTTTCCCTGCGCAGCGCAGAGCATGTGGGCGACGACCTGAGACTAATCGCGAGACTCTGATGTTCACTGGAATCGTACAGGCGGTCGGACGCATCGAGTCGCACACATCGCTCGAGCAGGGCGTTCGGCTCACCATCGAAACGGGCATGCTCGACCTCGCCGGGGTCGCGATCGGCGACTCGATCTGCGTTCAGGGCTGCTGCCTCACGGTGGTTGCGCACGCCGGCAAACGCCTGGCGTTCGACGTGTCGCGCGAGACGCTCGACTGCACCGTGGGCCTCGACCGGGCGGGCGCGGTCAACCTGGAGAAGTCCCTCGCCCTTGGCGACAAGCTGGGCGGGCACCTCGTCACCGGCCACGTCGATGGCGTCGGGGAAGTGATCGCGTTCGAGGCGGCAGGAGAATCGCGCCTGCTGCGCGTTCGCGCGCCGCAGGCGCTCGCGCGCTACATCGCACGCAAGGGATCGGTCGCGGTGGACGGCGTTTCGCTCACCGTGAACCGCGTCGCGGACGACGACTTCGAGGTCAACCTGATTCCGCACACGCTCGAAGTCACCACGCTCGGGCGGCTCGCGCCTGGCGTGCGCGTCAATCTCGAGATCGACCTGATCGCGAGGTACGTCGAGCGGATGCTCGCGGCGTCCAAGTAGGGTGAGGCAGCGCCTTATTATTTCGCCGTACGCCGGAGCTCATCTACCGGAGTCGCGGGGGCGCCGGCGTCGCGTAGAACGAAATTTTCCATGGAAACGGTGTATTCGTCGGTCGGAGCCAGGTAACGGATGCAGTACCGGGTGGGATAGAAGCCCCGGACGCCCACCGAGGGCGGCGACTTGATCGGGAAGCATTCAGCGGGCCGGCTCAGCAAATACGCTTGCGTCACCATCTGCTCGAAGAACGTGACGCGACCGTCATACACGCCGTAGATCCATGCTTGCGTGAATCTGTCTCCCCTGAATTCGGGGGCCGTCTGGTCGACCAGATGATTGCCCATCGCGGGCACCACCGCATTCACGTTCTTGAAGTCCGCGTGCATGTAATTGGACGGCAGCGAATTGGTCCCGAGTTTGAACTGGTCGCAGCGCACATACTCCGGGCCGCAGGGCCCCGGTTGGATGCTGAAGATCCTCTCGATCGGTTCCAGGTAGAAATGGACGTCGAAGTGCGGCAGGTCATACACCCCGCGAGGCGTATGCCCCTGCGGGTTCCAGTTCAGACCCACCCACTTGAATGGCACGTCGGAACGCCGAGCGATGTCACCGGGCAGCGGAATGGTCCACTCGTGTGTGGCGAAGCACTCTCCCTCCAGGTCAAGCTGCCCGTCGTTGCTTTGGTCATAGCACTCGTGCCCGCCGGAATACTCGGCCGGAAGCCCCTGCAGGGCGCGCGCCTGGAAAACGATGCCGATTGCATTCGGTGTGCCGTCTTTGCCAACCTCGGAATAGCTGGACACCATCCCGTTGCCAACCTTGGAATGGGTACCGAGCAAACGCGCTGTCGACTCGACGGGCCGCTGGCTGACCGAACAGCCCAGCATGAGCAGGGCAGCGAACGACAGGGCTGCCTTTCTCGATGCACGCGCCGCAAGCGATGGTCCGGCCAATGGCGATCGAGCGGTTCCCTGAATCGACCCGAGCCGACGTTCCTTCAACCTG
The DNA here is from genome assembly GCA_001770475.1 of Betaproteobacteria bacterium RIFCSPLOWO2_02_FULL_66_14. GTDB lineage: Bacteria > Pseudomonadota > Gammaproteobacteria > Burkholderiales > SG8-39 > 2-02-FULL-66-14. Next base: position 15,876 of record MERB01000040.1, on the reverse strand, counting down.
ATGCCCGAATGCCTCATTCACTTCTCCATTTTGGTACTCGCACGGTTGCAACAGCGCTTGCTGGCGCATCCGCCGGGAAGAAACGTCCGCCGCCTGCGGGCTCGACGGGCAGAGCACGCGCATTGACAGGGCTGGCATGTTGCGTCCAGAGCTCGGCCGCGCCGTTGGCGCGGCGACGGAACCCGCCGCTTTCCGGGGTTCGCCTGATGTGATACTGACCGGTCACTCACTGTCAGCCGTGGTACGATACAGACCGGTAACTCCCATGTCAATCGAAACACCCCGATGACCAGGAAACCCGCCTTGGTGCGCCCGCCCGCCCGCAAGCGCATTTTCGACACGGCTTCCGAACTGTTCTACCGCAGGGGAATTCGCGCGGTCGGCATCGATGCGATTGCGACGCAGGCCAAGACCACCAAGATGAGTCTCTATCGGAGCTTTCCTTCGAAGGATGCGCTGGTCGCCGAATGGCTGCGTGACCACGACGCGAAGTTCTGGCAGACCTGGGATTCGATGGCGCAGCAGCATCTCGGGGAGGCCCGCAGGCAGCTGCGGTCGGCGTTTGCTCTGCTGGCCAAGCACCTGTCCGATCCCGGCGCCCGGGGCTGCCCGATGACCAATGCAGCGGTGGAGATCACCGAGAAGAACCACCCGGCCAGGCGCGTGATCGAAGCGCACATGATGAAGCTGCGCGCGCGCCTTGCCGATTTGTGCAAACGAACGGGGGCTCGAGAGCCGGCGCTATTGGCCGATGAGCTCTTTCTGGTGATGGAGGGCGCCCAGGTGAGCACGGTCGTGGGTGTGCGGATCCCGGGGCGGAGCGTCGCTTGCGCTGCCGACGCATTGATTGATTCACACCTCGATGGAAGACGCCGTCGATAGCATCCGGGCGTCCTGCGCCTAGCGCAGCGTCGCTTCGCATCGACGCTGGCGATCCCACCCAACGCTTTTTCCCGCGCATGCGCGGGGCGGAAAGGGCCATTTGAAATCGGCGATTCTTCGCGCTTTCGGGCGCGCGCCGCAGACCGCGCCATGGGATAGCGAAAAGACCATCCGCGAGGAGCTCTTCAGCATCGAGCGTCTCGAGCGGCACGCGGAGAGCCTTGCATCGGCCCAGCGCATCACCGTGCGGCCGAGGTCGGGGCGATCGCTCGTCGCACGGCTGAGGAACAACGCATCGGTCCTGCTTGAAGCCTATCGCGCTATCGCAAAAGCGGTCGGCGACAGCCGCGCCATTACGCCGGCCGCCGAGTGGCTGCTCGACAATTACCATCTGGTCGAAGAGCAGATCCGCGACATCCATGACGATCTGCCGCCCGGCTACTACCGTCAGCTGCCGAAGCTTGCAGAGGGGCCGTTCGCCGGTTATCCGCGGGTATTCGGCGTGGCGTGGGCCTTTGTCGCGCATACCGACAGTCGCTTCGACCCGGAGATGCTGCGTCGCTTCATGCGCGCGTACCAGAGCGTCCAGCCGCTGACGATCGGGGAATTGTGGGCCGTCGCGATCACGCTGCGGATCGTGCTCGTGGAAAATCTGCGCCGTGGCGCACGACGCATCGTCACGAGTCGCGCGGCGCGTCAGGAGGCGGACGCGCTCGCCGACCGGTTTCTCGGCTTGAACGCGCTTCCGGCCGACGCGGTCGCCCGGATCCTGAAGGATTACGAGCGAGCACCCTTGTCGGAGGCCTTTGCCGTTCAGCTCGTGCAACGGCTTCGGGACCAGGATCCGAGGGTGACGCCGGCACTGACCTGGCTCGAGGATCGGCTGGCTGCGCAGGGAACGACCGCCGACTCGATCGTGCGCGACGAGCACCAGAGGCAGGGCGCGACGAACGTAACGGTTCGCAACGTCATCACCAGCATGCGCCTGATTTCCGGTGTCGACTGGCCGGAGCTCGTCGAGAGCGTCAGTCTGGTCGACGATGTACTGCGCTCCGGCAGCGACTTCGCGGAAATGGATTTCCCGACGCGCAATCTCTATCGCAGCGCGATCGAGGCGCTCGCGCGCGGCTCGAAACTGACGGAAATCGCGATTGCGCATGCGGCTTTGCGGGCCACCAGGGACAGCGACGGTCGCGAGCGGGACCCGGGCTATCACCTGATTGCCGGCGGTCGTCGCGCGTTCGAGCGGACGATCGGATTTCGTCCTTCCATCGCGAGCTTGCCGGGTCGATTCAACGCCGCGATCGGTATCGGCGGCTATATCGGCGCCGTCATCCTGGTCGCGGCGGCGGTTCTCTTCGTGCCGCTGTTCATGCTGGCCGGCGTGCACATCGGCGCCGGGTGGCTCGGTCTGCTTGCGCTGCTCGGGCTGATCCCGTCAATCGATGCGGCGATGGCGCTCGTCAACCGCAGCATCACGAAAGGATTTGGCGCGTCGATTCTCCCGGGCCTGGAGCTGGGCGACGGCGTGCCTGCGCATCTGCGCACCGTCGTGGCGGTGCCGATTCTCCTTACCACGCAGGCTGCGCTCGAAGCTCAGATCGAACAGCTTGAAATCCATTTCCTTGCCAGCCCGGAGGGCGAGTTTCACTTCGCACTGGTCTCTGACTGGATCGACGCCGCGACCGAGACCGTCGAGGGGGACGCCACGCTCGTCGAGGCGGCTGCCGCCGGCATCGAGCGCCTGAATCAACGCCATGGTCCTGCACCCGGAGGACAGCGTTTTTACCTGCTCCACCGCCGGCGGGTCTGGAATCGCGGACAGAACGCCTGGATCGGGTGGGAACGCAAACGCGGCAAGCTTCATGAGCTGAATCGCCTGCTGCGCGGCGCGACCGATACGACCTTCATTGGCAACGGCGCTCCGCCCTTTGCGCCACCGCCCGCCGCGCCCGCCGGCGTCCGTTACGTCATCACGCTCGATGCCGACACCCGGATGCCGCGCGAAACGGCCCGGCGGCTGGTGGGCAAGATGGCGCATCCGCTGAATCATCCGCGGTTCGATGCGAGCCTGCGGCGCATCGTCGAAGGCTATGGCGTGCTGCAGCCGCGCGTCACGCCATCGCTGCCGATCGGCCGCGAGGGATCGCTGTTCCAGCGCATCTTCTCCAGCATGAGCGGCATCGATCCTTACGCCGCCGCGGTCTCAGACGTTTATCAGGACCTGTTCGGCGATGGCTCCTACACCGGCAAGGGCATATACGACGTGGACGCCTTCGAAGCGGCGCTCGATGGCCGCGTCCCCGACGGCACGCTGCTCAGTCACGATCTGTTCGAGGGCACCTTCGCCCGCGCCGGTCTCGCGTCCGATATCGAGGTGGTGGAGGAGTTTCCGTCGCGCTACGACGTGGCGGCTGCACGCCAGCACCGGTGGGCGCGCGGCGACTGGCAATTGTTGTCATGGATTCTCGGTCGCGGCGACGCCGCGGCCCGAGATCGGAGCGGAAGCGATCAACATCGCGCGGGCGCGCTGCCGCCGATCGGACGCTGGAAGATGTTGGACAATCTGCGGCGTACGTTATCCGCGCCGGCAAGCGTCGCCGCTTTGATCGCCGGATGGATGCTGCCCCTGCAGGCCGCAGTCGTTTGGACCGGATTCGTGGTGTCGACCATCGGGTTGTCGACGTTGCTCCCCGTAATCTCTGCGATCGTGCCGCGACGCGCCGGAATCACGGCGCGCAGCCACCTGCGGGCGCTCGCAACCGATATCCGGCTCGCACTTTCCCTGACCGTCCTGCTATTGGTATTCATGGCGCACCAGGCGTGGTTGATGGCGGACGCGATCGGCAGAACGCTGTTTCGCCTGCTCGTGAGCCACCGGCACCTGCTCGACTGGGTCACGGCCGCTCAGCAAACGGTCGGGCCACGGCTCGACCTTGCCGGTTTCTACCGGCATATGAGTGCCGGTGTCGCCATCGGGATCGTTGCTGCAATCATCGTCTGGTGGTTCGGGACCGACGCTTGGCCGGTCGCGGTACCGTTCGTGATCGCCTGGATTGCGTCGCCCGCGATCGCGCGATGGACCAGCCTTTCACCGCTCGTAGCGGGGCACGTTGCCGTCGAGGCGGGGCAAGCCCAGGCGCTGCGGCTGGTTGCGCGTCGAACCTGGAGGTTTTTCGAAACTTTCGTGACGCCAACGGACCACATGTTGCCGCCGGACAATTTTCAGGAAGATCCCAAGGCGATTGTCGCGCACCGCACCTCCCCTACCAATCTCGGCCTTTATCTTCTTGCCGCCGTCAGTGCGCGCGATTTTGGATGGGTTGGGACGACGGAAACGGTCGAGCGGCTGGAGGCGACGATTGCGACCATGGGCCTCCTGCAGCGATTCCGCGGGCATTTCTACAACTGGTACGACACGCGGGATCTTCGCCCGCTGGATCCACGCTACATTTCTTCGGTGGACAGCGGCAATCTGGCAGGTCATCTGATCGCCCTTGCCAACGCCTGCAGGGAGTGGATCGACCGGCCGCTGGCGGCGCCCCTCGAATTGATCGAAGGCATCGGCGATGGACTGAGCCTCACGCGACAGGCCCTGGATAGGCTCCCGGATGACCGTCGAACGCAGACGATCCCCCGAAGCGAACTCGACGCCGCGCTCGACGCCTTGAGCGGCGCGCTGCGCGCAGCCCCGATGCCGCCGGGGAATGGCGCGGAAAGATTGCAGGCGCTCCTGGCTCCCGCGGCGACGATGGCCGACATCACGCGGACGCTCGCCAACGAACGCGGCGACGAGGCGGGCGCCGAAATGCTGTTCTGGGCAGAGGCGACTCAACAGTCGATCGCGAGCCACTGCCGCGACCTCGCTCAAAGGGCCGAATCCGCGCCCCCCTTGGATCGCCGTCTCGCGACGCTCGAGGCGGCGGCGCGATCGTTGGCGCTCGCAATGGAGTTCGGCTTTCTCCTCGACCCGGATCGCAAACTCCTCTCGATCGGTTACCGGGTTGCGGAGGGCGACCTCGACCCGAGCTGCTACGACCTGCTCGCCTCGGAGGCCCGCCTCGCGAGCTTCGTGGCGATCGCCAAGGGCGACGTGGCCTCGCGCCACTGGTTCCGCCTCGGGCGTGCGGTGACTCCGGTCGGACACGGCGCGGCGCTGATCTCCTGGTCGGGATCGATGTTCGAATATCTGATGCCGTCTCTCGTCATGCGTGCGCCCGCCGGCAGCCTGCTTGAACAGACGAGCCGTCTCGTCGTCCGTCGGCAAATCGCCTACGGAGCCGCCCTCGATGTTCCCTGGGGAATTTCGGAATCCGCCTACAACGTCCGGGATCTGGAGTTCACCTACCAGTATTCGA
>MERB01000040.1:2169-10623 GCA_001770475.1 Betaproteobacteria bacterium RIFCSPLOWO2_02_FULL_66_14 | reverse complement strand
AAGGGGTCTCAGCGAGAACGCCGTCGTCGCGCCTTACGCAACGGCGCTCGCAACCATGGTCGATCCGGGCGCCGCGGCGCAGAACTTCGCCCGGCTCGACGCGGTCGGCGCGCTGGGCCGGTACGGGTTCTACGAAGCCCTGGATTACACGCGCGCGCGGTTGCCCGAGGGAAAGGAGGTTGCCATCGTTCGCGCCTACATGGCTCACCATCAGGGTATGACGGTGGTCGCCATCGCCAACGGCTTGCTGGATGGTCGAATGCGGGCGCGTTTTCACGCCGAACCCAGCGTGCAGGCGACGGAACTTCTGCTGCAGGAGCGCACGCCGCGCGACGTCGCGATCGCCTATCCCAGAGCGGAGGCAGTCACACAGGCGGCGACAATCCGCGAGGCGGACGTGCCGGGAGTGCGGCGTTTGCGTTCGGCGCATTCCGCCGCGCCGCAGGTGCACCTGCTTTCGAACGGCCGGTATGTGGTCATGTTGACGGGTGCGGCCTCGGGTTACAGCCGCTGGGGCGATATCGGAATCACGCGCTGGCGCGAGGACGCAACGCGCGACGACTGGGGCACTTACCTTTACCTTCGCAACGTGCAGAGCGGCGAGGTGTGGTCCGCGGGGTACCAGCCGAGCGGCGTCGAACCGGATCGCTACGACGTCACCTTTACCGAGGACCGTGCCCAGTTTGTTCGTCGCGACAGGATGATCACGACCACCCTGGCCGTGGTGGTCTCGCCCGAAGACGACGCCGAGGTCCGACGCGTATCGGTTGCGAACGCGGGCAGTCAGGCGCAGGAGATCGAGATCACTTCGTACGCCGAACTCATGCTGGCGCCGCCCGCCGCCGACGCGTCGCACCCGAGCTTCTCCAAGCTCTTTCTGCAGACCGAGTATCTGCCCAAGGTTGGCGCCATCCTGGCGACTCGGCGGCGTCGGTCTCCTGGCGAGCCCGAAATCTGGGTGGCGCATCACGCCGTCGTCGAAGGCGAGTTGGTCGGTGCGCTGGAGATCGAGACCGACCGCGCCCGATTTCTGGGACGCGGCAGCGAAGTTCGCGCGCCGATCGCCGTGATCGACGGCCGGCCCCTTTCCTGCAGCGTCGGCACGGTCCTCGATGCCGTGTTCGCACTGCGTTGCCGCGTCCGGGTTCTGCCGGGCAGAACGGCGCACGTCGCGTTCTGGACGGCAGCCGCCTCTACCCGGGGCGAGGTGCTGGATCTGGTCGACAAACATCACGACGCGACGGCTTTCGAGCGCGCTGCCACGCTGGCGTGGACGCAGGCACAAGTCCAGCTGAGCCATCTCGGCGTCGACGCGGAGCAGGCGGGCCTGTTTCAGCGCCTCGCGGGCCATGTGCTGTACGCAGATGCGTCGCTGCGTCCTCCGGCAGAGGTCATTCGTCGCGGCGGCGGCGGGCCGCAGGCCCTGTGGGCACAGAGCATCTCCGGCGATATCCCCATCGTTCTGGTACGGATCGACGACCTCGAGGACATCACCATCGTCCGCCAGTTGCTTTGCGCGCACGAGTACTGGCGGATGAAACAGCTCGCCGTCGATCTGGTCATCCTGAACGAACAGCGGTCCTCGTATATCCAGGATCTTCAGGCCGCCCTGGAGGGACTGGTCCGCGCAAGCCGGTCGCGACCGCAGATTGGGGCCGACGTCGCGCGCGGCTCGGTGTTCGTGCTGCGCGCGGATCTCGTTCCGGCCGAGACACGCGCACTGCTGCTGTCGATGGCGCGGGCAGTGCTCGCGGGTCGTCGCGGAACGCTCTCCGAACAGATCAACCATCTCCAGGAAATCGAAACTGCCGCCGTGCCGGCGCGAAATCGCGCGGCGCCCTCGGAGGCATTGCAATCGGTTCCGGTTCCGCCGAACCTCGAATTCTTCAACGGGCTCGGCGGCTTCGCAGCGGATGGACGGGAGTATGTGACGATTCTTGAAGCCGGTCGGTCGATGCCTGCTCCGTGGATCAATGTCATCGCGAACCGTTCATTCGGTTTCCAGGTCGCGGTCGAGGGAAGCGGCTACACCTGGTCGCTCAGCAGCCGCGAGAATCAGCTCACGCCCTGGTCGAACGATCCGGTGACCGACCGGCCCGGCGAGGTCATCTACGTGCGCGACGAGGACTCCGGCGAGCTGTGGGGCCCGACCGCCCAGCCGATGCGCCACCCTGCCGAGCCCTATGTCGCCCGGCACGGCCAGGGATACAGCCGTTTTGAACACACCGCGCGCGGCATCGCGCTCGATCTCCTTCAGTATGTGCCACTCGAGGATCCGATCAAGCTTTCCCGGCTGACGGTCCTGAACACTTCGACGGCAGTTCGCCGGCTTTCGGTCACGGCGTATGTCGAGTGGGTCCTCGGTCCGTCGCGTGGTGCGTCCGCGCTCTCGGTCGTCACCGAAATCGATCCGGAAACGGGCGCCATGTTCGCGCGCAATCCATGGAACACGCGGTTCGGCCCGCGCGTCGCCTTTGCCGATCTGGGCGGAAAGCAAACCGCCTGGACCGGCGACCGGCGCGAGTTTCTGGGGCGTCACGGCGCCCTCGATAACCCCGCCGCGCTCGCCAGCGACGCGCCGCTGTCGCGGCGGCTCGGCGCCGGCCTCGATCCCTGCGGCGCGCTTCAGACGACGCTCGAGTTGGAACCGGGCGAATCGGTGGAGATCGTCTTCTTCCTCGGCGAAGCCGCGACGGCGGCCGACGCGCAGGCACTGATCGCTCGATACCGATCGGCCGATCTCGCTGGGGTCCTGCGCGAGGTCGTGGCGTACTGGGACGATCTGCTCGGCACGGTCGAGGTGAAGACGCCGGATCGCTCCATGGACCTCATGCTGAACCGCTGGCTGCTCTACCAGACGCTCGTCTGCCGCGTCTGGGCGCGATCGGCGTTTTACCAGGCAAGCGGCGCCTACGGATTTCGCGACCAACTCCAGGACGGCATGGCGCTCGTCCTCTCGCGACCGGAGATGACGCGCGAGCACCTCCTGCGCGCCTCGGGGCGTCAGTTCGTCGAAGGCGACGTCCAGCATTGGTGGCTGCCGCCGACCGGCGATGGTGTACGCACGCGAATTTCGGACGATCGTCTGTGGCTTGCCCACGCCGCTGCGCATTATGTCGAGAGCAGCGGAGACCTGGCGGTGCTGGACGAAACGGTTCCGTTCCTCGAAGGCCAGCCGCTCGGCGCCGGCGAGCACGACGCCTACTTCCGGCCGATGCTCTCGGAGGAAAGCGCTTCCCTCTTCGAGCACTGCGCGAGGGGAATCGACCAAAGTCTCGCCGTAGGTCCACACGGTCTGCCGCTGATCGGCACTGGCGATTGGAACGACGGCATGAATCGGGTCGGCGAGAAGGGCAAAGGGGAAAGCGTCTGGCTCGGCTGGTTCCTGCATGCAACGCTTGCGGCGTTCGCGCCGCTCGCGCGAGCGCGTGGCGAAGAGGCGCGCGCCGCGAGGTGGCTTGCGCACTGCGCGTTGCTGCAGACCGCGCTCGAACGGGACGGCTGGGACGGCGAATGGTACCGGCGCGGCTACTTCGACGACGGCACGCCGCTCGGCTCCTGCGGCAACCAGGAATGCCGGATCGATTCGATCGCACAATCCTGGAGCGTGATCTCGCGCGCGGCGGATCCCGCCCGTGCCCAGCGCGCCATGGCCGCCGTGCAGGAGCATCTCATGCTCGGCGACGAAGGCCTGGCGCTGCTATTCGCGCCGCCCTTCGACCACACGCATCTCGATCCCGGATACATCAAGGGCTATCCGGCCGGCGTCCGAGAGAATGGCGGCCAGTACACCCACGCCGCCGCCTGGTCGGTGATCGCCTTCGCGGCGTTAGGCGACGGCGACCAGGCCGCCGAGCTGTTCTCGCTACTGAATCCGATCAACCGCGCGGGCACGCGGGCAGACGTGCAGCGCTACAAGGTCGAACCCTACGTCGTCGCCGCCGACGTCTATTCGGTCGCGCCGCACGTCGGGCGCGGCGGATGGACCTGGTATACGGGTTCAGCCGCATGGCTCTACCGCGCAGGGATCGAATCGATCCTCGGCTTTCGCCTGCAGGGTGCTGTGCTGAGCCTTGCGCCCTGCATTCCCAAGGCGTGGCCGCGCTTCGAAATCGTTTTCAGATACCGCTCTGCGCGCTACGAGATCGCGGTCGAAAACCCCCGCGGCGTCAGTCGTGGCGTCGTCCATGCCGAACTGGACGGCAAGATGCTGCCGGAGGGCCCGACGCGGATACCGCTGCGGGATGATGCCCAAACGCACGCGGTGCGTGTGATCCTGGGCTAGATTCGCACCGATTCGGAAGACCGCGGATTCTTCAGCAGGTGCTCGAACTGCGCCGCTGCCTGCTCTTGCCCGCAAGGCGTTCCTGACACGCTGGTGAACTCCCCACCTCCACCAAGTAGTACCTGTCCGCCGCGGGTGCTACCCTTCCGCCCCAAAAACCGGTGTTCCAACGGAAAATGGGGTGCATCATGTCCGGCATACGTCTCCTCCTGGTCGATGACGACCGCCTCGTCCTCGCCACGCTCGCGAGGAACCTGCGCGATGCGGGTTACGACGCCGAAACGGCGGACTCCGGTGAGGCGGCGCTGGAGCTCGCGGCCTCGCTGCGTTTCGACCTGGCGGTGCTGGATATCCGCATGGCGGGGCTGTCCGGCATCGAGACGGCACAGCGGCTGCGCGCCGAACACGCCATTCCCGCGATGTTTCTGTCTGCGTACGGAGAACGCGAGCTGGTGCAACAGGCGGTGACCGGGGGTGGCCTGGGATACGTGCTAAAACCGGTGGACATGCCCCAGCTCATTCCCGCCATCGAGACTGCGCGGGCTCGCGCACGCGACCTTGCCGCGTTGCTGGAGGAGCAGTCCCACTTCGAGCGGACGCTGGCCGGCGGCCGTCGTACCAATGTCGCCATCGGCATCCTCATGGAGCGTCATCGCCTTGACGAAGCGGCGGCTTTCGAGGTGCTGCGCAACGGTGCCCGCAGCGCCCGCCGCAAGCTTGAGGACCATGCCGGCGACCTTGTGATGGCGCTGGAGCGCATGAATCTGCACTGAGCCGCCGTGGAGAGCGTCGACACGGCCTGGGGCCGGGAGCGGGACCTGGGGCTGGCGCGGGCCGTGCTGGAGATGGCGCAGGCGGGCGATCTTCCCGAACTGATGCGCATTGCGCGCGCCGCGGCGCGGGCGCTGACCGGCGCGGACGGCGCAACGCTGGTACTGCGCGAAGGCGAGCAGTGCCGCTATGCCGACGAGGACGCCATCGGTCCGCTGTGGAAGGGCCACCGCTTCCCGTTGACGAGCTGCATTTCCGGTTGGGTGATGCTGCGCGACGAAGCCGTGGTCATCGGTGACATCTACGCCGATCCGCGCATCCCCCACGAAGCCTATCGGCCCACCTTCGTGCGCAGCCTGAGCATGGCGCCCATCCGGCGCGGCGAACCCATGGGCGCCATCGGCTGCTACTGGGCGCGGCTCAACGGCGCCGACGAGGACGTCCTGCGCGTGCAGCAGATCCTCGCCGATGCAGTGGCGCTCGCCTTCGAGAACATGGAAGTGCGCCGCCGGCTGGCGGTGGCCCGGGCGCATGCCGGCGACGCGACGGTGCGCGCAGCGTCCGGATCGAGCGAAACGCTGCAGGTCCTGCAGGAAAGCGAAGCACGCTACCGCCTGCTGGTGGAACAGGCCCCCGACGGCATCTTCGTGGCCGACAGCAAAGGGTGCTTTCTCGATGCCAACGAATCCGGCGCACGCATGCTGGGCTACAGCCGCGATGAGATCCTGACGCGCTGCATCGCCGACATCGTCGTGCCCGAGGAGATAGTGCGCATCCCCGCGGTGATAGACCGGCTCGCCGGCGGCGCGGTGGTGACCTCCGAATGGCGCCTGCTGCGAAAGGACGGCAGCACCTTTCCCGGAGAGGTCGGGGGGCGGCGCCTGCCGGACGGGCGGCTCCAGGGCATCCTGCGCGACGTGAGCGAGCGCCGCCGCGCGGAAGCGGCGCTGCGCGAAAGCGAGTCGTTCTACCGGCAGACGCTCGAATCCATCCCGGGCATGGTGTTCACCACGCGACCGGACGGCGATTGCGATTACTCGAGCCAGCAATGGGCGGATTACACGGGCGTGCCGATGACCGAGCATTTGGGCGACGGCTGGAATGCCCTGCTGCACCCAGAGGACCGCGCACGCGCCCTGGCCGCGTGGCGCGATGCCGTGGCGGAGCGGGCGCCCTACGACCTGGATTACCGGGTACGGCGCCACGATGGAGCTTACGAATGGTTTCGCGTGATCGGCCGGCCCATTCGGAACGACTTATGCGGCGTCGCACGCTGGTTCGGCGTGGGCATGAACATCGAGCGCCTCAAGCAGGCGGAGGAGCAGCGCATCGCCACGCTCGCTCGCCAGCGCGATGCCCTGGTGCGCGAGGTGCATCACCGCATCAAGAACCACCTGCAAGGGGTGACCGGGTTGCTGCGCGCTGCGATGACCGACTCGCCGCGCGTCGCCCAGCCTCTGGAGAAGGCGATCGCCCGGATCCACGCCATCGCGCAAGTGCACGGCCTGCAAGGCTGCAGCGACGGCGGCAGACTGTCGGTGCTCGACCTGATTCATGCAGCCGCCGGGGGCGCGGCAGGACCGGTGCAGATCGAGCGCCTGCCGTCACCGGCCGAATCACCTCCCGCCATCCTCGGCGACAACGCGGTCGCCATCGCCCTGGTCGTCAACGAGCTGGTCATCAACGCCCTCAAGCACCGGCAGACGGGTGGTGAGCCGCGCCCGGTGCGCGTGCTGCTCGAGGTCGCCGCTCGGACCGCCAGAATCGTGATTCGCAACGGCCCCGCGCGTCTGCCGCCGGGCTTCGATTTCGCCCGGGGCAAGGGCATCGGCAACGGCCTGGAGCTCGCAGCCTCGCTGCTGCCGTCCAAAGGAGCGGAACTCGTCATCCGGCAGGACGGCGACGACGTGGAGGCGGGCCTGACCTTGAGCGAGCCAGCGCTGGCCGCATCCTGAGTTCGGTTCTTGCTTCGCGGATCGGCGCTATCTCGAATCGAGATACGTCTTCTTCATCCGTCCGGATGAGGATAGTGTTGTAAGCTGTATCCTGTTCCGCCACCCCGAACCCGTTGCCTGGATCTGCACCTCAGGCCCCGCCCCCGCCTGAATAAAACGCTCGCCCGCCGCTGTGGCGCGGCGCATTTCAGGAGGGGAAATGTCGAGCACCTCGAGCCGGGTCGTCGTATTCCATCTCGACGATCGACGCTACGGCCTGCCGCTGTCCGCGGTGGAGCGCGTGGTGCGCATGGTGGACGTCACCCCGCTTCCGCAGGCGCCGGACATCGTTCTCGGCGTGATCAACGTGCAAGGACAGGTCATCCCGGTGGTGAGCGCGCGGCGGCGCTTTCGGCTGCCCGAGCGGAACCTGGCGCTCTCCGACCAGCTCGTCATCGCCCGTACGGCGCGGCGCACGGTCGCGCTCGCGGCCGATGCGGTGAGCGGCGTGCTCGAATATTCCCCGGCGGAAGCCGTCGGGGCGCGCGACATCGTTCCCGGCATCGGATACATCGAGGGCGTGGTGAAGCTGCCGGACGGATTGGTCCTGATCCACGACCTCGACAAGTTCCTTTCTCTGGACGAAGAACAGGCCCTGGACGGGGCGATCGGGGGAACCTGAGGTGGACCTGCGGCGCCCGCTTGCCGATGCGCTCCTCGCCGCCGTGAGCGAGTTTGTCGCGCAGCGCATCGGCTTGCACTTTCCGCCGGAGCGCTGGCGCGACATGGAGCGCGGGCTCGAGGCGGCCGCCCGGGAATTCGGGCTCGCGGACGCGGAAACCTGCGCCCGGGCGCTCCTGGCGTCTCCCCTGACCCATGCTCAGCTCGAAGTGCTCGCCAGCCACCTGACCGTGGGCGAGACGTACTTCTTTCGCGAGAAGAACAGTTTCGCGGCGCTCGAGGAGCACATCTTTCCGGAGCTGCTGCGCGCGCGCCGCGGCGCCGAGCGGCGGCTGCGCATCTGGTGCGCCGGCTGCTGCACGGGCGAGGAGCCCTACTCCGTCGCCATGCTTCTGGACCGGCTGATGCCGGACGCCGAGGCATGGAACCTCAGCATCCTCGGCACCGACATCAACCCGCGCTTTCTGAAGAAAGCGGCGGAAGGCGTGTACGGCGAGTGGTCGTTCCGCGACACACCGGGATGGGTCCGCGAGCGGTACTTCACGCGCCGGCGCGACGGCCGCTATGAACTGCAGCCGCGCATCCGCAAGCGGGTGATGTTTTCCCACCTCAACCTCGCCGATGACGCTTACCCCTCGCTCGTGAGCAACACCAACGCGATGGACGTCATTTTGTGCCGCAACGTGCTGATGTATTTCACCGCCGAACAGGCGCGGCAGGCCGCGGCGAATCTCCGTCGTGCGCTGATGAGCGGCGGGTGGCTCATCGTCAGCCCCACGGAAA
>MERB01000040.1:0-2158 GCA_001770475.1 Betaproteobacteria bacterium RIFCSPLOWO2_02_FULL_66_14 | reverse complement strand
TGGGGCCTGCCGCGTTCGAGGAGCCTGCCCCGCTGGCGCCGCAAGTGCCCTTCGTGCCGGAGCCGATCACGCCGTCGGCGGAACACCGGGGGGAGGCGGCAGCGGTCGAACCCTCGCCCTCTCCCGCGCGCACGCCGGACGATCCCGGCGAGCATGCCCGCACCGCGCGACATTGCGCCGGGGAGGGGCGGCTCGGCGAGGCGCTCGAATGGTGCGCAAAGGCGATCGCCGCCGACAGGCTGGATCCGGCGCACTACTACCTGCTTGCCGCGATCCAGCAGGAGCAGGGGCAGCTCGACACGGCGGCGCAGTCGCTCGCGCGCGCGCTGTATCTGGACGCGGACTTCGCGCTCGCCCATTTCGCCCTGGGCAACCTGCGTCTGTCGCAGGGCCGGCGCCGGGACGCCGAGCGGCATTTCGCGAACGCCCTCGCCGTGCTTCGCGCGCGCGCGCAGGACGAGATACTCCCCGAGGCGGACGGGCTGACCGTAGGGCGGCTGGCCGAGATCATTGCGTCGGTGCGGGCGATCCAGCCGCGCGCCGCGGCATGAGGAGCAGCGCGCATGGACGGTGAGAAGAAGCAGCGTGCGGCGATCGACTGGTTTGTGATCCGCCAGCGTCTCGACGCCGCTCGCACCGCCGCCGAGCAGGCCTGGTTGCCGGATGCGCAGGCGACGGCGCGCATCCTGCAGGCGCGCGCACGGGCGCTGGCCCGGGAGCCGGCGCAGGCGCGAGACGGCGATGCGCTGGAGATCGTGGAATTCATGCTGGCGCACGAGCGCTACGGCGTGGAAACGTCCTTCGTCCGCGAGATCCATCCGCTGACCAATCTGACGCCGCTGCCCTGCACGCCGGCGTTCGTGCTGGGCATCGTCAACCTGCGCGGCGAGATCGTCTCGGTCATCGACCTCAAGAAGTTCTTCGACCTGCCGGACAAAGGGCTGACCGACCTCAACAAGGTCGTCGTGCTGCAGTCGGCAACGATGCGCTTCGGCGTTCTTGCCGACGCCGTTCTCGGCGTGCGCCGCGTCCCGGTCGCGGAGATCCAGCCGTCGCTGCCCACGCTCACCGGAGTCCGCGAGGAGTACCTGAAGGGCGTGACTTCCGAAAGGACGATCATTCTCGACGCGGAGAACTTGCTGGCGGACGGGAAGATCGTGGTGCAGGAACAGGTGATCGGATAGGGCAAGGCAATTTGCGATTGCCGCAGGCACAAGGAGAACAGGCATGAAATGGTTTCTCGATCTGACGACGCGCGGCAAGCTGTTCGCCGGTTTTGGACTGGTCATCGCCCTGCTGGCGATCGTCATCGCGACTGCGTACACGGGCATCACCGCGATCCAGGAGACTCAGAAAAGCCTCTACGAGGAAGATTTCGCCAACGCTCTGGATCTGATGAGGCTGCGCGCGGAGCAAAACGGGGTGCGAGCGGCACTTCTGACCATGATGGCGCACACGCAGCGGACCGAGCAGGACGTCTGGCACCAGGACGTCAAGGAGCGCACCCGGGAGATCGGCGCGATCCTGCAGCGGCTGCAGGATCGCAATCGCGAGCGGGCTCACCTGACGCGCAGGCTCGAGGAAATCAAGGCGGCGCGCGACGCATTCGTCCAGACGAGGGATACCCAACTCATCCCGCTGATTTACGCGGGGAAGACCGAGCAGGCGAGGGAGCTGACGCTGGGAGTCCAGGAAGAGCGCTACCGCAGGATGCGCGACATTGCCGAGGAGCTGGGCAGGGCCGCGGCGGCGCACGCGAGTACGGCCGTGGCGGAGTCCGAGTCGAGAGCGCAGCGCGCGGTCGGAACCTTCGCCATCGTCGGCATTCTGGCAATTCTGCTGGGGGCGGCGATGGTGCTGCTCCTCAACCGGATCATCGCTGCGCCGCTCAGGACGGTGTCGGGCGTTGCCGAACGGGTCGCCACAGGTGATCTCACCGTCAACGTTCCGGCGGACGAGCGCAGCGACGAAGTGGGCGCGCTGATGCGCGCGTTCGGCGCGATGCTCGATAACCTGCGGCGGATGACGCGGGATCTCCACGAGGGCGTCAATGTGCTCTCCTCCTCCTCGAGCGAAATCCTCGCCACCACGACGCAGGTGGCCTCCGGGTCGGCGGAGACGGCCACGGCGGTGAGCGAGACCACGGCGACGGTGGAGG
>MERB01000039.1:8408-11343 GCA_001770475.1 Betaproteobacteria bacterium RIFCSPLOWO2_02_FULL_66_14 | reverse complement strand
GGTTGAGCGACAGACCGATCGAATGGTTCGCGTTCGGCTTCCAGGCGATCGTCGGCGCGACGAACAGCTGCATGTAGTCGACGCCGCCCGGGTTGCTGCCGCCGAAGGCGCCGAACGGGTTGGTGTCGAAGGTCGTGTTCATGCCGCCGTTGCCGTACACCAGGACGCCGAGCGCGAGGTTGCTGCCGCGCATGCGGTTGTAGCCGAGCCCCGGAATGAGGAAATTCTTGCGGCCGCTGCCGCTGTAATTCCCGTTCAGGCCGAAGCCGTTGCCCGTGATCTCGCCGTCGCGGATCGGGCGGAACCACTCCACCTCGACGTCGAGCCGGTTGCCGACGAAACCGAGGTTCGCCGGATTGGCGACGCCGCTCATGGTTTCCTGCGGCAGCGCGATGCCGACGCCACCCATGCCCTTGGCTTTCATGCCATAGCCGTGCGCGAAATAGCCCACCGTGGCGAACGCGGACAGCGGTGCGGCGAGTGCCGCGGCGACTGCGATTCTCAACAGCTTCATGGATCGTTTCTCCCCTGGATGATGCACTAGATGAACAAACTGACGTCGGCGTCGCGCGCCATCGGCAGGAACGTCGCGGCGCCCACATAATCCTTCACTTCCGGGATGAAATCGTCCCGCGTGAAGCCGAACAGATCCACCGTCATCTGGCAGCCGATCAGCTTGACGTCGGCCTCGATGCACGCGTGGCGCAGTTCCTCGATGCTGGCGACGCCCTTGTTGTGGATGGTCTGCTTCATCAGCGTCGTCGCGAGGTTTTCGAACAGCGGCACCCCCGCCTGCACGAGATTGGGGATGTTCCAGTTGATGCCCTTGAACCAGTCGGGGCCGAAAGGCATCTTCATCGGCATGCCCGGATTGCCGAGCGGGCTGACCTTCAGGTCGCTGATGTCCTTGCGCAGCAGGCCGAGGCCGTAGAACGTGAAGAACATCGACACCTCCCAGCCCAGCGCGCCGGCGGTGGAGGCGAGGATGAACGGCGGATACGCCCAGTCGAGCGTGCCCTTGGTGGCGATGATCGTCATCGAGGGCGTCTTCTGCGCGCGGATCTCGGCCAGCTTCTGCGGCAGGATCTCGTCCAGCCGGCGCCGGATCAGGTCGTCGATCAGGGCTTCGTTCGGGGTCACGTCCATCGCATCCTCCTCCTGGAATCGGCGCCGTGCCGGCGCCAATCAGCATATTAGCCGTTACTGAAATGCTCGCCGATCGCAAACCCGTAAGCCATTCAGGGTTGTTTATGTACTGATAAAGAAGATCGCCGGGCTCGCCGAACATACTCCGCCGGCCGCGTTTATGCTCGCAAGCGAGTGCGAGTTTGTTATATTAGCCTTCTCTAATAAGGAGATGCACAGCGATGCAAGTCGACAAGGAACTGGATGCCCGCGGCCTGAACTGCCCGCTGCCGATCCTGCGCGCCAAGAAGGCGCTCGCTGAGATGCAATCCGGGCAGGTGCTCAGGATCGTGGCCACCGACCCGGGTTCGGTGAAGGATTTTCAGGCCTTCTGCAAGCAGACCGGCCACACGCTGCTCGAGCAGTCCGAAGCCGAGAAGGTCTACACCTTCCACATGAAGCACAAGTAGCGCCGCTTCAGGCGCTCCCGGTGCTGCGCAGCGCGCGCAGCTCGGCGTTGGCGTAGCGCAGCCGGATCGCGAGCACGCGCGCCAGCCCTCCCAGCAGCTGCGCCGCGAGCCGCCGGTGCTCGGCGGCGATGGCGTCGAAGCGCTCGCGCGACAGCACGTAGAGGTCCGTGTCGCTGAAGGCGATCGCGTCCGCCGAGCGCGGATCGCGGTCCAGAAATGCCATCTCGCCGAAAAAATCGCCGCGCCCGAAGGTCGCGAGATGGTGCGCCTCCTCGCCGCCGAGCGGCAGGACGATGCGCACCGCGCCGCGCCGGATGAGAAACAGCTCGTCGCCCGCATCGCCTACGGCAAAGATCTTATCGCCCGCCGTGCAGGTGCGCTGCTCCATGCAGGCGTCCAGCGCCGCCAGCGTCTCGGGCTTGCGCCCCGCGAACAGATCCATCTCGCTCAGCTCGAGCGGCTTTTCCTCGGCGCGCAGCACGTGTGCCTCCTCGAGGATGCGGTCCTCGACCCATTCGAGCGCGCCGTCCAGCTCGTCGAACACGAGGGCATGGCGCCCGCTGCGCGCAAGCCCGACTTCGCCGAAATAGCGCTGGATGTCGCGCCCGCTCGGCAGGTTGCGCGGCAGGTCGCTGAAGAGCAGCGACCCCTTGCGCTCGGCGAGCCGGTCCTCGATCTGCTCGAGCAGGTGCGCCGCGGTGATGTCCACCGACTGCACGCGCTGCAGGTCGAGGATGATGAAGCGGCGCGTCTTGAGCTCCGGCTCGAGCGCGTTGTAGAGCCGGTCGGCGGTGCCGAAGAAGAGGCTCCCCTGCAGCTCGAGGATCGCAGTCTCGCCGCCGCGCGCCTGCAGCAGCTTCATCTCGTCGGGCAGGCGCACCTGCTTCGAGAACAGCTCGCCCCCCGAGCTGCGGCGATGCACCACCGAGCTGCCGATCTGCTCGCGGATGAACAGCAGGATCGCGAGCGCCACGCCCACCGCCGCCGCGACGACCAGGCTGTAGCCGACGGCGACCACCACCACGGCCGCGATCACCGCGAAGTCGAGCACCGTGGAGCGGTTGCGCAGGAACGCGAAGCTGCGCCAGTCGATCATGCGCGCGCCGACCAGCATCAGGATCCCGGCCAGCGCGGCGATCGGCAGCCCGCCGACCAGCGGGGAAAGCGCGAGCAGCACGACCAGCACCAGTGCGCCCTCGATCATGGCGGAAGCGCGCGTCTGGCCACCGCTCGTCAGGTTGACCAGCGTAGCGCCCATGGTTCCGGCGCCCGGCATGCCGCCCGCAGCCGCGGCGGCGAGATTGGCAATGCCCTGGCCGAACAGCTCGCGGTTCGAGTCG
>MERB01000039.1:3463-8295 GCA_001770475.1 Betaproteobacteria bacterium RIFCSPLOWO2_02_FULL_66_14 | reverse complement strand
CCCTGCCAGCGTTCGCCGAGCGCGGCGAGGAACCGGCCGGGGGTCACGTCGAGCTCGCCGACGAGCAGCGGATTCTGCGCCAGCACCCGCAGCGCGGGATCGGCGAGCGCGAAGCCGAGGTAGGCGATGATTCCGGCGCCCAGGCCGAGGATCGCTGCAGGCACCACGCGCGTGAGGCGCGGCGACAGCAGCATCACCGCCAGCGTCGCGGCGCCCACGGCGATCGCGGTCCCATGCCACAAGGACGGCGCCGCGAGGGCATCGGCCAGCGGCACGCCGCTCGGCGCGCCGAGGAATTTCGGTACCTGGCTCAGGATGATGATCAGCCCGACGCCGGTCAGGTAGCCGCTCACCACGGGGTACGGCATGTACCGGATCAGCCGGCCGATGCCCGCGAGCCCGAACGCCAGTTGCAGCGCGCCGGCCGCCAGGCAGACGAGCGTCAGTTGCAGCAGCACGCTCCCGGCCGGCACACCCCTGGCAGCCGCTTCGAGCGCCAGCGCCGAAAGCACCGCGGCCGCGGGCGCGCAGGGGGCCGAAATCAGCCGCGGCGTGCCGCCGAGCGCCGGCGCGATCAATCCGAGCAGCGCGGCGCCCAGGATGCCGGCGAGCGCCCCCTGCGCGGCGTAGGCATCGCCGAGCGGCGCGAAGACCGCGACGCCGAAGGCGATCGACGACGGCACCGCCACCAGCATCGCGCCCAGGCCGCCCCAGAATTCGCCGATGCGCGGGCCGATACTCATTGCGGGCAGCCCGCGGTCGGTACACTGTGCCTGCGATGCACGATCAGGAGACCGAGCTCAAGCTCGCGGTGACGCCGCGCACGTTCACAAGGCTTGCGCAGGAGCCGCTGCTGGGTGAGCCGCGCGGCCCGGCGCGCAAGCTCGTGGCGGTGTACTTCGACACGGCGCGGCGCGCGCTCTGGCGGGGTGGCGTGTCGCTGCGCCTGCGGCGGGAACACGGCCGATGGGTGCAGACGGTGAAGGGCGGCGGCGCGCTGGCAGCGGGCCTGCACCGGCGCATCGAGATCTCGCATCGCGCCGCGCGCGCCGCGCCGGAACCCGCGCTGCTCGGGGACAGCGAGCCCGAACGCAAGGTGGCGCGCGCGGTCCGCAGCGCCGCGCTCGCGCCGGCATTTCGCGTCGAGATCGAGCGCGATGCACGCCTGGTGTCGCCCGCGCCCGGTGTCGTGATCGAGGTGAGTTTCGATCGCGGTGCCATCGTGGCGGGCGCCGCGCGCGCCCCCGTGTGCGAGATCGAGCTCGAACTCAAGCGCGGGCCGGAAGCGAGCCTGTTCGAGCTGGCGCTCGCGGTGCTGGCGCGCGGCCCGGTGCGCATCGAGCAGCGCTCCAAGGCCGAGCGCGGTTACGAGCTCGCCGGCGCGACGCGGCCCGCGCCGGTGCGAGGGCACCTCGGCGTCATCCGGCGCGGGATGAATGCGAGCGATGCCTTCAGGGCGGTCTGCACCGCCTGCCTCAACCACCTGCAGGCGAACCAGCTCGGCGTGATCCGCGGCGAGGACCCGGAATACGTGCACCAGGCCCGGGTCGCGATGCGCCGCCTGCGCTCGGCGCTGGATGCGTTCGCGCCGCTCGCGCCCGAGGACATGATCGCGCCGCACGTCAAGGCGGTGCGCTACGCGACGCGTGCGCTCGGTCCGGCGCGCGACTGGGACGTGTTCGCTGCGGAGACGCTCGCGCCGGTGTTGCACCAGTTCCCCGGCCACCGCGGCCTCGCCGCGCTCGACCGGGCCTGCGAGCGCATGCGTGCCGACGCCGGCCGCGGCGCGCGGCGTGCCCTGAGGGCGCGCCGCCATCAGGCTTTGCTGCTCGAGCTGGGCGGGTGGCTCGCGGTGGCGCCGTGGCTGGCTGCCGGGCCGCCCGCGGCCGAGCTCGCGTGGCGCGCGCCGGTGCTCGAGCACGCCGTGGAAGTCCTCGAGCACTATCACCGGCGCGCGCTCAAACGCGGGCGCGGCATCGGCTCCGCGAGCACCGCGCGGCTGCATCGCCTGCGCATCGCGGTGAAGCGGCTGCGCTACGCGGCCGGCTTTTTCGGCCCGCTGTTCGCGCGCGGGCGCGCGCAGCCGATGCTCGAGGCGCTCAACCGCCTGCAGGACCTGCTGGGCGCGATCAACGACTGCGCCAGCGCGCCGGCGCTCGTCGAGGCGGCCGCCGCGGCTGCGCGCGGGCCCCTGCGCCCGCAGGCGCGCGCCATCGTCAGCCATTGGAGCGCTGCAATGCTGGCAGACCGGCGTCGCGCCCTGAAGCCTGCATGGAAGGCCTTCCGCAGTTGCGAACGATTCTGGCGCTGAGCCGTGGCACGAAATTGACGCAGATCACGTGCGCGGACCCGTGGGCCGTGCGCGCAGCCTATATCATCTAGCATCCCGTGGGAGGGAGGTTCCCGATGTTCGAATCCGCCAACCTGGATCACCGCCTCGACAAGCCGACCTACCGCCGCGAGGAGGCCAAGCTGCGCGAGGCGCTGCTCAACGCCCAGTACGACCTGAAGGAGAACGGGCGCTTTCCGGTGCTGATCCTGATCGCCGGGGTCGAGGGCGCGGGCAAGGGCGAGACGGTCAACCGGCTCAACGAGTGGATGGATCCGCGCCACATCTACACCCACGCCTTCTTCGAGCCCTCGGACGAGGCGCGCGAGCGCCCGGCGCAGTGGCGCTTCTGGCGGTCGCTGCCGCCCAAGGGCAAGATCGGCGTTTTTTTCGGCGCCTGGCACACCATGCCGATCATCCAGCGCGTCAGCGGCGAGATCGGCGAGGCCGAATTCGCGCAGGCGATCGCCGAGATCGTGCGGCTCGAGAAGATGCTGTGCGACGAGGGCGTGCTGCTGCTCAAGTACTGGTTCCACCTCTCCCGGCCGCAGCAGAAAAGGCGCCTGCGCGACCTGGAGAAGGACCCCGAGACGCGCTGGCGCGTGACCGAGCGCGAATGGGAGTATTTCAAGATCTACAAGAAATTCGTCCGGGTCTGCGAGCCGTTCCTGCGCAAGACCTCGACCGGCGAGGCGCCCTGGATCGTGGTGCCGGGCGCGGATGCGCGCTACCGCTCGCTCAGCTTCGGCCGCCACCTGCTCGCCGCGATGCGCGAGCGTCTCGACGAAAAGCCCGTCGCGCGCCTGCCCGACAAGACCCCGCCGCTGCTCGCGGCGGGCGACAAGCTCAACGTGCTGCGCGCCTTGCCGCTCGATCAGGCCATGACCAGGCCGGAGTACGAAAAGCAGCTCGACAAGTGGCAGCGGCGCCTGAACGTCGCTTCGCGCGATCCGCGCTTCCAGTCGTTGTCGGTGGTCTGCGTGTTCGAGGGCAACGACGCCGCCGGCAAGGGCGGCGCGATCCGCCGCGTCACCAGCGCGCTCGATGCGCGCTGCTATTTCAACGTCCCGGTCGCCGCGCCGACCGAGGAAGAGCGCGCGCAGCCCTACCTGTGGCGCTTCTGGCGCCATATGCCGCGCCACGGCCGCTTCACCTTCTTCGACCGCTCCTGGTACGGGCGGGTGCTGGTCGAGCGGGTCGAGGGCTTCTGCAAGGAAGCCGACTGGATGCGCGCCTTCAGCGAGATCAACGACTTCGAGGGCGCGCTGCTGCGCCAGGGCGGCGTGGTGCTCAAGTTCTGGCTCGCGATCAGCAAGGAGGAGCAGTACAAGCGCTTCAAGGCGCGCGAGAAGGTGGCCTTCAAGCGCTTCAAGATCACGGCCGAGGACTGGCGCAACCGCAAGCAGTGGGACGCCTACGAACTCGCGGTCTGCGACATGGTCGACCGCACCTCCACCGCGCTCGCCCCCTGGACGCTGGTCGAGGCGAACAACAAGTACCACGCCCGCGTCAAGGTGCTGAAGACGCTCACCCAGGCGGTGGAGGCAGCGCTCGAGCGCGCCGGCAAGAGCGGCCGCGGCAAGAAAAAAGCGAAGAGGAAAAGCGCGCCGTAGCGTCGCTTCACCAGTGCAGGGCGCGGTACTGCGCGGTTTTCTTGCGCTGATGGTGGCGCATGCGGGCCACCACGTTGTCCAAAACCGCGAGCGCCTGCAGCAGGAACGGGCCCTTGTTCAGCATCACGCATTCCGCGCGCTGCGACAGCGCCGCGTCCGAGATTTCGGCGCGCGTCGGCCGGCCGCGCTTCACCAGCCCCTCGAGCACCTGGGTGGCCCAGATCACCGGCACGTGCGCCGCCTCGCACAGCCAGAGGATCTCTTCCTGGATCTCGGCGAGGCGCTCGTAGCCGATCTCCACTGCCAGGTCGCCGCGCGCGATCATGACGCCGAAGGGGTGGCGCCCGGCGCCGCGCACGATGATCTCGGGGAGGTTGCGCACCGCCGCGCGCGTCTCGATCTTGGCGATCACCGCCAGGTCGCCGCGGCGGCGCCGGGCGAGCTCGCGCGCGAGCTCGTCCAGGTCCGCGGCCGAGCGCACGAACGACAGCCCGACGATGTCGGCGTTGCGCGCGGCGAAGTCCAGATCGGCGCGGTCGACCGCCGAGAGCGCCGGCAGCGGCAGCGCGCTGTCGGGAAAATTCAGCCCCTTGCCCGGCGCGATGCGCTCGCCGCCCGGGCGCGCGTGCGTCACGCGCAGCCACGCGCCGCGCTCGTCGAGCGTTTCCACCACGGCGCCGATCTTGCCGTCGTCGATCCAGACCTGGTGGCCAACGCGCAGCGCGCCGAAGACGGCGGCTTCGCTGCAGGAAATATGCGCCGCCTGCAGCAGCCGGCCGCGCCGGTCGATGCGCCCGGGTTCGCCAGGCACGGGATCGCGCGTCAGCAAAAGCGCGTCGCCCTGCTCGACGCGGATCTCGAGCGGCCGCGCGCTGATCGCGCACACGGCG
>MERB01000039.1:1064-3408 GCA_001770475.1 Betaproteobacteria bacterium RIFCSPLOWO2_02_FULL_66_14 | reverse complement strand
CGCACCCTCAGCACGCGCTTGCGCCCGCGCACGTCGGTGAACGCGATGCGCTCGCCCGGCTGGACGCGGTCCAGCCAGGCGCGCTCGACCGCGAGCGGCAGCGGCTCGCGGGGCGCGAGCCTTCCGGCCGGTGCCGGCGCGGCCGGTGCCTGCGACGCATCGAGCAGCAGTCGCGCCGGCGCCACCAGCTTGCCGCGCGCATTGCGGCCCACCTTGATGCGCAGCAGCGCGTCGCCGGTCTTCACCGGGCCGGTGCGCAGCTTCGGACCGCCGAGGTCCATCAGGATGCGGCAGGGCCGTCCCAGTTCGCGCTCGGCGCGGCGCACGTGGCGGATCATGCGGCGCCACGCCGCGGGGCCGTCGTGCGCACAGTTGATGCGCGCGCAGTCCATGCCCTGTTTGAGGGCATCGCGCACGAAGCCGTAGTCGCTGGCGGCTTCCGAGGGCAGCGTCACCATGAAGCGCGTCCAGCGATGCGCCGGCGGCGCGCCGAACAGGCGGTTGGTGTGCCGGCGCAGCAGTACCGGGTCGCGCGTGATCGCGCGCGCCACGCGGGCGATTTTCAGGCGCGCCACCCGCGCGCCCTGCATCCGCCGCAGCGCGTGGATCACCGCGTCGAGCGCCGCCATGACGTGGCCTTCGCAGCGTCCGAGGGAAGACAGGCCGAGGGCGGTGAGGTAGCTCTGGATCGGCCGCAGATCGTGGCGCCTGAGCGCGATGTAGGCGGCGAGGTTCGCCGCGCTGGGCTGGTAGACGCGCACCCGCGGATGGGGGCGCCATTCGCGCAGCAGCGCGCGGGCAGCCTGGTCCACGGCATTGCGCAGCTGCTCCATTCTCGCGAGCAGCCCCGCGACATCGGGATTGCCGCCTTGCCAGCTCAGGTCGGCCAGCGGCAACGTGCTTCGTGCCTTGCGTCGGGCGCGCGGCAGCATGGGACGAGTATGAGTGCGATCTGCTACGCTTGCGGGCAGCATGCGTCACATTTGCGTTGCGGATTTGAGCGCGCTCAAGAACCGGCGACCCGATGCCGCTGGCAGGCGTCGTCATGCGGGGGGCGCCTGATGTCGCGGCGCGCGCGCTGGATCCGGCTGGGCGCGGTCGATCGGCGCGCGTTGCAGGCTGCCTGCGACGGATTCTCGGTCGCGCCGTCGCGCGGGGCCGCGCCGATCGTGCTCTGGGGCAATTCCGGATCGCCGCCCGGCGAGCTGGCGCAGGAGGACGAACGCGGCTACCTGTTTGCGGTGATCGCGCCTGCGCACCTCGCGCCCGGGCTCGCGGCGCGCTGGGTCTCGTGGGCGCTGTCGCCCGCGGTGGCCGCGTGTCGCGATTTCGGGCTCCGGGCGTATCTCGACGGGCGCTGTCTTTGTTTGCATGGACGTCGCGTCGGCGGCGGTCGCGCTGAGGCGATCGGCGAGTGGGTGGTGGTGACGGCAAACCTCGATCTCGGTGGATCGCCCGTTGCGCAATCGATGTGTGCACCGGAATTTCGCGCCTGGCTGCGCGAAGGGCTCGGGCTCGCGATGACGCAATGGGGTGGCGAGGGTGACGCGCCGCCCGAGCGCGCGTTCGAAGCGGCGCTGCGCGCGCGCATCGAGGCGCAGCACGGGTGGCAGTTCGAGAGTTCGTGGCCCGACGAGGGCGAGCGGCGCGCGATCGAGGCAGCGCAGCCGCCCGCCTACGCATAGTTCTTTTCCGCGGCTTGCTGGATGAGTTCCGGTGACCACGGGTACGGCGGCTGCTTCGTGATGGACGAGTAGATCCACTGCAACACTTCGCATCGCTGCCGCTGCCCTGAATGTGCGGCGGCGGATGCGAGCACGCAAGGGTGCGGATATGCCCCGGGCACGCAGCTGATCACCTCGGTTGCTGCGTCGACGAACCCAAGCCCGGATTTCGCGTGCAGCAGGGCGATCGCCATCGTCACGCTGCGGCTTTGGCCTGCGGCGCACGAGATCAGGATTTTCGAGCCGCGCTCCCAATGGTGCGCCAGCCAATGCTGAGCGCTGTTGAAAAGGGTTCGCGGAATCGGCATGCCGTCCGCGAAATGTGCGCGGTGGACATCGACGGAATCATCCAACCAGTCATCGAAATATTCCGTGCATTGCAGCTGCGCGTGAAAGCCGTGGCGCAGGAAATCCTCGCGCAGCCCGATACCGTCGAAACCGCAGACCGCCAGGTTGGCACGGATGTAGTGCACGCTTCTCCTCTCATCTACCTGGCGAAGAAAACATCCAGGCTCGGAAACGCCGCGCAGCCGTTAATGCAGTCCCACAAGTAAATCGCGAATCCCGGATCTCCGGTCCAGAGCGAATAGCGCATCTGGCCGTAGCGCTCGGCATCGGCT
>MERB01000039.1:0-983 GCA_001770475.1 Betaproteobacteria bacterium RIFCSPLOWO2_02_FULL_66_14 | reverse complement strand
CAGCAGATCGTCGAGTTCGGTCCCTGGCATGTCGGCCAGGCAAACGATGAAGCCCGGCGCGCCGTGGCAGAACTGCATCAACAGGGTCGACGGAGCCTGCTTGGGCGAATACAACCACGCCCGCCAATTCGCAAGCGGCCCTTGCCGCGTCGCGCTGCGCACAATCGTGTTGCTAATGCACTGTTGCCACTCAGCCCACTCCGGCGCGTCCAGCAGATGGCGTCCCCGGATCAGCGGTGATGCAGTCGCCACGAAACCGTGCACGCCGTCGAGGTAGCTTCCCTGCTCTCCGTACATGTCCTGCGTCCAGTAGTGGCATTGGTATTCGTCCGACCAGAGGAGTTGCGACCACAGCGTGCGCGCGGTTTCACGGTAGAGGGCTGCCCAACGGTCGTTACCTGTGTGCTCGTGAAGAAACAGCGCGGCGAGCAGCGTGCCGGGCGAACCCCACATCAGCTCGCGGGTCGGGTCGTCGAGGTTCTCGAGAATGTGCTGCTCCAGCTTGAGCGCCGTCTCCTTGCGCGGCTGCTGCCAATAGGCGAGCAGCAGGATACCGGACTCACCCATGAGATATGAAGCGAAAGCCTTGCTGCCGAAAGAGCCGAGCCACTCGCGCGTCCTCTGCAGCAGCGGTTCGACAGACCCGGCATAGCTGCGGATCAGGGAGGCTGCGCCGACGGCCTCCAGGTAGCGCAGCGCCCAGATGACGCCGCAGGCGCCGTGGTAGAGCGGGTAAGCGGGAAGGGCGTCACCGCCCTCGACGTCCCGCGGATGCATCGGCCAATAGTTCGCGGGAGAAAAACGCATTTCGGTACCGCGCACGATGCGCTCGATCGTTGCCCGGGCGCGCACCTCGTCCCAGGCGATCGGCCGGAGTTGCTCGTGGCGGGTGGGATCGAACAGCACGGTGAGTTCCGCGTTACGCGAACGCGGCGTCGATCTCCGATTCGTGCCGCAGGCGTTCGGCTTCGGGCCGCAGGCTC
>MERB01000038.1 GCA_001770475.1 Betaproteobacteria bacterium RIFCSPLOWO2_02_FULL_66_14 | reverse complement strand
CGAGAACGCGCATGCCGCCGTGCTCTGTCCGTCCTTCTACCGCGCCGAGGTCGTGCACAATCCCGGCATCTGGGACCGCCTCACGCGACGGCTGCGGAAAATGGTCGTTCCGGCATGAGCCTCGCGGATCGCCCGATCACGATTCTGATCGCAGCCCTCGGGGGCGAAGGTGGCGGCGTCATGGCTGAATGGCTCATGCACGCAGCGCAGCGGTGCGATTTTCCCGCGCAGGCGACTTCGATTCCCGGCGTTGCGCAACGAACGGGAGCGACGACTTACTACCTGGAGATTTTCCCGACGGCGCGCGCCGAACTGGCCGGACGCGAGCCGGTGATGGCGCTGACCCCCAGCCCGGGCCATGTCGATGTGATGGTGGCCTCGGAACTCGTGGAGGCAGCGCGGGCCATGCAGAACGGTTACGTCGTTCCCGACCGCACGGTCTTCATCGCCTCGACCCATCGAATCTACGCCACCACGGAGAAGATGCAGATGGGCGACGGGCGATACGACAGCGCCCGCGTGATCGAGGCGGCGCGCAAGCTTGCGCGCAAAGCGGTTCTGTTCGACATGCAGAGCCTTGCCCAGCGTTCGGGCACCGTGATCAACGCGGTGCTGTTCGGCGCGATTGCCGGCAGCGGCGCCCTGCCCCTGCCGCGCGAAGCCTGCGAAGCCGCCATCGGGGAGCATGGCCGGGGCGCTGCGGCGAGCCTGGCCGGATTCAAGGCGGGGTTCGAACTCGCCCAGGGAGCGCCGATGCCGGCCGCAGCCAAGCCTCCTGTGGCTCCTCGTGGCGCGCAGGAAGTCATCGAACTGGGCGTTGCGAGATTGCACGATTACCAGGGAAACGCGTACGCAGAACTCTATCTGCGGCGGCTCAAGTCGGTCGGTGCAGATTCGCAGCTTCTGGCGGAAGTCGCGCGGCATCTCGCGGTGTGGATGAGCTACGAAGATATCATCCGCGTCGCCGACCTGAAAACGCGCGCGACGCGATTCGAGCGGGTGCGGCGCGAAGTCGGCGCCCGCGAAGGCGAGCCGGTCATCGTGATCGATTACCTGAAACCGGGTGTCGAGGAAGCTGCCTCGTTGCTGCCGCCCTGGCTCGGGCGGCGCGTGGTCGAGTGGGCACGCCGGCGCGGAAAACTGGACACGCTCAATGTCGGCATGCACATACGCACTTCGGGCATTCCGGGCTACCTGACGATGAAGGCGCTCGCCTGGCTGAAACCCTGGCGTCCGTTCAGTTTCCGCTACCAGGAGGAGCAGCAGCGCATCGAGCGCTGGCTCGCCGCGATTCGCGAGGCGGCACCACGCAGCACGTCGCTCGCGATCGAGATCGCGGACTGCGCGCGGCTCCTGAAAGGCTACGGTGAGACCTATCGCCGCGGCTTGTCCAGCTTTCTGGCGATCCTCGACGCGCTGGTCGAGAACCCGCCCGCCGCTGACCCCGCAGCACAGGCCGCTGCGATTCGCAAGGCCCGCGACGCTGCGCTCGCCGACCCCGAGGGCAAATCGCTGCACCAGACCTTGGGCAAGCCCGTGGTGTGGCTATCCAAGGCGTCCTGAGTCAAAGCCTTACCCCCGCTGCGGCCGTTGGAGGATAAAATTTCCGTTTGATTCCAGCTGGCCTCATGACCGCGCATCCACAGGCATCGTCCCCCGACAGGCGTGCCGAGTTTTACCGCCGCATGGACGGCGATAACCTCGCTCCGCTCTGGGAAGTTCTGCACGCGCTGGTGCCGTCGCAGCCTGGAACCCCCTGCAAGCCCGCGCTTTGGAATTACGACCGCCTGCGGCCGTACGTGATGGAATCGGGCCGATTGATCAGCGCCAAGGAGGCCGTTCGCCGCGTGCTGATCCTCGAGAATCCCGGCTTGCGCGGCCAGTCGTCAATCACGCGAAGCCTTTACTGCGGGCTGCAACTCATTCTGCCGGGCGAAGTCGCCCCGAGCCACCGCCACACGCAGTCGGCGCTGCGATTCGTGATCGAGGGTTCCGGCGCCTATACCGCCGTCGACGGCGAACGCACGACGATGCACCCCGGCGATTTCATCATCACGCCTTCCTGGACCTGGCACGATCATGGCAATCCGGGCGACGAACCGGTGGTCTGGATGGACGGCCTGGACATCAACATCCTCGCCTTGTTCGATGCGCAGTTCGCCGAGAACTTCCCCGAGGCCAGCCAGCCGGTGACGCGCAACGAGGGGGATTCGTACGCGCGTTACGGCAACAACCTCAGGCCGCTCGGCCCGATGCCGCAGACCCGCACTTCACCGGTGTTCAGCTACCCGTACGAGCGCAGCCGCGAAACCTTGAACGCGCTGTCTCGAAACGAGGTTCCGGACCCGAGCCACGGCTGGAAGATGCAGTTCACGAATCCCCTCGACGGCGGATTCGCGATGCCAACCATCGGTTCGTTCATTCAGCTATTGCCGCGCGACTTCCAATCGGCGCCGTACCGCTCGACCGACGCTACGGTCTACACCGTGGTCGAGGGCCGTGGGACCGTTAGCATCGGGGGCGAGACTTTTGCCTTTGAGCCACGGGACATTTTCGTGGTCCCTTCGTGGCACACCGCCGGTTTCGAGACCCGGGACGAATGCGTGCTCTTTTCGTATTCCGACCGTCCCGCGCAAGTGGCGCTCGGTTTCTGGCGCGAAAGGCGAGAATGAAAGACGCGGCCTTCTATTCCGCCGAATACAACAATCGCGAACGGGTGCCGGAGCATCCGCAGTACTTCAGCCGGTGGGCGCAGCTTTCGGCACGCGCCCGAGCGACCATGATCTGCTATCTCGACCGGCGCTACGGCGATCTGCCCGGTGAAACGATGGACCTGTTTCCGGCGCGCAAGGGCGACGGAAGCTGCATGCTGTTCATCCACGGCGGCTATTGGCGGTCCCTCGACAAGTCCGATTTTTCGTTCCTCGCCCCCGCCTGGGTCGATGCCGGAGTGTCGTTGGCCGTCGTGAACTACGACCTCTGCCCGGCCGTTTCGCTCGAAGAAATCGTGCGCCAGATGCTTCGCGCAAGCGGCTGGCTTTACCTCAACGCCGAGCAGTACGGCATGGACGAGGACCGGCTGTTCGTCAGCGGGCATTCGTCCGGGGGACATCTGGCGGCGATGATGATGGCGGCCATCTGGCCCGCGTTCAATCCGCGGTTGCCTCGGGACCTGTTCAAGGGCGCGCTCCCGATCAGCGGAATTTACGACCTTCGCCCGCTCGCCCAGGTCGACTGGCTGAACGGCGACCTGAAGCTCGACGACGCGGTCGCGCTCAAGGTGTCGCCGGCATTTCTGCCGCCGGCGACCCGCGCCCCCGTCATGACCTGCGTCGGCGGCGAGGAAAGCGGCGAATTCAAGCGCCAGAACGGCCTGCTCGCGGAACGCTGGAAGGGCGTCTACGCGGGCGACGTAGCGATGCCGGGCGCGAACCATTTTTCCGTCGTCGACGGGCTCGCCAACCAGTCCAGTCACCTGTTTGCCGGTGCCCGCCGGCTGATGAAGCTTGACCGATAGCGCGTACCTGCAAGCAGGTGCGTTCATCGACAGCGAACACCCCGCGGTGCGGGCGTTCGCGCTCGAGCGCGCCAAGGGCGGCACGGACCGCGAGCGTGCGGTGTCGCTGTACTACGCGGTGCGCGACGGCGTTCGCTACAGCCCGTTCCTGAACTTCACGGACATCGAGACCTACCGCGCCTCGAGCGTGCTCGCGCGCGGCGTCGGTTTCTGCGTCGGGAAATCGGCGCTCTATGCGGCATGCGCGCGCGCCGTCGGCATCCCGGCGCGCGTCGGCTTCGCCGACGTCAAGAACCACCTCACCACGCCGCGGCTGCGCGAGCGCATGGGCTCGGACGTGTTCATCTACCACGGCTATGCGGAACTGCTTCTCGAGGGCAAGTGGGTCAAGGCGACGCCGGTGTTCAACCGCGAGCTGTGCCGGCGGTTTCGCGTGAAGCCGCTCGAGTTCGACGGCCGCGAGGACTCGATCTTCCACCCGTTCGACGAGGACGACCGCCGCCACATGGAGTACGTCAATTTCCGCGGCACCTTCGCCGACGTACCGGCGGAGACGATCATGCGGGACTTTCGCGAGTACTACCCCAGCGGATACGCGCTCGGCAAGGATGCCGAGAACGAACGATTCGAATAGCGCCGGGCGGAGTTCGGCTTCGGTGCGCGATCTTCTCGTCCGCAGTTTTGGTGCGGCAGTCGATGCCGCCGACCCATTGAAGATTCTGCCGGAGCACCTGCCACGACCGCCCGGCGGACGTACATTCGTCGTCGCCGTCGGCAAGGCTGCCGCGTCGATGGCAGTCGCGGTGGAGCGCAACTGGCCGTCCGGCGCGGCGCTCGACGGAATTGCGCTCACCCGGTACGGACATGGATTGCCTACCGAGCGAATCCAGGTGATCGAGGCGGGGCACCCGATTCCGGATTCCGCAGGCGAAGCCGCAGCTCGTCGGATATTCGAGTGCGCGAGTGCGCTTGGTCCTGACGATCTGCTCCTTGCATTGATTTCCGGGGGCGGCTCGGCGCTGCTGTCGCTGCCGGCCCCGGGCATCACGATGAATCGGCTCAAGGCGATGACCGCCGAACTCCTGCGTTGTGGCGCGGCGATCCAGGAGATCAACACGGTGCGCAAGCATGCATCAGCGATTCAGGGCGGCAGACTCGCCGCCACCACGCGCGCAAGCGTGCTCGCCCTCATCATTTCAGACGTTACGGGCGACGACCCGACGCATATCGCCTCCGGGCCCTGCGCACCGGACCCAACCACTCGCGTCGACGCGGCCGCCGTGTTGCGGAAATACGGTATCGCGCAGCCAGGTGAATTCTCCGAAACCCCCAAACCTGGGGACGCGGTATTCGCCCGGGTGGAAAACAGGGTTATCGCCTCTGCACACCGATCTTTGGAGGCCGCGGCCGAGATCTTTCGCGCTCACGGCGTGACTCCGGTCATCCTCGGCGACTCGATCACCGGCGAGGCCTCCGAGGTCGCGAAAGTCATGGCCGCGCTCGTGCGCGAAATCCGCCTGTACGGCTCGCCGTGGAATCCACCCGTTGCGCTCATCTCCGGAGGCGAGTGCACCGTGACCCTGCGCTCGAGCGGCGGACGCGGTGGGCGCTGCAGCGAGTTCCTGCTTGCGCTCGCCGTCGCGCTGGAAACCATGGACAACGTGTGGGCCATCGCCGCAGACACCGATGGCATCGACGGCTCGGAAGACAATGCCGGGGCGCTGCTCGCTCCCGACTCGCCCGCCCGCGCCCGCGAGCACGGGCTCGACGCGAGGCGCTTCCTCGCGGCAAACGACAGCTATGGATTCTTCTCGACGCTCGGCGACCTGTTGGTCACCGGTCCTACGCGCACTAACGTGAACGACTATCGCGCGATCTTGATACGCTAGACACCGGGACTGGCGCTCAGGCGGCTTTCTTTTCGCCGGTCTTCTTCCCGACCTCAGCCGTCTCCGGCCGGTCGAGCAGCGTCACCAGCGCCATCGGCGCGTTGTCGCCCTTGCGAAAGCCGCTCTTCAGGATTCGCAGGTAGCCACCCTTGCGCGTCGCATAGCGCGGCCCGAGCTCGTCGAACAATTTGCCGACGGTTTCGCGGTCACGCAGGCGATTGAACGCCAGGCGCCGGTTGGCGAGCGACGGCGACTTGCCGATCGTGATGATCGGCTCGACGACGCGGCGCAGCTCCTTCGCCTTCGGGAGCGTCGTCGTGATTTCCTCGTGCCTCAACAGGGATACCGCCATGTTGCGAAGCATCGCCAGCCGATGGCTGGTGGTGCGATTGAGCTTGCGAAGGCCGTGACCGTGGCGCATGTTGCCCCTTCCTCAGGCGCGGTTGTGCTCGAGTCCCGCCGGCGGCCAGTTCTCGAGCTTCATCCCGAGCGTCAGGCCCCGCGAGGCCAGCACTTCCTTGATCTCGTTGAGAGACTTGCGCCCGAGGTTCGGCGTCTTGAGAAGCTCGGTCTCGGTGCGCTGGATCAGGTCGCCGATGTAGTAGATGTTTTCGGCCTTCAGGCAGTTCGCCGACCGCACGGTCAGCTCGAGATCGTCCACCGGCCGCAGCAGAATGGGGTCCGGAGCGATCGTCTTCTTTTCCTCCGTCAGCGGGGCAGTGCCTTCGAGTTGTGCGAACACCGACAGCTGCTCGACGAGGATGCGCGCGGCATAACGAACCGCCTCTTCCGGTTCGATCACCCCATTGGTCTCGATGTCCAGGATCAGCTTGTCCAGGTCGGTGCGCTGCTCGACGCGCGCCGCATCCACGGAATACGACACGCGGCGCACCGGGCTGTAGGAAGCGTCGAGAATGATGCGGCCGATGCTCTTGGTCTCCTCCGGAAGAAACCGCAGATTGCCCGGAACGTAACCGCGACCGGACTCGATCTTGATCTGCAGTTCGAGCTTGCCGCCGGCCGCGAGGTGCGCAATGACGTGTTCGGGATTGACCACTTCGACCTCGTGCGTCACCTCGATGTCCGCGGCCGTCACGGTCCCCTCGCCCTTCTTCTTCAGGGTGACGATCGCCTCCTGGCGGTTGTGCAGGCGAAACACCACGCCCTTCAGGTTTAGCAGCAGATCCACGACGTCTTCGCGCACGCCGTCGAGCATCGAGTATTCGTGCACCACCCCAGCGATCTGAACCTCGGTGGGCGCGAACCCCGGCATCGAGGAAAGGAGCACGCGCCTCAGCGCATTGCCCAGCGTATGGCCATACCCGCGCTCGAACGGTTCCATCGTAACTCTCGCGTGCAGCGGCGAAACGTTCTGGACGTCGACGATGCGCGGCTTGAGCAATCCGGTCAGTGACATGTGTGGGTTATCCCGTTACTTCGAATACAACTCGATGATCATGCTTTCGTTGACCGTCGACGGCAGGTCGGAGCGCACGGGCAGCGACTTGAGCGTCCCCTTGAGCGCCTTTGCGTCGACCTCCAGCCATTCCGGTATGCCGCGCGACTCAGTCGCCTCGGCGGCCGCCTTGATCCGCAGGTGTCCCTTGGCCTTCTCCGCGACCTCGACCACGTCGCCGGCGCGCACCTGGAACGACGGAATATTGACGCGTTTGCCGTTGACGAGAATGGCGTTGTGGCGCACGACCTGGCGCGCCTCGGTTCTGGAGATGCCGAACCCCATCCGATAGGCGATGTTGTCGAGGCGCGTTTCCAGCAGTTGCAGCAGGCGCTCGCCGGTCACCGACTTGGAGCGCGATGCTTCGGCGTAAAGCCTCCGGAATTGGCCTTCCAGCAGGCCGTACATGCGACGGGTTTTCTGCTTCTCGCGCAGCTGCTTGCCGTAGTCGGAAAGGCGATTGCCCGACTTCTGCCCGTGCTGTCCAGGAGCGTAACTGCGGCGATCCACTGCGCACTTGTCGGTGTAGCACTTCTCGCCCTTGAGGAAGAGCTTCTCGCCCTCCCTGCGGCAAATGCGACACTTGGCATCGAGATTTCTGGCCATCGTTCCCCCTAGACCCGACGCCGCTTGGGCGGCCGGCATCCATTGTGCGGCACGGGCGTCACGTCGGCGATCGAGCCGATCTTGAACCCGATCGCGTTCAATGCACGAACGGCCGACTCTCGGCCGGGCCCCGGCCCCTTGATGCGGACTTCCAGATTCTTCACGCCGCATTCCTGCGCCGCGCGTCCGGCACGTTCCGCCGCGACCTGCGCGGCGAACGGCGTGGACTTGCGCGAGCCCTTGAAACCAGCGTTCCCGGACGTGGACCAGGAAAGCGTATTGCCCTGGCGATCCGTAATCGTGACAATGGTGTTGTTGAACGACGCGTGAATGTGCGCGATGCCTTCGGCCACGTTTTTCTTGACCTTCTTGCGTGCGCGCGCCGCCGCAGTCTGATTCAACTGCTGATGGCTGGGTGCGTTCTTGCTCGCCATGGATGCGATCCTTTCAGGCAGCCTTGCCGGCTTGGACGTTCAACTTGATTGCGGCCTTGCGCGGGCCCTTGCGCGTGCGCGCGTTGGTCCGAGTCCGCTGCCCGCGGACGGGCAAGCCCTTGCGGTGCCGCAGGCCCCGGTAGCAGCCCAGGTCCATCAGGCGCTTGATCGACATCGACACTTCGCGGCGCAGGTCGCCCTCGACGGTAAAGCGCGCCACGGTCTCGCGCAGGCGCTCCATTTCCGCGTCCGTCAGATCCTTGATCTTGCGCGACTTCTCGATTCCGGATGCTGCGCAAATCGCTTCCGCGCGCGCGCGGCCGATGCCGAAAATCGCGGTCAGCGCGATCCCGGCGTGATGGTGGTTTGCGATGTTGATGCCTGCGATGCGGGCCATGCGGTTCCCGAATGTGGAAAATTTTGAATTATAACTGTTTGTTCAATGCTCTATCAATGGTCAACGCCATTGCGCAGGGCTCATCCCTGCCGCTGCTTGTGACGCGGATCCGGGCAGATCACCCGCACCACGCGCTTGCGCCGCACGATCTTGCACTTGCGGCACATCTTCTTCACTGACGCACTCACCTTCATCGGACTTCTCCCCTTACGTCGCGCGAAACGTTATGCGCCCCTTGCTCAGGTCGTAGGGCGTCAACTGCACCATCGCCTTGTCCCCCGGAAGGATGCGGCTGTAGTTCAATCGCATCTTTCCGGAGATGAATCCATGAATCACGTGTCCGTTTTCAAGTCGTACCCTGAAGGTCGCGTTGGGGAGGTTCTCGACCACCTCGCTCGCGATTTCAACGACGTCTTCCTTCGCCATCGCCCTGCGTTCAGCGCACCGGCAGTCCGCCTTTGAAACTCGCCTTTCGCAACAGGCTTTCGTATTGGTGGGTCATGATGTACGCCTGCACCTGCGCCATGAAATCCATCGTCACGACCACGATGATTAGCAGCGAAGTTCCGCCGAAATAGAACGGCACGTTCCATCGCAGGATCAGAAACTCGGGCAGCAGGCAAACCGACGTCACGTAAATCGCGCCCGCGAGCGTCAGCCGGAGCAGGATCTTCTCCAGATAGCGCGCGGTCTGTTCCCCGGGCCGGATTCCCGGGACGAACGCCCCGGATTTCTTCAGATTGTCTGCCGTTTCCTTCGGGTTGTACTGCAGCGCGGTGTAGAAGAAACAGAAGAAAATGATCAGCCCGGCATACAGCAGAACGTAGAACGGCTGGCCGGGCGAGAGCATCCCGGAGAGATCGCGCAGCCACACCAGGCCTTCGGCCGTGCCGAACCAGCCGAGCAGCGTTGCCGGAAACAGAATCAGCGACGACGCGAAGATCGGCGGAATCACCCCGGACATGTTGAGCTTGAACGGAAGGTGCGAACTCTGTCCCCCGTACACGCGGTTCCCGACCTGCCGTTTGGCGTAATTGACCAGAATCTTTCGCTGGCCGCGCTCCACGAAGCACACCACACCGGTGACGACGAACACCGCCGCCGCGATCAGAAGCGCCGTGAGCGGATGCATCGCGCCGGTTCTCACCAACTCCAGAGTTCCCGCGATCGCGCTTGGCAATCCCGCCGCGATCCCGGCGAAGATGATGATCGAAA
This sequence comes from Betaproteobacteria bacterium RIFCSPLOWO2_02_FULL_66_14, assembly GCA_001770475.1. Classification (GTDB taxonomy): domain Bacteria; phylum Pseudomonadota; class Gammaproteobacteria; order Burkholderiales; family SG8-39; genus 2-02-FULL-66-14. The sequence continues at coordinate 11,079 of MERB01000038.1, read as the reverse complement.
TTCCGTTGCCGAGGCCGCGCTCGGTGATCTGTTCCCCGAGCCACATCAGGAACATGGTGCCCGTGACGAGTGTCGTGACCGTCGTAATCCGAAACATCAGCCCCGGATCCAGCACCAGGCCCGGCTGGCTTTCCAGGGCGATCGATATTCCGGTTGCCTGAAACAGCGCCAGAAGGAGCGTGCCATAGCGCGTGTACTGGGTGATCTTGCGCCGGCCCGCTTCCCCTTCCTTGCGCAACTGCTCGAGCTGCGGGCTGACCGCGGTCATCAGCTGCATGATGATCGAGGCGGAAATGTAGGGCATGATTCCAAGGGCGAAAATCGTGAACCGCGAAAGCGCACCTCCCGAAAACATGTTGAACATGCCCAGGATTCCGCCCTGCTGGCCCTTGAATAGGTCGGCAAGCACGTTTGGATCGATGCCGGGCACGGGAATGTGCGCGCCGATGCGGAACACGACCAGCGCTCCGAGCAGGAACAGCAGCCGCCGCTTCAGATCGCCGTAGCGTCCGGTCTTGCCCGCGTTTGGCAGCGTTGTGGCCAAGCGCGCTTATTCCTTGCCTTCCGGCGCGGTGGGCGCTGCGGCAGGGGTTTCGATCCGGCCTCCGGCCGCCTCGATCGCTGCGCGAGCGCCCTTGGTAACGCCAATGCCCTTCAGGGTAACCGCGCGGGAAAGCTTGCCCGACAGAATCACCTTCGCCTGCAGCGCCAGACGCGATGCCACGCCTTCGGCCTTCAGCGTCGCGAGATCGATCTCGCTCGACTTCATGCGCTGCAGGTCCGACAGACGGACCTCAGCATACCGGTCGCGACCCAGCGACGTGAATCCGCGCTTGGGCAGGCGACGATGCAGGGGCATCTGACCGCCCTCGAACCCGACTTTGTGATAGCCCCCCGCCCGGGCGCGCTGGCCTTTGTGGCCGAGTCCAGCGGTCTTGCCCCATCCCGACCCGCCGCCGCGGCCAACGCGATGCCGCGCGCTTTTGGAGCCGGCGGCCGGCTTGAGCGTATTCAAGCGCATGTCGACTATCCTTCCACCCGAACGAGATAGGAAACCTTGTAGATCATCCCCCGAACCGCAGCGGTGTCGACCACTTCCACCGTATGGTTCAGCCTGCGCAGCCCCAGCCCGCGCACCGTGTCACGGTGGCTTTGCTTGGTTCCCGCGAGGCCCTTCACCAGCGTCACCCGGATCTTTCCGTCCGCCATGTTGTGCCTCAGTTCGCCAGGACGTCTTCGACGCTCTTGCCGCGCTTTGCGGCAATTTGCGCCGGCGTACTCATGGCCTGCAGCCCATGGAGCGTTGCTCGCACGACGTTATAGGGATTGGTCGAGCCGAAGCACTTGGCCAGAATGTTGGTGACGCCCATCACCTCGAACACCGCGCGCATCGGGCCACCGGCGATGATTCCCGTGCCTTCCGAAGCCGGTTGCATGAGTACCTTGGCTGCGCCGTGACGTCCGCGAACCGTGTGATGCAGCGTTCCGTTCTTCAGATTGATCTTGAACATCTTGCGCCGTGCCTCGTCCATGGCTTTCTGCACCGCGACCGGCACTTCGCGCGCTTTGCCCTTGCCCATCCCCACGCCGCCGTCGCCATCGCCAACCACTGCGAGCGCCGCAAAGCCGAGCACCCGGCCGCCCTTGACGACCTTGGTGACACGGTTCACAGCGACCATTTTTTCGCGCAGGCCATCGCCCCGCTCTTCGGTCTGCCGCACTCTTGCCTGCATTTTTGCCATGTCGTCTGATCCTCAGAACTGGAGTCCGCCTTCGCGGGCAGCCTCGGCAAGCGCCTTGACGCGCCCGTGATAGCGGTAACCGGCGCGGTCAAATGCCACTTTTTCGATGCCCGCCGCCTTGGCCTTGTCTGCGATGCGCTTTCCAACCGCCTTCGCGGCACTGCAGTTGCCGCCGTTTTTGAGTGTGGCGCGCAAATCCGTTTCCATCGTCGATGCGCTCGCGAGCACGCGGTCGCCGGCCGACGTCGTGATCAGCGCGTAGATGTTGCAGTTGGTTCGATGCACCGTCAGGCGCACGTGACCCAACTCGCGAATTTTGAGTCGCGTCTGGCTCGCTCGGCGCAAACGCGCCTGATTCTTATCCGGCATGGCTTTGCTCCGCTACTTCTTCTTCGTCTCTTTCAACACGACGACTTCATCCGCATAACGCACGCCCTTGCCCTTGTAGGGCTCCGGGGGACGCGCGTCGCGAATCTTCGCCGCAACCTGTCCGACGAGCTGCCGATCGACTCCGCTCACCAGAACCTCCGTCTGCGTCGGCGTGACCACCTTGATGCCCTTGGGCATCTGCAGCACGACGGGGTGCGAGAATCCAAGCGACAGATTGAGCTTGTCGCCCTGGGCCTGAGCGCGGTAACCGACGCCGACCAGAGTCAGCTTTCGCTCGAATCCCTTCGTTACTCCCGTGACCATGTTGGCAACCAGCGCCCGCATCGTCCCCGACATGGCGTTGGCCTGGCGCGAATTCCCGAGCGCCTTGCAGGTCAGGTGCTCGCCTTCGCGCACCAGCTCGACCGTCGGATTCACGTCCGTGGCGATCGATCCGAGCGGGCCTTTCACCGCGATCTGACCCGACGCGACGCTGATGTCTACGCCCTTGGGCACTGCAATCGGGTTTTTCGCGATTCTGGACATGGATGCGTCTCCGTCAGGCGACAATGCAGAGCACTTCGCCGCCGAGGCCAGTCGCCCTCGCCTTGCGATCGGTCATCACACCGCGCGACGTCGAAAGGATCGCCACGCCCAAGCCGTTCATGACGCGAGGCAGATCATCGCGACCACGGTAGACGCGCAGCCCCGGTTTCGAAATCCGCTCCAGTCGCTCGATGACCGGCCGACCCGCGTAATATTTCAAGCCGATCCGGAGTTCCCGGTGCACGCCGGCTTCGCGCACCCCGAAATCGTCGATGTACCCTTCGTCCTTCAATACCTGCGCAATGGCCGCCTTGATGCTCGAAGCGGGCATTTGCACCTCGACCTGGCCCGTGACCTGCGCATTTCGAATGCGGGTCAGCATGTCCGCGATCGGATCGCTCATGCTCATGCAGTTCTCCTTACCAGCTCGCCTTGATCACGCCGGGCACATCGCCCTTGAGCGCGAGGTCTCGCAGCTTGTTGCGTCCGATGCCGAACTTGCGATATACGCCGCGAGGGCGTCCCGTGAGCGCGCAGCGGTTGCGCAATCGTACCGGCGACGCGTCCCGAGGCAGTTTCTGCAGCGCAATCCGCGCCTGGTCGCGCGCCTCGTCGGTCGCGCGCACGTCACGCAGCGTATCGAGCAAAACCGCACGTCTAGCCTTGAATTTTTCCACCGTTCGGCGGCGATTCTGTTGGCGCAACTTCACTGCGAGCTTGGCCATGTCGATTACCTCAGTGCTTGAACGGAAAGCGGAACGCCGAAAGCAGGGCGCGCGCCTCGTCGTCGGTTTTCGCGGTCGTGCTGATCGCGATATTGAGTCCCCGGAGCGCATCGATCTTGTCGTACTCGATTTCCGGGAAAATGATCTGCTCCCGGACGCCCAGGCTGTAGTTGCCGCGGCCATCGAATGCCCGGTTCGAAACGCCGCGAAAATCACGGATTCGCGGAATCGCGATGTTCACCAGGCGATCCAGGAATTCGTACATGCGCGCCCCGCGAAGCGTCACCATGCAGCCGACCGGGTAGCCGGCGCGCAGCTTGAAGTTCGCGATCGACCTGCGCGCCTTAGTGGCGACTGGCTTCTGGCCCGCGATGCGCGTCATGTCGCCGATGGCGTTTTCCAGGATCTTCTTGTCGCCAACCGCCTCGCCGACGCCCATGTTGATGGTGATCTTGCGGATGCGCGGCACCTGCATGACGCTGTAGTAACCGAACTTCTGCATCAGGTCCGGCACCACCCGTTCGCGGTAGAAATCGCGCAGCCGCGCCGGCGGCGACGGCAACTGAGGGGCCTCGGCGGCCGCTCCCTTCGCGGCGGTTTCGGCGCCCGGCGCGGATTTCTTCGGCGCGCCGGCTCCCGGGGCGGCCTTCTTCTGCACTGGTTTCTGCGGCGATGTTTCCTTGGCCATGGCTATTCCTTAACGATCCACCTGCTCGCCGTTCGACTTGAACACGCGCACCTTCCGGCCCTCATCGAGTTCCTTGAATCCGACCCGATCGGCCTTCTGCGTCGCGGGATTGAACAGCGCGACGTTGGAGACGTGAATCGGCATATCGCGGTCGGTGATGCCGCCCGGGACGTTCTTCATCGGGTTCGGCCGCTGGTGCTTCTTGACGCGGTTCACGCCCTCGACGACGACATGCTCGGCGTCGGCCCGGCGCAGAACCGTGCCGCGTTTGCCCTTGTCCCTTCCCGAAATGATGACGACCTCGTCGCCTTTGCGGATGCGATGCATGGTTCGGATTCCTTTCAGGCGCCGATCAGATGACTTCAGGCGCGAGAGACACGATTTTCATGAACCGCTCGGTCCGCAGTTCGCGCGTCACCGGTCCGAAAATCCGCGTGCCGATCGGCTCGAGCTTGGGAGTCAGCAGCACCACGGCGTTGGAGTCGAAGCGGATCAGCGATCCGTCGCCGCGCCGCACGCCCTTCGCGGTACGGACGACCACCGCGTCGTAGATCTCGCCCTTCTTGACCCGCCCTCGAGGCGCAGCGTCCTTGACGCTCACCTTGATCACGTCGCCGATCGACGCATAGCGGCGCTTGGAGCCGCCCAGCACCTTGATGCACATGACGGTGCGCGCGCCGGTGTTGTCGGCGACATCGAGTATCGACTGCATCTGAATCATGATTGCCTGACTCCATCCAACTTGCGCCGCCTGCTGCGGCGTAGTCTTGGACCCCGAAGGGGCGGGAAAGTGTTCTATTTTAGCTTGATGCGTGCCTGCCAAGCAAGGCAGGACGAAACATCAAATCTCCTTCGATTTCTCCACCAGGCGCATCACCGTCCACGCCTTGGTCTTGGAAATCGGGCGGCACTCGCCGATCTCGACGAGATCGCCGTTGTTGAATTCTCCTTCCGCGACGTGCGCATGGTACTTCGTCGAGCGCGTCAGGATCTTCCCCATGAGTCGATCCTTGACACGGCGCTCGACAAGCACCGTCACCGTCTTCTGCATCCGATTGCTCACCACCCGTCCCATCAGGGTGCGCCGATTCTTGGCCGCGGGTGTGCCTGCCTGCTCCGAATTCATCGTTTCACTTTCTCCCGAAGCACGGTACGGACACGGGCGATATCCCGGCGCACCTTGCGCTTCTGGCTGGTGTTGGACAACTGCTGCGTCGCGTGCTGCATCCGCAGTCCGAACTGCGCCTTGAGCAGGGCTTCGAGCTCCTTGGTCAGATCGTCGCGGGTCTTGGTTCGAAGTTCGCTCAGTTTCATGGTCTAGCCCAGCATGCGATGCACGACGATCGTCTTGATCGGCAACTTCGCCGCAGCAAGCGCGAACGCCTCGCGCGCAAGCGCTTCGTTGACTCCGTCCATCTCGTAGATGATCTTTCCAGGCTGGATCTCCGCGACGAAGTACTCCGGATTGCCCTTGCCGTTCCCCATCCTGACCTCGGCGGGCTTTTGCGAGACTGGCTTGTCTGGAAACACGCGAATCCAGATTCGTCCACCCCGCTTGATGTGGCGCGACAATGCGCGACGCGCTGCCTCGATCTGGCGCGCCGTGAGCCTGCCGCGTCCGATGGCCTTCAGGCCGTACTCCCCGAACGACACGCGCGCGCCGCGGGTCGCGACCCCGGTGTTGCGGCCCTTCTGCTGCTTGCGATACTTGGTGCGTGCCGGCTGCAGCATCGGTTACTCCTTGCCCTCGGCGTCATCGGGCGGGCTGGCGCTGGGCTGCTCCGCTTCTTTGACCAGCTTGCGGGTCCTCTTGATGGTTGTCTTGGTTTTCTCCGCGTCCGGTTTCTTCGCCCGCGCGACTGCCGGTTTCTTGTCCCCATCCGGCTTTTCTCTCGATGCCGGTCGCTTCGCGCCGGCCCTGGGCGCGGGCTTCTTCGCGCGCTTCGTGTCGCCCGGGGCCTCGGGAGCCAGCGAAGGCATTGCCGGCGCACCACCCGTGGCCGCGTCCGCCTCGTTCTTCGGCATCACTTCGCCCTTGTAAACCCAGACCTTGATTCCAATCACCCCGTAGGTGGTCTTCGCCTCGCCGGTCCCGTAATCGATGTCCGCGCGAAGCGTATGCAAGGGCACGCGTCCTTCGCGGTACCACTCGGTGCGCGCAATTTCGATACCGTTCAGGCGCCCCGCGCTCATGATCTTGATTCCCTGAGCCCCGAGGCGCATCGCGTTCTGCATCGCCCGCTTCATCGCGCGCCGGAACATGATCCGCTTTTCAAGCTGTTGCGCGATCGAGTCGGCGATCAGCTGGGCGTCGATTTCGGGCTTTCTGATTTCCTCGATGGTCACGTGAACCTGGTTCACGCCCATGATGCGCCGCAGTTCGGCCTTGAGTGCTTCGATTTCCTCGCCCTTCTTGCCGATGACCACGCCTGGACGCGCCGAGTAAATCGTAATGCGCGCGTCCTTCGCAGGCCGCTCGATCAGCACACGTCCCACGGATGCGTGCGCCAGTTTTCGCCTGAGGAACGCACGTACCTTGATGTCCTCGGCCAGCATCGGCGCGAAGTTCTTGTTGTTCGCGTACCAGCGCGATCCCCAGTTCCGGTTGACCGCGAGCCTGAAACCGATCGGATTGATTTTCTGACCCATACGTCCCCTTCAGTCGCCTACGGTTACGTAGATATGACAGGAATGCTTGGTGACGCGGGTGCCTCGCCCCTTGGCGCGCGCGTGGAACCGCTTCAGGAAGGAGCCGCGCTCCACGTGGACCCGAATCACCTTCAAGGTATCGACGTCGGCTCCGTCGTTGTGCTCGGCGTTCGCGATAGCGGATTCAAGCACTTTCTTCAGAAGCTTGGCTCCCCTCTTGGGCGTGAACGCAAGGATGTTCAGTGCCTGGTCCACGGGCTTTCCTCGAATCAGGTCGGCCACCAGTCGCCCCTTCTGCGCCGACAGGCGCACTCCTCGAAGCGATGCGTTGGTTTCCATGACGCCCTCTCTATTTCTTCGCAGCCGCCGGTGCCGCCGGTGCCGCCGCGCCCGGAGCGGCCGGTGCGCGTCCGACCGGTTCCACGGTCTTCTTGCCGACCGCGGAGTGGCTCTTGAACGTACGGGTCTGCGCGAATTCGCCGAGCTTGTGGCCGACCATGTTCTCCGTGATGTACACGGGAATGTGCTGCTTGCCGTTGTGAACGGCGATCGTGAGGCCGACGAAGTCGGGAACGATGGTCGAGCGGCGCGACCAAGTCTTGATGGGGCGCTTGTCGTTCGTGCCACGCGCCGAATCCACTTTCTTCGTCAGATGCAGGTCCACGAAGGGACCTTTCTTGATTGAGCGAGCCATATATCAACCTTCCATCAGGCGCGGCGTCGGTCGCGCACGATCATGACCTGGGTGCGCTTGTTGCGCCGCGTCTTGAATCCTTTGCTTTTTACGCCCCACGGCGACTGCGGAGGGCCGGCGGCCGCCGTGCGGCCTTCGCCGCCCCCGTGAGGGTGATCGATCGGGTTCATCGCCACACCACGCACCGTCGGCCGAACACCGCGCCAGCGCATGCGGCCCGCCTTTCCCACGGACTCGAGGTTATGTTCCTCGTTACCGACCTCGCCGACGGTCGCGCGGCATTCGACATGGACCTTGCGGATTTCACCGGACCGCAACCGCAGCTGCGCATATGAACCTTCGCGCGCGAGCAGCTGTGCCCCGCCCCCTGCGGAGCGCGCGAGTTGCGCGCCCTTTCCCGGCAGCATTTCGATGCAGTGAACCGTGGTTCCGATGGGAATGTTGCGCAGCGGCAGCGAATTACCCGCTTTGATCGGGGCCTCGGATCCTGATTGCAGCTGCGCGCCTACCGCCACGCCCTTGGGCGCAACGATGTAGCGCCTTTCGCCATCAGCGTAGAGCAGCAGCGCCAGGTGCGCGCTCCGATTGGGGTCGTATTCAAGCCGCTCCACCTTCGCCGGAATTCCGTCCTTGTCGCGGCGGAAATCCACCATCCGGTAATGCTGTTTGTGGCCGCCACCCTGGTGGCGCACCGTGATCCGCCCGGCGTTGTTCCGGCCAGCCGTCTTGGTCGCACGCGAAACCAGCGGCCAATGAGGTTCGCCCTTGTGCAGGTCCGGCGAAACGACCTTGATCAGGCCGCGCCTTCCCGGCGATGTAGGTCTGACTTTGACGAGCGCCATGGCTTACTCCGTCGCCGCAAAGTTGATTTCGTGCCCTGCGGCGAGGCGCACGTAAGCCTTCTTCCAGTTCCTGCGGCGCCCCGCAAACCGCGCAAATCGGCGCGCCTTGCCTTTGACGTTGGAGACGGTAACCGAGTCGACCTTGGTCTTGAACAGCAGCTCCACCGCGGCTTTGATTTCAGGCTTGGTCGCGTCGTCGTGAACGCGGAACACGTACTGCCGGTTCTTGTCTGCAACCCTTGTGCTCTTTTCCGATATCACCGGCGCCAGCACCAGGTTCATGAGATGTGCCGCCGGGTACCGTTTGGCTGCGGTCACTTGAGCATCTCCTCGAGAGTCGCCACGGCTTTCCGGGTCAGGAGCACGGACGGATGCCGGACCAGTGCGAGGGGGTTGGCATTGCGCGCCGCAATCACTTCCACATTGATGAGATTGCGACACGACAGCCAGAGGTTCTGATCGACTTCGTCGGTGATCACCAGGACGCCTTCAAATCCGAGCGATTTCACCTTCTGCGCGAGCAGGCGCGTCTTCGGCGCCTCGAGCGTGAAATCATCCACCACACGAATGCGATCCTCGCGCGCCAGTTGCGAAAGAATCGCCGCCATGCCAGCGCGATACATCTTGCGGTTGACCTTCTGCGAGAAATTCTCGTCCGGCGTGTTCGGGAAAATCCTGCCGCCTCCCCGCCATAGCGGGCTCGAGGTCATTCCGGCACGCGCCCGGCCAGTGCCCTTCTGCCGCCACGGCTTGCGAGTCGAGTGGCGCACCTCGCCGCGGTCCTTCTGCGCACGCGTTCCCTTGCGGGCGTTGGCCTGGTAGGCGACTACCAGCTGGTGCACGAGCGCCTCGTTGAATTCGCGCCCGAACAACGCGTCCGGGGCGCTGAAGGTCGCGCTCGTATCCTGCGAATCGATCAGTTTGAGGTCCATCGCGTGCCCCTCAGTCCTTGACCGCCGGCCGCACGACGACGTCGCGCCCGTTCGATCCCGGCACCGATCCACGAATCAGCAACAGCTGACGTTCGGCATCGATGCGCACGACGACCAGGTTTTGCACCGTGCGGCGCACGTTGCCCAGTTGCCCGGGCATGCGCTTGCCCGGAAAAACACGGCCAGGACTCTGGCGTTGTCCCGTGGATCCCGGGGTATTGGTCGTCACCGAATTGCCGTGCGTTGCCCGGTTGGATGAAAAATGGTGCCGCTTGATCACGCCTGAGAACCCTTTGCCCAGCGTCACGCCTTGGACGTCAACGACTTGGCCGACCTTGAAAAGTTCGGCACCGATCCGGTCGCCCACCTTGAGCGCGGCGAGTTCATCAGTGCTGGCCCGAAACTCCTTCAACAGCCGCCCCGCATCGACCGCCGCCTTGGCTAGGTGCCCCGCCGCAGGCTTGCTAATGCGTCCCGCGCGACGCTTGCCGAAAGCGACCTGCACGGCCGCGTATCCGTCGCGTTCGGGCGTCTTGATCTGCGTGATCCTGTTGTCGGACACGTCGAGGACAGTCACCGGCGCGGCGTCGCCGTCGTCGGTGAAGATGCGCGTCATGCCGACCTTCCGGCCGACGATTCCTAGGGTCATGCGATTCCTCTTTTCGTTGACCCGGACAACGCGGTCCGGGTGCCGGCTGCAATTGGCCGGCGTGCCGCCGGTGCTGACTGGTTACTGCACCTTGATCTCTACATCCACTCCGGCGGGAAGATCCAGTTTCATCAGAGCGTCCACGGTCTTGTCCGTGGGATCGATGATGTCCATCAGCCGCATGTGGGTCCGAATTTCAAGCTGATCCCTCGAAGCCTTGTCGATGTGCGGACTGCGCAGCAGATCGAATCGCTGCTTGCGCGTCGGCAACGGCACCGGTCCCCGAACAACGGCCCCCGTGCGTTTCGCCGTGTCGACGATCTCCAGCGCCGACTGATCAATCAGCCGGTAATCGAAAGCCTTCAGGCGAATGCGAATTCGTTGGCTCTGCATTGATACGGTCTCCGTGCCGCGTCTATCGTGATCCGCGGCGTCGACTTACTCGATCACTTTGGCGACGACGCCGGCGCCCACGGTCTTGCCGCCCTCGCGGATGGCAAAGCGCAGGCCCTGTTCCATGGCGATGGGGGTGATCAGCGTCACCACCATCTTGATGTTGTCCCCCGGCATCACCATCTCGGTGCCCGCGGGCAACTCCACCGCTCCGGTCACATCGGTGGTGCGAAAGTAAAACTGCGGCCGGTAGTTGTTGAAAAACGGCGTGTGCCGCCCGCCCTCTTCCTTCGAGAGCACGTACACCTCGCACTCGAACTTCGCGTGCGGGGTGATCGATCCGGGCTTCGCGAGCACCTGCCCGCGCTCGACCTCCTCGCGCTTGGTGCCCCGCAGCAGCACCCCGATGTTGTCCCCCGCCTGCCCCTCATCCAGGAGCTTGCGGAACATCTCCACCCCCGTGCACACCGTCTTCAGTGTGGCCTTCAGCCCCACGATCTCGATCTCATCGCCCACCTTCACGATGCCCCGCTCGACCCGCCCGGTGACCACCGTGCCGCGGCCCGAGATCGAAAACACGTCCTCCACCGGCATCAGGAACGCACCTTCGATCGCCCGCTTGGGCTGCGGAATGTAGGAATCCAGCGCCTCCGCGAGCTTGAAGATCGACTTCACCCCCAGGTCGGTGTCCTCGCCCTCCAAGGCCTTGAGCGCCGAGCCGATCACGATCGGGGTCTTCTCCCCCGGAAAATCATACTTCGACAGCAACTCCCGCACCTCCACTTCCACCAGCTCCAAGAGCTCCTTGTCATCGACCATGTCGGCTTTATTCAGGTACACCACGATGTAG
>MERB01000037.1:50869-58004 GCA_001770475.1 Betaproteobacteria bacterium RIFCSPLOWO2_02_FULL_66_14 | reverse complement strand
TCGCCTCTCTTCGTTCGTGGAAATCCCAATCTCCACCTTGGCATTCCGATGCCGTTAGGGGAAGGGGCGACCATTCCATTACGGGGGCCTACGGCTACATGAGCGCAGGATACGCCGACGAATGTACGTGCGGAATTAGACTTTGGTCGGGGAGCCGTAACGCGCAGGGTTCTGACATAGCGTCGCAAGACTTACGGTCCTCGGACGAGTGCCTTAGCTTGCTCCCAGTTGGCTCCCCAATCAGGGCTCGAACGAAAAACAGCGTCAGGAGCAAAGTCCCGACCGACTGGATCAGGCCTTGATGAACCTCTTCCCGCGCGCAGGCGGCGCGCCGTAAACCCCGGCGGGCGGCGCGGCCTCGAACCGGCTGCGAACGTTTTCCGCCGCGCACGCCGCGCTGTAGCTGAGCTCGACCGTCGTGCCGCTCGACGCACCGAGCGCAAAGCACGCCTGCCCCATCTTCGCATTCAAGGGCTTTACCACGCCCTCGGCGATCTGGTCGCTCGCGCTGCCCTCGGGCAGCGCCAAGCGGTAGGCGCCTTCGCCCGCGGCCTGCGCATCGAGCACGCCGCGCAGACTCCTCAACTCGCGCAGCAGCGCCTTGCCCGCCTCCGCGCCCGGCAACCCGCTCACTTTCAGATCCACCGGCTGCGCGCCGAAGTTGAAATGCGCGAGGAAGAAATCCTTCGAGAACTCGTCGCCCACCTGCCTGCCGATGTCCGCGAGCGCGGCATCCTCGGTCGCCCAGCTCGTCGCCTTCGGCAGCTTGGTATTGGCGTAGATCTCCTCGCCGCTCGCCTTGTCGATCGCCTTGATCGTCCAGGAAGTAAGCGCCGTCTTCGTGACCGTCAGCCCTGAGGCCGCGAGCCGCGTAGAGAGCTGCTTCACCTTCACCTCGCCGACGATCTGGAAATCCGCCCCCTTCGCCTCCGGCGCCGTCCGCGCCTCGCCCTCCACCGACCAGGTGCGGAAGCCGAACGACTTGATGCGCTCCTTGATGGCGTTCTCGGCGAGCTGCGAGCGCGCCGGCGGTATCCCCTGCGCGGTCTCGGCGTAGCCGATCGCCATCTGCACCGCGATCTTCGGGTCGCCGTTGTTGCGGATGAACTGGATGCGCTCCTGGTCGCTCATCCGGTTGAACGATTTCTGCACGTCGCGCACTTTCACCGTGGCGCGCGTTGCGATCGCCACCAGACCGTCCTTGCCGAGCTGCGGCGCTTCTTCCGTGAGCGTCGCCTTGATGAAATCCGGCGCGTGCGGCAGGAACTTGTCCTGCACCCAGGCGTAATTCTTGTTGATCGAATCCGGCGCGACGTAGAGCGCGAGCGCCTTCTCCACGAGCTGGCGCTTCGCGTCGTTGCGCGCCTCGGCGCCGGCGGCTGCCGCGTCGCCGCCGAATTTCGCCGGGTCGGCGAGCCCGACTGCGCTGATCGTCATCACGCCGGGTTCCGCGGGTGCGGGTGCCGGAGCAGCCGGCGGCGCGCTCGATGCGACCTGCGCCGGCGCCTGCGCGGGCTGCGCCGCCGCGGCGGCCGGTTTTGCCTCTGGCTCGGTCTTGCGTCCAAGCGCGAAATACGCGCCCGCGCCGAGCACGGCGACGACGACGGCGGCGGCGACCGCGAACATCGGCGCGCGGGACGGCGCCGGCGCCGCAGCCGACGCGGGTGCCGCGGCAGGTTGCGGCGCAGCGACGGGTCGCGATGCGCGCGCGGCCGCGGGGGCGGACGCGGGCGCGCCCGGCGCCCGAACCTGGGTTCGCTCGACGACGGTCGCGTCCGCGCCGAGGTTGACGACGGTCGCGTCTCCGCCACCCACCGCGACCGCAGGTGAGCGTCCTTCCGCGACGTCGCGGATATCGCGCGCGAACTCGGCGGCGCCCTGGTAGCGCTCCTCAGGGCTCTTCGCCATCGATTTCGTGACCACGGCATCCCAGGCCGCGGGCAGCGTGCCGTTCAGCGTCGAGGGCGGCAGCGGTTCTTCCTTCAGCACCTTGTGCATGATGGTCGCGACCGCGCCGCTGAACGGCCGCTCCCCGGTGAGGAACTGGTACAGGATGACGCCGCAGGAAAAGAGATCGCTGCGACCGTCCACCGGCAGGCCGAGGAACTGCTCCGGCGACATGTACGAGGGCGTGCCGAGCACGGTGCCGGCCTGCGTCAGTTCGGAAGTTTCGATCCGCGCGATGCCGAAATCGGCCACTTTCACCGCGCCGCCTTCGAGCACGATGACGTTGGCCGGCTTGATGTCGCGGTGGGTTACGCCGCTGCGGTGCGCGTGATCCAGCGCGCCGAGGATTTCGCCCATGATGCGCGACACGTCGCGAATCGCGAAGCGCTCGCCGGACTCGAAATAGTCCTTGAGTTCCTTGCCCTTGATGAACTCCATGGCGATGAAGGCGACATCGCCGTCGACGCCGTATTCATAGATCTGGACGATTCCCGGGTGGTTCAGCCGTCCCGCGGCCTGCGCCTCGCGCTTGAAGCGCGCGAGCAGTTCCTCGGTCTGCGGCTGGCCGGCGAGATCCGCCTTGATCGTCTTGATTGCGACAGTGCGCTCGATGAGCGGGTCGAAGCCTTCGTAGACGACGCCCATCGCGCCGCGTCCCAGCTCGCGCCGGATCTGGTATTTGCCTAGCGTGCCCGGTTGCGCCAACGGTGTCTCCCGCAATTCAAGGCCGGCACGCGCCCCCCAATGGAAACGGCGACGGCGCGTCCTGCACCTGCGCCATCGACCGTTCCCGGCTGCAGTGCGCGACTACTTGTACTTGGAATCGATGTCCCAGACGGACTTCTGGATGAGGCGCTGCACCATCGTGTCGAGCCCGACACCGCCCTTGGCCGACTGCGACACGCCCATGACCGAGCTGCCCTTCGCGCCGACTTCCATTTTTTCTTCCGTGTAGCCCTGAGCCACCTGCTCGGTGGTGGTTGCGTCCATGATTTTGTAGCGCATTCCGATCAGCCATACGCCGGTCGCCTCGCGCGTCTGCACCGACCCCGCCACCGTCCCCGCGGCATGGCCGCCGAACCCGCCAATGAGCCCACCCAGCAGCGAGCCCACCGGACGCCCGTCGAACCCTTCCTTCACCTCGGAGATCTGCTCGGCCTTCAGGATGTCGAACTTCACGATCCACTTCGTCGTCTTCAGCTTGCCGATCTGCATCGTCTGGCGTGCCTTGTTGGGGTCGCCGAGGTTGTAGGCGAGCGAGATCTCGTTCACCAGCGGACCGAGGTTGCTGCGCTCGAGCACTCCGAAGTTCGCCTGCGACAGTTCGAGTTCCGCGTAGTCGGCGACGTTGTTCGGCCCGAACTTCTGCGTGAAGGTCGCGTTGTTGCTCTTGATTTCGCCCGGGATCACCACCAGGTCGGGTCCGCGCTTTCCCTTGTTCGCGTATTCCACGGGCTTGTACGCGGCGACGTCCGCTGCGGCGTTGGCCTGTTGCGAGGTCGAACTTCCGGCGGTCGGCGACGGGTTGCCGAAGGTCGGTTGCGCCCCGGCGTTCGCCGTGAACAGCATCGCCACCGCCATCATGGACACGCGATATTTCATAGTGCCTCCGTTGTGCGTTGAACCCGCCGCATCCGCAGCGCAGGCTATTTTCTGCGCGGCTCCGGCTGCTGGCAATAGTCGCTGTACAGTTTGGCGACCACCTCCTCCGCCTGCTCCCGGATCAGGGTGAGCGCCATGCCCTGGACGTCGGCGCCGCTGAACGACTGCGAATTGGCCTCGGCCTCCGCGACCGGCCGGCCGTTGGCGCCGGTGAGCACGAACTGCATGCTGACGGCGACCTGGTTCACCGGAATCATCGGGTTGCGCATGGCGCGCGCGGAGATGAGCCCCCGGAGCGTGTAGCTCGCGCCCAGGCGCCTGGCCGCCGACAGCGCGGCGTCGGGATCGTTGCGCATCACCGCGTCGACCTCGGCCTGCGCGATCTGCTTGCGGATCTCCTCCGGCGAGTAGGTGCGCAGGCCGAGCTTCTGCAGCCGGCCGTTCACGGCATCCACGTGCGCGCCGTAGCCCGACTGGCGCGCCTGCACGACGCCGTTCACTTCCTCGCCGATGAGCACCACGATTTTCCGGTTCTTGATCTGCTCGCGGCACGGCGTCGAGAGCTGCGCGTCGATGCGCTGCTGGCGCGCCGCCTTCTCGGCCTTGTCGGCCTCCACGTTCGGGTCCGGATTCGAGAACTTGAATCCCTGCGCGCCTGCCGCCAAAGGCAGGAGCGTCAAGGCGATCACCCTTAGCAGCGCGCGCATGTCGAATAACCCTTTGAATCGGCGCTAGTATAATGATCCCTGCGCGTTTAGGGCGCAATTCCCGTGCTGATCGATTTCTTTCTCAAGCTCAAGTCACACAAGCTCCCGGTCTCGATCAAGGAGTACCTGACGCTGCTCGAGGCGATGCAGCGCGGCGTGATCGGACCGTCGGTGGACGATTTCTACTACCTTTCGCGCACCACGCTGGTGAAGGACGAGGCGAACTTCGACAAGTTCGACCGCGCATTCGCAGAGTTCTGGCAAGGCGTCGAGACCGTTCCCGGGATCGACGCGCAGGTCCCGCTCGAGTGGCTGCTGAAGCAGGTCGAATTGACGCTCAGCGAGGAGGAAAAGCAGCAGATCAAGGCGCTCGGCGGCTGGGAAAAGCTGATGGAGACGCTGAAGAAACGCCTCGAGGAACAGAAAGGCCGCCATCAGGGCGGATCGAAGTGGATCGGCACCGGCGGCACTTCCCCCTTCGGTGCGTATGGCTATAACCCGGAAGGCATCCGCATCGGGCAGGACCGCAGCCGCAACCGCAGCGCGGTCAAGGTCTGGGACCAGCGCGATTACCGGAATCTCGACGACTCGGTCGAGCTGGGTACGCGCAACATCAAGGTAGCGCTGCGGCGGCTGCGCAAGTTCGCGCGCGATGGCGCGCCGGACGAGTTCGATCTCGAGAACACGATCTCCTCCACCGCGAAAAAGGCCTACCTCGACATCCACATGCGCCCCGAGCGGCGCAATACCGTCAAGGTGCTGATGCTGATGGACATCGGCGGCACCATGGACGATCACGTCAAGCTCGCGGAAGAACTGTTCTCGGCCGCCAAGACGGAATTCAAGCATCTCGAGTTCTATTACTTCCACAACTGCCTGTACGACTTCGTGTGGAAGGACAATCGCCGCCGCCACTCGGAGCGCACGCGCACCTGGGACCTGCTGCACAAGTACGGTCACGACTACAAGGTGGTGTTCGTCGGCGACGCGACCATGAGCCCCTACGAAATCCTGCAGCCCGGCGGCTCGATCGAATATTTCAACGAAGAACCCGGTGCGGTCTGGGTCAGGCGCGTGACCGAAATCTACTCGAAGTGCATCTGGCTCAACCCCGAGCCCGAGGAGATCTGGGCCTACCGGCAGTCGATCCAGGTGATCCGGGAGCTGATGGGCAACCGCATGTTCCCGACCACCATCGAGGGGCTGGAACGGGCGATGAAGGCGCTGGCGAAGTAGCGTCCGCCGCGGGCGTCAGGCGGGTGCGTTCGATGCCAGGCGGTCGAGCGGGCCGGCGACGCCCTGCCCGCCCCTGTTGAGCACGTGGGTGTAGATCATGGTCGTCGAGACATCCGAGTGCCCGAGCAGCTCCTGCACCGTACGGATGTCGTAGCCGGCCTCCAGCAGGTGAGTGGCGAATGAGTGGCGCAGCGTGTGGCTGCCGACCGGCTTGGCGATGCGCGCTTCGCGCGCCGCCAGCGAGATCGCGCTCGTGCAGCGACTTCGCCCGAGCGAGATGCGAACGCAGCGGCTCCGCCAGCTCTGCCGGGAGCATCGTCACGCGGTCCCTCGCGCCCTTGCCGTCGCGCACCGTGATCTGGCGATAGCCGAAGTCCAAGTCCTTCACGCGCAGCTTGAGGCACTCGCGCAGCCGCAGACCGGCGCCGTACAGGAGCGCCGCCATCAGCCATTTCGTTTCGTCTAGCCTCGCGAGCAGCGCGCGCAGCTCATCGCGCGTGAGGACGACCGGCACCCGCACCGGGTGCTTCGCGCGCTCGATCCCCTTCATCCACGGCAGCTCGACGCCGAGCACCTGCCCGTAGAGGAAGAGCAGCGCCGAGAGCGCCTGGTTCTGGGTCGATGAGGCCACGTCGCGCTCGCTCGCGAGATGCGACAGGAACACAGTGACCTCCTCGGCCCCATCTCGCGCGGGTGCCGTTTGGCGGACAACCAGATGAACCGCTTGATCCAATGCACGTACGCCTGTTCGGTACGGTAGCTGTAGTGCGGGCGGCGTATCGCGTCGCGCACCTGGTCGAGCAGGCGTGGCGAACCAGCCGCGGCCGGCGTATGCTCTTCGGCCATGAAGCCCTCCCCGAATGACATTGATCTGGATACTGGGTATCCATACAGTAGCAGTAACGCATTGATTCCGGGGGCGGTTGACGCCGCCGCCGAAAAATGACGGGGTGCGTTCCGCGTTTTAGGCTCTCTACTTCACGTTAGACCTCGCCATTTGGGATCCGTGACACGCTAGATGCAGTTCACCTGGGACCCGGCGAAGGCGCAACAGAACCTCCTCGCGCACGGCGTATCGTTCCAAGAAGCGACGACGGTCTTTGGTGATCCACTGGCGGCAACCATTCCTGATCCCGACCATTCTGTCGGCGAGGAACGCTATGCAACGGCGGGACACTCGAACGCCGGGCAACTGCTCGTCGTGTGCCACATGGAGCAAGGGGATACCATTCGCATTATTTCGGCGCGCCGAGCCACACCACATGAACGCAAAGACTATGAAACCTAAAGCCCTACGCGCCGCCGAACCCGATATGCGGGCTGAATACGACTTCTCAGGCGCCGTCCGAAGCAAGTACTACAAGCGCTACCTCGAGAGCAGCAACGTTGTCGTCATCGAGCCGGACGTACACGAGAAGTTCAAGAACTCAGCGGCTGTAAACGAAGCTCTGCGCACGCTCATTCGCGCAGCCGGCAAAGGGCGAGGTCTAACAAAGCGGCCCACACGGACGCGCGCAAAAGCGGCGCGCGCCGGTGGCAGCTGACGTTCGGTGGCACGACGGCAGCACGAAAAGTGCCGATGACCGGAAGGGTATGACTCCGATTTCACGACGCATGGATCGAATTCGACGCAGGCGGTTCTT
>MERB01000037.1:48365-50666 GCA_001770475.1 Betaproteobacteria bacterium RIFCSPLOWO2_02_FULL_66_14 | reverse complement strand
AGACGGATATTCTGAGCGCCTCGATGCACTCGCCAAGGATCTGGTCGGAGCGAATGTCGAGTTGATCGTGGCTACTGGAGGGCATTTTTCCACGGAAGCCGCAAAGCGTGCGACCCGAACCATCCCCATCGTGATGCATGCTGCAGCCACGCCTGTCGAGCTTGGTCTGATTGAAAGCTTGGCACGGCCGGGGGGCAACGTCACCGGAACGTCGTGGGCTGGAGTCGAGATCGTGGAAAAGCTGTTCCAGATTCTCAGAGAAGCGCTACCGACCGCGACTCGGATCGCGGTCATACGGAACCCATCAACGCGTGACGCGCGGCTCTACATGGACGCCTATGAGCGTGCGGCAATCGGGCTCGGCATGAGTATTGAGTATTTCTTCGTTACGGGACCCGAGGAGGTGGAGGCGGCGCTTGATCGAATCGATTCGGCTCGGCCCGATGCGCTGTTCGTGGCGCACAACTCTGTGTTTGCGTCACGCTACCCGTCAATTGTCGCATTTGCCAACGTACGCAAACTGGTGACCCTTGGAACGATTTCGAGGATTGTGGAAGAGGGCGCGATGATCTGTTATCAAGCCGATAACGTCGCGATATTCGAAAGAACAGTCAGCTATGTGGATCGAATCTTGCGGGGCGCCAAGCCTGCGGACCTCCCGGTAGAACTTCCAACAAAATACGAACTCATCGTCAATGCGAAAGCAGCGCGCACCATCGGCTACAAGATCCCGCAATCGCTGCTGGCACGCGCTGATCGGGTGATCGAGTAAGCGCTCTTGGCAGTTTGTACCTGTTCGAGACGGGACAAATCATTTTGCGCGTGCCACCGAACAACGGCTCGCAGAGCGACGCGCCGCGAGCTGCGCGCGCCTGAAGCCGGACGTTAAGCCGCAACAACCGGTAGCGCTCGACTCTGGAACTTTGGTGAGGTGAAGACTACCCGCTACTTTGATGCTCTACGGACGCGTCCCGGATAGAGCGGCCATCCGGGACGAGTGGATCGAACGGGCCATTCGCACTCCGACTAAGGAGAAAGTGCAGGCTGATGGCCGCATCCGTAGGTGGGCACAGATTCCTGAGGCGGAGAACCGCCACCTCAGGGTGGTGCATCTTGCGGGCGGCGAAACGGTCCACAATGCGTTCTTCGATCGAAGGTTCGCGCCATGAGAATCCGATATTTCAAGGACACCGATACACTGCTCATCGAGTTCAAGGAGGTGCCCGTCGCCGAGACGCGCGATCTCGATGAAAACACCGTCCTCGATATTGATGCCCAGGGCAACGTGTGCGCCATCACGGTCGAGCAGGCTTCCCAGCGTGCCGGCATCCCGCAGTTCTCCTACGAACAGGTTGCGGCTTAACGGCGCAGCCCACGCCGACGCGCGCGCAAGCGGTTCACCGCGAATGAGCCACCCCGCAGCGCGCGCGGGTGGCCGCGGACGTTAACCAGGCCCTGAAGGCTCGTCTGGGCAAAGGAACATCACCAGGTCCTCCCATGCGTCAGTTGAAGCTCGGCAAGGCCTTCACCCTGATGGAATCGGGGCCCGTCGTCCTCGTGACCACCCATGACGGGCACAAAGCCAACATCATGACCATCTCCTGGACCATGGTGCTGGATTTCACTCCGGTGTTTGCCATCACCACGGGTGAATGGAATCACTCCTTCGCCGCGTTGCGAAGGAATCGGGAGTGCGTCATTGCCATTCCCACGGTCGACCTGCTCGACAAGGTGGTCGGCATCGGGACCTGCTCCGGGAAAGACATGGACAAGTTTGCCAAGTTCAAGCTCACGCCGCTGCGGGGCAAGGTCGTCCGATCGCCCTTGATCGAGGAGTGCCTCGCCAACATCGAGTGCAAGGTCATCGACATCGTCAAGCGGCACGACATCGTCGTGCTGGAGGCGGTGGCCGCGCACCTCGATGCCGCACGCAGGGAAAAGCGCACGATCCACGCGGTCGGTGACGGAACGTTCATCGTCGACGGGCGCAGGATCGACCGCAGGAAGAGGATGGCCTCCAAGATCCCCTGCGGCGTCTAGCATTCATTCAGCGGGCGAGCTGCAACGATGGCGGCCGCGCCCGCGGCTGATTTCCGCTCAACGAAAGGAGAACGACACGATGACCAGGAGAAAACCTGCCGCACGCAAGACCGCCCGCGCCGCCTTCCGCCTGACGAGCCCCGACTTCAAGCCGAACGGCACGATCGCGATGGAGCAAGTGTTCAACAGTTTCGGCTGCACCGGCCGCAACCTCTCGCCCGAACTGCGCTGGTCGGGTGCGCCCGCGGGCACGAAGAGCTT
>MERB01000037.1:38488-48346 GCA_001770475.1 Betaproteobacteria bacterium RIFCSPLOWO2_02_FULL_66_14 | reverse complement strand
ATCCCGGCGTCCGCCGCGACGCTCGCGAAGGACGCCGGCCGCGCCGACGGCAGCGGCTTGCCGCAGGGCGCGGTGCACGTGAACACCGATTTCGGCGGACCCGGCTGGGGCGGCCCCTGCCCGCCCGCCGGCGACAAGCCGCACCGTTACGTCTTCACGCTGTACGCGCTCAAGACCGAGAAGCTCGACGCGGGCGACGGCAGTGCGTCGCTCGCCGGCTACATGGTGAACGGCAACGCGATCGCAAGAGCGCGACTGGTGGGACGCTTCGGGCGGAAGAAGTAGGCGGCGGCTTCGCTTCAGGACTTCGCCGCGACCGGCGCGAACACGCGCGCCAGGTAGTCCGCGCCCGGTGCTTCGGGTGAGCCCGGCGCGATGCCGGCGAGCGTGCGCGCGAGCTGCTTCTTGAACTCGACCTGCATGGCGCGCGCGATCTGCACGCGCTGCGCCTGCGGCGAGCCCGCGCCGTGCATGGACTCGGTCAGGTAGCCTACCGCGTTCCTGCCGAGCGTCATGTTCTCGATCAGGCGCAGGATGCGCATGCGGTCCTCGGTCGGGATCTCCGCGCGCCCCTTGAGGTACTTGCGGATGATCTCGCCGACGACCGGATGCCGCAGGTCGCGCTCGGAGGGCAGCGTCACCATCAACCCGCCGGCGAGGTCCTGCGCGAGGCGCCCGATCTCGTAGGGCAGCCGCGTGACGTGGTGCTTGCAGACATTCGACAGCATGTCGTCCGAGAGGTACACGCCAGACTTCATGCGCGCCGCCTGGTGGCTCGCTGCGATCCCCGTGCCGTAGATGGTCTCGTTCAAGTGCGTCATCTCGACCAGCTTGTCGCGCACGTGCGCGGCCTTCTCGACGCCGTTGTAGTCGGCGATCACCGCGGCGGCCCCGATCAGCACGTCGCCCACGCCCGCCTTGCAGACGTAGCTGCGCCGGTGATAGCAGGTGAAGCGCTCGACCAGCATCGCCGCGAATTCGTGCTCGCCGTCCATGAAGACGTGGCTCCAGGGAATGAAGGCGTCGTCGAACACGATCATCGCTTCCTGCCCCGCGAAGCGCGCGTTGCCGGCGTCGATGTCGCCTTCGTCCAGGCTGCGGGTGTCGCAGGACTGGCGGCCGTAGAGGTAGGTGATGCCGGGGGCATCCGCCGGCAGAGCGCCGGCCACCGCGTAGTCCTTGTCGCCGGGCTCGAGGCGCAGGGTCGGCATGACGATCAGCCAGTGGGAGTTGACGCACCCGGTCTGGTGCGCCTTGGCGCCCGTCACGTAGAGCCCCTCTTTCGTGCGCCGCGTGACGTGCACGTACAGGTCCGGATCGGCCTGCGCGGCGGGCGCCTTGCTGCGATCGCCCTTCACGTCGGTCATCGCGCCGCCGATGACGAGATTGCCCCGCTGCGCCATGGCGACGAAGGCCTTGAAGCGCTCGTGATACGCGGTGCCGTGGCGTTCGTCGATCTCGAAGGTGACCGAGTGCAGCGCGTTGAGCGCGTCCATCCCTACGCAGCGCTGGAAGCAGGTGCCGGTGAGCTGGCCGAGCCGGCGCTGCATCTTGTTCTGCATCACCAGGTCCGCGGGGCTTTCGGCCACGTGCAGGAACCGGTTCACCCGTTCGCCGGTGTAAGGCGAGACTGCGCTGGCGAGTTCCGCATTGCGCAGCGCCAGGTCGTAGGTCTCGGCGATCGCGTTGATCGAGGGTCGGATCACCGGATGGTCGAGCGGCTCGGCGACCTGCTCGCCGAACAGGTACACCTTCAGCTTGCGGCCGCGCAGGCTCTCTGCGTACTCGGCGCCGCTGCGGATCGGCTTCATGCGAGAGCGCGCGCCTCGGCTTGCGCGCCGCGCACCGCGAGTTCCTTCAGCAGCCCGAGATCCTTCTCGAGCTGCGCCTGGATGTGCGCCACCTGGGCGGCATCGAGATGGCGGTACTTGCCGACCGCTTCGAGGTATTCGTCCACCGCGCGCAGATCGTCGATCGGCCGCGTGAAGCGCAAGCCGGCGTCGGGCGTGTAATCCCACAGCACCACGAATCCGGTCTCGACCGCCTTGCGCGCGACCTCGATGTTGGCCTGCGAGGGAAAGCGCCAGCCCGAGGTGCACGGCGAATAGATGTGGAGATAGGCAAATCCCCGTTTCGAAGCCTCGATCGCCCTGGCGAGCTTGTCATACAGGTCTTCCATGAACGCGGTCGAGGCGGTCGCCACGTAGGCGCAGCGGTGCATCACCATCAGCAGCGGAAGGTTCTTCGCCTCCTGCGTTTTGCCGTGCGAGCGCTCGCCCACCGGCGTGGTGGAAGTCCACGCGCCGTAGGGCGTGCACCCGGAACGCTGCATTCCCGTGTTCATGTAGCCTTCGTTATCGACGCAGACGTAGAG
The DNA here is from genome assembly GCA_001770475.1 of Betaproteobacteria bacterium RIFCSPLOWO2_02_FULL_66_14. Lineage (GTDB taxonomy): Bacteria > Pseudomonadota > Gammaproteobacteria > Burkholderiales > SG8-39 > 2-02-FULL-66-14. The sequence goes on along the minus strand of MERB01000037.1, from coordinate 45,972 downwards.
GATTTCCTCGCCGCGCTCGGCCGCACCCGAGAGCGACTGGAAGCCGACGTCGGCCGTGCCGCCGTCGCCGGCGAGGGCGAGCGCAGTGACGTCCCTGCCCTTCCTCTTGTAGGTGCGCCGCACCCCGGCGAGCATCGACGCCGTGTTGGTGAGCAGTGGGTGAAACACCGGCACCTTGGTCCCGGTCTTGCCGTTGTAGCCGACCGTGCCCATCCCTGGAATGCAACCCGGAGGCGCCGCGACCACGGTTTCCGGACCGACGGCGCGCAGCACGTGGCGGATCAGCAGTTCCGTGTTGCATCCCTGGCAGCCTGCGAGACCGGGTACGAACAGGTCTTCGAGTTCGCCGTAGCGGTTGTAGATCTGGGCGCTTTTCACGTGCCGCAGCGCGCCCTCGCCGCAGGCCTTGACGCAGGCCGGATCGCCGCCGCACAGGTCGCACTTCGCCACGCGCCCGGTGCGCTCGTCGTAGGCGATGCCGGCGTATACGCAGCCCACGGTGCACAGCAGGCAGTCGATGCACTTCGTTTCGTCCCAGCGGACGACGCCCGAAGCCGCGTCTTTTTCGAGTGCCGCAGCGGGGCAGACCGAGACGCAGCCCGGATCCCCGCACTGCCTGCACAACGCCAGTTCGAACCCGTCATTCGCGGCGGGGAGAATCTGGATCCGCGACGCGGCGTGATCGAACCCGCCGGTCTTTTCCTGCGCGCAGGCGCTCATGCAGTCGCCGCAACCGGTGCAACGCGCGGCGTCGAAGGCGATTGTCTCGTAGGCAGCCATCGGGCTAGCGCCACAACCTCGACATGAGCGCGCGCGCGGTGTCGCGCGGATTCTCGAGGAACGCCTGCTTGACGGGCGCGAGATCGGTTCCGCGAAGCACCAGTTCGACCATCACGCCGGCGTCGAATGGCAGGTCGATCGAAAAAATCCCGGCGAGACGGCCGTCCTTCAGCACGATCTTGCGATACCGGCCTGCCGCCTCGTCGACCTGCACGTGGGTCTCGCAGCCTTCCAGCGAATCGACTCCGACCGAGAGCGCCTGGCGTCCGAAGAAATGGTAGGTGTTGATCGGGACGCCGCCACGGTAATCGCGCGCGCCTGGATCGCCCGCCATGTCCATGCCCGCGATGCGGCCCTGCTCCACCGCGTTCGGCAGGATTCCGTTCACGCGACGTCCGCCCTGCAGGAAACTCTCGGCCTGCGCGACATCGCCCGCCGCCCAGACGTTGCTCGCGCTGGTGCGCATGCGGCGATCGACCAGCACGCCGTCCCCGGTGGCGACGCCCGCTCCCGACAGGTATCCGATCGTGGGCCGCACCCCAGCGGCAATCAGCAGCAGGTCGCCCTCGACGCGCTCGCCGCCCAGAAGTTTCAGTGCAAAGCCGCTTTCGCGCGGCGCCACGCTGACGACAGACTGCCCGCAGAGCACGCGCGTGCCGCGTTCGGCGAACGCGCCCGAAATCAGCGATGCCGCCTGCGCATCGAAATACCCGGGCAGCACTTGCGGCTGCATTTCGATGATCGTGGTCTCGGTCCGTGCATGGACCAGGTTTTCCGCGGCATGCATGCCGACCAGACCGCCGCCGAGCACGACTGCCCGGCGCGCGCGGCCGAGCGCCTCGCGCAGGCGAACCGCATCGTCCAGCGTGCGCAGGACGTGGTATTGCACGCGCGTCAATCCCGCGATCTTCGGAATCGCGGGCGTTGCGCCGGTGGCGAGCAGCAGCCGCTCGTAGCGGACTTCGGTACCGTCGGCGAACCGCGCCATCTGCGCCGCGGTGTCGAGCGACGCAAGCGCACTGCCGCTGCGCAGCGTCACCTTCTGCGCTTCGCAAAAATCGTCGCTTCGCAGGCGCACCCGGTTCGGATCGGATTTTCCCGACACCACGTAGGGCAGCACGGTCGGCGAATAGGGCGGCGCAGTGTCGCGCGTCGCGAGCAGCACGCTGCCTTCGGCGTCGTGCATCCGTATCGCGGCGAGCGCTTCGAGCGCCGCGTGGCTGCTTCCGACCAACAGGTATCTCGTCTCGAGCATGGTTCTCAACGGTCGTTCTCGTTCAACCAGACCGGCGCAATCGGCACCGCCCCGGCGAGCGCCTGCGCGGTGGTCTCGAGCGCGCGCGCGAAATGCCCCGGTGTCAGGTCGGCCCCGGCCAGCCCGCCGATGAAACTCACCGCGGGAATGCGCTGCGGCAGCATCGCCAGCGTGCCGAGCACGTCCTGGAACACCGGACCCGCGTTCCAGCCGAAACTCACCGAACGGTCGACGACCCCGACCGCCTTCACCCTGGCGAGCGCCTGCACCATCGCCTGCAACGGAAACGGCCGGTAGGTCTTCACCTTGATCAGGCCGGCGCGCTGGCCCGCGCAGCGCGCCTCGTCGACGGCATCCTTGGCGGCGCCGGTCATGCTGCCGATCGTGACGATCGCGTACTCGGCATCATCCAAACGGTACTCTTCCAGGAGCGGCGCGTGCCGTCGCCCGAATCGGTCACCAAAGTCGCGGTGCGTGTCCACGATCACCTGCAGCGCGTTCTGCATGCCGCGGCAGTGGCCCTTTCGATAGCGCGCGAAGAGCGCCGCTCCGGGTCCGCCGCCGCCGGTCAACGGATCCACGCCCATCGGGCGGTCGGGATCGAGTGCGACGTGCCAGTTGGTATCGGCCTTGCCGAGGAATGCATCGACTCCGGCGGCGTCGGGCAGATCCACCCTGCAGACGCCGAACGACAGGTAATTGCCGTCGTGACAGACGTTGATCGGCAGCATCACGTCGCGGTGCTCGGCGATCCGGAACGCCATGATCACGGTGTCGAGGATCTCCTGCACCGATTCGCAGTACACCTGGATCCAGCCGACGTCGCGCACGCTCATCGCGTCCTGGTGACCGCCCCAGACGCATTGCGGCGAAAGCGTGTCGCGCGTCACGAGCGACATCACCATCGGCAACCGCAGGCCCGGCGCCCGCAGGTAGGGCTCGAACATGAAGGCGAGCCCCGGCCCCGAAGTCGCGGTGTACGTCCGGGCCCCCGCGAGGCAAGCGCCCTGCAGGACCGAAAGCACGCTGTGCTCGCCTTCGGCCTCGACCATCTCGGTGTCCAGCGTGCCGTCGGCAGCGAACTGCGCGAGCGCCTCGACGAGCGAAGTCTGCGGCGTGATCGGATACACCGCGACCATGTCGGGCCGCGAAAGCACCACGCCCCAGGCCGCGGCTTCGTTGCCGTCGCAGACGACGTGACCCGGCAGGGTCTTTGCCTGCGGGAGCGCGCTCACGCGGCCTCCTCCACCATGACGATCGCGCGTTGCGGGCATTCCTGCGCGCAGATGCCGCAACCCTTGCAGGTCGCCAGATCGAAATCGAACCAGCGCGCCTTCTCCACCACGCACTGCACCGGGCAGTAGAGCCAGCACACGGCGCACTTCACGCATTTCCCGCGCTCGACGACGGGACGCAGGCTGCGCCAGTCGCCGGGCAGCATCGGACTGGGTTCGGTGGCGATCGGCGCGAGGTCGTTCGCGACCGCGGACGCATCGAACCAGGGGCGCGCGACCAGTTTCACGCGGCGGCCCTGCGTTCGATCAGGTGCACCTCGGTCTCGTCGTAGCCGCGCGCCAGCGCGGCGAGGTTCTGCTCGAGCGCCGCGTCGCGCAGGGCGCCTTCGGCGCGCAGCGCCTCCCGCAGCGAATCGAGTTTCACCAGGCCGGTCGTTCGCGCGAACGCGCCGAGCATGATCGTATTGGTGATCGGCCGGCGGAAAATCTGCAGCGCGACGCCAACCGCGTCGCAAAGCCCCACGCGCGCGACGCGCTCCGGAACCGAAAGTTCGCCCAGCGCGCGCCGTCCCGCCTGGACCAGCGTGGCGTCGGGCCGCACGCCATCGAAAACGTTGACCGCGCGCGGCACGGTGGGATCGATGCAGATGACGCAATCGGGTTCGTAAATGTTGGTCATGCGCCGGATCGGCGCGTCGTCGAAACGCAGGAACGCCGCTACCGGCGCCCCCCTGCGCTCGAAACCGAACGCCGGGATCGCAACCACGTGCTTGCCCTCCTCGACGAGCGCGCGCGCGAGCAGGTTCGCGGCCATCACCGTCCCCTGCCCGCCCCGTCCGTGGAGCCGAATTTCGTACATCCGCGCCTAGTCCTCCGTCACGCCGAGGGTGGAGGCTTACGTTCCTCGCGGGTTTGATCCAGGTCAAGCGAACCCGGGGCGTTCGTTGATGCCGGATTCCCCGTGTCGCGGGATCGACCTCAGAACGGCAGCTTGAGGTTCACGAATGCGAGGCGCGGGATCGGGTTTCCTTTGGAAAGCAGCGTTTGCGGCAGGAATTCCTGGTGGCGCGACCCATGGTCGAGCAGTACCAGCGCGACCTCCGACGGTTTTCCCGGAGGACCGAACCGGTACGCAATGCGTGCGTCGAGCTGCGTGTAGCGCGGCACATGGTAGGACCCGCTGCCCCACTCGTAGGTGCCGTAACGAATCACCGAGAGCGTGGTGTTCCAGCGCTGGGCCCATTCCTGGATCCAGGTCACCGTGGTCACATGGCGTGGCGCCTCGTGTTCGAGCACGTCGCCAGCAAAGGGCGCGTGAACCCTGAGGTTGGAGTACCCGGCCTGCAACTGCGTCTTCGGCCCCGGCCGCGCGCGATAAGACCACTCGAATCCGCGCTGAAGCACCGGGACGCCGCTGTTGTAGAAGGTGAAAGTCCGCGGATCGATCACCCCCGGCGGAGCCGCAGTCGGGATTTCCTGGATCAGATCGGTGATCTTCTCCTGGTAGACCCTCAGATCGAATACGCCGTTCCAGGTCTTGAACTGGCCGACATAGCCGATTTCGTTCGCCGCGATCTTCTCCGGACGGATCGACGGCGTGCCCAGGTAACTGACCCTCAGGAGCACTCCGGAATAGCCGTTGGAGTAGAAACGGACGTTGGCGTTTTCTTCGGCCATCGAAGGCGCGCGATAGGCAATCGAACGGCCGATCCGAAGCGTATGACCCGGCATCGCCTGCCAGTTGAGGAAGATCCGCGGCGCGAGTTCGCTGCCGCGTCCCGAGTAGCGCTCGAGCATCGCACCTGCATTGAGCGTCAACGCAGAGTTGAGTCGCCATTCCAGATTTCCGAACACGCGAGCCAGCGACTGGCGCACCCGATTCGCGCCGTAGAACAGCCGCGGCGATCGGATGACGTCGCGGCGCAGCTCCAATCCCCACGCCGCGCGCGTATTTCCGGTTGGCGAAAACAGATGCTGGAAATCCAGGTTGTCGCGATCCGAGGTGCGGTTGAAGTCGATCGGAACCGTGGGGAAGAACGGCGGCAGGTAGGCCGTGACAGCCTCGGTCGCATGCTCCGTGTTGTGGTAGTAGCCGAGCTGAATCTCCTCGTCCGCGCTCAGCGCGCGGCGCCAGCGCAGGTGCGCGAACGCGTTCTCGCCGCGAAAGGCGCGAAGCCCGTTCGAATTGCCTGGATCCCCGGCAAACCCCAGCCCGCGCCGCGAATCGTTGACGCCCGCGGAAAAACTCAGCTCGTCGCGCAGGTTCAGGCGGTGGTCCCCGCGAATCGTGACCACGCCCTTGCGCGCCGCGTCGACCATCGCGCCCAGACCGTCGTCGTAACGCACCTCGGCGTTTAGCCGCAGCCCGAAATCGCCCCTGCGCCACTCGCCGTCGAGTTCGAGATCGGCGAGCGAGTTGTTTCCGACCGAGAAGCCACCGGTGGCGCCGGGGCGATCGCCCGCGACATGGGTCACGATGTTGACCACGCCCAACGCTGCGTTCGAACCGTAGTTCGTCGAATTCGATCCGCGCAGCACCTCGACGCGCTCGATCTCGTCGATCGTTACGGGAACCGCGAACCAGTCCACGCCGCCGAGAAAATAAGGCGAATAGACCGATCGTCCGTCGATCAGCACCTGCATGCGATTGGGAAAAGCATTTCCCAGGCCGTGGTAGGTCACGTGCGAAAGGCCGCCGCGCTCTCTCACCACGTGGAATCCCGGGATCAGTTTGAGCAGACTGGGGAGGTCGCGGTAGCCCGTAGCCTGGATGAACTCCCGGTCGAGCACCGTCACCGCGCCGGGCGTCGCGGCGAGCGATTGCGGAATGCGCGATGCCGACAGTACGACCGGTAGGTCTTCCAGGAACGACCTTTCCATCACCCGCTGCCCTTCCGCACGTGCGCAAAGCCCGATCGACAGAGCGACCCAGACAAGCGCCGCGCTCACCGATCGCCCTCTTCCGGACACCGACGTCTTCAGCGCGCTTGCAGACCCTACGCTCGCCACGTTCCCCGGCCTCCCCGGCATGGACATACTGTGCTCCCCCGGTTGACAAATGTCCCTTCCCAAGGACAAGAAAACCCCATAATCTTGCGGCGGCTCGACCTCAGGGGAGGATCACCCAGGGCCATGAAAGTCCTCGTCGTAGACGACCACCCGCTGGTGCGCGAGGGCGTGCGGTACGCGCTGGCCGCGCTCGATCGCGACGTCGAAGTGCACGAGGCTGGCGGTGCCGAAGAAGCCTTCCGGATTTCGGAGCAGCACGCCGATCTCGACCTCATCCTGCTCGATCTCGGGCTTCCCGGGCTGCCCGGACTGGCGGTGCTCGAGCAGCTGCGCGAGCGCGGCTGCACTTCGACGATCGTCGTTCTGTCCGCCTCCATCGAACGCGGCGAAGTGCTGTCTGCGCTGAACGCAGGTGCCATGGGATTCATTCCGAAACTCTCGTCGAGCGATCTGATGCTTCAAGCCCTGCGTCTGGTGCTCGCGGGCGGTATCTACATCCCCCCGCAGGCAGTCGGCATCCTGGAGGGCCCCGGGGGCTTTGCCGCTGCAGGCGTCGCGGGCCCGAAATCGCTTCATCAGCTCGGCCTGAGCGAACGCCAGCACCAGGTGCTCGCGCTGCTCGCCCAAGGCAAGCCCAACAAGGTGATCGCGAGCGATCTGAAAATCGCCGAACCCACGGTCAAGGCGCACATCACGGAAATCCTGCGGGCGCTGCAGGTCACGAACCGCTCCCAGGCGATGCTGGTGGCGCGTCGATTCGGCGTGCGCTGAAGAGCTCACGGAGCTCTCCCGCCATCGCCCTTCGGCGGTTGCTCGCCTCCGTCCTGGTCGACGGCCTTCGGCGTCAGCAGCTGACGCAGCAACTGGCGCAATCGCGCCGGCGCCACGGGCTTGTGGAGTAATTCCAGGCCGCTCGCATGCGCCTCGATGAGCCGGTCCGCCGCCGTATCGCCCGTAATGAGGATCGCAGGGATTTTCAGGCCCAGTTGCGCGCGTATCTGCTCGATTGCCTGAATGCCATTGCGACCGTCTCGCAGGCGGTAATCGCAGATCAGGAATTCGGGCACTGCTTTGCGCTCGGCAATCCTCCGCAGAAGGCTGCCGGCCGAATCCGCCCCGATCGCCGTGCAGTTCCAGCCTTCCAGCAGGCTCGTCATCGCGTCCACGCTCGCCGCGTCGTCGTCGAGGACCGCAACGCATTCTCC
>MERB01000037.1:34663-38474 GCA_001770475.1 Betaproteobacteria bacterium RIFCSPLOWO2_02_FULL_66_14 | reverse complement strand
GATCGTCGGTCGCGAGCGGCGATTCGATCGAAAACATCGAGCCCCGACCGAGCGTCGATCGCATGCGCAGGGGATGATTCAACATGCGGGAGATGCGGTCGACGATCGCGAGCCCCAGGCCAAGCCCTTTGCCGCGGTCCCTTTCCGGATTCCCGAGCTGGACGAATTCCTTGAAGATGTCCTGGTGATGTTCGTGCGCGATTCCGGGCCCGGTGTCCCAGACCTGGATCGACAGCGTTCCGGGTCGCCGGCGGCACCCGACCACGACGCCGCCGCTGCGGGTGTGCGTGAGCGCGTTCGCGACCAGATTCTGGATGACCCGTTCGAGCAACGCCGGGTCGCTGCACACCCGGGCGCTCGATCGGACGACGCTGAAGCGCAGGCCGCGCGCCAGCGCGAGCGGCGTGAACATCGACTCGATCTGGCGCAACACGGTGGACACCGCGAAGTTCACCCGGCCGACCGCGACCACTCCGGCGTCCAGCCGCGAAATGTCGAGCAGCGCATCGAACATCGCGGTCATTGCGTCGATCGAACTGCGCATCCCCTCGACCAGATGGCGCGCCCGCGGCTGGGCCGAGACTTCGTCCCGCAGACTGTCGACGAACAGTCCCAGGGCGTGCATCGGCTGGCGCAGGTCGTGACTCGCCGCGGCGACGAAGCGCGACTTCGTGACGTTCGCCTGCTCGGCTTCCTCCTTTTTCAGCCGCAGCTCTGCCGTGGCTTCCGCGATGCGGCGCTCGAGTTCGTCGCGCGCCTGTTCCAGGCGTGCGGCCATGCGGTTGACGCCATCCGCAAGCTCGCGCAGCGGTCCCGTATCTTCCATGGCGACTCGCCAGTACAGCTCGCCGCGACCGACGTGCTCCACGGTCTGTGTCAGATCCACCAGGGGCTTGCTGAATCCGCGGCTGAGCCGAAACGCCAGCACGCTGCCGAACATCAGGCCCCCAAAAGTGACCAGCAGTCCCACGGCAATCAGCGCGTTCTCGAGCTTTCTCAGGCTGCTGCGCGACATTTCAAGCGCGACGTGCCCGAGGACGACCCGAGGCCGGCCTTGCGCGCCGGGCCTCGATTCGAACAGCGGATCCCCCGGGAGTTCGCTCGCCGCGACCGGTTGCACGATCAGATGCTCCATGCCCCAGTCAGCGTTGCCAAACGCGCTCAGCTGCCCGGGTGCTGATGGCAGTTTGACCTTCGGCTGCCCGGCATGCGCCACGACGACGCCTGCGCGATCGACGATCGTCACCGCGGAAACGTCCGGTTCTCGCATGGCGGCATTGGCGAGCGCCTGCAATGCGGACGGGTTGCCGGAGAACAGGCCGAATTCCGCGTTGGTGGCGATCTGCCGCGCGATCGCGTCGGCACGCTGGTGATGCGCCTGCGACAGATCGCTGACGCGGCCATAAAGGAAAACGGTCGTCAACAGCGCCGCGACGAAGATCGCGGGGGCCAGCGCAGCGAACAGCAGCCGAGACCGGATCCCGAACACGTTCATCGCGCAGCTTCCAGCAAGTGCAGCCGCGACGCCAGCACGTTCTCGTCGGGCAATGCGATTCCGAGCGATCGCGCCACGTGCGGATTGGTGCTCACCATGAACGCTTTCGGGAACTGCAGAGCCGGCAGGTTGTGCCCTGAGAGCAGCGCACGGATCGATCGGCCGGCCTGCGCGCCGATCTGCCCCGGCGTCGAATACACCGCAAGCAAGGCGCCCGCGCGGACGTACGCAGGCGAAAATGCGACCATCGGCAGGCGCATCCTGAATGTCGTGCGCAGGATGTTATGGATCGTCTGGCTGTTGTAGATGGCGCTGTCGGGAACGGCCAACAGGACGTCTGCCTGGCGCAGCGTCTGCTGCAGAACCGGGCCGAGATCAGGCACCGACTCGACTCTGGCCGTGACGACGCGCATGGCACTTGCACTCGCCGCGCCGGACAACTCAGCGGCAAGACCCATCGACTGCTCCCCGACCAGCACGGCCACCCGGTGGCGCTCGGGCATCGCGATCCGGATCAGCGCCAGCTGTCGCGCCGGAGGCTGATCGAGCACGATCGCCGAAAGGATTCTCCGTCGTTCCCCGGCGCCGGCGGCAATGCGCTCGAATGCGGTCCTGGGCACCAGTACGCACAACAGGGCGTTCGTCAACACGCCATTACGCGCAGTGTGCTCGCAGGCCTCGGTGCCGACCGCGACGATCGCCAGCACAGGCGCGCGTGACGGGCCGGGTGATTCGCTCGCGAGCCGCGTGCTGACCTCGGCAAAGCCTTTCAATTCACTGTGAATCGCTTCGGCGACTTCCGCATAAGCGCCGCCGCTTTCGCTCAAGAGGACCGACACGTGCTCGATGGCCGCAACGGGTCGCGCCGGGAGCGCGGCCCCGAAGAGGATCAACACGACTGCAATTCGGCGCAGCGCGGGCATGCGGCAGAGGATCAGTCCGGAAGTCGGAATCGGTCGGACCCGATTCCGACGCAATCTACCCTTCGCACGGTGAAAACAAAAGCCGCGCGGGCGGCGCCCGAGGTCCCGAAATCAAGGTTTCGTGACTTGGGCGCGTCGTACTACGACTTAGGTGGCGGCGATCGGGACCAAAGTCGGTGGTGCCACGCGAGGGGCGTTCACAGGACTTCGTCGCGGAAGTCGGGCGCTGTTCGTGATTCGTCCATCCGAATCAGGTGGCCGCCGGTGTGAGGTGGCGACTTCCGCGAGCCTCCGGACCGGCGGCGATATACTGCGCGCGGCCTTCACCCGGGCAGCGCCTGCGGCCGCCCCCATTTCCGAGGAGACCCTGCATGACGCCATTCCGGATTGCCCTGATGTTGGCCGCGGCCCCGTTGCTCCTGCTCGGCGTGACGGCCGGTGCGCAATCCCCGACGCCACCACCCGCTGCCCCGGTTCGCCTGGTCACCGATACGTACTGGGGCACGCCCGTGCCCGATCCGTACCGGTACATGGAGGAGGTCAAGAACCCGGAAGTCGAAGCCTGGATGCGCGCCCAGAATGCTTACACCCGCGCCCTGCTCGACGGCATCCCCGGGCGCGCCCCGATGCTGGCGCGAATCAAGGAGGTGGAGGACGCGGTCGCCGGGCGGGTCGTCGGCGTGCAACGGCTGAAGAACGACCTCTGGTTCTACGAGAAGCGGGGCCCGCGCGACAGCCAGTACAAACTGTACCTGCGCCGCGGCCTCGCCGGGAAGGAGCAGCTCCTCGTGGATCCGGAACAGATTCGGCTCCGGACCGGCGTTCCCCACGCAATCAACTACTACGCCCCTTCGGACGACGGACGCCATGTCGCATACGGTATCTCGGCAGCCGGTTCCGAAGAGGCCACCATCCACGTCATCGATACGCGCACGCGCAAGCCGGTGACCGCGCCGATCGACCGAGCCCAATATCCGCAGATGTCCTGGCTCGAGGACGGCAGCGGTTTCTTCTACATGCGGCAGCAGGAAATGAAACCGGGCATGGACAAGACCGAGAAATACCGCAATGGCCGGGTCTACTTTCGCGCCATCCGCGGCAAGCCGACCCCCGACGCGATGCTGCTCGGTCCGGGATCGAACCCGCGCGTGCAGGTGGCGGCGGAGGATTTCCCCTACATCGTGCCGCAGTTCGGCAGTGCTTACGCGATCGCCCTGGTCGTCCACGGCGTGGATCGCGAGATCACGCTGTATGCCGTGCCACTGCGCCATGCGCGCAACCCGCGCGCGGCCTGGGTGCGGATCGCCGACGTCGAGGACAAGGTGACCGGATTCGCGGTCAGGGGCACCGACATCTACCTGCTGACGCACCAGGATGCGCCGCGCTACAAGGT
>MERB01000037.1:25043-34634 GCA_001770475.1 Betaproteobacteria bacterium RIFCSPLOWO2_02_FULL_66_14 | reverse complement strand
CGCGCGACGCGCTCTACGTCCAGTTGCGCGATGGCGCAAGCCAGCGCCTGCTGCGAGTGCCCTACGCGGGCAAGGCGGGAGAGGTCGCGTTACCTTATCCGGGAACGGCCGAAGTGAGCGCAGCGGATCCACGCCTGCCGGGCGCGCTTCTCCAGGTGATGGGCTGGACGCGCAATTTCCAGTATTACCTCTACGATCCGAAGGCGCAGCGGCTCGGGCTCACCAACCTGCAGCCGGCAGGCAAGTTCGACGTGCCGGAGGACCTGGTCGCGACCGAGGTGAGCGTTCCCGGCCACGACGGCGTTGCGGTGCCGATGTCGATCATCCATCGCAAGGACCTGAAATCCGACGGCAGCAATCCCGCGATCCTCTATGGTTACGGCGCGTACGGCATTCCGGACGATCCGTTCTTCGTGCCACGGCTGCGCGCCTGGTTCGATCAGGGGGGCATCTGGGCGGTGGCGCACGTGCGCGGCGGCGGCGCCTTTGGGCGCGAATGGCACGAGGCCGGCCGCAAGGCGACCAAGCCGAACACCTGGAAGGACGCGATCGCCTGTGCCGAATGGCTGATTGCGCGTCAATACACTTCGCGCGAGCGCCTCGGAATCTTCGGCGGCAGCGCGGGCGGGATCCTGGTCGGTCGGGCAATCACCGATCGGCCGGACCTGTTCGCCGCCGCGATTCCCTCGGTGGGTGTGTTCGACACGGTGCGCGCGGAAACCACGCCGAACGGCGTGCCGAACGTCCCGGAATTCGGTACCGTGAAAAAGGAGGACGAATTCCGCGCCCTCCTCGCGATGAGCAGCTACAACGCGGTACGCGACGGCACCGCGTACCCGGCGGTGCTGCTGCCGCACGGCGTCAACGACCCGCGGGTCGACGTCTGGGAGTCGCTCAAGATGGCTGCACGCCTGCAGGCCGCGACCACCAGCGGCAGGCCGGTGCTGCTGCGCCTGGATTTCGAGGCCGGGCACGGCATCGGCAGCACCAAGGAGCAGCGCCAGAACGAATGGACCGACATGTTCGCGTTCCTGCTCTGGCAGTTCGGCGTGCCGGGGTTCCAGCCGGCGGTGCAGTAGACGGCAGGGAGCCGTCGCGCGGTTTTGATTCTCTACAGGTCTCGGGCTTTCGGCATGGATCTCGCCGAAAGCCCGGGATCATGGAACGTCAAAAAAGAGGTGTAACCGCAGTGCGGTGTTGATGGAGCCGCCGCGTGGCCTTGATTTTCTACAGGTCTCGGCTTTTCGGCATGAATCCCGCCGAAAAGCCGAGATCATATGAACTTCAAAACCGCAGGGCGCGTATCGCATTCGCAGCTCTGGATTTTGACGTTCCCCGGGTCTCCGCTTTCTGACGGATTGCGGGCAATCCGTCAGAAAGCGGAGATCAATCGAACTTCAAAACCGCACGGCGCGAATCACTCCTCACCTCGCCTTGCCCGGCTCGTGCACCGGCGGCGCCGACTTCAGCACTTCCTCGATCGTCGTGAGGCCGGCCGCGACCTTCATCGCGCCGCTGATCCGCAGCGGCTTCATGCCCTCCTTGATCGCTTCCTCGCGAACGCGCGCGAGATCGGCTCCGGCAGCGATCACCTCCTTGATGCCCAGGGTGTACACCAGCGTCTCGTAGATTCCGACCCGGCCCAGGTAGCCGGTCATGCGGCACTCGAGACAGCCGACGGGTTTGCAGATCGCCGCCGGTCGGCCGGTCTTCCAGGGCTCGATCAGCGACTCCCAGGCGGCAACGTCCTCGTTGCGGTTCAGGTCGATGCGCTGCTTGCATTTCGGGCAGAGCGTGCGCACCAGCCGCTGCGCCATCACGCCGTTGATGGTCGCGTTCAGCAGATAGGGCGGCACGCCGAGCTCGAGCAGCCGCGTGACCGCGCTCGGTGCGTCGTTGGTGTGCAGCGTGGAGAGCACCAGGTGCCCGGTGAGCGCCGCCTGCACCGCCATCTCCGCGGTTTCCAGGTCGCGCACCTCGCCCACCATGATGATGTCGGGGTCCTGACGCAGCAGCGCGCGCACGCCATCGGCGAATCCCAGGTCGATTGCAGGCTGCACCTGCATCTGGTTGAACGAAGCCTCGACCATTTCGATCGGGTCTTCGATGGTGCAGACGTTGACCTCGGGCGTGGCGAGCTGCTTGAGCGTCGAATACAGCGTGGTCGTCTTGCCCGAACCCGTGGGCCCGGTGACGAGCACGATGCCGTTGGGCCGGCTGGTCATTTCCTTCCAGCGCGCGCGGTCCTCGTCCGAGAATCCGAGTTCGCGGAAATCGCGCACCAGCACCTCGGGATCGAAGATGCGCATCACCAGCTTTTCGCCGAACGCGGTCGGCAGCGTCGACAGGCGCAGCTCGACCTCCTCGCCGTCGAGCGTTCGCGTCTTGACGCGCCCGTCCTGCGGACGGCGCTTTTCGACCACGTCCATGCGACCGAGGATCTTGATGCGGCTGGTCATCGCGGCGAGCACCGGCGCGGGGATCTGGTACACCTGGTGCAGGACGCCGTCGATGCGGAACCGCACGATCCCGAGGTCGCGCCGCGGCTCGATGTGGATGTCGCTCGCGCGCTGCTCGAAGGCGTAGCTCCAGAGCCAATCGACCACGCGCACGATGTGCGCATCGTTGGCATCGAGCGGCTTGTTGCTTGCGCCCAGTTCGACCAGCTGCTCGAAATTGGACAGCCCCGTGACGCCGGTCGCGGTGCGCGAGGCGCCTTTCACCGAGCGCGCGAGGTTGTAGAACTCCACCTGGTAGCGCTCGATGTCGACCGGATTGGCGATCACGCGCCGGATGTCGAGCTTCAGGATTTTCGCGAGCTCGCGTTCCCATTCGCGATCGTAGGGCTCCGCCGTCGCGATCACGACCTCGCGCGTGCTCACCTCGACGGGCAGGACGCGGAAGCGCGTCGCGTAGGCCGAGGACATCACCTCGGTGACCGCAGAAAAGTCCACCTTCAGCGGATCGATGTGCCGGTACTCGACGCCGCTGCGCCTTGCCAGCCATTCGGTGAGCGGTTCGAGCGCGAGCGGACGGTGCGGCGGGCGCGCGTTCTTCCAATGCTGGTCGGCAATCACGACCAGGGGATGGCTCGCGCCGCGGTAGTAGCGCCGTTCCTTCTTCAGCTTCTCCGCGGCCGCCGCGTCGACCAAACCGTCTTCCGCAAGCCAGTCGAGCACCTCGGCAAGGGTCAGGCGTCCCTCGCGCTGTGGAGACTGGGCCGCGGTCTGCATGGAATTCCGACTATAACCCATACAATGCGGCATGGCCCGCGACCGCCCCTCGGCACTCGCCCAAGCCGTCACCCGGCGCGAAGTCTGGGCCTGGAGCATGTACGACTTCGCCAACTCCGGCTACACGACCGTCGTGATCACGGCGGTGTTCAACGCCTATTTCGTCGCGGCGATCGCCGGCAAGGCGCCGTGGGCGACGTTCGCGTGGACCGCCGCGCTGTCGATCTCGTATCTCGCCGTGCTGCTGACCGCGCCGCTGGTGGGCGCATGGGCCGACGCGCACGCGGCGAAAAAGCGCCTGCTGCTGTATTCCACGGTCGGCTGCGTGGCATTCACCGCGGCGCTGTATTACGCCTCGCCCGGCGCGGTCGCGCTCGCCATCGCGCTCGTCGCGGCGTCGAACTTCTTCTTCGCCACGGGCGAGAACCTGATCGCCGCGTTCCTTCCGGAACTCGCCGACTCGCGCGCCATGGGCCGCGTTTCGGGCTGGGGCTGGGCCTTCGGCTACCTCGGGGGACTGGTCTCTCTGGGGATCTCGCTCGCTTACATCGCCTGGGCGCAGGCGCAGGGACACACCGGCGCCCAGTTCGTTCCGATGACGATGCTGATCACCGCGGCGGTGTTCGCGCTCGCGGCGACGCCGACCTTCGTCTTCCTGAAAGAGCGCGCGCTGCCGCAGCCGCGCGAAGGCTCGCCATGGCTGCGCGTGATGCAGACCGTGCGCCATGCGCGCGAGTTCCGCGACCTGCGCCGGTTCCTCGTCTGCATCCTGTTCTACCAGGCGGGCATCATGGCGGTGATCGCGCTCGCGGCGATCTACGCGCAGGAGGCGATGAAGTTCACCACCCAGCAGACGTTGACGCTGATTCTGGTGGTCAACCTAACCGCGGCCGCGGGCGCGTTCGGTTTCGGCTACCTGCAGGACGCCATCGGCCACATTCGCGCCATGACGCTGGTGCTCGCGGGCTGGATCGCGATGATCGCGCTCGCCTACGTGGCGGACGACGCGCCCACGTTCTGGGTGGCGGCGAACCTCGCCGGGCTGTGCATGGGCTCGTCGCAAGCTGCGGCGCGCGCCATCGTCGGATACCTCTCGCCGCCGAAGCGCCTGGCCGAATTCTTCGGCCTGTGGGGGCTCGCGGTGAAAGCGGCGTCGATTTTCGGTCCGCTCACCTACGGCACGGTGACCTGGGTCTTCGAAGGCAACCACCGCCTCGGGATCCTCGCGGTGGGCGTGTATTTCGTGGTCGGCTTGATCCTGCTCACCGGGATCGACCTCGAGCGCGGGCGCCGCGCGGCGCTCGCCAACTGAGGCGCTATTCCAGCACCGCCTCCATCGTGATCTTCGCATTCAGCAGGCGGGAGATCGGGCATCCGGCCTTGGCGTTGTTCGCCGCCTGATCAAAGGCGTCCTTGCCTGCGCCGGGCACCCTGGCGCGCACCGAGAGATGCACCGCAGTGACCGTGAAGCCGGCGTCGGTTTTTTCCAACGTCACCGCCGCGGTCGTCGCGATGCTTTCGGCCTTCAGTTTCGCCTGGTCGAGCTGCCCCGAGAGCGCCATCGAGAAGCAGCCCGCGTGCGCCGCCGCGATGAGTTCCTCCGGATCGGTCTGACCGCCCGTCTCGAACCGGCTGGCGAACGAATACGGCGCGTTGGAGAGCGCGCCGCTGCCGGTGGAAACCGTTCCCTTGCCGTCCTTGAGCCCGCCCTTCCATACCGCCGAACTCTTGCGTTGCATGGTCGCTCCTTGAGAAATCGAGATGACCCGCGGCCAGCCGCCGCGGCTGCGCTATTATCCACCGTCACAATTTGCGAGCCAAGGTGGTGATCCCATGACGATTCAAATCGGCGATGCGGTGCCTGACGGCGTGTTGTTCGAATCGACCGGCTACAGCGACGAAAATCATTGCCCCATGCGGCCGACGCAGGTGAAAGTCGCGGACGCGATGAAAGGCCGGCGCATCGTCGTCTTCGGACTTCCCGGCGCGTTCACGCCGACCTGTTCGGGCAAGCACCTGCCCGGCTACGTCGCCCGCCTCGAGCAGTTCAAGGCAAGGCACGTCGACGAGATCTGGTGCGTCGCCGTCAACGACGGCTACGTCATGGCGGTCTGGGGCCGCGATCAGCAGGCCGATGGCAAGATTCGCATGCTCGGCGACGGCAACGCGACCTGGACGAAGGCGCTCGGGCTGGAGGTCGATTCCAGCGCCGGCGGAATGGGAATCCGCATGCGCCGTTTCTCGATGCTGGCCGAAGACGGCGTCGTGAAACGGTTCAATCTCGAGCAGCCCCTCAAGTTCGAAGTCTCCGACGCCGAAACGCTGCTCAAGCAGCTCGGCTGAGCCGGGGCTTGCAGCGAGGCGATGTTCGCCTCAGCCCTTCGCCGGACTCTCCAGCAGCAGGGCGTTCAGGCGGCGCACGAAAGCCGCGGGATCGTCGAGCGTCGCGCCCTCCGCAAGCAGCGCCTGCTCGTACAGGAGCGCCGCCCAATCGGCGAAACGCGGGTCGTCTTCCTTCAGCCGTTCGACGATCGGATGTGACGGGTTGATTTCGAGGATCGGCTTGCCTGCCGGCGCCTGCTGACCGGCCGCGCGCAGGATTCGCGCGAGGTTTGCGCTCATGTCGTTTTCGTCGACGACCACGCAGGCCGGCGAGTCGGTGAGGCGTTGCGTCACGCGCACCTCCCTGACGCGCTCGCCGAGCGCGTCCTTCAGGCGTCCGACGAGCGTGCCGAACGCCTTGCGCTTCGCCTCGACGTCCTTGCTTTCCGCTTCGTCGGCGAGTTCGCCCAGATCGAGGCCGCCGCGCGCGACCGACGCGAGCTTCCTGGCGTCGAATTCGGGCAGGTTGGCGACCAGCCACTCGTCGACGCGCTCGCCCAGCAGCAGCACCTCGATGCCCTTGCGGCGGAAGATCTCCAGATGCGGGCTCGAGCGCGCCGCGGCGAACGAGTCGGCGGTCACGTACCAGACGCGGTCCTGCCCCGGTTTCATTCGCGAGACGTAGTCGGCGAGCGATACGGTCTGCGAATCGCTTTCGGCGTGAGTCGAGGCGAAGCGCAGCAGCTTGGCGATGCGCTCGCGGTTGCCGGCGTCTTCGCCGATCCCTTCCTTGAACGCGCGGCCGAATTCCTTCCAGAACTCGGCGAACTTCTCGGGCTGGTTCGACGCCAGGTCTTCGAGCAACCCCAGCACGCGCTTGACGCAACCGCCGCGGATCGCGTCGAGGTCGCGGCTCTGCTGCAGAATCTCGCGCGACACGTTCAACGGGAGCGTGTCCGCGTCGACCACGCCGCGAACGAACCGCAGGTACGCGGGCATCAGGTGCTCGGCGTCCTCCATGATGAAAACGCGCCGCACGTAGAGCTTGACGCCGTGGCGTGAATGCCGGTCCCACAGGTCGAACGGCGCGCGCGCCGGCAGGTAAAGCAGTTGGGTGAACTCGTGCCGGCCCTCCACGCGCGCGTGCGCCCACGCGAGCGGCGCGTCGAAATCGTGCGCCACGTGCCTGTAGAACTCGCGGTACTGGTCGTCGGTGATCTCTCCCTTGGGGCGGGCCCACAGCGCGCTCGCCTGGTTGAGCGTTTCCTCCTTGCCGGCCATGAACTCCTTGGAAACCGGATCCACCTTTGACTCCCCGAGCAGCACGATCGGCAGGCCGATGTGGTCCGAGTACTTGCGAACGATCGATTTCACGGTCCAGGGCTCGAGCAGTTCGTCCTCGCCCTCGCGCAGGTGCAGCGTCACTTCGGTGCCGCGCTCGCGGCGCTCGAGCGTTTCGATGGTGTATTCGCCGGAACCGTCGGACTCCCAGCGCACGCCCTCGGCGGCCGGCTGTCCCGCGCGCCGCGTGGTGAGCGTCACGCGGTCGGCGACGATGAACGAGGAGTAGAACCCGACCCCGAACTGGCCGATGAGGCGCGCGTCCTTCTGCTGGTCGCCCGTCAGGGTGGCGAGGAACTCCTTGGTTCCCGACTTGGCGATGGTGCCGATGTTGGCCACGACCTCGTCGCGCGACATCCCGACGCCGTTGTCGGCCACGGTGAGCGTGCGCGCCGCCTTGTCGATCCGGAGCGTGATTTTCAGCTCCGGCGAATCCTCGTACAGCCCGGGCTGCGCGATCGCCTCGAAGCGCAGCTTGTCGGCAGCGTCCGAGCCGTTCGAAATCAGCTCGCGCAGGAAAATCTCCTTGTTGCCGTACAGCGAGTGCACCATCAGGGCGAGCAGTTGCTTCACCTCGGCCTGAAAGCCGAGCGTCTGTTTTGCGGCCACCTGCGTCATGCGGGGATCTCCGGCGGAATCGTTCGACCCTGAGTACTGGGGGCGAAACAGCCCCATTTCAAGGGCCCGGCGCGCGCCGCGCCGTTGTACCCTTGCGCGATGCCGATCGACCGACCAACGTTCGCCGCCGGCACCAGGGCGAGCTTTCCGGTCATGTTCGGCATCGCGCCCTTCGGCATGATCTGCGGCGCGGCCATGGTCGCGGGGGGCATCCCGCCGCTCGCCGCGATGCTGATGTCGATCTGCGTTTTCGCGGGCGCCTCGATGCTCGCCGCGAGCCAATTGCTGGCGGCGGGGGCGCCAGTCGCGCTCATCATCGTCACGGCGTTCTTCATCAACCTGCGCTTCATGATGTACAGCGGTTCGATCCGACTGCACCTCGGACCGCTGCCGATCCGCTGGCGACTGCTGGTCGCCTACCTGCTTGCCGACAACCCCTACGCGCTCAGCATGGCGCGCTTTGCCGAGCACCCCGAGGACCGCAACCGGGTGGCCTACTACCTGGGCGTATCGATCCCGGTGTGGATCTGCTGGCAACTCGCGGTCGCCACGGGAATTGCCATCGGGACCGGGCTGCCGGCCGCCTGGCAACTCGAGTTCGCTGCTCCCCTCGCCTTCATCGCACTCTCGGTGCCGCTGCTGCGCGACCGCGCGATGATCGCTGCGGCGACCGCCTCCGCCTGCACCGTAGCGCTCGCTCACGCGCTGCCGCTGCGCCTCGCGCTCATTCTCGCCGCCTGCGCCGGATTGGCGGCCGGATTGCTCGCGGAGAGAAAGACGGCATGAGCGTCTGGCTCGCGTTGATCGGAATGAGCATCGTGACGTTTGCGCTGCGCGCCACCCTCTTCGTGCTTCCCGACGGAGTGGTGCTGCCCCCCTTCCTGCAGCGCGCACTGCGCTACGTCCCGGCCGCGGTGCTCACCGCGATCTGGGCGCCGGAACTTCTGCTGCATTCCGGTAGTCTGTACGTATCGGCCGGGAACCACCGGCTGCTGGCGGGCATCGTGGCGATTGCCGTCGCCTGGCGTTTTCGCAGGACGTTCGTCACGATCGTCGCCGGCCTTGCGGCCCTGCACTTTTTCGACTGGATCATGAAATGAATTTCACGCGCCTGCGCCTCTGGTTCGCCCCGCTGCTGTTCGTTGCCGGCGCCGCGCTCGCCCAGGGTCCGCAGAGCGTCGCGAGCGTCGAAGGGGTCACCGAGTACCGCCTCGACAACGGCCTTCGCGTCCTGATGGTTCCGGACCCGGCCGCCGATACGGTCACCGTGCACCTCACCTATCTCGTCGGATCGCGGCACGAGGGGTACGGCGAAAAAGGCATGGCGCACCTGCTCGAGCACCTGCTGTTCAAGAGTTCGCGCGCTCACGCCAACCTGACCCAGGAACTGGACCGGCGCGGGGCGCGCTACAACGCCACGACCGCGTTCGACCGCACCACCTACTTCGAGACGCTTCCGGCGAGCGGCGACAACCTCGCATGGGCGCTCGCGATGGAAGCCGACCGGATGCTGCACGCCACGTTTTCCGCCGCCGACCTGGCGAGCGAGATGACGGTGGTGCGAAACGAATTCGAGATGCGCGAGAACGACCCGGGCGGGGTGCTGCTCGAGCGCATGCAGCGCCTCGCGTTCGCCTGGCACAACTACGGCAACGCGATCATCGGCAATCGCGCCGACATCGAATCCGTGCCGATCGAGCGCCTGCGGACGTTCTACCGTTCGTGGTACCAGCCCGACAATGCCGTGCTCATCGTCGGTGGCCGCTACGAGGAGGCGAATGCGCTGGCCGCGGTCAGGAAGAGCTTCGGCGCCATCCCGCGCCCGGCGCGAAAACTGCCCGAGTTCTACACTCACGAACCGGCCCAGGACGGCGAACGCAGCGTCGTCCTGCGCCGCACCGGAGATACGCAGATCGTCGCGGCGATGTATCGGGTGCCTTCCGGCAACCACCCCGATTACCCGGCGGTCGATCTGCTGGTGCAGATCCTCGGCCGCTCGCCTGCCGGGCGCCTGCATCGCACGCTGGTGGAGAAAGGGCTCGCGAGCTGGACCTGGGGCAACGATCTCGCGCTGCAT
>MERB01000037.1:20071-25033 GCA_001770475.1 Betaproteobacteria bacterium RIFCSPLOWO2_02_FULL_66_14 | reverse complement strand
ACCAGCGCGCGCGGCGCTGCTCGAAGTCCTCGAGGGCGTCGCGCACGACCCGATCCGCGCCGAAGAACTCGAGCGCGTGCGCACTTCACTGCTCGGAGACATCGAGAAGACGCAGACCGATTCCGGGGCGCTCATCCGCTGGTTGTCCGAATTCTCCGCGCTTGGCGACTGGCGCCTGTTTTTCCTGTACCGCGACCGCGTTCAGAAAGTCACCGTCGAGGACGTGCAGCGCGTGGCGCTTCACTACCTGAAGCCGGCCAACCGGGTGCAGGGTCGGTTCATCCCCACGGCACAGCCCGAGCGCGCCGAGATTCCACCGCCGCCGGACGTCGCCGCTTCGGTGGCGAACTACCAGGGGCGGGAGGAGCTGCAGCGCGGCGAGGCGTTCGACCCGTCGCCGCAGAACATCGAAGCGCGCCTGATTCGCCGCGAACTGGCGAACGGCATCCGCGTCGCGCTGCTGCCCAAGAAGACGCGCGGCGGCACGGTATTCGCCTCGCTCGCGCTGTACTGGGGCGACGAGCCCAGCAAGATGAACCGTTCCACGTCATGCTCGCTCGCGGGTGAGATGCTGATGCGCGGTACTCGCCGGCGCGACCGAGTCGAGTTGCGCGACGCCTTCGACCAGTTGAAGTCGAGCGTGTCGGTGAGCGTCGGCGGCGCACATCTGCAGACGCGGCGCGAAAACCTCGAGCCCACCCTGCGGCTGATCGCGGAAGTACTGCGCGAGCCGACGTTCCCAGAATCCGAATTCGAGCAGCTCAGGCGAGCGCGCCTGACCGGTGCCGAGGCGAGCAGGAGCGACCCCGAGACGATCGCCGACGAACGCCTGCAATCGCACCTGCAGCCTTATCCGCGAGGACACTGGCTCGCCCCGCAAACGACCGCCGAGCGCATCGAGGCGCTGGGGGCAGCGACGCTCGAGCAGGCCAGAGCCTGCTACCAGGATCTGGTCGGCGCGACCGGCGCGACCTTCGTCGCGGTGGGCGATTTCGACCCGGACGCCCTCGTGCGGCAGGTCGAGGAGCTGTTCGGCGGCTGGAAGAACCCGCACCCGTTCACGCGCATCGCCTCGCGCTATTTCGACCGGCCGGCGATCGACGATGAAGTGCGCACGCCGGACAAGGCGAACGCCGTCCTGCGGCAGGGGCTGAACCTGCAACTGCGCGACGACGACCCGGATTATCCCGCCCTGGTGCTCGGCGGCTACCTCGTGGGCGGAACCCCGACGAGCCGCCTGCCGTTGCGCGTCCGGGAGAAGGACGGGCTTTCCTACACCATCGGCGCCTACTTCACCGCGAGTTCACTCGATGCGACCGGATCGTTCAGCGTGGATGCGACGTTTGCGCCGCAGAACAAGGCGCGCGTCGAACAGGCGGTGCGCGAGGAACTGGAGCGAGCGCTGAAGGACGGCTTTGGCGCGGACGAGGTCGCGGCGGCGCAGAAGAGCCTGCTCGATGCGCGGCGGCTGGCGCGTGCACGCGACCGTTCGCTCGCCTCGCGGCTTTCGAACTACGCCTTCATCGCGCGCACGTTCGCCTGGGACATCGAACTCGAGAAACGCATTGCGGCGCTGACGCCGCGGGAGTTGCTGGAAACGCTGCGCCGCCATCTCGATCCGGCGCGGGTCTCCACCGTGAAGGCCGGCGACTTTCGCTGACCGGCGCCGCGGCAATTCGCTGCCGCCGCCCGCGCCGCCTCAGTCGATGGCCAGGTAACGCACCCGCAGGATCTCGAGCGTCTCGGCGGCCACCGGAGTCCGCAGTACCACCCGTTCGCCTTCGCGCGCCTTGAGCAGCGCGCGCGCCATGGGCGAAACCCACGAAATACGCCCTTTCGCCGGGTTCACTTCGTCCACGCCTGCGATGGTCACGGTACGCTCGCCATCGGCGCCCGCCACCGTGACGGTCGCGCCGAAATACACCTGGTCGCTTGCGCGCCCCGCGGACCGGACGATTTCGGCAGCCTCCAACCGCTTGATGAGAAACCGCACGCGGCGGTCGATTTCGCGCAACCGCTTCTTGCCGTAGAGATAATCGCCGTTTTCCGAGCGATCGCCGTTCGACGCGGCCCACGCGACCGCCTGGACGACGCGCGGGCGCTCCGCCTCGACCAGTGACTTCAGTTCCGCCCGAAGCCTCGCGTAGCCTGCCGGCGAAATGTAGTTCCTGCCCTGGGGGTTCGCCGGATGCGACTCGACGGCGCCGGCATCGCCCGGATTCGCCTCGTCACCTTCCGGCTCGCGCACGAAAGCTTTCGACATCGCGCGAGTTTACCGCTGACCCGGGCTTGCCAGCCACGCCCCGAAGCGCAGAGAATTCGCCTGCATCCTGCCGAAGGGACCCCTATGGCCGACCAGAAGACCGCAGACCGGGACGATCTGCTCTCCAAAGTGCGCTTGCGCGAGATCGCGGTGTTCTGCCTCATTGCACTCATCGCCGTGGTCGCGAACCTGCCACGCAGCCTGATCCAGGAAAGGATCGGCATCGATTACGAGATCCTCTACGGCGTGCTCGGTTCGCTGGTCGTGATCGCGCTGTTCCTGTACCTGAAGTTCTTCGTCTTCTTCGCCGTGGTGCTGCTGATCGCTGGCGCCAATCTTCCCGAGCAGGTCGCCGACAGTTTCGGCATTTCCAAGGTTCCGCTGGTTCTCGCGCTGGTGGCCATGGTCGGGGTCTCGCTCATCAATTACGTCGTCAAGCTGATGCCGACCGGGCTCGAGCCCAAGCCGAAGGAGGCGAGTCCCGAGGGCGTGCGTGCGATGTTCTATGCCATCGAGAAGAACAACCCGGTGTACCTGCAAAAGGTCGTGGCGATGAATTTCGATCCCAACCTGATGCACGAAAACGGCTACACCCCGCTCGGCTATGCCGCCATGAAGGGCAACGCGCAGGTCGTCGAACTGTTGCTGCGCAACGGCGCCGATCCGACCGTCAAGACGCGCAACGGGGACACGCCAGTGGAACTCGCGCTCAGCATGGGGCACGCCGAGGTCGCTGAAATCCTGCGCCGCGCGCGCCAGGAAACCGAAACGCGCCGCGCCGCCGCGCAGCCGAAGGCGGCCTGAAGTGCACGCACTGCGCTGTGTGCCGCTGCTGGCAGCGGCGGTGACCTGCTTCACCGCGGCGAGCGCGTGCGCGCAGGCGCCGCCGCTCGATCGCATCGAACTGCCGCCCGGCTTTCGCATCGAACTGCTGGCGCAGGTGCCGAATGCGCGATCGCTTGCGCTCGGCGCGCGCGGCACGCTGTTCGTCGGCAGCCGCTCGGGCGACAAGGTCCACGCCGTCAGCCTCGAGGCGCTTCCCGGTGGCGGCTGGAAGGCGCAGCGCGTTCGCGTCGTCGCCCAGGGGCTCAACCGGCCGAACGGGGTCGCATTCCGCGACGGCGCGCTGTACGTCGCGGAGGTGAGCCGCGTGCTGCGTCTCGATCGGATCGAGGACGCGCTCGACGCGCCACCCGCGCCCGTGGTGGTCTACGACCGCCTGCCTTC
This sequence comes from Betaproteobacteria bacterium RIFCSPLOWO2_02_FULL_66_14, assembly GCA_001770475.1. GTDB lineage: Bacteria > Pseudomonadota > Gammaproteobacteria > Burkholderiales > SG8-39 > 2-02-FULL-66-14. The sequence goes on along the minus strand of MERB01000037.1, from coordinate 21,543 downwards.
CGAGGTTCACCATGGCTGGAAGTTCATCCGCTTCGGGCCCGATGGCCAGTTGTACGTGCCGATCGGTGCGCCCTGCAACGTCTGCGAGCGCGAGGGCTATGCGCTCATCGGGCGCATGCCTGCGGACGGATCGCGATTCGAGGTGTTCGCGCAAGGCGTGCGCAATACCGTGGGCTTCGACTGGCATCCCGCGACCCGCGAACTCTGGTTCACCGACAACGGCCGCGACTGGCTCGGCGACGATCTCCCCGCCGACGAACTGAACCATGCGCCGCGCGCCGGACAGCATTTCGGGTTTCCATATTGCCACCAGGGCGATCTGCCGGACCCGCAATACGGCCGCAACTGCGACGCTTACGTTGCGCCGGCGCAGAAGCTCGGGGCCCACGTCGCCGCGCTGGGCATGCGTTTCTACACCGGCGCGATGTTTCCGCCCGAGTACAGAAACCAGATCCTGATCGCGGAGCACGGCTCCTGGAACCGTTCCCGCAAGGTCGGCTACCGCCTGACCCTGGCAAAGCTCGAGGGATCCCGCGTGGTCGCCTACCAGCCCTTCGCGAAGGGCTGGCTGCAGGGCGAAAGCGCCTGGGGCCGGCCGGTCGACCTCGAGATGCTGCCCGATGGCTCGATCGCGGTTTCGGACGACCTCGCGGGCGCCATTTACCGCATCAGCTACCGCGGCGGGGGCTGATACTGTATATTCATACAGTCCAGTTTTAGTAGCCGTCCCAGGCCCCGTTGCATCGCAATAACCCCTTAAGGATTCAGTCGCATAGCACGCCCTGCCCCGGTTGCCGCGTCATGCCGGCCGCCTACTAGATCTAGTATGTCCAATATCCATAAAGACAAAATGTTGTGTTTTCAATCGCCTATGTGCAATACTTGATGTGAGACAAGAATACAAAATCAGGCGGCGCCCGGAGTCCTGCGATTCGGTAATCTTGGCGCCTCGGATCAACCTTTAAGACCGGAAAGAAAAAAAGATGACCACATCCCAAGCCGGCAGCCTCGCCCCAGCCACACAGCTCGCGGAGCAGGAAATCTGCCGTGATGCGCTGCTCGAGAAATACGCCAAAGGCAAGGAACGCAGCGTGGAGGACGTTCGGCGGCGCGTGGCGCGAGCGCTCGCGCAGGTCGAACCCGAAGACAAGCGCGCGTACTGGGAAAAGCGCTTTTTCGGCGCGCTCGACGAAGGTTTCGTTCCGGCCGGGCGGATCAATTCCGCGGCCGGAATCCAGATGCAGGCGACGCTCATCAACTGCTTCGTGCAGCCCGTGGGCGATTCCATTTCCGAGATCGTCGACGGCAAACCCGGCATCTACACGGCGCTGCTCGAAGCCGCGGAAACGATGCGTCGCGGCGGCGGCGTCGGCTACGATTTTTCCTCGATCCGGCCCAAGGGCGCCGAGGTGAAGGGAACCCGTTCGCGCGCCTCCGGACCGGTGTCGTACATGCGGGTGTTCGATCGCTCC
>MERB01000037.1:0-20049 GCA_001770475.1 Betaproteobacteria bacterium RIFCSPLOWO2_02_FULL_66_14 | reverse complement strand
CCGGACGTCGAGGATTTCATCCATGCCAAGGACCACGGCGACCTCACCAACTTCAACATCTCGGTGGGCGTCACCGACGAGTTCATGAGCGCGGTGGAAAAGGATCTCGACGTCGAACTGGCGCACAAGGCGCGTCCCGGCGCGGACCAGTTCAGGGCGGGCGCCTACCAGCGCGAGGACGGCCTCTGGGTGTACCGCAAGGTGAAGGCGCGCGAGCTGTGGGAGCAGATCATGCGCTCCACCTACGACCACGCCGAGCCTGGGATCCTGTTCCTCGATCGCATCAACCGCGACAACAACCTCAACTACTGCGAGTCGATCGAGGCGACCAATCCCTGCGCCGAGCAGCCGCTGCCCCCGTACGGCTGCTGCTGCCTGGGCTCGATCGACCTGACGCATTTCGTGCGCGATCCGTTCACCGAGCAGGCGAGCTTCGATTACGAGCGCTTCGGCAGCGTGGTGGAACTCTCGGTGCGGATGCTCGACAACGTGCTCGACGTGACCGCCTGGCCGCTCGAGCAGCAGCACGAGGAAGCGATGGCCAAGCGGCGCGTCGGCCTGGGCTTTACGGGGCTCGGCGACGCGCTCATCATGCTGCGCCAGCGCTACGACACCGACGAGGCGCGCGCCTGCGCCGCGCGCATTGCCGAGGCGATGCGCGACTACGCCTACCGCGCGTCGGTGGATCTCGCGCGCGAGCGCGGCCAGTTCCCGCTGTTCAACGCCGACCTGTACCTCTCCGGAAGCAGTTTCGCGGCACGCCTTCCCGAGGAGATCAAGGCGCTGGTGCGCAAGCACGGACTGCGCAATTCGCACCTGCTGTCGATCGCCCCCACCGGCACCATCAGCCTCGCCTTCGCCGACAACGCCTCGAACGGCATCGAGCCGCCGTTCTCGTGGGTGTACACGCGCAAGAAGCGCATGTCGGACGGCACGCTGAAGGAATTCCCGGTCGAAGACCATGCCTGGCGGGTGTACAAGGCGATGGGCGGGGACATGGAAAACCTGCCGGACCATTTCGTCACCGCGCTCGAAATCACGGCCAAGTCGCACGAGCAGATGGTCGCGGCCGTCGCACCGTACATCGACACCAGCATTTCGAAGACGGTCAACGTTCCCGAGGACTATCCCTACGACGATTTCCAGGACCTGTACCTCGCGGCCTGGAAATCGGGGCTCAAGGGCCTCGCCACGTACCGGCCGAACAAGGTGCTCGGTTCGGTCCTTTCGGTGGACACGCCCGCCGACAAGGAGCGCAAGGAGCCGCAGGATTTCCGCGCCGACGACGTCAACCGCCGGATCCAGATCCGCAACGTTCCGGCGCCGGTGCTCGCGAGCCTGCGCTGGCCCGGGCGGCCGAACCTTTCCGAGGGCAACCTCGCCTGGACCTACATGATCGAGACGCCGAACGATTCCTTCGCGGTGTTCGTCGGCCACGTCGAGAACGGACGCAAGCACGCGTTCGAGGTCTGGGTGAACGGCGCCGGGCAGCCGCGCGGCCTGGGCGCGCTCGCGAAAACGCTTTCCATGGACATGCGGGCCAACGACCCGGGCTGGCTCAATCTCAAGCTCGACACGCTCGCCAAGGCCGGGGGCGACGAGGCGTTCGAGATGCCCTTCCCGCCGCACGGCGAACGCAAACTCATGCCCTCGGTGGTCGCGGCGTTCGCGCAGGTGGTGCGCTGGCGAGTCGAGCAGCTCTCGACGCAATCTCCGCCGGGATCGAGCGGCAAGGACGTTCCCTGCCCCGTGCTCGACACGCTGTTCAGCGCCAAGGAGCCGAAGACCGGCACCGATGGCACCATGTCCTGGACCGTCGATCTGCTCAACCCGCGAACGGGCGACGATTTCGTCCTCGGCTTGAAGGAGATCACGCTGCCCGACGGCATCACCCGGCCCTACTCGATGTGGCTCTCGGGCGTGTATCCGAAGGCGCTCGACGGTCTGTGCAAGATCCTCTCGCTCGACATGCGCGTGGTCGATCCGGCGTGGATCGGGATGAAGTTGAGGAAGCTGCTCGAGTTTCCGGAGCCGCTCGGCGATTTTCTCGCCTTCGTTCCCGGGTCGCGGAAGCAGGAGAACTATCCCTCTACGGTCTCGTACGTCGCGCGGCTCATCCTGCACCGCTACGCGATGCTCGGGATCCTCGACGAAAACGGCGTTCCGCGCCGCGAAATGGGAATCCTCGAGACACCGGCGAACGGCCACGCCAAGCTGATGCAGGGCGGGCGCTGCCCGGAATGCGGCAACAACACCATGATCCGCAAGGACGGCTGCGACTGGTGCACGGCCTGCGGATACGTGGGGCAGTGCGGATAGGGACCGGGTGACGGGGAACCGTCAGGCGCCCCCGTTCCACGCGCACCAATGAGGGTCGGCGAGCAACCGCTCGCCGGCGTGGCGTGGTACCTGCGGCCGCTGTTTTGGCTGCAGCGCCGGCGCTGGGGCCAGGTCCTGCTTCCCGCGCTCACCTGGGCGCGAGTGCCGCCCTACTATCTTGCGCTCATCCATTTCTACGCCGCGATCGAGCGCAGGCGCTCGCCGCTCGAACCCGCGCTCCGCGCCCTCCTGCAGACGCGCATCTCGCAGCTCAACCACTGCGCGTTCTGCATCGATCTCAACGCGATGATCGCAGGCGAACGCGCCGGTTCGGCGGACAAGGCGTTCGCAGTGGAGCAGTGGCGCACCGACCCCGCATTCAGCCCGCGCGAGCGTCTCGCGATCGAGTACGCCGAAGCGGTCACCGAGGGCCGCGTCACCGACGAATTGAGCGCTCGGGCGAAGGCCGAGTTCGGCGACAACGGCCTGGTCGAGCTGACGGGGCTCGCGGCATTCCAGAACATGTCGGCGAAATTCAACGCGGCACTGGACATTCCGGCGCAGGGTTTCTGCAAAGCGCCCGAATCGAAGTGAAGCCGTCCCTGCGGCCCTCAGCGGCTAGCGCTGCAGGAAAGCCTTCACCCACAGCAATCCGGCGACAGTCTTGCCGTCCGTGATGCGGCCGTCGCGCACCATCGCGACCGCCTCGTCGAACGGCAGCGCCAGCACTTCCAGGAATTCGCCCGCGTCGAGTTTCGCCTCGCGCAGCTCCAGCCCGCGCGCGAGCCACAGCTCGATGCCTTCGTCCGAATACGCGATCGTCGGGTGGATGAGCGCGAGCCGCGTCCACTCCCGCGCGACATAACCGGTCTCCTCCAGCAATTCGCGCTTCGCAGTCTCGAAATGCGGCTCCTCGGGCTCGAGCTTGCCCGCAGGAAGCTCGATGAAATCGCGCCGGTGCGGATAGCGGTGCTGGCGCTCGAGCAGCACGCGGCCGTCGTCGAACAGCGCCACGATCGCGACCGCGCCCGGGTGCCGCACGTACTCGCGCGCGGTCTCGCTGCCGTCGGGAAGGCGCACCAGGTCGCGCTGCACGGTGATGAACTTTCCGGCGTAGATCTCCTCGCCGGAGAGGAAACGCTCGGTGAGATCCTTCCCCTTCACCGCCAGGTTCCCCCGTAGCCCCTTCCTAGCGGCACCACGGCGAGCGCTGGATCAGCGCCTGGCATTCGGCGGACTTGCGCTGCTCGGGCGACACCGAGCGCACCACGGCATCGGTCTGCACGCGTTTCCAGTGGTCGCTCCAGGCGCGGTACTGCTCGCCCGGCTGGCCGCGTCCCTTGGCCTCCTTCGCGCCCCACAGGCCCTGGCTGTTGAAGCTGAACACCGGGATCAGGTCCGGGCGGTTGGACGCCGGCTGCACGGTCTGGTTGATGTTGTCGAGGATCAGCGGCTCGGCCTCCGGCGTCGGGTAGTACGCGAGCACCATGTGCGCGCCCGTGAAGGTGCCCCGCTGGTACACCGCGTACACGATGCGCAGCTTCTCCTCGGCGACGCCGATCGATTTCAAGGTGAAGAACTTGGCGATGGAGAAATCCTCGCAGTCGCCGCCGTCGTTGGCGAGGAACTCGGCGGGCTTGGCCCAGAAATCCTCCGCGCACCACATCACCGGGTCGCAGAAGAACGGCGTCTCGTGGATGAAATCGTTCACCAGCCTGAGTTTCTCCGGTTCGCCGAGCGCGCGGTTCTTCGGCGCGGCCTGGAGTTCGCGCCAGCCGCCGAGGCGCCGCCGGATGATGCTGCGCTCGGTGTCGGTGGCCGCCACGGCGGCGACGATCTTCTCGATCTCGGGCTCGGTGATCGACGCGGGGTCCGCCGCGGGCGCCGCCGGGGCGACTCCCAGCACCACCGCGAGCAGGCTACGAGGCACGAATCGCATGCGCGCCCGCCGGACCCGGGTTCAGAGGCCCTTGATCGCCGCGAAGCAGAGCGACATCAGCGGCTGCGGCATGATGCCCAGCGCGAGCAAGGCGAGGCCGTTGGCCGACAGCAGCATGCGCGGCATCCGGTCGTCCGGGATCGCCTGCGCATCCCCCGCCGGCTCGTCGAAGTACATGAGCTTCACGACGCGAAGGTAGTAGAACGCGCCCACGAGCGACAGCAGCACCGCCACCACCGCGAGCCAGATCTGCCCCGCCGCCACCGCCGCGTAGATCACGGACAGCTTGGCGTAGAACCCGGCGGTCGGCGGCACCCCGGCCAGCGAGAACATCAGGATCAGCATGATGAATGCGTGCCACGGGCTGCGTCGATTGAGTCCCTTCAAGTCCTCCAGCCGCTCGCACTCGTAGCCCCTGCCCGAGAGATGCACCAGCATGCCGAAGGCGCCCAGCGACATGAGCACGTACACCACGGTGTAGAACATCGCCGCCGAGTACGCGTCGTCCTTGTTGAGCCAGTTGCCGTCGACCACGCCCGAGAGCAGGCCTAACAGCATGAAGCCCATGTGAGCGATGGTCGAATAGGCGAGCATCCGCTTGATGTTGGTCTGCGCGATCGCGGTGATGTTGCCGATCGCCATCGAGGCGATCGACAGCACGACCAGCATCTGCTGCCAGTCGACGGCCATATCGAGCAGGCCGTTCACCAGCAGGCGGATCGCCATCGCGAACGCCGCGAGTTTGGGCGCCGAGCCGATCACCAGCGTGATCGCGGTAGGGGCACCCTGGTAGACGTCGGGGACCCACATGTGGAACGGCGCCGCGCCGAGCTTGAAGGCGACGCCGGCGATCATGAACACCAGCCCGAACACCAGGATCGTGCGTTCGGAGGCGTTCGCCGAAAGGTTCCCGACCTGCCGCGACACCTCGCCGATGTTGAGGGTCCCGCTCGCGCCGTAGATCATCGACATGCCGTACAGCAGCATCCCGGAGGCGAGCGCGCCGAGCACGAAGTACTTCATCGCCGCCTCGGTCGAGACCGCGGAATCCCGGTTCAGCGCGACCAGCGAATACAGGCACAGCGACAGCAGCTCGAGCCCCATGTAGAGCGTGAGGAAACTGTTGGCGCTCATCATGATCATCATGCCGAGCAGCGCGAACAGCAGCAGGCTGATGAATTCGCCCTTCAGCAGGCCGCGGTCGTAGAGGTAGCGGCGCGAATAGGCGAGCGCGAGCGCCACCGCGATGTAGGCCGCGAGCTTGAGCAGGTGCGACATCAGGTCGGCGACGAACAGCTTGTTGAACAGGTAGTACTTGTCGAACCCGGCGAGCGTCAGCGCAAACAGCGTCGCCAGCGCGCAGCCGGCGAGGATCGCGTACGCCAGGGCGAAGGTCGCGTCGCGCCGTTCGCTCTTCACGAACAGGTCGACGATCATCAGCGCGCAGGTTCCGGCCAGCAGCAGCACCTCGGGCAGCGCAGGAAGATGATCCAGGAGCGCGATGGCGGCGGGCGACAGCGTGGCGGGCAGCATGGCGGCGCTCAGATCTTGGGCAGCGCCACGTGGCGCAACAGTTCGTTGACCGAGGCGTGCATCACCTCGGTAAAGGGCAGCGGGTACACCCCCATCCACAGCACCGCGGCGGCGAGCAGGCCGAGGACCAGGAATTCACGCCCGTTCAGGTCCTTCAGTCCGGCGACGTGTTCGTTCGCCACGGCGCCGAAGATGACGCGTTTGTACAACCACAGCGTGTAGGCCGCGCCGAAGATGAGGGTGGTTGCGGCGGCGAAGGCGATCCAGAAATTCGCCTTCATTGCGCCCAGGATCACCATGAATTCGCCGACGAATCCCGAGGTCGCCGGGAGTCCGGAATTCGCCATCGCGAACAGCATCATCAGCGCAGCGAACTTCGGCATCGTGTTCACGACGCCACCGTAATCCGAAATCATGCGCGTGTGCATCCGGTCGTACATCACGCCGACGCACAGGAACATGGCCGCGGAGACGAAGCCGTGCGAGATCATCTGCACCAGGGCCCCCTCGAGGCCGAGGGCATTGAAAACGAAGAAGCCGAGCGTCACGAAACCCATGTGCGAGATCGACGAGTACGCGATGAGCTTCTTCATGTCGTTCTGCACCAGCGCCACCAGCCCGATGTAGACCACGGCCACGAGCGACAGCGCGATCATGAACCAGGCAAGATCCCGCGAAGCATCCGGCAGGATCGGGAGCGAGAACCGGATGAGCCCATAGGCGCCGAGCTTCAGCAGGATCGCCGCCAGCACCACCGAGCCGCCGGTCGGCGCCTCGGTATGCGCATCGGGCAGCCAGGTGTGCACCGGCCACATCGGCACCTTGACCGCGAAGGCGAGCAGGAAGCCGAAGAACAGCCACTTCTGCGCTTCGAGCGGCAGCGGCAGCTGGTGCCAGTCGAGGATCGCAAAGCTGCCGCCGGACTTGCCGTACAGGTACAGCAGCGCGATCAGCATCAGGAGCGAACCGGCGAGCGTGTAGAGGAAGAACTTGAGCGCCGCGTACACCCGGTTGGGCCCGCCCCAGACCCCGATGATGATGAACATCGGGATCAGGGTCGCTTCGAAAAAGACGTAGAACAGCACCGCGTCGAGCGCCGAAAAGACGCCGTTCAGCAGCCCGGAGAGCACCAGGAAGGACGCGAGGTACTGGCCGACGCGGTTCTCGATCACGCTCCAGCCCGAGATCACCACCAGAATGGTGATGAAACTGTTGAGCATCAAGAACAGCAGCGAGATCCCGTCCACCCCGAGGTGGTAATGGATGTTGAACTGCTGGATCCACGGCGCCAACTCGACGAACTGCATGCCCGCCACGTCGAGCCGGAAATTCAGGTATAGGGGGATCGTGACCACGAACCCCGTAATGGAACCCGCCAGCGCAAGCCAGCGCTGCACCGGCGCGTTGCGGTCGCCGCCCGCGGCGAGGACCAAAAGCGCCGCGACGATCGGCACCCAGATCGCGTAGGAAAGCAGGGGGACGGTGTGCGTCATTGGCAGTGCCGTTCACGCGATATCACTACAGGTCGGTGCGTGTTTTGTCTCTCCCGGTCTGCCGACTTGGCGCAGTTGCTCTCGCGCAACTGCGCCAAGTCGGCAGAGATGGAAAGAGCAAAAAGCAGTGCCGCCCCTCGCATCGACTCCGCAGTCTGAAAACACCGAAGATCCACGCTCATGTCCTCGGCGCCAGAAACACGAACCAGGTCATCACCGCCAGTACGCCGAAAATCATCGCGAATGCGTACTGGTAGATGAGCCCGCTCTGCGCGAGCCGCACGACTCCGGAGATCCAGCCGACCAGGCGCGCCGAGCCGTTGACCATCACGCCGTCGATGGTGCGTTCGTCGCCGCCCTTCCACAGGCCGGTGCCGATTGCACGCGCGCCGCCGGCGAACAGCCACTGGTACAGTTCGTCGAACCCGTACTTGCGCTCGACCAGCGCGTACAGCGGGCCGAATGCGATCGCGATCCGTTTGGGCAGATCGGGGCGCAGGAGATACAGGTAGGCGGCGAGCGACGCGCCGCCGAGCGCCAGCCAGAACGGCAGCGTGGTGACGCCGTGCGCCATGAAGGCCCACAGGCCGTGGTATTCGCCAGCGAATTTCTGCACGATGCTCGAACCGAAGTAGCCGCCGAAGACCACCTCGCCGATCAACCAACCCGCCCCGACGGAGGGGATCGCGAGCAGCACCAGCGGCACGGTGACCACCAGCGGCGACTCGTGCGGCGGATGCGCAGTGTCGAACCGGGGCTTGCCGTGGAAGGCCATGAACACCAGGCGGAACGAGTACACCCCGCCTGCGAACACTGCCGCAACCAGCAGCCAGTAGGCGAAGGCCGCGCCTGGCGTGGCCGAAGCATGCACCGCCTCGAGGATCAGGTCCTTGGAAAAGAACCCCGCGAAGGGCGGCAGCCCCGCATTGGCGAGCGCGCCGACGAGCACCGTGAGATAGGTGATCGGCAGGTAGCGGCGCAGGCCGCCCATGCGGCGCATGTCCTGCTCATGGTGCAGCGCGATGATCACCGAGCCTGCGCCGAGGAACAGCACTGCCTTGAAGAAGGCATGCGTCATGAGATGGAAGATGCCGGCCGAATACGCCGAGGCGCCGAGGGCGGCGGTCATGTAGCCGAGCTGCGACAGGGTCGAATAGGCGACCACGCGCTTGATGTCGAACTGCGTGATGGCGACGAAAGCCATTGACACGGCGGTGATCGCGCCGATCGCGAGCACCACCGAAAGCGCGGTCTGCGACAGCTCGAACAGCGGCGACATGCGCGCCACCATGAAGATCCCCGCGGTCACCATGGTCGCGGCGTGGATCAGGGCCGAGATCGGGGTCGGGCCTTCCATCGAGTCGGGCAGCCAGACGTGCAGCGGGAACTGCGCGCTCTTGCCCATCGCGCCGATGAACAGGCAGATGCAGATCACGCTCAACAGCAGCCAGGGCGTGCCGCCGAACAGTTCGATCGTCTGCCCCGCCGCCGCCGGCGCCGCACCGAACACCGTCGCGTAGTCGAGGCTGCCGAAATGCGCGAGGATCAGCGCGATGCCGAGAACGAAGCCGAAATCGCCGACGCGGTTGACGAGAAACGCCTTCAGGTTCGCGAAAATCGCACTCGGCCGCGTGTACCAGAAACCGATCAGCAGGTAGGACACGAGGCCCACCGCTTCCCAGCCGAAAAAGAGCTGCAGGAAGTTGTTCGCCATCACCAGCATCAGCATCGAGAAGGTGAACAGCGAGATGTAGGAAAAGAACCGCTGGTACCCCGGGTCCTCCGCCATGTAGCCGATGGTGTAGACGTGAACCATCAGCGACACGAAGCTCACCACCACCATCATCAGCGCCGAGAGCCGGTCGATCAGGAAGCCGATTTCGAGGCGCGTGTCGCCGCTCGTCAGCCACGTGTACACGCTGCCGTTGAAGGTGTTGCCATTCAACACGTCGGCGAGGATCACGCACGACGCGAGGAACGACACGAGCACCGACAGGATGGTCACGCCGTGCGCCCCGGCGCGGCCGATGGCGCGTCCGGCGAGACCGGCGACGATGGCTCCGGCGAGCGGCGCCAGGGGCACCAGGAGGTAGAGGAATTTCATCGTGATCATCTTGTCGATCCAGGCGAGCGCAGCGGCGCCCATCTCACCCTTTCAGGGTGTCCAGGTCCTCCACGTTGATCGTGTTCAGCGCCCGGAACAGCACCACCAGGATGGCCAGTCCGATCGCGGATTCCGCGGCCGCCACCGTCAGGATGAAGAACACGAACACCTGTCCCGCGAGGTCGCCGAGGAAATGCGAGAAAGCGATGAAGTTCAGGTTCACCGCGAGCAGCATCAGTTCGATCGCCATCAGCAGCACGATCAGGTTGCGGCGGTTGAGGAAGATGCCGACGATGCTGATCGCGAACAGCAGCGCGCCCAGCACGAGGTAATGCGGCAGCGTGAGCGTCATTCCTTCTCCGACGGCATTTTCACCAGGCGCACGCGATCGGCGCGGCGCACGCGGATCTGCTCGGCCGGAACCTGGCGGCGAGTGTCCTTGCGCCGCCGCAGCGTCAACGCGATCGCCGAGACGATCGCCACCAGCAGCACCACCGCCGCGATCTCGAAGGCGAACGCATAGTCGGTGTAGAGCACGCGCCCGAGCTCCTTGGTGTTGGAGTATTCCGCGGGCCGCGCGGTCGGCCCCGGCGCGACGCCGAACACCCGGCCCCACAGCACCAGGAACATCTCGACCATCATGACGCCGCCGACCAGAATGGCGAGCGGCAGGTTCTTCCAGAAACCCTCGCGCAGGCGCTCGATGTTGATGTCGAGCATCATCACGACGAACAAAAACAGCACCATCACCGCGCCGACGTAGACCAGGAGCAGCGCGATGGCGAGGAATTCGGCGCGCAGCAACAGCCAGATCGCCGAGGCGGTGAAGAAGGCAAGCACCAGGAACATCGCTGCGTGCACCGGGTTGCGCGCCGTGATCACCCGCAGCGCCGCCACCAGCATGATCGCGGCGAAGAGGTAGAACAGGACGGTTTCGAACATGGCGCGTGCTTCCCTAGCGATACGCCGAATCGGCGGCGCGGTCGCGCGCGATCTGCTCTTCGTAGCGGTCGCCCACCGCGAGCAGCATCGGCTTGGTGTAGTACAGGTCGCCGCGCCGCTCGCCGTGGTACTCCGCGATTCGCGTCTCTACGATCGCATCGACCGGGCAGGCCTCCTCGCAGAAGCCGCAGAAGATGCACTTCGTCAGGTCGATGTCGTAGCGCGTGGTGCGCCGCGTGCCGTCGGGCCGCTCGGCCGACTCGATGTGGATCGCAAGCGCCGGGCAGACCGCCTCGCAGAGCTTGCAGGCGATGCAGCGTTCCTCCCCGTTCGGATAGCGCCTGAGCGCGTGCAGCCCGCGAAAACGCGGGCTCATCGGCGTCTTCTCCTCCGGGAACTGCACCGTGATCTTGCGCGCGAACAGGTGCCGCCCCGTGAGCGCGAGTCCGCGCAGCAGCTCGAGCAGCAGGAACGAGCGCAGGATCTCGATCACGCGGCCCACGCGGTGCCTCCCTGGGCGGTGCCGGTCATTTCCACAGACTCCATGGCGTCTGCATCCACGCGCCGATGAACACGATCCACACCAGCGTGAGCGGAATGAAGACCTTCCAGCCCAGGCGCATGATCTGGTCGTAGCGGTAGCGCGGGAAAGTGGCGCGGATCCACAGGAACATGGACGCGATGAAGAAGACCTTCACGAACAGCCAGCCGAACGGCGGCAGCAGGTTGAACAGCGCGCTGTCGATCGGCGCCTGCCAGCCGCCGAAGAACATGACCGCGGTGAGGGTGCTGATCAGGATCATGTTCGCGTACTCGGCTATGAAAAACAGCGCGAACGTCATGCCCGAGTACTCGATCATGTGGCCGGCGACGATTTCGGACTCGCCCTCGACCACGTCGAAGGGCGCCCGGTTGGTTTCCGCGACCCCGGAAATGAAGTACACCAGCAGCATCGGCAGGAGCGGCAGCCAGTTCCACGACAGGAAATGGATGCCCTTGTCGGCGAAGTAGCCGCGTCCCTGACCGTTGACGATGTCCGACAGATTGAGGCTTCCCGAGACCATCAGCACCACCACCAGCGCGAATCCCATGGCAAGTTCGTAGGACACCATCTGCGCGGCCGAACGCATCGCGCCGAGGAACGCGTACTTCGAATTGGACGCCCAGCCCGCGAGGATCACGCCGTAGACCCCGAACGAGGTCAGCGCGATCAGGTACAGCAGGCCCGCGTTGATGTCCGCGAGCACCACCTCGGGCGCAAACGGCACCACCGCCCAGGCCGCGAGCGCGGGCATGATTCCGAGCATGGGCGCGAGGATGTACAGCACCTTGTTGGCATTGGTCGGGACGATCACTTCCTTGAACAGCAGCTTCAGCCCGTCGGCGATCGGCTGCAGCAGCCCGATCGGGCCGACGCGGTTCGGCCCGATGCGGATCTGCATCCAGCCGATCAGCTTGCGCTCCCAGAGCGTCAGGTAGGCGACGCAGAGCAACAGCGGCGCGACGATCGCGACGATGAAGGCGAGCGAAGTGGCCGTCTCGTAGGCCGCCGGGCCCCACACGGCGCCGAGCTTCGCCTCGGAGAACGCGAGCAGCGAATCGAGGAATGTGCCGAAGGACATTCAGGCCGCCTTACCCACCGCGACGGCGGCGACCGTCAGCTCGCCGAACATCGGTCCCAAAGCCGCAGTCGAGGCGTGCGCGGCCGCAACCCGCACGCAGCCCTCGGGCAGCCGGTCATCGAGCGCAGCGACGAGCCGGGCTTCGCCGTCGCCCTGCTTCACGACCACCGGGTGCCCCGGCGCGGCGCCGATCGTCCGCAGCACGTTCGCGTTCATCCACGCGCGCGGCGGTTGCGCATCGCGCGTGCGCTGCAACGACGGGGCGCGGCGCACGATCGAATCGGCGAAATAAATCGGCACGTCGGCGATCCGCTGCAGTCCGCTGGGGGCCGCGGCCGAGGCCGAGATGGCATCGAGGTCGATCCGGTTCGAAAGCAGCGCCGCGACGTCCTTGCCGCGCAGGCACTCTTCGCGCACCTGCTCGGTCGTTTCGTAGTCGAATCCGCTCACGCCGAGGAGATTTCCCAGCACCCTCAGCACCTTCCAGGCGGGACGCGAATCGCCGGCCGGCCGCACTGCGGCGTGGAACGACTGCACGCGACCCTCGGTCGACACGAACGCGCCGGAGGTCTCGGTGAACGGTGCAATCGGCAGCAGCACGTCGGCGAAATAGCTCGCCGGACGGAACGCCGCCAGCGCGACCACGAATTCCGCCTGCCGGATCCCTCGAATCGCAGCCTGGGGATCGGCGCAATCGAGTTCGGCTTCGGCATTGAGCAGCAGCAGCGCCTTCTTGCCGAGCGCCGCGGCCGCGTTGCCGCCCGCGGGCAGGCCGGCCAGGTACCCGCCGACCGAATTCGCCGCCTCGCCGAGAAAACCGACGCGATGGCCGAGCGCCTGTGCGGCCGCGTGCAGTTGCGCGGCCTGCGGATGCTGCTGCGCATAGTTGCCGAGCAGCACCGCGACGTTCTTTCCCGAGCGCAAGCTCTCTTCGATCGGTCCCTCGCCCACCGCGCGCAGCGCAGCGAGCATCTCGGCCGGCGCCACGATGCGCTTGTGCGCAATCGGCATCAGCCAGTCGTCGTCCGCCGAATGCAGCACGCTCACCTGGCAGCCGCGCTTGGCCGCCTGGCGCAGGCGCTGCGCGAGCAGCGGGTGGTCTTTCCTCAGAAACGAGCCGACCACCAGCACGCGATCGAGCCGGTCGAGGTCCGCGACCGGCATTCCGAGCCAGGGAATTCCCGCGCGCCTGCCGTCGCCTGAGAAATCGCTGTGGCGCAGGCGGAAATCGGCGCAGCCGCCGATGCCGCGCGCGAGCCGCCCCGCGAGATGCAGTTCCTCAAGCGTGGAGTGCGGCGAGGCGAGGATCCCGACCTCGGGCCCGGCCTTCTTCAGCCCGGCGGCGACGCATTCCAGCGCCTCCTGCCATTCGGCCTCGCGCCATTCGCCACCCTGCTTCAAAAGCGGGCGCGTCAGCCGCTCGCCCGAGGCGAGCGCTTCATAGGAGAAGCGGTCCTTGTCGGAGAGCCAGCATTCGTTGACCGCCTCGTTTTCCAGCGGCAGCACGCGCACCACGCGGTTCTGCTTCACCTGCACCACGAGGTTCGAGCCGAGCCCGTCGTGCGGCGACACCGACTTGCGCCGCGCGAGTTCCCAGGTGCGCGCCACGAAGCGGAACGGTTTGGAGGTGAGCGCACCGACCGGGCACAGGTCGATCATGTTGCCCGAGAGTTCGGAATCGACGCTGCGGCCGACGAAGGCGACGATCTCCGCGTGCTCGCCGCGCTGGATCATGCCGAGTTCCATGACGCCCGCGACCTCCTGCCCGAAGCGCACGCAGCGCGTGCACTGGATGCAGCGGCTCATTTCCTCTGCGGCGACCAGCGGCCCGATGTCCTTCGCGCCCACCACGCGCTTTTCTTCCTCGTAGCGCGAGGCGCTCTTGCCGTAGCCCACCGCGAGATCCTGCAGCTGGCACTCTCCGCCCTGGTCGCAGATCGGGCAGTCGAGCGGGTGGTTGATGAGCAGGAACTCCATCACGCCCTGCTGCGCGGTCTTCGCCGTCAGCGAACTGGTGTGCACCTTCATGCCTTCGGTGGCGGGCGTCGCGCAGGCCGGCAGCGGCTTGGGCGCCTTTTCCACCTCGACCAGGCACATGCGGCAGTTCGCCGCGATCGAGAGCTTCTTGTGGTAGCAGAAATGCGGTACGTAGATGCCGAGCTTGACCGCGGCATCCATGACCGTGGCGCCGTGCGCCACCGCCACCGGGCGGCCGTCGATTTCGAGATTGAGTTCGCTCATGCGGCGCGCGCCAGCGAGGGTGGCAGGTGCGCCCCGGACCGTCCCCACCTGGGTTCGGAGTCCGGGCCGCCGACCAGGCAGCGGCGATGCGCGATGTGATGCTCGAATTCGCCGCGGAAATGCTTCAGGAAACTCTTCACTGGAAGCGCCGCCGCGTCGCCGAGCGCGCAGATGGTGCGTCCGGCGATGTTGTCCGCGACGTTGTCGAGCAGCGCGAGGTCTTCGAGGCGGCCCTTGCCGTTTTCGATCCGGTGCACGACACGGTAGAGCCACCCCGTGCCTTCGCGGCACGGCGTGCACTGCCCGCAGGATTCCTCGAAGTAGAAATACGACAGCCGCTCCAGCGCGCGCACCATGCAGGTGGTGTCGTCCATCACGATCACCGCGCCCGAACCGAGCATCGAGCCCGCCTTGGCGATCGAGTCGTAGTCCATGTCGGTCACCATCATCACGTCCGCCGGCACGACCGGCATGCTCGAGCCGCCCGGAATCACCGCCTTCAAGGCCCGCCCGGGGCGCATGCCGCCGGCCATCTCCAGCAGTTTCGCGAACGGAGTGCCGAGCCGGACTTCGTAGTTCCCGGGCCGCGCCACGTGCCCGGTCACCGAGAAGAGTTTCGTGCCGCCATTGTTCGGGCGGCCAAGATTGAGGAAGGCCTCGCCGCCGTGCTGGATGATCCAGGGCACCGAGGCGAAGGTTTCAGTGTTGTTCACCGTGGTCGGCTTGCCGTACAGGCCGAAGCTCGCCGGAAACGGCGGCTTGAAACGCGGCTGGCCTTTCTTGCCTTCCATCGACTCGAGCAGCCCGGTTTCCTCGCCGCAGATGTAAGCGCCGTAGCCCGGGTGCGCATACAGCTCGAAGGAGAATTCCGAGCCGAGGATGCCGCGGCCCAGACAGCCCGCGCGGCGCGCTTCCTCGATGGCCTCCTCGAACTGCTCGTAGATCTCCCAGATCTCGCCGTGGATGTAGTTGTAGCCGGTGCCGGACCCGGTCGCGTAGCCGGCGATAATCATTCCTTCAATCACCGCGTGCGGGTTGTAGCGCAGCAGGTCGCGGTCCTTGCAGGTGCCGGGCTCGCCTTCGTCCGAGTTGCAGACCATGTATTTTGCGCCGGGAAACTGGCGCGGCATGAACGACCACTTCAGCCCGGTGGGGAAGCCCGCCCCGCCGCGCCCGCGCAGCGCGGACTTCTTCACCTCGGCGATCACCTGCTCCGGTGGGACTTTCTCCGCGAGGAGCTTCTTCAGCGCCTGGTAGCCGCCGCGCTTCTCGTAGTCGGCGAGGTGCCAGTTGGCGCCGTCCAGACCGGCCATCAGGATCGCATCGGGTCCGTAATCGAGCATGGGGCTATCGCTTGCTCAACTCGTCGATCAGCGTGTCGAGCTTTTCGTTCGACATGTAATCGTGCATCTTCTTGTTGTTGACCAGCAGCACCGGCGCCATCGAGCAGGCGCCCATGCACTCGCCTTCCTTCAGCGTGAAGCGGCCGTCCCCCGTGGTCTCGTTGAAATCGATTCCGAGCCGCGACTTGAGGTGATCGGCCGCATCGAGCGAACCCTGCAGCCCGCAGGGCAGGCAGGTGCACACCGTGAGCTTGAACTTGCCCGTCGGCGCGAGGTTGTACATGTTGTAGAAGCTCGCGACTTCGTACACGGCCACCGGCGCCATGCCGAGGTACTGCGCGACCTCGTCCATGGTCTCGGTGGCGAGCCAGCCCTTTTCGTCCTGCGCGACGATCAGCGCGGCCATCACCGCGGACTGTTTCTGGTCGGGGGGATACTTCGCGATTTCGCGGTCGATCTTCTTCAGGGATTCGGCGGAAAGCATGGCGCTCAACGGTCGATTTCGCCGAACACGATGTCCAGCGTGCTGATGATGGCTACCGCGTCTGCAAGCATGTGGCCGCGTGCCAATTCGTCCATCGCCGAGAGATGCGTGAAGGCCGGCGAGCGCAGCTTCATGCGGTAGGGTTTGTTCGCGCCGTCGGAGATGAAATACACGCCGAATTCCCCCTTCGGGCCCTCGACGCCGGCGTAAGCCTCGCCTTCCGGCACGTGGATCCCCTCGGTGAAGAGCTTGAAGTGGTGGATCAACTCCTCCATGTTGGCCTTCATGTCGACGCGCGTGGGCGGCGCGACCTTGTGGTTGTCGGTCATCACCGGGCCCGGGTTCGCGCGCAGCCAGTCGACGCACTGCTTGATGATCCGGTTCGACTGCCGCATTTCGTCCATTCGCACGAGGTAGCGGTCGTAGGTGTCGCCGTTGACGCCGACCACGACGTCGAAGTCGAGCCGGTCGTAGACCTCGTAGGGCTGCTTCCTGCGGAGATCCCACTCGACGCCGGAGCCGCGCAGCATCGGTCCAGTGAAGCCGCGCCCGATCGCCTGCTCCGGCGACACCACGCCGACGCCCACGGTGCGCTGCTTCCAGATGCGGTTCTCGGTGAGCAGTGTTTCGTAGTCGTCGACGCACTTCGGAAACCGCGTCGTAAAGTCGTCGATGAAATCGAGCAGCGAACCCTGGCGGTTCGCGTTCATCGCGGCAAGCGCGCGCGCGTTGCGGGTGTGCTGGGCCTCGTACTGCGGCATGCGGTCCGGCAGGTCGCGGTAGACGCCGCCCGGACGGTAATACGCGGCATGCATCCGCGCCCCCGAAACCGCCTCGTAGCAGTCGAGCAGGTCCTCGCGTTCGCGGAAGCCGTACAGAAACACCGTCATCGCGCCGAGATCCAGCCCGAGCGTCGCCACACCGAAAATGTGGTTCAGGATGCGCGTGATCTCGTCGAACATGACGCGGATGTACTGCGCCCGGATCGGCACCTCGATGCCGCAGAGCTTCTCCATCGCCATGCAGTAGGCGTGCTCGCTGCACATCATCGAGATGTAGTCGAGCCGGTCCATGTACGGCAACGACTGGATCCAGGTGCGCGACTCGGCAAGCTTTTCGGTCGCGCGGTGAAGCAGCCCGATGTGCGGATCGGCCCGCTGCACCACTTCGCCGTCCAGCTCGAGCACCAGCCGCAGTACACCATGCGCCGCGGGGTGCTGCGGCCCGAGATTCACCGTGTAGTTGCGGATTTCGGCCATCACTCGGTCCCGTACTGCTCCTCTCGCACCACGCGCGGCGTGACCTCGCGCGGCTCGATCGTGACCGGCTCGTACACCACGCGGCGCTGCTCGGGGTCGTAGCGCATCTCGACGTAACCCGAAATCGGAAAGTCCTTGCGGAACGGGTGCCCGACGAACCCGTAGTCGGTGAGGATGCGACGCAGATCCGGATGCCCTTCGAACACGATGCCGAAGAGATCGAACGCCTCGCGCTCGAACCAGTTCACGCCCGGCCACAGCTCGACCACCGAGGGCAGCAGCGGAAACTCGTCGTCGGCGCAGAAGGCGCGCAGGCGCAGACGCCAGTTGTGGGTGAGCGACACCAGATGGAGCACCGCGGCGAAGCGTGCACCCTCGCGGGGACGGTCGCCGTAGGTCAGGTAGTCGACTCCGCAGAGGTCGATCAGCTGCTCGAAGCGCAGCTCCGGATGGTCGCGCAGCGTACGCGCCGCCTCGAGGTAGCGTCCGGCGGCGACCTCGACGGTCAACTCGCCGACGTGCGCCACGGGCTTCACGCCCAGCACCCGCTCGAGCGTCTCGCTCAGACGCTGCAGTTTCGAATTCATGCGTCTCCGCCAGCGCGCTAGCGCGCGATGGTATTGGTCCTTTTGATCTTGTTCTGCAGCTGCAGGACGCCGTAGAGCAGCGCCTCGGGCGTCGGCGGGCAGCCGGGCACGTAAATGTCCACCGGCACGACGCGGTCGGCGCCGCGCACCACCGAGTATGCGTAATGGTAGTAGCCGCCGCCGTTGGCGCACGACCCCATCGAGATCACCCAGCGCGGCTCCGGCATCTGGTCGTAGACCTTGCGCAGTGCGGGCGCCATCTTGTTGGTGAGCGTTCCGGCGATGATCATGACGTCGGCCTGCCGCGGGCTCGGTCGGAACACCACGCCGAACCGGTCGAAGTCGTAGCGCGCCGCACCCGTGTGCATCATCTCGATCGCGCAGCACGCGAGCCCGAAGGTGACCGGCCAGAGCGAACCCGTGCGGGTCCAGTTGATCAGCTTGTCGGCGCTGGTGGTGACGAATCCCTGCTCGAGCACGCCCTCGAGGCTCATGCCGACCGACTCCTTGCGCGTCGCGGCGCGACCCGGGGTTCCGCCCTCACTCCCATTCGAGTGCGCCCTTCTGCCACTCGTAGACGAACCCGACCACCAGGATGGCGAGGAAGATCATCATCGAGGTGAAGCCGAACAGTCCGATTTCGTTGATCACCGTGGCCCAGGGAAAGAGGAAAGCGATTTCCAGGTCGAACAGGATGAACAGGATCGCCACCAGGTAGTAACGCACGTCGAACTTCATTCGCGCGTCTTCGAACGCCTCGAACCCGCACTCGTACGGCGAAAGTTTCTCCGGATCCGGGCGGTGCGGCCCGAGCAGGGCGCCAAGCACGACCGGAATCACGCCGACCGCCATGCCGACCAGGATGAAGAGCAGGACCGGAAAGTATTCCGCCAACACCGTTCTCAACTTCCTCTCGTCAACGCATGCCCATCAAAAAAACCTGGTGCCCACGAGCAGACTCGAACTGCTACGGCTGTTTAGGCCACTAGCCCCTCAAGCTAGCGTGTCTACCAATTTCACCACGTGGGCAATCGAGCGTTTGCGCTCGATCAAATTATCGCTTAATTCGGCACGTCCTTCGCCTTCGAGCCGGTCGCTGGCGGAACCCCTGTCCCTTCCGCAGGTGCGGCTTTCGCAGGTTCCGGCGACGGAACCGCGGGTGCGGGTTTCGCCGGCTGCGTCTGCTCGCTCTTCACGTTGTCCATGATGCTGCCGCCGGTTTTCGGCCGGTGCATCGCGATGTAGGCGAGCCCCAGGCTGGTGAGGAAAAACACTGTCGCCAGCGCGGCCGTGATGCGCGAGAGAAAGTTCGCCGAACCCGTCGCGCCGAACAGACTCCCCGAGGATCCGCCGCCGAATCCGGAACCCATGTCGGCGCCCTTGCCATGCTGAAGCAGCACCAGCCCGATGATGGTCAGCGCCACCAGCACATGCAGCACGATCACGACCGTGAACCAGTCTTCCATCCGAAACCTCTCCTCAGCGCTCGCCGCGCGCCGCAGCGCGCGCAATGGCCAGAAACTCGTCCGCTACCAGCGACGCCCCGCCGATCAATCCGCCGTCGACGTCGGGCATCGCAAAAATCGATTCCGCATTCGCCGCCTTGACGCTGCCGCCGTACAGGATGCGCAGCGCCGCGGCGACACCCGCGTCCCTGGCGGCGAGCCGCGCGCGCACCAAGGCGTGCACGGACTGCGCCTGCTCCGGCGTCGCGGTGCGCCCGGTGCCGATCGCCCAGACCGGCTCGTAGGCGACGACCGCCTGCGCGAATGCCGCGGCGCCCGATACCGCGAGCACCGCATCCAGCTGCCGCGCCACCACCGCCTCGGTGCACCCACCGTCGCGCTCATCGAGGGTCTCGCCGACGCACAGCACCGGCGTCATGCGCTTCGCCAGGACCGCAGCGAACTTCGCCGCCACCAGGGCGTCGCTCTCGCCGTGCAGCTGCCGGCGCTCCGAATGTCCGACCAGCACGAAGCGGCATCCGAATTCCGCCAGCATGCCCGCCGACACTTCGCCGGTGTACGCACCCGAAGCCTGCGCACTGGCGTCCTGCGCGCCCCAGGCCAACGCCGTGCCGCCTAGCAGTTCCTGGACCTGCGCCAGATACGGGTAAGGAACGCACACCGCGCACTGCACTGGCCCCGCAGGGGGCAGTCCAGCCACGATGGCATCGAGCAGCG
>MERB01000036.1:5790-10769 GCA_001770475.1 Betaproteobacteria bacterium RIFCSPLOWO2_02_FULL_66_14 | reverse complement strand
CTGGCGCTGCACGAGATCTACGACCTGCTCGGCGCGCGCACCGTGTTCGTCAATGCCGCCAGCTGCATGACGCTGCTCGCGAGCTATCCGTTCACGCCGTTTCGCGGCTCCTGGCTCTACACCGCGATGGCCTCGGCCCCGGCCGGCGCGCAGGGGGTGCGCGACGCGCTCGACCTCCTCATCGAGCAGGGGCGCCTGCCGCCGGAGGAAGACCTGACGGCCGTCGCGCTGACGGGCGACGGTGCGGCGACCGGCATCGGCCTCTCGGCGACCTCGGGCGCGATCGATCGCGGGCTCGACTTCATCTACCTGTGCTACGACAACGAAGGCTACGGCAACACCGGGCAGCAAAGCTCGCCCGCGACGCCGTTGGGCGCCCGCACCGCGACCAGCGGCGGCGCTCACGGCCACGCTGCCAGCAAGAAGGATCTGTTCGCGATCTGGGTTGCGCACCGTCCCGCCTACGCCGCCACCGTGGTCGGCGCCGACCCGCTCGACCTCGCGAGGAAAATCGACCGGGCGCGCGCCCTGACGGGACCGCGGTTGATCCATGCGCTCGCGCCCTGCCCGCCGGGCTGGAGTTTCGATCCCGCCGAGGGGGTGGAAATCGGACGCCTCGCCGTGAAGACCGGGATCTGGCCGCTGAAGGAATACGTCGACGGCAAGGTGGTGCATACGCACGTGCCGCATCCGCGCCTGCCGGTCGAGGAATATCTGAAGCGGCAGGGACGCTTCCGCCATCTGTTCGAGCCCGAACGCGACGCCCGGGTTCTGGCACGCATTCAGTCGCAGGTGGATGCCTACTGGAACGAGGTCTCTGCATGAAGCTCGCGCGCAGCTACTGTCACCGCGGCGGCGAGGTGCCACTGCTCGGCGATACCATTCCGACGCGCGTCGGCGCAATCGCGACTCGCTTCGCGCAGCGCGAGGCGGTCGTCAGCGTGCATCAGCGGCGGCGCCTCACCTACGCAGCACTGGCGCATGAGGTGGATCGTCTGGCGAGAGGACTGCTCGGGCTCGGTTTCCGGCGCGGCGAGCGCGTCGGCGTCTGGTCGACCGACAACATCGAATGGCTGCAGCTGCAGTTGGCGACCGCGCGCATCGGCGTGGTGCTGGTGAACATCAATCCGGCCAACCGCGTGCGCGAGCTCTCGCATGCGCTGCAGCGCGCCGAGGTCCAGGCACTGTTTGCGATTCCCGCGTTCCGTTCGAGCGACTACGTCGCCATGCTGCTCGAACTGCTGCCGGAACTGCGGACGGCGGCACCCGATTCGCTGGCCGGCCAGTCGCTGCCGCTGTTGCGCCGCGTGGTCGTGGTCGACCCGGCGCAGCCGGAGGCGACCGCGCGCCCGCACGCGGGATTCACCCTCTGGCAGGAAGTGCTGGCGGCCGCGCACTCGGTCGGCAGCGACGCGCTGGAGGAGGCCAGCGACGGGCTCGATCGCGACGATCCGATCAACATCCAGTACACCTCCGGCACCACCGGCTTTCCGAAAGCCGTGGTCCTCACGCATCACAACCTTCTCAACAACGCCTGGTTCGCGGCGCAGGCGATGAACCTCGGCGAGACCGACCGGCTGGCCGTGCCGGTTCCTTTCTATCACTGCTTCGGCATGGTGCTCGCGAATCTCGCCTGCCTCTCGGTCGGCGCGTGCCTCGTGATTCCGGCCGAGCACTTCGACCCGCTCGCCACGCTGCAGGCGGTGCAGGCCGAGCGCTGCAGCGCGATCCACGGCGTGCCGACGATGTTCATCGCGCAGCTCGAGCATCCGAAGTTTCGCGACTTCGATCTCTCCACGCTGCGCACCGGCATCATGGCCGGCGCGCCCTGCCCCCCGGCCTTGATGCGCCGGGTCATGGGCGAAATGCACGTACCGGAAATCCTGATCGGTTACGGCGAGACCGAGGCGAGCCCCCTGACCCATCTCACTGCGCGCACCGACAGCCTCGAGCGGCGCACCGAAACCGTCGGCAGCAATCTCCCGCACCAGGAGGTCAAGGTGGTGCACCTGAAGACCGGCGCCACGCTGCCGGTGAGCGCAGTCGGGGAAGTCTGCTTTCGCGGCTATCACGTGATGCGCGGCTATTACGCCGACGCCGAAGCGACGCGCAAGGCGATCGACGCACAGGGCTGGCTGCACTCGGGCGACCTCGGCACCATGGATGCCGACGGCTACGTGCGCATCACGGGCCGGCTGAAGGAGATGATCGACCGCGGCGGCGAGAAGATCTTCCCGGCCGAGATCGAGGAATTCCTCTTCGGCCATCCGGCGATCGCCCAGGTCGCCGTGTTCGGCGTGCCCGACCCGCTTTACGGCGAGGAAGTGATGGCCTGGATCCAGCTGAAGGCCGGAGAGAAGGCCACCGCGGAAGAGATCCGCGCGTATTGTAGCGGCCGCATCGCGCACTACAAGATTCCGCGTTACGTGCGCTTCGTGACCGAGTTCCCGATGACGGTGACCGGCAAGCTGCAGAAATACCGCATGCGCGAACTCGCCGCCGCCGCGCGGCAGGGATCCGCGCCGGGATGAAGCGCGGCCGGCTACCGCGGCAGTCCGGGCCGGCGATAGACGACGTGATAGACCAGGGCCACCAGCACGCTGCCCCCGACCAGGTTGCCGGCGATCACCGGCA
This sequence comes from Betaproteobacteria bacterium RIFCSPLOWO2_02_FULL_66_14, assembly GCA_001770475.1. Lineage (GTDB taxonomy): Bacteria > Pseudomonadota > Gammaproteobacteria > Burkholderiales > SG8-39 > 2-02-FULL-66-14. The sequence continues at coordinate 8,135 of MERB01000036.1, read as the reverse complement.
CCAGGTTGCGCGCCAGGCCGAGCATGCCGATCGCCTCGCCGCCGGGGGGCAGCGCCGCGCCCGAGGCCTTGAGCATCATGGCAAGCGGAATCAGGTACATGTTGGCAATCGAATGTTCGAAACCGGCGGCGACGAACGCCGAGACCGGGAAGATCACCGCCACCAGCTTGTCCACCACGCTGCGGCCGGCAAACGCCATCCACACCGCCATGCAGACGAGCACGTTGCACAGGACGCCGCGCCAGAACGCGGTCCAGAACGGCAGCGACGACTTTGCCGCCGCGACTTCGAGATAGGCGCGCCCGAGCGCGCCGCCGTTCATCGTCGCATGGTCGGAAAGGAACACGATCAGCGCGAGTCCCGCCGCGCCGACAAAATTCGCGGTGCAGACCACGGTCCAGTTGAGCAGAACCTCGCGCGTGGTGATCCTGCCGTCGGCCCAGGCCATGACGAGCAGATTGTTGCCGGTGAACAGTTCCGCCCCCGCCACCACCACGAGCAGCAGACCCAGCGAGAAGCACACCCCGCCAAGCACGCGCGCCGCCGCAAAACCCAGTCCCGGGTCGCTGATGACCACCACGAAATACAGGGTGCCGAGCGCGATGTACGCGCCCGCGAGCACGCCCAGCATCGCGGTCGAGAGCAGCGGCAGGCGCGCCTTCGCCACGCCGATGCTCTCCACGCGCGCCGCGATCTCCTGCGGCGAATAGACATCAAAGCCGAGAATCTCCGCCATCGTGCCCTCATCCTCGGCCACCGCGGCGCGAGCCAGTTTGATTTCCGTCAATCGCGCAACCAGGCGCGGTGTGCATATAATGGGCCCTCATGAACCGAACCAGGAAAGCGAAGCCCCGCCGCATCAGGAAGGCGGCCCCCCCCGACGAACTGCGCGTCAATTTCGTCGAGCGCCCCGACGGCGTGTACTGGCAAAGCCGGGGCGGCGGCAAGGAATACGGTCCGTTCGCGACCCTGGCCGATGCCGAAGCCGACGCGTTGACGGTCGAGGTGACGGAATACGAGCCGGGCGAATCGGTCACGGAAGCCGAGTCCGAGATCGGCATCGCCGAATGGGTCGACCCGGATACGGGCGCACCCGCCGAAGAATCGGTGCCGCGCATCGAGGATCACTGATCGCGGCGGCCTCGCCTCACTGCCGCAGCACGCACTTGGCGTAGAGGTCCGGGAACGCGCCCTGCGGGTCGTATTTCCGTTTCAACCGGCGGTAGGCATCGCCGCCGTAGCAGCTCCAGAATTCTTCCTGCGGAAAGTAGCTGTCCGAGTACAGCGACTTGATTCCGCCCAGCTCGAGCACCTTGCGTTCCACGAGGCGGTTGAAATGTCCCGCTGCGTGCCGCTCGCGCGTGCGCAGCACGTCCCAGAAGCCGAAATTCAGGTACCACGGCGCCGGCGTCGGGTAGAGGCAGAAGCGCCCGGCGCCAGGACGCGGGCCGAGCGGACAGATCCACAGCGGCCAGATACCGATCTCGCGCGCGTAGAAGCTGAAGAACTCGGCGGCGCGCGGCAGCGGGATGTCGACGTCCTGAATCACCGACTCGGAGTGCAGTCCGCGCAGGCGATCGAGCGCGCGCGTCAGACCGAGCCGGCTGTTCCAGCGCATGAGCCGCGCGTAGGTCTTCGAGCCGAGGCGCCGCCGGCCGTAGATCCGGCGCAGCAACGGCTGCTGCGCGCCCAGGTTCTTCGAGCACCAGAACCAGTCCGTGTCCCAGCGCCAGAGAAAATCACGCGTCGTCAGCCAGTCCTCGCGCTTTGCCGCGATCGAGCGATAGTAAATGTGTTCGTAACCGTAGTCGCTCGTGAATGGCGCGCGCGGCACGAAGCGCCCGAGGCTGAGGTACAGGCGTTCGGGCGAGAACACCGTGGCATCGACGAAATCCGCGTCGCCCGCCCTGCAGGCGCGCTCGAGCGCGGCGAAGAAGGCGCCGGCGTCGGTCAACGCGACATGCTCCAGGCGCACGTAAGGCAGCACCGGCACCGCCTTCGCCTTGACGCGCAAGGCATAGCCCAGCGTGCCATAGGAATTCGGAAAGCCGAAAAACAGGTCGGCGTGGGCATTGTCGGGTGTGCACACGACGAGGCTGCCGTCGGCCGCCAGCACCTCGAGCTCGGATACGGTTTCATGCACCAGGCCGTGGCGGTGCGACGAAGCCTCGATCCCGACGCCGGCCACGGCACCGCCCAGCGTGATCGTCTTGAGCTGGGGAACCACCGCCGGCATGACGCCGCGCGCGAGGCAAGCGTCGGCCAGCTGCTCGTAGCCGACCATGCCTTCGGCCTCGAGCCATCCGCCTTGCGGATCGACGCCGAGTACCTCGTTGAAGGCGCCG
>MERB01000036.1:5643-5757 GCA_001770475.1 Betaproteobacteria bacterium RIFCSPLOWO2_02_FULL_66_14 | reverse complement strand
GCCGGCGCGCCGGCGCTGCGCAGGCTCTGCGCGAGCGCTTCGCACTTGGCCGCGTGGAGCGCGTTCACGTGTAGAGGAACCCCCGGCTCATCGGATAGCGGCCGTCCGCAAGAT
>MERB01000036.1:4890-5617 GCA_001770475.1 Betaproteobacteria bacterium RIFCSPLOWO2_02_FULL_66_14 | reverse complement strand
AGGTAGGTCCGGCCCTGCGGCGCGCGGAACAGCTCGGCGCAGCCGTAGAGGTACGCGCGCCAGACGCGCCGGAAGCGTTCGTCGAAGCGGCGCGGATCGAGTGCCTGGATGCGTCCCCAGTTGCGCTCGAAGCGCTCGGCCCACGCATCGAGCGTCAGCGCATAGTGGCGCCGCAGGTTCTCGACGTCGATCACTTCCAGCCCCGCGCGCTCCAGCTCCTGCAGCACCTGGGCCAGACCCGGAATCCAGCCGCCGGGAAAGACGTGCTTGCGGATGAAGAACTCCGTGTCGAACTCGCCCACATGGCCGATGAAATGCAGCACGCCCAGGCCGCCTGGCTTGAGGAAGCGCGCATGTGCGCTCACCACCTCGGCCAGTTGGTTGCGGCCGGCATGCTCCAGGACGCCGATGGACACGACCTTGTCGTACTCGCGCCGCGCGTCGCGGAAGTCGGTCTCGATGACGTCCAGTTCGGCGCCGAGGCCGCGGCGCCCGATCTCGGCGCGCACCGCATCGACCTGTTCGGTGGCGGTATTGATTCCGGTGACGCGCGCGCCGCATTGCTCGCGCGCGCGGAACATGAAACCGCCGAAGCCGCAACCGATGTCCACCACCTCGTCGCCCGGCGCCAGCAGCAGCTTGCGGCAGACATGGTCGATCTTGTTGGCCTGCGCCTCCTCCAGCGATCGCGTACCCTCGCGCCAGTAGCCGCAGGTGTACATCATGA
>MERB01000036.1:0-4784 GCA_001770475.1 Betaproteobacteria bacterium RIFCSPLOWO2_02_FULL_66_14 | reverse complement strand
CCAGCGGTTGCGCAGACGCACCAGCGCGCCGGGTTGATCCAGGCCGCCGCGTACGCCGAAGGAAAACGCGCGTGCGAGATCGCCTTCGACTTCGAGATCGCCGCAGAAATACGATTCAAGCAGCCCGATGTGCCCGAAGAGGGCGACGCGCAGCTCCGCGCGACGGGTGCGGAAGACGAACGTGAACTCGGGCTCTCCGGCGGCGGTGCGGAACCCGCCGCCGCGCGCGAAACGCACTGCGAGCGGCACGCGGCTGCGTTCCGCCGCGTCGCGCAGCACCGCCTCGTGCTGGAATGGCATGGCCTCTCCGTCCTCTCGCGTTGGGCGGTCGCGACCGCTTCCCTACGCTCTACCGATCGCTGCGCGCGTGCTTGCGCCAGATCAAGACCCCTGGCGCCAATCCGGTGTCTACTGTTGCCTGCAGTAAAGCCTTGTTTACTCCAGGTTGTCCAGCGAAACGGCCTACCAAAGGAGGTTCGCCATGTCTGTCGCCAAAGTCATCGAGATCAGTGCCGAATCCAGCAAGAGCTTCGAGGATGCGGTCAATGACGGCATCCTGCAGGCATCCAAGTCGGTGCACGGCATCAAGAGCGCCTGGATCAACGGCCAGCAGGCGATCGTCGACAACAACAAGGTCACCTGCTACCGGGTCGACATGAAAGTCAGCTTCGTCGTCGATTGAGCAGGCGCCGCAGCTCGGACAGCGGCCGCGTGTTCAGCACGTCGCTGCGTTCGAGCCAGCCGCGGCGCGCCTGGCCGACGCCGCAGGCGAGCACATCGAAACCTTCGGCCGCGTGGGCGTCCGAGTTGATGCAGACCCGCACGCCCTCGTCCTTGGCCATGCGGCAGTGGACGTCGCTCAGGTCGAGCCGATCCGGTTGCGCGTTCAGCTCCAGGCACACGCCCCGCGCGCGCGCCTTGCGGATCACTGCCTGCATGTCGACGTCATAGGGTTCGCGCTCGTCGATCAGGCGTCCTGAAGGGTGCGCGAGCAGGCGCACCAGCGGATGATCGAGCGCGCGCAGGATACGTTCAGTCTGGCGTGCGCGCGGCAGATTGAAGCGGCTGTGCACTGCCGCCACCACCACGTCGAGTCGGGACACGATCGAATCCGGCAGATCGAGGCTGCCGTCCTCGAGGATATCCACCTCGATGCCCTTGAGCAGCGTGATGCCCTGCAGCGCGCGGTTGAGCCGCTCGATTTCGTCGATCTGCTTGGCCAGCCGCACCGCGTCCAGGCCGTGCACCAGGGTCTCGCGTTGCGAATGATCCGTGATCGCGACGTATTGCAGGCCACGCGCCCTGGCCGCGAGCGCCATCTCGCGCGCCGTGTTGCGCCCGTCCGTGGCCCGGGTGTGGAGGTGCAGGTCGCCGCGCAGATCGCCCAGCTCGATCAGGCGCGGCAGCGCGCCGCGCCGCGCCGCTTCGATCTCACCCTGGTCTTCGCGCAGCTCGGGCGGGATCCACGGCAACTCGAGCGCTGCGTAGACCGAAGCCTCCGTATCGCCCGCAATGCGCCGCGCGCCGCGAAACACGCCGTATTCATTCACCTTCAGGCCACGCTCCTGCGCGATGCGGCGCAGCGCGATGTTGTGCGCTTTCGAGCCGGTGAAGTAGTGCAGCGCGGCGCCGAAACTCTCGGCAGGCACGACGCGCAGGTCCGCCTGGATGCCCGAGGCGAGCCGCACGCTCGCCTTCGTGCCGCCGCTGGCTAACAGTTCCCGGACTTCCGCGTAGGCGGTGAATCGCTCGATCACCCGGCTGCGTGGCTGCGCCGAAACCACGAAATCGAGGTCGCCCACCGTCTCCTTCATGCGGCGATAGCTCCCCGCCACGATCACCTCGCGCGCGCCGGGCGCCTTGCGCAACCAGGCGGCGTAAGGTTCAGCGTACTGCGCCGCGAGCGCGCGCTTGAAGCGCCGCGCCTTGCTCAGGTGCGCCGAGACGGCCGCCAGAAGCCGTTGCTCGGTTTTCTCGCCGAAGCCCGGCAGCGCGCGCAGGCGACCGTCGCGCGCCGCGCGCTGCAGTGCCTCCAGGCTGCCGATGCCGAGTTCCTGGTGCAGCGCCTGCACGCGCTTCGGACCGAGGCCCGGCAGGTGCAGCAGGCCGGTAATGCCGGCCGGTGCCCCGGCCTTGAGACGGTCGAGCAGGTCGCAGCCGCCGCGCGCGGCCAGCTCGCGCATCTTGCCCGCGAGATCGGCGCCGATGCCCGGAATTTTCGGCAGCTCAAGGCCCTGCGCCAGGCGCGCCGCGATGTCGAAGCGCAGCCCGCCCGCGATGCGCGCCGCGTTGCGGTAGGCGCGCACGCGAAACGGATTCGCGTTCTGCAGCTCGAGCAGGTCCGCGATCTCGTCGAACGCCGCGGCGATGTCGGCGTTGTGAACCGCCATGATTCAAAAGTATAGTGGGCCTCCACAGCGAAAGGGTGACCATGGACAAACGCAGTCACGAAGAGCGGGCCAGGGACGGACTGAAAACGCGGCGCGAGGTGCTGGGCGCCGAGTACGTCGACAAGGCGATGGCGGCGGTGGACGGGTTCAACGCCGAGTTCGCCGAGCTGCTCAACACCTACTGCTGGAACGATATATGGAACCGCCCCGGGCTGCCGCGCCAGACCCGCTCGATGCTGAACCTGGCCATGCTTTCGGCGCTCGGCCGCTCGCACGAGCTGAAGCTGCACGTCAACGGCGCGCTCAACAACGGATTGACGAAGGAACAGATCCGGGAAGTGTTCCTGCAGGTCGCGATCTACTGCGGCGTGCCGGCAGCGGTCGAGAGTTTCCGCTGCGCCAAAGAGGTATTCAAGGAGCGCGGCGTCTGAACCCGGCCGCGCGCCGGCTAGGCGACGGCGCGGGCCGCGGCGGCGTGCTGCGATTCCATCTCGCGGCGCAGCTTCACCGCGGCGAGGCTGGTGTCATGCGCGACGTTGCTCCAGCGCACCGGCTGGCCCGCCGCGACCGGCGCCAGCAGCTTCACGCCCTGCGCGAGCCCGAGCGGCAGGCAGCCCTGCGCGAGCGAGTCCGCGGCGGGCAGCAGGCGGCCCGCGACGGTGTAGCCGCCCTCGCCGTCGAGAATCTCCCCCGCCTTGAGGTCGCGCTTGGCAAAGGCGACGGCGTCGGCGCGCCAGCCGGTGGCGCAGCCGGTGGGCTCGCCGCGCAGACCCACGGCGGCGACCGAGATGCCGACCTCGAGGCCGATCAGGTGCCAGCGCTTGTAGAGGCAGGCGTAGCGGCCCGTGGCGTCGGTCTTGACGCCGTATTCCATGAAGCAGCGGCGGACGTACTCGGTCTCGCCTTCGAACACTACCCACACGCCCATGCGAATGTCGTAAGGAATCGGCCGGCCGTCGAGTTGCAGCGATGACGCGACTTCCACCTGCCCTTTGTGGTGCAGGCAGCCGCCCTGCGCCTTCGGTTTCATCACCGAGGGCAGATCGTCGATCGAACAAGGCGGGTACGCGAGGCCCCACGGCGCCGGTGTGAGGCCGGTGGCATTGCAGACCGCCGACGTTTCGATCGCCGGCTTCGAGCCATCGAGGAACGAGTTGAACATCTTCGGATTGAGGCCGCCGGTCTTCGCCTGCTCGGCGCTGAGGCCCCAGTGCTCCCACACCGTGTCCGGCGTCGACTGCGCATAGTGCGGCAGCCACTTGTGGCCGCGACCGGCAGCGACCACATTGAAGCCCGCCGCGCGCGCCCAGTCGACCAGGTCGCAGATCAGCGCCGGCTGGTCGCCGTAAGCGAGGCTGTACACGACACCCGCCTCCCGCGCCCGTTGCGCGAGGATCGGTCCGCAGAAGGCATCGGCCTCGACCGTCACCATCACCACGTGCTTGCCGTTTCGAAACGCGGCGAGCGCGTGTTCGACCGCCGCGACCGGATTGCCGGTCGCCTCGATCACGATCTCGATCGCCGGGTGCGAAACGAGTGCCTGCCAGTCCTCGCCGAGATGCGTCGTCCGGCGCTCGAGCGCCTCGTTCAGGCTTGCCGCCGCGTACGACTCCGCTTTCCAGCCGACGCGCGTCAGGTTGGAGCGCGCGTTCTGCGGCTGCAGATCCGCGATGCCCGCGAGATGCACGCCCGGCGTGTTCGGCACCTGCGCGAGATACATGGCGGCGAACTTGCCGGCGCCGATCAGGCCGACGCGCAGCGGCCGGTCCTGCCTTTGCTTGAGCTTCTGGTAGAGGTTCATGCCGCCTTCAAGGCTCCCTGCAGTTCCTCCGCCGGCGTGCCGTGCTTCCAGGGCAGCGGCACGTCGTAGTGCTTCAGCAGGCAGTCGTCGGGCAGGCACTGGATTGGCGTGAAATCGCGGTGCGCGATGTAGCCGGGCCGCTTGAAACGCCGGATGTGATTCGACACCGCGCAAAGCGACAGATAGACGCTGACGCGGTTCCAGGGCGAGAGGTTCGAGGCGGAGGCATGCACCAGGCAGCCGTGGAACAGGATCATGCAGCCCGCGGGACCCTTGGGCGCGACGATGCCACCGCGCTCGACCAGCTTGCGGATGGTGTCGTGATTGATGGTCCACAGCGGGTAGCTGGTGGTCGAAGTATCGTGTTCGGCTTGCAGCACGCCCAGCCGGTGGCTGCCCGGAATGAACATCAGCGGGCCGTTGAAATCATTCACCGCGTCGAGGAAGATCGCGACGTTCATGGCGCGCGCCTCGGGCATGAGGTCGTCGTTGCGCCAGGTGCCGTAGTCCTGGTGCCACTGCCAGAGGTCGCCGTCGAACGCCATCTTGCCGTTGATCTTGAATTGATGCATGTAGACGTCTTCGCCGAAGAC
>MERB01000035.1:4321-5344 GCA_001770475.1 Betaproteobacteria bacterium RIFCSPLOWO2_02_FULL_66_14 | reverse complement strand
CACATTATAGCCTATTGTAGTCACAACCTTCAGCGCGTCGAAACGGCGCTACCGCCGGCAGACGGCTGACAATTTACTCAATACGCCGAGTAAAAATACTGAATGCGCTAAGCGAAGGGCTCCCGCCCCGAGATCGTCACAGCAGACCACGCTCCATGCCAAGGTGCAGTTTCGCGAAACCATAGTTCTCGCAAAATCTAGAAAATCAGTCCTTCCCTACGATCGTCGATGCGCGAGTTGCCGCGGCGCGGGGAAGCGCCGGCCTTCTCCAGCTCGGCGCGGCGCTTGGCGAAGCGCGCCTCGGCGAAGCGCAGGAAGATGAGGCCGAGGACGGGCCCGGAATACTCGCCCGCCTTGAGCCCGGAGTTGGCGCGGAACTGGTCGGCGGCGGCCCAGAGGCGCTGTTCGAAAGCGCCAGAGGGCCTCGAACTTCGAAGGACGCGCCGGGTTCGGATAGATGCGCTCCACCATGACGACTTGACCGCGTCATGATAGCGAGAGCCGAGCCGGAGATGTCCGGTCAGCCTCGGACTGCGGATGCCGAACGAGAAGTCGTACTACTTAAAGAGGGGAGCCGACCGCCAAAAGTCGGAAATCAACCACATTACCGCTAAACCCGCTCGACGATTCTCCGGTCCTGCACCCGCACGCGCTCGCCCACCGCGTAGGCGGGAGCCGCGGACTGCGTCAGCACGCGGCGCGTGCCGTCGTCCATGCGCAGCGTAATGCGGTGGACCACACGCTTGTTCGTGTTCTTCTCGATCGTATTACCCACGTAGGCGCCACCCGCAGCGCCGGCGATAGTGGCGATGGTCCGGCCATCTCCCCGGCCAAACTGGTTGCCGACCAGGGCGCCCGTGATGCCGCCCGCGGCCGCGCCGAGCCCCGAGGTGCCGCCCGCCACCTGCACCGCACGCACTTCCTCGATCACGCCGCAGTCGCCGCAGCGCCCCGCCACGGCATTGGGCTGCGCTGCGCCGCGCCGCGCCGAGGCCGCAGGCGCCGGCGCTGTGGACGAAGGCG
>MERB01000035.1:0-4308 GCA_001770475.1 Betaproteobacteria bacterium RIFCSPLOWO2_02_FULL_66_14 | reverse complement strand
CACCGCGGGCGATGAAGTGGCACCGGGAAGGTGTCCGGTGAGCGCGGCAATGCCGACCGCGCTGAAGATGATCACGCTCACCGCCGCGACGAAATAGACCGGCTGCATCTTGTTCGATAAACGGTTCATGTCGGTCTGCATGCGGTCCGGCGCTACGACGCCTGGCCCTTCAACTGGATAGCATTGCGCACCGTCACCACGCCCGGCACGCGGGTAGCGATTTCCTCGGCGCGGCGCGCGCGCTGCTGATCGTTGACGAAGCCGCTCAACTGCACCACGCCGCGATGAGTCTGCACGCCGATGTCCAGCGCGCTGACGTCCGGCGCATCGAGCAGCGCCAATTTGACGCGGGCCGTCAGCAGGCTGTCCTCGACGTAACGTTCGACGCGGCCGAGTTCGGGCCGCACGTCGGGCACGGCGCTCTGCTGTGCGGCTGCGAACTGCGGCATGCCGCCGGCTGCAAGCAGTGCCGCCACGGCGCACGTGGTTCGCATCAACGTTTTGCCTCGCTGCATCGTCTTGCGCATAGCCATCCTCCTTTGATCGACCGCTGCCGCAGCGGCGCTACGACTTGACGGGTGCGCGATTGCGGTTCTCCAGTGCCTTGATCAGGCCGTCGACGCCGCCCTTGCTGACTTCGCTTTCAAACGACGACCGGTAGCTCGTGACCAGGCTCACGCCTTCGACCACCACGTCATAGACTTTCCAGCCGCCGTCCCGGCTCGCCATCCGGTAATCGATCGCCACGCGCTGCCCGTCGGGCTCCTTGATGACGGTCTTGACCACCGTTTCGTCGCCTTTCGCTGCCGCAGGCAGCGGCTTCACCTCGAGCGTACGCCCGGCACCCTGCGGCCCGGACTTGGTCAGCGCCGTGGTGTAGACGTTGACCAGCAGCTTGCGAAAGCCGCCTTCGAGGGCCGCCTGCTGCTCCGGCGAGGCCTTGCGCCAGTTGGTGCCGACGGCGAGCCGCGTCATCTCCCGGAAATCGAAGTTCGGCAGCACCTTCTGCTCCGCGATCCGATGCAGCGCCGCGCGCTCGGGTGTCTGCTGGATCACCTGCAGCACTTCCTCGACCGTGCGTTTGACGAGGACGTCGGGCGCTTCCGTGGCCGCTGACGCGCCGCCCGCGAACGCCGTCAAGAACCCGATTGCCAGAACGCGCAATACCTGTAGCAGATTCGATGTCATAGGTCCGTGCTCCTCCGGAATACCGGATTCATATCGCTGCCATGGTATGCAGCAGGACGTACCCGGTCTGTCGGACGGGGGGGCGGGCGCGGTCAGGGTTTGTCCTACATCGGCTGAGGCAGGGCACGCCTCGCGACCGCGCGCCGACGCCACGCTCCCGCTACGCCGGAATCGCAGGTGTCGCGGGAACCCTGAACCGGACGGTGGTCCCCTGGCCGGGGACGGACGTCACGGCGAACGTGCCGCCCAGCGAGTCCGCCCGCTGGCGCATGCCGCGCAGGCCATGGGCCTTGGCGCCGCCGCCCGCCACCGCGTCGAAACCGGTGCCGTTGTCGCGCACGCGCAGCTCAATCCAGTCGGCGCCGCAGTCGAGCTCGACCCAGGCGCCGGTCGCGCGCGCGTGCTTCTGGGCGTTGGTCAGGGCCTCCTGCACCACGCGATAGAGCGCAATCGCGGTTTCCGGCGCGGGTTCCTGCGGCACGCCGCTGGCGATCACGCTGACGCGGGGACCGCCCGCCGTTGCAAGCTGCTCGGCCAGCCCTTCGAGGGCCGCTTTGAGGCCGAGGTTGGAAAGCGCGCTCGGCGCCAGCCCTTCGATCACGCGCCGCCCGAGCTGCACCCCCTGCTCCAGCAGCCGGTCGAGCTTCTGCAGCTTCTCGTGCACCGGCGCCGGCAACTCCTTGCCCTGGCGCAGGACCCACGCCACCGCCATCTTGGAGGCGGTCAGCAGCGAACCCATCTCGTCGTGCAGTTCGCGCGACAGGTTGAAGCGTTCGCGTTCCTGCACCTGCTGCAGGTGCCCGGCCAGCTCGCTCAGCTCAAGGGTGCGCTCGCGCACCGCCTGCTCGAGCCGGTCGCGCTCCCGCTTCACCAGCGTCCGCTGCCTGCGTTCGTTCTCGACTGCGCCCTGCGCGTAACGCGTGAGCAGCAGGAACATTCCGACGATCAGGACCAGCAGCACGATCAGCACCACGCGCACGGCGGCGAGCGATTGCCCCCAGATTTCATTGAAGCGGGTCGCACGGGCTTCGTGCATGCGCTCGAGCTTTGCAATGTCCTCGCGCAGCTGGTCCACGATCGCCTTGCCCTGGCCGCCCTGGATCACGGCCTGGGCGCGCAGGGCATCGTCCTTCCTGACCCAGTCGATGGTGATCTGCCAGTGCGTCAGCATGCGCTCGAGGTTGGCCTCGATCTCGCGGAACAGGAGCCGCTCGTCGCGATCGCCGGTCGCCAGCTGGCCGAGGCGGCGGCGAATCTCCGGCAACCGCGTCGTCGCGACGGTGAAGGGCTCGAGGTAGCGCACGTCGCCGGTGAGCGTATAGCCGAACCGCCCGGTCTCGGCATCGACCAGCGCCAGGCGCAGGTCGCGCGTCGCCCGCACCACGGCACCGGCACGCGAAACGTCGGCGAAGCTGCGCTCGAGCGCCTCGAAGCCGGTGTCCGCGATCCACAGCGCTGCAAGCGCCGCGGCCACCGCCACCGGCAGCGCCCAGAGCGTCCCGGCGACCCGGCCGAAAAAGACCTCGACCGGCGCACGCAGGCTGACCAGGCGTACGCGCAGCTGCGATGTGAAATCCGTTAACCTGATGGGTACCATGGCTGAGTCCTCTACACGCCACCGCCCGGCAAGCGCAGGCATTCAGCGCCGCAGCGGCGGCCAGGGTCGCGATACCGCATCGTCTACGATACCATCAACCTACGCGCGTGCCGGCAAGGCGCCTCGACCCCATGCAGAAACACCGAATCCTGCTGGTTGACGATCACGAGATCGTGCGCGCGGGCCTCAGGCAGCTGCTGGAGCTCGAGCCCGACATCGAGCTCACCGGCGAGGCTGCGACCAGCGCCGATGCCCTGGCGCGCTTGCGCCAGGGCGGCTGCGACCTCGTGCTGCTCGACATCGCCCTGCCCGACCGCAGCGGCGCGGACACGCTGAAGCTGATCCGCGGCGCCTACCCGGACCTTCCGGTGCTGGTGCTGAGCGCCTACCCCGAAGAGCAGTACGCCATCAATCTGCTGCGCGCCGGCGCCAGCGGATACGTCCGCAAGGATGCGCCAAGCGGGGAGATCGTGCGCGCCATCCGCCAAGTGCTGCAGAGCGGGCGCTACATCAGCCCGGCGGTGTCCGAGATGCTGGTCAGCCAGCTGCGCCCGGATGCCACACGGCCGCTGCATCAGGACCTCTCCGAACGCGAATTCCAGGTGCTGTGCAAGATTGCCGCGGGGCGGACGGTGTCGCAGATCGCCGCGGAACTCTTCATCAGCGTCAAGACCGTGAGCACCTACCGCAGCCGCGTGCTCGAGAAGCTCGGCATGCGCAGCAACGCGGAGTTGACCCATTACGCGGTCAAGAACGGGCTGGTCTGACACCAGCCCGCCGCGTCGCCGGCTGTAGGTGATCGTCCTACTGACGCCGCGCGGCGAGGCGCCCACAATCACGTCATGGCGGTCCGCTTGGAACTGGTTCGTGGCGCACAGATGGAGGATTTGCCGAGCGCGCGCCCGTTGCAGGTCCTGCTCATCGAGGATTCGCCGCTGATTCGCGAGGCCGTCGCCGAGCTGGTCGAATCCGGCGGCCGCGCCTGCGTCGTCGCGGCAGTGGACAACGAGGCCGAGGCGATCGCCGAGCTGCACAGCCATGCCTACGAGGTCGTGATCGTCGACCTGAAGCTGCGCGCAGGCACGGGTTTCGGCGTGCTGCGGATGCTGCAGGAATCGCATGCCGACGCCCTCGTCATCGTCTTCACCAACTTCGCAACGCCGGCGATCCGCAAACGCTGCGCCGAGCTGGGCGGGACCTGGTTCTTCGACAAGTCGAGCGATTTCGAGGCGATCGGCGAGCTCATCGCCCGGCACGCGGCGCAGCGCGGCTTTTCCTAGAAGCGGGTCAATGGCCGCCTGAACGGCTGCGGTCCAGGTCCTTGCCGATCTGGTGGCCGACATAGGCCCCGGCGCCCGCCCCCACGACGGTACTCCTGGTACCGCGGGCGCTGTCCGCGTCCGTCCTACAAAGTTGCGCGCCAGCGCGTGCCCACGCCCGGTTGTGCAGCGCATCGGCGATGTTCGAAAATGCGGCGACGGAATCCGCCGATGACGACCGATTACGTACAGCGATTTCTCTTC
>MERB01000034.1:5227-6239 GCA_001770475.1 Betaproteobacteria bacterium RIFCSPLOWO2_02_FULL_66_14 | reverse complement strand
ACCCAATTCGAGAAGAACAAGACGATCGCGCCGGAGCAAAGATTCCACCGGCACAGTGAACCTGTCATCGCCACGCCGGAGAAACCGGACCTCTGCGAACGATTGACTGCTTCAAGGAACACACCAATGAATATCCACTCGATTACCCTCGCTATCTTGGCGTCGCTCGCCCTGTCAAGGCCGGCATCCAACCCGAGTGATGCCGATCAGTGAATAGCAACGCGCGCATCGACGTCCACCATCACATCCTGCCGCCGCGCTACGTCGAGACCGTTGGCGTCGGCCGGATCGGTTCGCAAGGCTCCTCCGGGCGCGTGCCGCCCTGGAGCCTGGACGAAGCGCTGTCGCTGATGGACGAGAGCGGCATCTGCATGGCCGTCACATCGGTCAGTGCGCCCGGAGTCGCCACGCTGGCGACTGACGCAGCGGCTTCGCTCGCGCGCTGGTGCAACGAATTCGCCGCCGGCATGGTGCGCGACCGGCCGGCGCGCTTCGGCATGTTCGCGTGCCTGCCTGTTCAATCCATCGACGCCGCGCTGGCCGAGACGGCCCACGCGTACGACGCCTTGAACGCCGACGGCGTGGGCCTGCTGTCGAACTACGACGGCCGGTACCTCGGCGACGAAGCCTTCCGGCCGCTGTACGAAGAGCTCAACCGGCGTGCAGCCGTCGTCTTCGTCCATCCGACAGCGCCCGCGCACAGCGTCAGTGTGGCCGGGCTGTCAGCCTCGACGCTGGAGTTCCCGTTCGACACCACGCGCACGATCGCCTCGCTCGTTTTCGGCGGCATCACCGCGGACTACCCGGATATCCGCTGGATTTTTTCGCACGCCGGCGGCGCCATGCCCTACCTCGCCGGCCGGGTCGAATGGCTCGCCCGCAACAACCCCGCGCTGCGCGAGCGCATTCCCGAAGGCTTCGCGAAGGCGCTGGCGCCGCTGTACTTCGAGTGCGCGCTTTCCGCCAACCGCGTGCACTTCGCCGCCCTGCGCGAGCTGCTCGGCGACAGCCA
>MERB01000034.1:0-5118 GCA_001770475.1 Betaproteobacteria bacterium RIFCSPLOWO2_02_FULL_66_14 | reverse complement strand
TCCAGCAATGCGCTACGCCTGTTCCCGCGCCTTCGCGTCCTCAGGGGGCCACCGGCTGAACCTTGACGTAAATCAAGGTGAAGCCGACCGCCGAGCCAGCATCATCGACGCGCCTTTCCGCGGCGCTCTCGCGCTGCCATGTGGCGAGAGGCATTCTCCAGAGGAGGCGCTCATGTATGGACTCGGGGTAGTTGCCGGCGGCGCGATAAGGGTCTTTGGGACGGCAGCGGGCGGCATCGCGCTGGCGCTCGCCGCCGCGGTGGCCTGGGGCCAGACCGACTCGGGCAAAACGATACGGCTGGTGGTCCCCTATCCCGCGGGCGGCTCGTCCGACGTGCAGGCCCGATTGGTCGCGCACGGGCTTGCCGAACGCCTCGGCCAGCCTGTCATCGTGGAAAACAAACCCGGTGCAAGCTCCATCATCGGCACCGAATTCGTCGCCAAACAGCCGGCCGACGGTCTCACCATGCTGCTGGCCGCGCCGCCTTTCGTCATTACGCCCTATACCGAGCAGAAGCTGCCGTACGACGTCAAAACGGAATTCGCGCCAGTGACCCTGCTCGCCCGGGCGCCCATGGTGGTCGCGGTAGGCGCCTCCTACTCGGGAAAGAGCCTGGCGGACCTGGTGGCCAAAGCGAAAGCGGAGCCCGGGCGTGTTCCTTACGGGTCGGTGGGCAGCGGCGGCCTCGGACATCTGTCGACCGAGCTGCTGGCGCGGCGCCTGGGCATCAGCCTGCTGCACGTGCCCTACAAAGGGTCTGCGCCGGCTTTGACCGATCTCGCCGGGGGCCGAATCGCGTTGATGTTGACCACGCAGCTCGACCTCGCGGCGCAGCTCGGCGCGGGCTCGGTCCGGGTGCTCGCCACGGGAGCGCCGCAACGTTCGAAATTCCTTCCCGATGTACCCACCATTGCCGAGCTGGGTTTCGGACAGGTAGACCTCGGCTACTGGTTCAGCGGCATCGTGATGCGGGCCGGCACGCGCCCCGAAGCGCTCAACAGGCTCTCCCGCGAGATGGCGGGCATCATCAAGCGGCCGGAAGTGCGCGCCAAGCTCGACGTCCAGAGCGTCGACGTGGTGGGTTCGACGCCGGCGGAGTATGGCGCGTTTCTGAATGCCGAGCATGCCCGGTGGGCCGAGGCCGTTGCGATTGCGGGCCTCAAGCCGCGGTAAAGCGAACGGCCATGGCCCTCCATTTCAACGTTTCCGAAATCGTCCCGGGCAGCATTGCAAAAGGCGTCGAGCGGCGTTCCTTGTTGAGCCGGCAGACGGTCCCGGACATCAAGCTCACGCTCGACTGCGTTGCTTTGTCCGCACAGGCCGAGCTGGCGCTGAGCGTCTCTGCGCACGACCTCGCCTGGTTCCAGGTGCTTGAGGGCGAATTGATGCTCACGCACGCCGCCGGCGATGCGCGGCTTACCGATGCGCATGTCGTGTTCCTGCCGCCCGCCTTTTCCGGCACGCTTCGCGCTACTTCCAGGGCCTCGTTGCTCCTTGCCGTGGTCCCGGACGCTGCTCAACTCGATCCCGAATTCGCCGCGAAGCCGCCCGGCTTTCGTTCGGTGGACTGGAAAAACGAGCCGCTGCTCGAATCAAAGCATGACGCGAGGAAACGCATCTATCTCGCCACGCCGGCGCTCTTCGGCACCAAGGCGATCAAAGGCGAGATGATCATCTATCCGCCACGCACCGAGGCGCCACGGCACTATCACGTCGGGGCGGCGCACTTCATGTATTTCCTGAGGGGTTGCGGAACCGCGTTCGCGGGCGAGCGTTCGTTCCAGGTGAAGCAGGGAGACCTGGTCTATTACAGCGATCAGGAGGAACACGCGCTGCGCGGCGGGGAAGGCGAGGACATGATCTTTTCGGAGTTTTTCGTCCCCGCGGGCGCGACCACGGTATGGGTGCACCCCGAGAAGGCCTGTACCTGGGTGCCCACGGGAAAGAACATCAAAGGCGGCACACCCTCCAGGGATATCCAGGAACACAGCTTCGCCAACCCGGCGTCGGCGACCGGGGTCTGATGGGACAGGCTCGGCTCCGGCCATCGCTCTGCCGGCGGCGCTGTCCGGACATTCAGGATTGATCCATGAGTATCGAGCTGATTCTCACCACCCGGATACCGTCTCCCGCCCAGGAGATGCTCGAGCAGGAGTACGTCTGCCACAAGCTCTACGAGGCGCAGGACCGCGACGCCTTCGTCCGATCCGTCGCGACGCGTATCCGTGGAATAGCGACCTTCGCGCAAGGCGGGGTGAGCGCAGCGCTGATCGACGCGCTGCCGAAGCTCGAAATCATTTCACACTACGGCGACGGGACGGAAAAGCTCGACTTGGCAGCAGCCAAAAAGCGCGGCGTGGTCGTTGCCAACGTGGTGGGTCTGGTCGAAAACTGCGTGGCCGATACGGTGATGGCATTGATGCTGAACGTCATGCGCCGCTATCCGCAGGCTGACGCCTTCGTGCGTTCGGGCAAGTGGACCGCGCCGAATACCTTTCCTCCGGCCACCTCGCTCGGCGGCAAGACGGTCGGCATCCTGGGGCTCGGTGGCATAGGGTCGGCCGTGGCGAAGCGGGCGGTCAGCTTCGGCATGCACATCCGCTATCACAACCGGAAAAGGAAGGACCTCGAATATCCGTACGATCCCGATGTGGTGACGCTCGCGGCGAATTCGGACGTACTGGTGCTGGCCGTGCCGGGCGGGCCTCGGACCGAAAAGCTGGTGAACGCCGAAGTGCTGGACGCGCTGGGACCGAAAGGCTATGTCATCAACACCGCACGGGGCTCGGTGATCGACGAGCCCGTGCTGATACGCTACCTGCAGGAAAGGAAAATTGCGGGGGCGGGGCTCGATACCTTCGAAAACGAACCGAGGATCGATCGCCGTTTCCTGGAGCTCGACAACGTGGTTCTTTATCCGCACGTCGGGACTTATTCCATCGAGACACGAAGCGCGATGGCGCATCGCCAGCTGGAAAATCTGCGGCGCCACTTCTCGGGCCTGCCGGTGGTCAACCGGGTGGTCTAGCAGTACCCGATAAAGGGAGAGTCATATGTGCAACGCCTACAAAGAGATTCGATTCGCAGGCTGGCTGGTGGCGCTGGGGCTGGCGACGTTTCACGCCGTCGCGCTTGCCCAGGTGAGCGCCGGGAGCGGCGCCTTCCCGGTGCGCCCGCTGAAACTCGTGGTCGGCGCGAGCCCGGGCGGAAACGTGGACATCACGGCCCGCATCACCGCACGGCGGCTCGCCGAGCTGGCCGGTCAGCCGGTGGTGGTGGACAACCGTCCCGGGGCAGGCGGCGCAGTGGCCTTCAATTCGGTTCGCCAGGCGGCGGGCGATCCGTACACGCTGCTCATGGTGCCGACCGGATTCACTACCGGGGTGGCGCTCAACCCCAACGCGGGGTACGACCCGGTGAAGGATTTCACGCCGCTGTCCACGGTGAGCTACTTCTCATATGCGCTCGCCGTGGGCGCACAAAGCCCGCTTGCGACGCTGCGCGACCTGCTCGCCGCCGCGAAGGCACGGCCTGGCACGATTGCCTACGGCACCGGCGGCATAGGATCGGGACAGCATCTCATTGCCGAATTGCTCTCCTCTGCCGGCGGCGTGCAGCTCGTGCACGTGCCGTACAAGGGAGGCACCGCGCCGATGACCAGCCTGATATCGGGTCAGATCCCGCTGGTGGTGGAAATCGAATCGATGCTCGCGCCCCAAGCCAGGGCCGGGAAGATACGCGTGCTCGCGATTACGGGTCCCAACCGCTCCCCGCTGCTTCCGGACGTTCCCACCGTTTCGGAGGCAGGCGTCCGGGACTTCGTGGTGCAGGGCTGGCTGGGCGTCGTCGGGCCACGAGGCATCGCGCCGGAGGCCGTCAAGAAGCTCAATGCAGCGCTTCGCCAGACCGTGACTGATGTCGAAGTGGTGGCGGCGATCGAGAAGGGCGGTGCGGTCGCGCGCGCGAGCAGCCCCGAAGAGTTTCTCAGCCTGATAGACAGCGACACCCGCCGCTGGAGCAAGGTGGTTCGTGACGCAAAGATACAGATCCGGTGATCCGGCGCGCCGCGACGCCGTTCTTGCCGAATTGAGGGCGCTGTTAGCCGAGCGCATGAGCACGGTGGCCACATGAAGGAAACAGGATGAAACGAGAAGTCGTCTACCCGTGGCCGGTGCACGCCGAGCACCGTGCACCCTATGTGCCCGCCATCAAGGTAAAAGGAGGCACGATGCTGTTCATGTCGGGCATGGGTCCACACAAGCCCGACCATAAGCATCCGCACGTGCCCGAGGAATGGATCCTGCCGGAGGATGCCGCGTCGCAGACCCGCCTCGTGCTGGACAAAATAAAACGCGCCGTGGAAGCGGGCGGCGGCAAATTCGAGCACATCGTGAAAATCACCCGCTTCCTGAAGAACATCGGGGACCAGGATCAGGTCAACGAAGTGATTCACGAGTATTTCGGCGCGAACCTGCCGTGCAGCACCACCGTGCAGGTATCGGGCTTCGTCGTGCCGACCATGCTGATCGAGATCGACGCCTGGGCGGTGATCCCTGAGTCTGAGTCATAATCGCCCCATGAGCTTCAACACCCTTGTTTCGACCACCGAGCTGGCAGCGCGCCTCTCGGATCCCCGTCTGGTCGTGGTGGATTGCCGCCATGATCTGGCCCGGGCCGCATGGGGCCGCGCCGAGTACGAATGCGCTCACATTACCGGCGCGCGCTTCATGCACCTGGACGAAGATCTTTCGGCCCGGCCTGACGGCCGCAACGGCCGCCACCCGCTTCCTCAACGAGCCTCGTTCGCGCGCACGCTGAGCCGCGCCGGTATCGCCAGAAGCACGCAGGTGGTCGCCTGCGATGCGCAGGGCGGTATGGTGGCTTCGCGGCTCTGGTGGATGCTGCGCCACTGGATGGGCCATGAAACGGTTGCGGTGCTGGATGGTGGCTGGGATTTATGGGTGGCCGAAGGCCGTCCCGTTTCAGCCGAAATCCCGGCTGTGGCAAAAACCGATTACCCGGTGGGACCGGGCGCCAACGTAGTGGATGCCCGTTTCGTGCTGGAGCGGCTGCGCCAGCCGGGCATGACGCTCGTCGATGCGCGCGCGCCGGACCGG
>MERB01000033.1:52361-73153 GCA_001770475.1 Betaproteobacteria bacterium RIFCSPLOWO2_02_FULL_66_14 | reverse complement strand
AATTCTCCGGGAGCGCGCACTGCCCATCTCTTGAGCCTCGCGTGCGTCTTTGAGGTCGGGGTGTACCACGGTGTACTAGGCCAGTGGTTTCCTCTATGAAGTCCGTCCAGTCCATCATGGGCGCAACGCACAGGCCGTGCGCAGCGCTCATCGCAGGTCGCGCGCTCGCCGGCGGGTGAGTTCCACGAGGCAGGCTTTCGTCGCGTCGCCGTCGCCGCGGCGAGCGCATTCGGCGTCGCGATACGCTCGCCAGGCGTCGGCGCTGCGGCGAAACGCAGCCGTCCTGTCCTCATTGCCGGCGCTGGCGTCCGCCTGGCGGGCTTCGACGAAGCGATTGGCGTAGGCGTTCGTCAGGTCCTGCTCGGCGACCTGCAGCAGCACGTCGAAACAGGCAGCGGTGTCGGCGGCGCCGCTGCGCCGGCACTGGGTGAGTACCGGAGCGTCGCTTCGCGGCGCCCAGAAGAAATACAGGGCGCGCTTTTCGTCCGCGAGCAGGCAGACGAAGCTGAATTCCACGGCCGGGCCGCTCGCGTTGAGGATCGCGCCGTTGCCGAAGAGGACGAAACCGACGAACTGGCTGCCGAGCTTGCGCGCGTAGCGCTCGAGGTTGCGATGCTGGTCGTCGTCCAGCACGATCGGCTTGGCCTTTCGATCGGCGGTCCTCATTTCGCTCTCCGCGTAGGCGCTGCAGGCCTTCATGGCCAGGTCGGAAGGCTGCGCCGCGACCGCGAGCGGGAGCAGGAGAAGCACCAAACCGGTGAAGCGCATCATGCAGCGTATTGCGCGGTGGTCTGCGCGCGCACCCGGACCAATCCGAGCAGAATCCGGGTGAACGGCGCGGCGACCCCGGCTTTGCCCGCGACTTCGAGCGTGGCGGTGAGCAGGCCGTCGATTTCGAGCGCCTTGCCCGCCTCGAGGTCCTGCAGCATCGAGGGTTTGAACACTCCGAGCTTGCGCGCCATCTCCATGCGAGCCTCGGGATCGATGTCGGCGTCCACTCCGATCGCACGCCCGATTTCAAGGCACTCTCGCATGATCCCCACCATGTAGTCCTTGACCAGCGGATCGGCGATCAGGCGGTCGGCGGTGGCGAGCGTGAGCGCCGCGACTGGATTGAAGCTCACGTTGCCCAGCAGCTTGACCCAGAACTCCCGTTCGATGGAACCGGTCTCCTCGACTTCGAAACCCGCGTCGCGGAGCGCCGCCGAAATGGCGTGGGTGCGCTCGGAGTTCGCGCCCCCGGGCTCGCCCAGGATCAGGCGCGCGCCCATCGTATGCGTGATCTGTCCCGGACCGTTCAGCGAGGCCGCGAGGTGAACGACGCAGCCGATCACCCGCGAGGTTGCGATGGCGTTCGCAATGGCGCCGTCCGCATCGAGGCTCTCGAGGCGAAGCCGGCCACCGCCGAACGGCAGTCGATCGAAGAACCACCACGGGATGCCGTTCATCGCGGTCACTACCGCGGTGCGCGGCGAGAGCAGCGGACCGATCGCGGCCGCGACCTGCCCGAGGCTGTGTCCCTTGACGGCGACGATCACGCAGTCCTGCTCGCCGAGCGCCGCGGGGTCGCTTTCCGCGCGCGGCCGGGTGACCACGATGTTGCCGCGTCGGCCATCGTGGATCCGCAATCCCTGCTCGCGAATCGCAGTCAGGTTTGCACCCCGCGCGACGACAGAGACTTCGTGACCCGCGCCCGCCAGAGCGCCGGCGAGCACGCCGCCTACGGCGCCGGCGCCGAAAACACAGATTTTCATGGTGTTATTCTAGGAGATCCACGAGCGCGAATTGGCGGTCGTCGCGCAAATGCCGGGTTCCCATGGTCTCCGGCTTTCGGCGGGAATCATGCCGAAAACCGGAGACCGGTAACAACAGATGCGAGAGGTGCGGGCATGTTTGCATTCATGAAAAAGATGACCAGGCTGTTGCCGCCCGAGCGCACGCTGCCCGGGCGCGAGGAACCGCTCGCGGTGTCGGCGCGGCATTTCGTCAACGGCAATCCGCTGCAGCCGCCGTTTCCTGCGGGATTCGAGCAGGCGGTGTTCGGCCTGGGCTGCTTCTGGGGCGCTGAGCGCCTGTTCTGGCTGACGCCGGGCGTCTACAGCACCGCAGTGGGCTACGCGGGGGGGCAGACGCGCAACCCTGCGTACGAGGAAGTCTGCACCGGATTCACCAATCACGCCGAGGTCGTGCTGGTGGTATTCGATCCGGGCGCGATCTCGTACGAGCAACTGCTCGCCGTGTTCTGGGAAGGGCACAACCCTACGCAGGGCATGCGGCAGGGCAACGATTCCGGATCGCAATACCGGTCGGCGATCTACGCCCGTGGCGAGCGCCAGATGCAGGCGGCGCTCGAATCGCGCGATCGCTTTCAGAAAGCGCTCGCGAAGGCGGGGTTCGGGCCGATCACGACGGAGATCCTTCCGGCCCCCGAGTTCTACTACGCCGAGGACTATCACCAGCAGTACCTCGCCAAGAACCCCGGCGGCTATTGCGGGCTGGGCGGCACCGGCGTGAGCTGCCCGGCGGGGGTCAGTTCGGTTTCCGCTTGAGCATGAACTGGGCGTCCTCGATCACCTTGAACGGGCTGCGGCCCCAGAGGATCGCGGCGTAGAAGTAGTTCTCCAGCCTGGCGTCGGCGAGCGCGCGCCACTGGTAGGAGTTGACGAGGATCAGTTGTCCCGTCATGCCCATGTCGCCGATCAGCGTGAAGGTTCCCTGCTGGATGTCCTTCTGCGGCGCGCGATCCCATTTCACCGGCTCGACGCGCGCGATCGAGTTGGCCTCCTCGCCGGGATAGACGTCGTACGAACCGAGGCAGCCGTCGATGCTGCGAATCGAGCAGGCGAGGCGAATTCCGCGCGGCGGCATATCGGGGTCAGCGTAGCATTTCCGGAATCCGCCGGCCAAGCACGGCGCGTCCCGGAGACAATGTTACTCTGACCGCGATATGCCGCTGCGCGGATATGCGCTGGCAACTTCATTCGTGTCGATCGCGGCGCTCGCCGACGGTCCGGAGGTCGTCGTGGTCACGGCGACGCGCATCGAGCAGTCGGCACTCGAGGTTCCCGCTTCCATCGATCGCATCTACGGCGACGAGTTGCGCGAGGGGCGTGCGATGGTCAACCTGTCCGAGAGCCTCGCGCGGATCCCGGGCCTGGTGGTGCAGAACCGGCAGAACTATGCCCAGGACCTGCAGATTTCGTCGCGCGGGTTCGGTGCCCGCGCCACCTTCGGCGTGCGCGGCATCCGTCTCATCGCCGACGGCGTCCCGGCGACCATGCCCGACGGGCAGGGGCAGGCGGCCACCTTTGCGCTCGGCTCCGCGAGCCGGATCGAGGTGCTGCGCGGACCGTTCTCGAGCCTGTACGGCAACGCCGCGGGCGGCGTCATCAGCGTCATGACCGAAGACGGGCCGCAGACGCCGCAGATCGAAGGAACGCTTTCCGCCGGCAGCCATGGCGCCCTGCGCGGCGGCATCAAGCTGGGCGGGCAAAGCGGCAGCGTCAATATGCTTGTCGATGCGTCGCGGTTCGAAGCCGTTGGCTACCGAGCGCACAGCGCGGTGGTGCGCAATCAGCTGAATGCGAAGCTGAAAATCGCGCTCGGCGCCGAATCGGACCTGACGATCGTCGCCAACAGCCTGCGCCAACCCCGGACCCAGGATCCGCTCGGCCTCACGCGCGCGCAGTTCGAGGAAAATCCGCGTCAGGCCACCGCGCAGGCGTTCTCCTTCGATACGCGCAAGACCGTTTCGCAGGATCAGATCGGCGCGACGCTGACGCGGGTGCTCGGCTCGCGCACGCGGCTTCAGGCGACGCTCTGGGCCGGACAGCGCGGGATCGAGCAGACTCTCGCCATTCCCTTCGCGACACAAAGCGCGGCGACGCATTCCGGTGGCGTCGTGAATCTCGATCGCGGATACGGCGGCGGCGCGCTGCGTCTGAGCACCGAGACCGAATTGGCGGGGCGGCGATTGCGGCTTTCCGCCGGACTCGAGCACGAGGCGATGGCCGAGCGACGCCGTGGTTTCATCAACGACAACGGAGCCTCCGGCGCGCTGAAGCGCGACGAAGACAATTCGGTGAAGAGCGCCGATGTCTATGCGCAGGCGCAATGGCGTTTCGCCGAGCGCTGGTCGTTGCACGCGGGGATGCGCTCGAGCCGCGTGCAGTTCCGTTCCAACGACTATTTCGCCGTTCCCGGCACGGCGAACGGCGACGACAGCGGCGCTCGCTCGTACCGCGCGACGACACCGGTCGCGGGAATCGTTTTCCGGCTCGATCGCCTGACGAGCCTGTACGCCAACCTGGGGCGGGGGTTCGAGACGCCGACCTTCTCGGAACTGGCCTACCGCAATCCGGGCGCCGGAACCGGGCTCAATTTCCACCTCGAAGCCGGGCGCAGCCGGCATTTCGAGGCAGGATTGAAGACCGTTGCGCCCGGGAGGATGCGGCTCAACGCGGCGCTGTTCGACGTGCTGACGCGCGACGAAATCGTCACCGACCGCTCGAGCGGAGGAAGGACCACGTTTCGCAATGCAGGCCACACCGGTCGCCGCGGGCTCGAAATCGGCGTGGAATCGCTGCTCGAAGGGCCGTTCGCAGTCCGGATCGCATACACGGTTCTAGACGCGGTGTACCGCGACGGATTCGTCACGGTCGCCGGCACACCTGCGGTCGGGGTCATCGTGCCCGCGGGAAATTTTCTGCCCGGAGTGCCGCGCGGCCAGTTCTACGCGGAGGCGCGCTGGCGCCATGCGGCGAGCGGCTTCCACGCGTCCGCAGAGTGGCTGCGCAAGTCGCGCGTCGCGGTGAACGACGTCAACTCCGAGTTTGCAGATGGCTACGCCAACGTGAACCTGGTGGCCGGTTTCGAGCAGAAGGGCGCGGGGTGGGCGCTGACGGAGTTCGTGCGCATCGACAATCTGGGCAACCGGAACTACTCCGGTTCGGTCGTCGTCAACGACGCCAACGCGCGCTACTACGAGCCGGCGCCGCGGCGAAACCTGCTGTTGGGCGTCCAGGCGCGCGCCAGCTTCTGAACTCCGCGCGTTGGCGCGAAGTTCGCCGCCCGCGCTACGCGACTTTCGCCTGCGCCGGCCGGGCGCCGCCGATCAGTTCGCGCAGCACGTAGGGCAGGATGCCGCCGTGCCGGTAGTAATCGACTTCGATCGGAGTGTCGATGCGGCACAGCGTCTTCACTTCCAGTCTCGAGCCGTCGGCGCGCCGGATCAGGACCGTCAGCTCCTGCTGCGGCTGGATCGCGTCGAGCCCGCCGATTTCAATTTCCTCGTCGCCTTTCAGGCCGAGCGCCGCCGCCGAGTCGCCACCCTTGAACTGCAGCGGCAGCACGCCCATGCCGACGAGGTTCGAGCGATGGATGCGCTCGAAGCTGCGCGCGATCACCGCCTTCACGCCCAATAGCTGCGTGCCCTTCGCCGCCCAGTCGCGAGACGACCCGGTGCCGTATTCCTCGCCGCCGAACACCACCGTCGGTGTGCCGTCCGCGATATGCCGCATCGCGGCGTCGTAGATCGGCATTTCCTCGCCCTGGTAGAGCGTACTGCCGCCTTCTTTGCCGCCGAGCATCAGGTTGCGGATGCGCACGTTGGCGAAGGTGCCCCGCATCATCACTTCGTGGTTGCCGCGCCGCGCGCCGTAGGAGTTGAAGTCCGCGACGCTGACGTCGTGCTCCTGCAGGTAGATCCCGGCGGGCGAGGTCGGCTTGATCGATCCGGCCGGACTGATGTGATCGGTCGTGACCGAGTCGCCGAAGACGCCGAGAATCTTCGCGCCCCGGATGTCGCCGGTGGTTCCGGGCTGCATCGAGAAGTCGCCGAAAAACGGCGGTTCCGCGATGTAAGTGGACTTCGGCCAGCTGTACACCTGGCCGGCGGGTGCCGAGACTTTCTTCCAAAGCGGGTTGGCGTCGTTCAGGTTCGAATACAGTCTGCGGAACGTGGGCGCGTCCATCGCGAGCTTCATCAGCGCGGCCACTTCGTCGGCGCTCGGCCAGAGGTGCCCGATGTAGACGTCGCGGCCATCCTTCGACTTGCCCAGCGGCTCGGTGCGGAAATCCCTGAGTACCGTGCCCGCGATCGCGTAGGCCACCACGAGCGGCGGCGAGGCAAGGAAGTTGGCGCGGATGTTGGGATGGATGCGCGCCTCGAAATTGCGGTTTCCGGACAGCACCGCGGCGCACACCAGCTCGTTCTTGACGATTGCTTCTTCGATCGGCTGGGCGAGCGGCCCGGAATTGCCGATGCAGGTGGTGCAACCGTACCCGGCGAGGAAAAAACCGAGTTTCTCGAGATAGGGCAGGAGCCCCGCCCGCGTGAGGTACTCGGTGACCACCCGTGAACCGGGCGCGAGCGAGGTCTTGATGTGGGGTTTCACCGTGAGACCGAGTTCCACGGCTTTCTTCGCCAGCAACCCGGCCGCGAGCAGCACCCCGGGATTCGAGGTGTTGGTGCACGAGGTGATCGCGGCGATCAGGATGTCGCCGTTGCGCAGCCCGGTGCCGTCGAACGCCCGGTACGACTTCGTCAGCTCCTCGGGCTTCCTGTTGAAACCGCCCTCCGCCACGGGCTTCGTGAACAGCCCCGAAAAAGTCTTCTTCACCTGGTCGAGGGTGATGCGGTCCTGCGGCCGCTTCGGGCCGGCGAGCGACGGCATGACCGTCGCGAGATCGAGCTCCAGCACCTGGCTGTAATCGATGTCGCCCGCCTTCGGGATGCCGAACAGACCCTGCGCCTTGAAATAGCCCTCGAAGGCGGCGATTTCTTCCTCGGTGCGACCGGTGCCCTTCAGGTATCCGATGGTCTTCGCGTCGACCGGGAAAAATCCCATCGTGGCGCCGTATTCCGGCGCCATGTTCGCGATCGTCGCCCGGTCCGGGAGCGCAAGCGACGCCGTGCCCTCGCCGAAGAACTCGACGAACTTGCCGACCACCTTGGCCTTGCGCAGCATCTCGGTGACGGTCAGCACCAGATCGGTCGCGGTGCAGGCGGGATGCAGCTTGCCCTTGAAATTCACGCCGACGACGTCGGGCGTGAGGAAATACACCGGTTGCCCCAGCATTCCGGCTTCGGCTTCGATGCCGCCGACGCCCCAGCCCACCACGCCGATGCCGTTGATCATCGTGGTATGGCTGTCGGTGCCGACGAGCGTGTCGGGGTAGTAAATCCCGTCCTTGCGGTGGACGCCGCGCGCCAGGTACTCGAGATTCACCTGGTGCACGATGCCGATTCCCGGCGGCACGACCTTGAACGTGTCGAAGGCCTGCATGCCCCATTTCATGAAGCGGTAGCGCTCTTCGTTCCGCTTGAATTCGAGCTTCATGTTGAGATCGAGCGCCTTCCTGCTGCCGTAGTGGTCGACCTGCACCGAGTGGTCCACCACCAGATCCACGGGCACCAGCGGCTCGATCACTTTAGGATCCACGCCCATCCTGTGCGCGACGCCGCGCATCGCCGCGAGGTCGCAGAGCAGCGGCACGCCGGTGAAGTCCTGCAGCACGATCCGCGCGACCACGAACGGGATTTCGTCGCTGCGGGGCGCGTTCGGTTTCCACCCCGCGAGCTGGCGCACATGCGCCTCGGTCACCTTCTTGCCGTCGCAATTGCGCAGCACCGACTCGAGAACGATCCGGATCGAGACGGGCAGCCGCGCGAGGTCGGCGCCGAGCGCCTCGCCGAGCCGCGGCAGCGAATAGAACCGGCCGCCCTTGAGGGGCTGGAGCGTTTCGAACAGGTTATGCGGCATTCAGGTCCTCATCGGGATCGAGGTTCAGATGACGAACAGATCGACGAACTCGTTGACCGGCGTGCGCTCGAGCCTGCCGGCATCGAGACAGACCTCGAGAATCGCCTCCTGCTGCCGCGCGGGAAAGCGCCGCGCCAGATTGGTCTTGAATTTTTCCACCAGGATCGGCATCCCTTCCTTGCGGCGCCGCCGGTGGCCGATCGGATACTCGCACACGAATTCGCCCAGGCTCCTGCCGTCCTTGAATTCTACGCGCAGTGCATTGGCGATCGAGCGCTTCTCGGGATCGTGATAGTCGCGCGTAAATCCCTTGTCCTCGACGCAGGTAATCTTCGCGCGCAGCGCGTCGATGCGCGGGTCGGCCGCGACTCCGTCCTCGTAGTCGGCAGCCGTGAGCCGCCCGAAGAGGATCGGCACTGCGACCATGTACTGGATGCAGTGATCGCGATCGGCGGGATTGCTCAAAGGGCCCTTCTTGTCGATGATCCGGATGCACGCCTCGTGCGTGCGGATGGTGATCTTGCGGATGTCGTCCGCGCTGCGCCCGAGGTTCTTCAACTCGCGATGGATGTCCATCGCGCACTCGACCGCGGTCTGCGAGTGGAATTCGGCCGGGAAGGAAATCTTGAACAGCACGTTTTCCATGACGTAGCTGCCGAAGGGGCGCTGGAACCTGAATTTCCTGCCCTTGAAGAGCACGTCGTAGAAGCCCCAGGTCTTCGCCGTGAGCACCGACGGGTAGCCCATCTCGCCGGTCTTCGAGATCAGCGCGAGCCGCACCGCGCGCGCGGTCGCATCGCCGGCCGCCCAGCTCTTGCGGGAGCCGGTGTTCGGCGCGTGCCGGTAGGTGCGCAGGCTCTGCCCGTCGACCCAGGCCTGCGAGACCGCGTTGATGGTTTCGGCGGTGCTGCAGCCCAGGAGGTTGGCGACCACCGCAGTCGATGCGACCTTGACGAGCACCACATGGTCCAGTCCGACCCGGTTGAAGCTGTTTTCGAGCGCGAGCACGCCCTGGATTTCGTGCGCCTTGATCATCGCGGTGAGCACCTCGCGCATCGCGAGCGGCGCCTTGCCCTGCGCGACGCGGGTGCGCGACAGCCAGTCGGCGGTCGCCAGGATGCCGCCGAGGTTGTCCGACGGATGCCCCCATGCGGCGGCGAGCCAGGTGTCGTTGAAGTCGAGCCACCGGATCATGGCACCGATGTTGAACGCCGCCTGCACCGGATCGAGCTGGAACTGGGTGCCCGGCACGCGCGCGCCGTTGGGCACCGTGGTGCCGTGGACGATCGGTCCGAGCAGCTTGGTGCAGGCCGGGTATTCGAGCGCCTCCAGCCCGCAGCCCAGCGTATCCATCAGGCAGTAGCGTGCGGTCTCGTAAGCCTGCTTCGACTTGATCGCAGCGCGAGTCGCGTAATCGGCGATCGCGACCAGCACTTCATCCGGATCCGGACGAAGGTTCGAGATGTGGGATGACATCAGTCCTTTTCCGTGAGTGGCTTGAAGGTGTACTCGGCGCCGCCGGCGCGCGGGGTGCGATTCGCTGGGGGCGGATCGGTGCGCTCGCCGCCGGGCTTGTCCCACCAGACCGCGCGGCCCTTCTTCTGCGACTCGAGTTCCTCCGGGTGCTTCTCGAGATACCCCCGCATGAACCGGGTCAGGTCGGATTCGTAGGCGGCCATGGCTAGCGACGCTCCGCGAGCGGCGTCCACTTGCGGTTCTCGGGACCCGTGTAGTTGGCGCTGGGACGGATGATCTTGCCGTCGATGCGTTGCTCGATGATGTGCGCGGACCAGCCGCTGGTGCGCGAAATGACGAACAGCGGCGTGAACATCGCGGTCGGCACGCCCATCATGTGGTAGCTCGTCGCGCTGTACCAGTCCAGGTTCGGGAACATTTTCTTTTCGCGCCACATCACGGTCTCGATGCGCTCCGAGATGTCGTACAGCTTGGTGTTGCCCGCGTCGACCGACAGGCGCCGCGCCACTTCCTTGATGATCTGGTTGCGCGGATCGCCCACGGTGTACACGGGATGCCCGAAGCCGATGATGATCTGCTTCTCGGCCACGCGCCGCACCACGTCGGCTTCGGCGTCGTCCGGCGAATCGTAGCGGCCGATGACGTCGAAGGCGAACTCGTTGGCGCCGCCGTGCTTCGGTCCCTTCAGCGCGCCGATCGCGCCGGTGATCGCGCTGTACAGGTCGGCCCCGGTGCCCGCGATGACCCGCGAGGTGAAGGTGCTCGCGTTGAATTCGTGCTCGGCGTACAGGATGAGCGAGGTATGCATCGCCCGGACCGACAGCTCGCTCGGGCGTCGCCCGTGCAGGAGGTGCAGGAAATGGCCGCCGATCGAGTCGTCGTCGGTTTCGACCTCGATGCGCCGTCCGGAGTGCGAGTAGTGATACCAGTACAGCAGCATCGAGCCGAAGTTGGCCATCAGCCGGTCGGCGATGTCGCGCGCCTCGGCAAGCTTGTGATCCGGGCTTTCGGGCAGCACCGAGCCGAGCGCCGAGCATGCGGTGCGCATCACGTCCATCGGGTGCGTGTTGGCGGGGATGCGCTCGAGGATGCTCATCACTGCGGCGGGAATGCCGCGCAGGCCCTTCAACTTGCCCTTGTAGGCGGCCAGTTCCGCGCGGGTCGGCAGCTTGCCATGAACCAGCAGGTAGGCGGTCTCCTCGAATTCCGAGGTGTCGGCAAAATCGAGAATGTCGTAGCCGCGGTAATGCAGATCGTTTCCGGTGCGGCCGACCGTGCACAGCGCGGTGTTGCCGGCGACGGTCCCCGAGAGCGCGACAGACTTCTTGGGTTTGGGTGCAGCTGGGGTATCGCTCATACGGATTTCTCCCGCGCAAAGAGTTGATCGAGTTTCTGTTCGTATTCGTGGTAACCGAGGAAGTCGTACAGCTCATCGCGCGTCTGCATCGTTGCGACGACGTCCTTCTGGGTTCCCGCGCGGCGCAGGGTCTCGTAGACGTTCAGCGCCGCCTTGTTCATGGCGCGAAACGCCGACAGCGGGTAGAGCGCGAGCGACACGCCGGCCGAGCGCAGTTCCTCCAGCGTGAACAGCGGCGTTTTTCCGAACTCCGTGATGTTGGCGAGCACCGGCACCTTCACCGAGTCGGCGAACCGGCGGTACATTTCGAGCGCAGTGACCGCCTCCGGAAAGATCATGTCCGCGCCGGCCTCGGCGTAGGCGCACGCGCGTTCCAGCGCGGGTTCCAGTCCCTCGCTCGCAAGCGCGTCGGTGCGCGCCATGATGACGAACCCGGGATCGGCTCGCGCGTCCACCGCGGCGCGGATTCGGTCGCACATCTCGGCGCGCGAGACCAGTTCCTTGCCGGGGCGGTGGCCGCAGCGCTTGGCCCCGACCTGGTCCTCGATGTGCATCGCGGCGGCGCCTGCCTTGACGAGCGATTGCGTCGTTCGCGCGACATTGAAGGCGCTGGCGCCGAATCCCGTATCGACATCCACGAGCAGCGGGAGATCGCAGACGTCGGTGATCCGGCGCACGTCGGTGAGCACGTCCTCGAGCCCGGAGATGCCGAGGTCGGGAACACCCAGCGAACCCGCCGCGACGCCGCCGCCCGAAAGATAGATCGCGCGGTAGCCGCTGCGCCTGGCGAGCAGCGCGTGATACGCGCAGATCGTGCCGATGACCTGCAGGGGTCGCTCGGCGGCGAGTGCGGCGCGGAACTTCTCTCCGGGGGTCATGGGGTCACTCCTCGCGCTTTCCGATTTTGACTTCCTTCGATCTCGGCTTTTCGGCCGCTCTTGCCGAAAAGCCGAGACCCTCGGGCATTTGCACGTACGCGCCTCGGCCGCATCACGGGACACGCCCGAGTGTCTCGACTTCTCCGGCAAGAGGCGCCGGAGAAGTCGAGATCGTATGAAAACCAAAAAATGCAACGGCTACGCAGCCGTCTACCCCAGAAGCTGCCTTACGCCATCGCGTTCTTCGTGCAATTCCTTGAGCGTCGCATCCATGCGCTTGCGCCCGAAATCGCTGATTTCGACGCCTTTCACGATCTGGATCTCGCCGCCGCGGCAGGTCACGGGGTAGCCGTAGAGCACGCCCTCCGGAATTCCGTAGCTGCCGTCCGACGGGATCCCCATCGTCACCCAGTCGCCCTCGGTCGAACCGAGCACCCAGTCGCGGACGTGGTCGATGGCGGCGTTGGCCGCACTCGCGGCCGAGGACAGGCCCCGCGCTTCGATGATCGCGGCGCCACGTTTTTGCACGGTCGGAATGAACGCCGTCTCAAGCCAGGCCTGGTCGTTGATCATGGGCCACACTTTGCGGCCCCCGCACTCGGCCTGGAACAGGTCCGGATATTGCGTCGCGGAATGGTTTCCCCAGACGATCATCTTCTTCACTGCGGCGACCGGCTGGCCGATCTTCTGCGCCACCTGGGAGATGGCGCGATTGTGGTCGAGCCGCATCATGGCCGTGAACTGACCCGGCTTGAGCCCGGGGGCGTTCTTCATCGCGATGAGCGCGTTGGTGTTGGCCGGATTGCCGACGACGAGCACGCGCACATTGCGCTTGGCGACGCGGTCGAGCGCCTGACCCTGCGGCTGGAAGATCTTGCCGTTCGCTTCGAGCAGGTCCTTGCGTTCCATGCCCGGGCCGCGCGGCCGCGCACCGACGAGCAGCGCGACTTCGGCGTCCTTGAACGCGACCATCGGATCGGCGGTCGCGACCATGCCGTGAAGCAGAGGAAAGGCGCAATCGTCGAGTTCCATCATGACGCCCTTGAGCGCCTTCTGGGCCTTTTCGTCGGGGATCTCGAGCAGTTGCAGGATGACCGGCTGATCCTTGCCGAGCATTTCACCACTGGCGATGCGAAACAGGAGTGCATATCCGATTTGGCCGGCAGCACCGGTGACGGCGACTCGGACGGGAGTGCTGGACATGTGAAACTCCGGGAGGGTGGAAATCCGAATGCGATTTTACCGCAGTGCGGCAGAGATATAATTGACGCATGTCGACGACGGCGGCGAAGAAGAACCGGCCGAAGTATCTCAGCCTGCGGGCGCTGCTCTTCGAGATCAGGCTGCCGCTGCCGGGTTGGATCTCCATTCTGCACCGCGTGAGCGGCCTGATGCTGTTCCTGGCGACGGTCTGGGTGCTGTACCTCCTCGATCGCAGCCTCGCCTCGGCGGCGGGATTCGAAGCCATCCAGCATTACGTTTCTCTGCCCGTGGTCAGGATTTCGCTGCTGATACTCGTTTGGGCGGTCTGCCACCACCTGTGTGCCGGCATCCGGTTCCTGTTTCTCGATCTCGACCGTGGCGTGGACCGCGAAACCGCGCGGTTGACGAGCTGGATCGTACTGGCGGCGAGCTTCGGGCTCACCGCGCTGTTCGGGGCGAGGCTGATGTGGTGAACCGGGTCGTCGTCGGCGCGCATTACGGCCTCCTCGACTGGCTCGCGCAACGCATCACCGGCGCCCTCATCGCCCTGTATCTGGTGGTGCTGGGCGGCGGCTGGCTGCTGGCGACGCGGCCCCTGACTTTCGAGACCTGGCAGGGGCTCTTTGCGCAGGGCTGGATGCGCGTCGCGACGCTGCTGTTCGCGGTGAGCGTTGCCTGGCACGCCTGGATCGGCTTGCGCGACATCCTCATGGACTACGTCAAACCGGCAGGCTTGCGCCTGGGATTGCAGGTGCTCGTGCTGCTGACGGTCGCTGCCTATCTCGGCTGGGCCGTCCAGATCCTCTGGAGGTGAGTTTGACGCTGCCGGTAAGAAGGTTCGATGCCATCGTTGTGGGCGCGGGCGGCTCGGGGCTGCGCGCTTCGCTCGAGCTCTCTCGTGCGAACCTGAAGGTGGCGGTCCTGAGCAAGGTGTTCCCGACGCGCTCGCACACGGTGGCCGCGCAGGGCGGCATCGCCGCGCCGCTCGCCAATTCGACCGAGGACCACTGGCACTGGCACATGTACGACACCGTCAAAGGGTCCGACTACCTCGGCGACCAGGACGCCATCGAATACATGTGCCGGCGGGCGAACGAAGTCGTGGTCGAGCTCGAGCACATGGGCCTGCCGTTCGACCGGCTCGAGAACGGCAAGATCTACCAGCGGCCCTTCGGCGGCCACACCCAGGACTATGGCAGCCCGAAAATGGCGATGCGCGCCTGCGCTGCGGCGGACCGCACCGGGCACGCGATGCTGCATACGCTGTACCAGCAGAACCTGCGCGCCAACACGCAGTTCTTCGTCGAGTGGATGGCGCTCGACCTGATCCGCGATCCGCAGGACGGCGCGGTGCTCGGCGTCACGGCGCTCGAGATGGAGACGGGCGAAGTGTCGATCCTGCAGGCGAAGGCGACGCTGTTCGCGACCGGCGGCGCGGGGCGCATCTACTGGGCGACGACCAACGCCTTCATCAACACCGGCGACGGCCTGGGCATGGCCGCGCGGGCCGGGATTCCGCTCGAGGACATGGAGTTCTGGCAGTTTCATCCCACGGGGGTCGCGGGCGCCGGTGTCCTGATCACCGAGGGCGTGCGCGGCGAGGGCGGGTATCTGCTCAACAAGGACGGCGATCGTTTCATGGAGCGCTATGCGCCCAACGCCAGGGATCTCGCCAGCCGAGACGTCGTGTCGCGCGCGATGACCACCGAGATCAAGGAAGGCCGCGGCTGCGGGGAGCACGGCGACCACGTGCTGCTGAAGCTCGATCACCTGGGGCCCGAAGTGATCAACCAGCGGCTTCCCGGAATCCGGGAAATCGCGATCAAGTTTGCCAACGCAGATCCGGTTCGCGATCCGATTCCGGTGGTGCCCACGGTGCATTACCAGATGGGCGGAATTCCAACCAACTACCTGGGACAGGTGGTCGTGCCCGAGGGCGCGAGCAAGGAGGCCGTTCTGCCGGGGTTTTATGCCTCCGGGGAGTGCGCCTGCGTCTCGGTGCACGGCGCCAACCGCCTCGGCACCAATTCGCTGCTTGATCTGGTGGTCTTCGGCAAGGCGGCGGGAGAGCAGATGGTGCGCGATATCGCGGCGCTGCCGCGCCCGCATCGCAATCTGCCCAAGGACGCGGCAGACGCGAGCCGTGCGCGGCTCGCCCGGCTCGACGGCGCGACTTCGGGCGAGCGCGTGGATGCGGTGGCGAACGACCTGCGCCGCGCCATGCAGGCGCACTGCGGGGTGTTTCGTTTCCCCGAGGAACTGGTCAAGGGCGTCGAGATGGTGAAGGCAATCGCCGCGCGCGCCGCGCGGACTTCGATCGGGGACCGATCGATGGTCTTCAACACGGCGCGCATCGAGGCGCTCGAACTCGACAACCTGGTCGAGACCGCGATGGCAACCGTCGTTTCGGCCGAGGCGCGCAAGGAAAGCCGCGGCGCCCAGGCGCGCGCCGATTTCCCGGAGCGCGACGACGCGAACTGGATCAAGCACACGCTCTGGTACAGGGAGGGCAACCGGCTCGAGTACAAGCCGGTGCACCTCAAGGCGCTATCGGTCGAAACCTTCGAACCGAAAGTCCGATCCTACTGACCCACGCTGCGGAAAGCGCCGATGAAGCTGACCATCTACCGCTATGACCCGGACCAGGACGAGCGTCCGTACCTGAAGGACTACGAGGTCGAACTGGCGCAGTCGGACCGGATGCTGCTCGACGCGCTGGTCAGGGCGAAGGCGCAGGACGATTCGCTCGCCTTCCGGCGCTCGTGCCGGGAAGGGGTGTGCGGCTCCGACGCGATCAACATCAACGGCCGCAACGGCCTGGCGTGCATCACCAAAATCGCGGACCTGCCGCAGCACGTGACCCTGCGGCCGCTGCCCGGGCTGCCCGTGATCCGCGACCTGATCGTCGACATGACGCAGTTCTTCCGGCAGTACGAGTCGGTGAAGCCCTACCTCGTGAACCACGACGCGCCGCCGGAGCGCGAGCGGCTGCAGTCCCCCGTGGAGCGCGACGAACTGAACGGGTTGTACGAGTGCATCCTCTGCGCCTGCTGCACCACCGCCTGCCCGTCGTTCTGGTGGAATCCGGACAAGTTCGTGGGCCCCGCCGGCC
Organism: Betaproteobacteria bacterium RIFCSPLOWO2_02_FULL_66_14; assembly: GCA_001770475.1. Taxonomy (GTDB): domain Bacteria; phylum Pseudomonadota; class Gammaproteobacteria; order Burkholderiales; family SG8-39; genus 2-02-FULL-66-14. The sequence continues at coordinate 57,364 of MERB01000033.1, read as the reverse complement.
TGCTGCAGGCCTACCGCTTTCTCGCCGACTCCCGCGACCAGGCGACCAGCGAACGGCTGGACGACCTGGAGGATCCGTACCGGCTGTTTCGCTGCCACACCATCATGAACTGCGTCGACGTCTGCCCCAAGAACCTCAATCCGACCCGTGCCATCGGCAAGATCAAGGAAATGATGGTCAGGCGCGCGGTCTGAGCGATGGACCGCGCCGCGCGCAGCCGGCTTGCCTGGAAGTGCCGTCGCGGGCTGCTCGAGCTGGATCTGGTGCTCGAGCGATTCCTGCAGCGACATGGGTCAAGTGTCGGCGATGCGGAGCTTGAATTGCTGTGGGAACTGCTGGACCATGACGACACGGATTTATGGGAGATCGTGAGCGGCCGTAGCGAGCGCTACGATCCCCGACTCGCCAGCGTGGTGGCACGGCTGCGCGCCGGTTAACTAAGGAGCGACCAATGGAAAAGAAAGCAACCCTGACCCTGAGCGACGGCCGGAGCTTCGAACTTCCGACGCTGCCGGGAACCGTCGGTCCCGAAGTCGTCGACATCCGGTCGTTGTACGGCAAGGCCGGCGTGTTCACCTACGACCCGGGATTCATGTCCACGGCGAGCTGCAACTCGACCATCACCTACATCGACGGCGATGCGGGCGTGCTGATGTACCGCGGCTACCCGATCGAGGAACTCGCGGTGCACTGCGATTTCCTCGAGGTGTGCTACCTGCTGCTCAACGGCGAACTGCCGAACGTCAAGGAAAAGGAGAAGTTCGTCTCCACCGTGACCCGCCACACCATGGTGCACGACCAGTTGAATCGCTTCTTCACCGGGTTCCGCCGCGACGCGCACCCGATGGCGACGATGGTCGGCGTGGTCGGTGCGCTGTCGGCGTTCTATCACGACTCGCTCGACATCAACGACGCCGAGCACCGCCGCGTCGCGGCGTTCCGCCTGATTGCCAAAATGCCGACGATCGTGGCGATGGCCTACAAGTATTCGATCGGCCAGCCGTTCATCTATCCGCGCAACGACCTGTCGTACACCGCCAATTTCATGCGCATGATGTTCGCGGTGCCGGCCGAGGAGTACAAGGTGAACGAGGTGCTGGTGCGGGCGCTCGACCGGATCTTCATCCTGCACGCGGATCACGAGCAGAACGCCTCCACCTCGACGGTGCGGCTGTCGGGATCCTCGGGCGCGAACCCCTTCGCCTGCATCGCGGCCGGAATCGCCTGCCTGTGGGGTCCTGCGCACGGCGGCGCCAACGAGGCCTGCCTGCAGATGCTGGAAGAGATCGGCGATGTCACCAAGGTTGGCGACTTCATCAAGCGCGTCAAGGACAAGCAGTCGGGCGTGCGCCTGATGGGCTTCGGCCACCGCGTCTACAAGAATTACGACCCGCGCGCCAAGCTGATGCGCGAGACCTGCCGGGAGGTCCTCGGCGAGCTCGGTCTGGAAAACGACCGCCTGTTCAAGGTCGCGCTCGCGCTCGAGAAGATCGCGCTCGAAGACGACTACTTCATTTCACACAAGCTGTATCCGAACGTCGACTTTTACTCCGGCATCGTGCAGCGCGCGCTCGGCATTCCGACCGCGCTGTTCACCTGCATCTTCTCGCTGGCGCGCACCGTCGGCTGGATCGCCCAGTGGCAGGAGATGATCGCCGACCCGGAGTACAAGATCGGCCGTCCGCGCCAGCTGTATCGCGGCGCGACGCGGCGCGCGGTCAAGCCGATGGCGCAGCGGTAGAATCCGCGCATTGCAGTCCTTGCCGCGATCGGCGAGGATTGCGCGGGTTCTGGGGTTTACCGATCTCTCACGGCCTGGCAACACCGCCAGGCCGTGAGACCTATAGGGTCGTTGAACGCCGGCGCGTCCTGGTACGCGAGAGAACCGGGCTGGTTGAGGGGTGAACTCGCGATGCTGAAGCAATTCCTGTCGAACTCCTGGCTCTTCGGCGGAAACGCACCTTTCATCGAGGAGCTGTACGAGCAGTACCTCGCCAACCCGGGCGCGGTGTCCGGCGAGTGGCGCGAGTACTTCGACGCCATGCAGGTGCTGCCGGGTGGGGGCAACGGCAAGGACGTGGCGCACGCCTCCGTGGTTCAGTCGTTCGTGCAGCGGGCGAAAAGCGGCCGGCTCGGCGCACAGACCCCGGCCGGCGCCGCGGCCGACGACCGCCTGCAGGTCGCCGCGCTGCTGCTGGTGACCTCCTACCGCATTACGGGCGCGCGCTGGGCGACGCTCGATCCGCTCAAGCGCTTGCCGCGCAACCCGGCGCCCGAACTTGAGCCCGCGTATTACGACCTCTCCGAGGCCGACCTCGACCGCGAGGTGAATGCCGGTTCGTTCGTCGGGCTGGACCGCACGACGCTGCGCAATCTGGTGCAGGCGCTGCAGGACACGTACTGCCGCGACATCGGCTTCGAGTTCATGTTCATCAGCGACCGCGCGCAGCGGCTCTGGATCCAGGAACGCATCGAGCCCTTGCGCGCGACGCCCAAGCTCACGCCCGAGCAGCAGAAGCGGCTGCTGCAGAAACTCACCGAGGCCGAGCAGCTCGAGCGCTACCTGCACACCAAGTACGTCGGGCAGAAGCGCTTTTCGCTCGAGGGCGGCGAGAGCCTCATCCCGGCAATCGACGAACTGATCGGGCTCGCCGGCGCGAAAGGCGTGCAGGAGATCGTCATCGGCATGGCGCACCGCGGCCGGCTGAACGTGCTCGTCAACGTCCTCGGCAAGCTGCCGCGCGACCTGTTCCTGGAATTCGAGGGCAAGCACGCGCACGACCTGCCTTCGGGCGACGTCAAGTACCACAATGGATTTTCCTCCGACATTTCGACGCCGGGCGGCCCGGTCCACGTCTCGCTCGCGTTCAATCCGTCGCACCTGGAAATCGTGAATCCGGTGGTCGAGGGTTCGGTGCGCGCGCGCCAGCGCCGGCGCGACGACAAGGACGGCGACCAGGTGCTGCCGATCCTGGTTCACGGCGACGCCGCGTTCGCCGGGCAGGGCGTGGTGATGGAGACGCTCAACCTCTCGGGCACGCGCGGCTACGGCACCGGCGGTACCGTGCACCTGATCGTCAACAACCAGATCGGATTCACGACCTCGGATCCGCGCGACACGCGCTCGACGATCTACTGCACCGACGTGGCGAAGATGGTCGAAGCGCCCATCTTCCACGTCAACGGCGACGATCCGGAAGCGGTGCTGTACGTGACCCGGCTGGCGCTCGAATTCCGCCAGCAGTTCCACAAGGACGTGGTGATCGACATCGTCTGCTTCCGCAAGCTCGGCCACAACGAGCAGGACGAGCCTTCGGTGACGCAGCCGCTCATGTACAAGAAGATCGCCCAGCACCCCGGCACGCGCAAGCTGTACGCGGACCGCCTGGTGGCGCAGAACGTGGTGCAGGCGGGCGAGCCCGACGAACTGATCAAGAGCTTCCGTGCGGCGCTCGATGCCGGGCGGCACATGGCGACGCCGGTGATTTCCAACTTCAAGAGCCGCTTCGCGGTGGACTGGGCGCCCTTCGCGGGCGCCAAGTGGACCGAGAACGCGGACACGCGGGTGCCGCGCGCCGAACTGCAGCGACTGGGGGAGCGTCTGACGACGGTTCCCCCGGAATTCAAGGTGCATCCGGGCGTCGCGCGCGTGATCGAGAACCGCCGGCAGATGCTCGAAGGAAAAATCGCGGTCGATTGGGGCATGGCGGAGACCTTGGCGTACGCGACGCTGCTGGCGAACGGTTTCGACGTGAGGCTTTCCGGGCAGGACACCGGCCGCGGCACCTTCGCGCACCGCCACGCGGTGCTTCACGACCAGGATCGAGAGCGCTGGGATCAGGGCACCTACATCCCGCTGCAGCACATCGGCCGCGACGCAGGCAGTTTCGTGGTGATCGATTCGGTGCTCTCGGAGGAGGCGGTGCTCGGGTTCGAGTACGGATTCTCCAGCGCGGAACCGAATGCGCTCGTCGTCTGGGAGGCGCAGTTCGGCGATTTCGGCAACGGCGCGCAGGTCGTGATCGACCAGTTCATCTGTTCCGGCGAGCAGAAGTGGGGCCGGATCTGCGGACTGGTGATGCTGCTGCCGCACGGTTACGAAGGGCAGGGGCCGGAGCACTCCTCGGCGCGGCTCGAGCGCTTCATGCAGATGTGCGCCGAGTACAACATCCAGGTCTGCGTCCCGTCCAACGCGGCGCAGATCTTCCACCTGCTCAGGCGCCAGATGCTGCGCCCGCTGCGCAAGCCCCTGGTGGTGATGAGCCCGAAATCGCTCCTGCGGCACAAGGATGCGTCCTCGCCGCTCGCCGATCTCGCGCAGGGCTCGTTCCAGCCGCTGATCGGCGAGGTCGAGCGGATCGCCGCGGACAAGGTGAAGCGGATCATCGTGTGCAGCGGCAAGGTGTACTACGAGCTCGCGGCGAAGCGCCGCGAACTCAAGCGCAAGGACGTCGTCATCCTGCGCCTCGAGCAGCTCTACCCGTTCCCGCACCGGCGCTTCGCCGAGGCGATCGCGCGCTACGAGAAGGCGAAGGAAGTCATCTGGTGCCAGGAGGAGCCGGGCAACCAGGGCGCATGGCACCGGATCCAGCACTATCTGCTGCGCCATCTGCGCCCGGACCAGGTTCTGAGCTACGCTTTGCGTCCGTCGTCGTCCTCGCCCGCGGTAGGCTACCTCGCGCTGCACGTCGAGCAGCAGAAGGCGCTCCTCGCGGCGGCGTTCCGCGCCAGGATTCCCGACGACGAGCGACTCCATCCCGCGAGAGAAAGCTGAGCCATGCTGGTCGAGGTCAAGATACCGCAGCTCTCCGAATCGGTCTCCGAGGCGACGCTGCTCGAGTGGCACAAGAAGGAGGGCGAGGCGGTCTCGCGCGACGAGAACCTGATCGACGTCGAGACCGACAAGGTCGTGCTCGAGTTGCCGGCGCCCGCGGACGGCGTGCTGGTGAAGATCATGAAGCCGAACCGCGGTACGGTCGTCGCGGGCGAGGTGATCGCACGGA
>MERB01000033.1:45940-52346 GCA_001770475.1 Betaproteobacteria bacterium RIFCSPLOWO2_02_FULL_66_14 | reverse complement strand
CGAGGCTGCTGCGGAACCCGCAGCAGCCTCGAAACAGGACGCTCGTCCTTCGCGCACGCCGCCACCCGTGATGCCCGCCGCCCGGAAACTCGCCACCGAACAGGGCATCGACACTTCGAAAATCCAGGGCAGCGGCCGCGACGGGCGAGTCACCAAGGCGGACGTGCTCGAACACGTCGGCAAACCCGCGTCGTACGCGGCGGCAGCCGCGCCGCCGGCGCCGGTCGCGGCGGAAAAGCCCGCGCTGGCGCAGCCGAGCCCGCCGGTCGACATCGAGCAGATCCTCGCCGGCCGTCCGGAGCAGCGCGTGCCGATGTCGCGGCTTCGCCAGCGCGTCGCCGAGCGCCTGGTGCAGTCGCAGGCGACCGCGGCGATCCTCACGACGTTCAACGAAGTGAACATGCAGCCGGTGATGGATCTTCGCAAGCGGCACCAGGAACGGTTCGAAAAGGAACACGGCGTGCGGCTCGGATTCATGTCCTTCTTCGTCAAGGCGGCGGTCCACGCGCTGAAGCGTTTTCCCGTGGTCAACGCGTCGATCGACGGCACCGACGTCGTGTACCACGGTTACTTCGACATCGGCATCGCGGTCGGCAGCCCGCGGGGCCTCGTGGTGCCGATTCTGCGCGACGCGGATCGGCTGGGATTCGCGGGGATCGAGAAGGCGATCGCGGATTTCGGCAAGCGCGCGCAGGACGGCAAGCTCGCGATCGAGGAACTGACCGGCGGCACGTTCTCGATTTCCAACGGCGGCGTGTTCGGATCGATGCTCTCGACCCCGATCATCAACCCGCCGCAGTCGGCGATTCTCGGGGTGCACGCGACCAAGGAGCGCGCAGTCGTGGAGGCGGGCCAGATCGTGGCGCGCCCGATGAACTATCTGGCGCTCTCGTACGACCATCGCATCATCGACGGCCGCGAGGCGGTGCTGTTCCTCGTCGCGATCAAGGACGCGCTCGAGGATCCGGCGCGCCTCGTCCTGGAGATCTAGCCATGGCCCGCAGCTTCGACGTCGTGGTGATCGGGGCCGGACCCGCCGGCTACGTGGCGGCGATCCGTGCCGCGCAACTCGGCCTCAACACGGCCTGTATCGAGAAATGGCGCACGCCTGAGGGCGAGTACGCGCTTGGCGGCACCTGCCTCAACGTCGGCTGCATTCCGTCCAAGGCGCTGCTCGAATCGTCCGAGAACTACGAGCGCGCGCTGCACAGACTCGGCGTGCACGGCGTCTCCGTGACCGGGGTGAGTTTCGACCTGAAGGCGATGCTCGCGCGCAAGAATCAGATCGTGCGCAAGATGACCGGTGGCATCGCCGGCCTGTTCAGGAAGAACAGGATTGCGTGGCTGCAGGGACATGCGCGGCTTGCTTCCGGCGGCACGACCTGGAAACTCGAGGTCGAGGGCGAAAAGGGCAGCGAGACGATCGAGGCGAAGCACGTCGTCATCGCTACCGGGTCGCGGGCGCGCCACCTCGACGGCATCGAGGTGGACAACCGCATCGTCTGCGACAACGAAGGTGCGCTCGACTTCGACTCGGTGCCCAGGCGGCTCGGAGTCATAGGCGCCGGCGTGATCGGGCTCGAACTGGGCAGCGTCTGGCGGCGCCTGGGCGCCGAAGTGCGCCTGCTCGAAGCGCTGCCGGAGTTTCTCGGCGCCGCCGACGAGTCGATTGCGCAGGAAGCCTGGAAGGTGTTCACGCGCCCCGGCGCGCTCGAGATCGAACTCGGCGTCAAGGTGGGGGCCATCAGCCGCGACAAGCGCGGTGTCACCGTCGCGTACCAGACTGCGGACGGCAAGGCGGCGAAACTCGCCTGCGACCGCCTCATCGTCTCGATCGGGCGCGTGCCCAACACCGAGGGACTGGGCGCCGAAAACGTCGGCCTCAGGATCGACGCCAAGGGGTTCATCGAAGTCGACAAGAACTGCCGCACGAGCCTGCCGCGCGTCTTCGCGGTCGGCGACGTGGTGCGCGGCCCGATGCTCGCGCACAAGGGCGAGGACGAGGGCGTGATGGTCGCCGAGATCATCGCCGGTCAGCACGGCCACGTGAACTACGACGCGATTCCCTGGGTGATGTACACCATGCCGGAGATCGCGTGGGTCGGAAAGACCGAGCAGCAGTTGAAGGCCGAGGGCGTTGCGTACCGCAGCGGGCGCTTTCCGTTCGCCTACAACGGGCGCGCGCTCGGGCGCGACGAGTCCGAGGGGTTCATCAAGATGCTCGCCGATGCGCAGACCGACCGCATCCTCGGGGTGCACGCGATCGGCAGCCTGGCTTCCGAGTTGATTTCGGAAGCGGTGGTGGCGATCGAGTTCGGCGCTTCGAGCGAGGACATCGCGCGGATCTGTCACGCGCATCCATCGATGTCGGAGGTGATGCGCGAGGCGGCGCTGGCGGTGGACAAGCGCAGTCTGAACGGTTGAGGGCTTATCGGGCCTGGGGTTGTCGACTCCGGCAGGCAACCATCCGTGGCCCTTGTTTCTTGGCGTCCGTTATCGGTAGAGTCGAGAGGTGGCGCGGTGGCAGTAGGTTCGCAAGATATCGGGCCGGCCGGTTCAGCCTTATGTCCGCGCATGTCAGCGACAAGGTCTTGGCTTACGTATCCACGAATGCCCGCAGTTGGCCGAATTCATCCTATCGAGTCAGGGTCCCGGTTTGACCATCACCGGTCATTCAACCAGGGGCGGCCGGATCCACCAAAACAGACCCCGCCGAAGCGGGGTCTGTGTATCGAGGACTCACCTGCATGTGGCGGACCATTCAACGTCTCAAATAGCCACGGGGACTCCGCGGTCAATACGATTCGTAATGGTCAAGGCGCTGCTCAATGCACCGCAAGCCTTTTCGCTGCGGCCGCGATTTTCTTCGGCAGCGTGAGTTGCAGCACGCCGTCGTTGTACTTGGCTTGTGCGGTCGCTTCGTCGACCTCGTGGCCGAGCGTGAACGCGCGCTGGAGCTTGCCGTAATAGCGCTCGGTGCGAAGCACCACTCCGCCGTTCGTGACCTCTTTTTCGTGCTTCACTTCCGCGGAGACCGCAACTTCGTTGCCGTTGATAGTGATGCTGATCTCTTCCTTCTTGACGCCAGGCATTTCTGCCAGCACCTGGTATTCCTTGTCGTTCTCGGTTACGTCCATGCGGAACTGCATCGGCGCGGACGCGCGCGCCTCGGCGTTGGCCAGCCATACGGGGACGCCACGGGACCAATTCTCGAATGCATCCACGAGAGGATTGAAGCGTGTAACGTTTAGCATTTGGTGCTCCTATGAAAAGTCAAACCCAAAGGCGGTCAAGGACTGTGCATCCGTTGCCGACCTTCCGCTACATGGGGGCGTCGCCGCGTCTAGCAAGACTACCAGCCGAAAGATTTCCGGATGTTCGGGCCCCGCCACGCAAGCGGGGTTTGTCCGTGCTGTCGCTGCGATCAGATCAGCCTGCGCCGACGCGAGGAGCAGAATTCAATCAGGCTGACGGCGCGAGCAATAACGCGCACGCTTTGGCCACCGCCGACACTTGTTCGTACGGCTTTGATCCCGGCACCATTGCCCAGCCGCCCTTCTCGACGAAGTCGCCTTGCGACCATGTATCGACCTTCTTGAGCGCGGCCAGATTGTCGAAGGCGTCAGCGGCGCGCTGAAATCTTTCGACGCAGACGGGCGCGAGCGCTACGACGACGGCAGCGTTCGACCGTTGTGCCGCTTCAGTCTCAGCCTTGCCACCAGTGACCCATCCGCCCCACCCGAATCCCACGATCGCCATTGCGACTGCCCCGCCCGCAGCACCCCAAAAAGCCGGTTTCGTTTCGACAGGAATTTTCATAACAGAGCCTTTCAAAAAAAAACGGAAGAAAAGAGGGCCTGGTCGATACCGGGAAGCTAATGGAATCGAGCTTCGCTGGTCCCCAGAAAATGAATCAGCCTAATGAAGCAGGCCGCGCCTTTTACATTGGGGCGGAACGCCGGATAACAAGCCGAAGGCGAAAGATATATCTGGCACGTACTCCCACAACCAAGCGGACAATCGGCCTCCTGCGCGCCGATCGGGTGATGGAATAGCATTGGATCGAGGCCGGCGTAAATTGGTCGCGATGCTGCCTGTCGAGCTATCGTATTTGTGCCAGCACCCGAAGCGAAGGTCCGGGCTTGCGAGGAAGCCGAGGCGAACCAATCTCTCCGCCAAAAACGCGAAGCCCCGCAACGTGTTTGCAGGGCTTCACAGGTTGGCCACTTGCAGTGGCCCCACTTCGTCACATTACCGTGACGTATGCCGGCCTGTCGTTGCCGGCTTCAGGGTCGCGCTTTCAGAAGTTTCATCGATAGGCCTGATCTCCAATCACGACTTCACGCTACGCCTCGCCCTGCAGGGGTCCAAGTGGCGGGACTCGCGTCACGCCCTTTGTCGTCGGCTTCGGTTCTTCGGGTCGGGATAATCCTCAATCATCGTATCGAGGGTGGTCGCTGCCCGTTCGCCTCAGGTACACCCGCAAAACGGGGCGCGCACAACAGCGGAACACTCGTGCAGCAACCGGATCATCAGCTGATTTAAGAATTCATCTCGAGCCGAGTCACCGAAGCACTTTCAGTTGACGCCTTTCGCAGCGCCCCGTCAAGGCATATCGGAGCCTGTTGCACGCGTGCCAGTCTGACCTCGGCAACGCCGCGGTTTTCGTTGATCGCGTTCTTGAAGGACAGAAACCTGGTGAGTCGCCATTCGAATGGCCGATAAAGTTTGAGTTGGTAATGGATCTCAAGACCGCCAGTGCGCCCGGCATCAAGGTGCCGCCGTCAATCTACTGCGCACCGACCGCGTGATCGAATGACCGTTCGCGGTCGGTCAGCGACTGCCCTGCTGGGCGGCCGCTTTTCCGGATAGCTGCCGTTGGTGGGGGTGGCGTCCGGTAGAGTCGAGAGGTGGCGCGGTGGCAGTAGGTTCGGTTTGTCTGTTGCCGCCCCTTTCGTCTGACAAGGCAGGCAGCGGGTTCCGGGTCAGAAGGTCGATAGCTCGTGCCTGCGGGGGCCTGAATGACTTTGAGCCAGTGCCCACATTTCACATGGCGAGCGGCTATCGACCGAACAGCGCCTTCGGCAGCCAGGTCGCGAGCGGCGGAAAGACGATCACCGCGACCAGCACGACGATGCCCATCACGACGTAAGGAATCACCGCCAGCCAGATCTGCTCGATGCGGATCTCCTTCGGCGCGACGCTCTTCATCGTGAAGAGCAGCATGCCGAACGGTGGCGTGAGCAGCCCGAGCTGCATGCAGATCAGGAACAGCACGCCGAACCACACCGGGTCGAAGCCGTAGGTCGCGACCAGCGGCATGAAGAACGGCAGGCAGATCAGCATCATGCTCACCTGATCGATGAAGCAGCCGAGCACCAGCAGGATCAGCATCATCGCGGCGAGCACCGCCCAGGGCTCGAGCTCCGCCTGCCGCACGGCTTCGACGAGGCCGTTGGTCGCACCGGAAAAGGTGAGGATCTGGGCGAAGGTCGTCGCGCCCACGATGATGAACAGGATTACCCCGGAGATCGCCGCGGTGCCGAGCAGCGCCTTTGCGAGGCTCGCCCAGTCGAGCGAGCGGTAGATCCACGCGACGGCTACCGTCGCCACCGCGCCGATGGCGGCCGATTCGGTCGGCGTTGCCCAGCCCGCCGTCATCGCCGCGACCACGACCACGAAGATGAGCAGCAGCGGCATCACGTAGACGAACAGCGGCCGCCACCGCTCCCATGCATTCAGTTGCTCGTGCTCGAAAGGCGGTGCGAGCTCCGGCTGCAGCTTCGCGCGCACGACGATCCAGCCGACGAACATCAGCGACAGCAGCGCGCCGGGCACGATTCCAGCGATCAGCAACTGGCCAATGGAGATCCCCGCGAGGCTCCCGAGCAGCACGGTGAGGGCGGAGGGCGGGATCAGCATGTCGACTCCGCCGATGGCGATGATGGGCCCCATCGCCATGCTCGGGTGGTAGCCCCGTCGCAGCATCTCCGGAAGCAGCAGGCTGCCGAGCAGCGCGGTGGTGGCGATGGTCGAGCCGGAGATCGCGGAGAACACGGTCCCGGCGACCACGGCGACCACCGACAGTCGTCCGGGCACCCGCCAGATCACGCGGTCGATCGCGTCGATCGCCTTCATCGCGACGCCGGTATGGAACAGCACCTCGCCCATCATGACGAAGAACGGAATCGGCGTGAGCGAGAACGAGGAGATGGAAGCAACGCCATTGCGCACGAGCTGGATCAGCCCGGCGTCCTTGCCCAGCCAGATCCACGCACCGACGATGTTGATGCCGAGAAACGCGAACGCCGCCGGCAGCGCGAGCAGGAACAGGACCGTCAGGGAGCCGAAGAGAACCGCGGCCGCGACCCACCAGCTCATTCAGGCGCCCGGTTGGCGGTCGGCG
>MERB01000033.1:36504-45932 GCA_001770475.1 Betaproteobacteria bacterium RIFCSPLOWO2_02_FULL_66_14 | reverse complement strand
GCGCCCTGCTGCGCGGAGTTGAGGATCGTGCGCACGCCGTAGACCGACAGCACCACGCAGATCGCAAGCCCGAGCAGGTTTGCGGTGGCATCGACGGCGCGCCCCGCCGCGCGAGGCAGGGCCTGCAGGAGGATGTCCAGCCGCACATGCTCGTTGCGCACCAGGAGCCAGGGCGCGACGCCGAACGTCGCGAGCGGCAGCGCGAATTCCGAGGCCTCCAGCACCCACGGGAACGCGCCGACCCCGAGGTTGCGGGCGACGACGTCGAACGTTACCGCCAGCGCGGTGACGCCGAGCAGTGCGGCCGCCGCCCAGGCGAGCGCCTGCACCAGCAGGCGGTACGCCGCGATCACTTCGAGAGCAGTTTCCTCAGCTGCGGACCGTGCTCCGGACTTGCCTTGACGGCGCCGGCCCACGCCACCTCGTACGCCTGCTCGAGGTACTTGCGGCTGGTCGCGGCATCGAAGGTAATGACCTGAATGCCCGCCTGCGCCTGGCGCCGGATGTCCTCCTCGTTGAGCTTCTTCCAGACGCCGTTCATGGCCTCGAGCGCCAGCGCCTGTTTTTCGAGGAACTGGCGCTGCGGAGCGGTGAGCTTGCGATAGGCATCGAGGTTCATCGTGATCGACACTTCGGCGTTGTAGAAGCCCGGATCGACGCGGTACTTCGTCTTCTCGTGCCAGTTCAGGTCGAAGATGCCCTGGATCGGCCAGCCGTAGCCGTCGACCACGCCGCGCTCGAGCGCGGTGTACACCTCGGCGGGCGCGGTCTGCATGAGGGTGGCTCCGAGCGCGGCGAAGAAATCGCGGTAAACGGGGGTGACGCGGATCTTCAGGTCCTTGAGATCCGGCCGGTCGATTCTCTTGTTGAGGTAGAGATGAAACGGCGTGTCCTCGACCACGCGCGCGAGGTACTGCATGTTCGCCTTCTGGTTCCAGACCTTGTTGACGTAGTCGAACGCGCCGTTCGCGCGCTGCTCGGCGACCGTGATCTGCGCGAGTTTGAGGAAGTCGGCCTCGGGCATCAGGTTGGTGTAGAACGCGCCGGTCGCCAGCGCAAGTTCCACGACCCCGTTCTTCACCGACGTACCGACTTCGAAGGTCGGGATCGCCTTGGGGCCGCCGATGAAGTTGATCTGCAGCACGCCCTTGCCCTCGGCATTGAACTTCTGCATCCACGGCGTGATGTGCTTGACGTACGTCGCAACCTCGGGAAAGGCGGACACCAGCTTCAGTGTGGTCTCCTGCGCAGCAACGGCGAGCGGCGCCAGCGCGGCCGCGGCGGTCGCAATCCATGCGATGCGTTTCATGTTTCCTCCGGAATCGAGTGGGCGACAGAGACTAGGGGCGAGAACGGCCACTTGTCAATTTGCCCGTCGGCGCGGCGGCGCAACGTTTGCTCTTAGAATCCGGGACCGACGAGGAAAGCCGTGGTGCGCATTGTGATGACTCTCCGCAAGACCGCGTCCGTCCCGCTCGCGCCTGCGCTGCGCGGCATGCTGTGGATGGCGGCCAACGGTGCGCTGTTCGTCGTGCTCAGCACCATTCTGAAAGCGCTGTCCCACGACCTCGCCCCTTGGCAGGTCGGATTCCTGCGCTACCTGATGGGGCTGGCGGTGATTCTGCCCGCGACGCTGCGCCTGGGCGTGCACGCGCTCTGGCCGCAGGCGCCCAAGCTGCAGCTGGTTCGCGGTCTGTTCCACGGCGGCGGCATGTTGCTCTGGTTCCTGGCGCTGCCGCTGGTCACCGTGACCGAGCTGACGGCGATCGGCTTCAGCAGCCCGATTTTCGTCTGCCTCGGCGCGGTGCTCTTTCTTCGCGAGCGCATGAGCGCGGCGCGCTGGATCGCGGTGCTGACCGGATTTCTCGGCGTGACCATCGTGCTCAGGCCCTGGCAGGCGGGTGATCCGGGCGGCCTTTCTCCCGGCATGCTGCTGATGCTCGCCTCGGCGCTGGTGTTCGCCGGATCGTACCTGGTGGCGAAAATGCTGACGCGGCACGACCGCCCCGAGGTGATCGTGCTCTGGCAGCATGTGTGGGTCGCACTGCTGCTGATTCCGTTCATGCTGCCGGAATGGACTGCGCCGAGCGCCACGCAGTGGCTGGTGTTCGCCGCCTGCGGGTTCATCGGCGCCGGCGGACATTACTGCATGGCGCGCGCTTTCCGCGCGGCCGATCTGTCGGCGGTGCAGTCGGTCCGGTTTCTCGAACTGGTGTGGGCGGTGATCCTCGGTTACCTCGTGTTCGCCTCGGTTCCGGCGGGCTGGACGCTGGTCGGCGGCGCAGTGATTCTCGGCAGCACGCTGTGGCTCGCGCGGCACGAAACGCGCGGCGCACGCTGAGAAGCGCAATGCGAGCCCCCGACCGCCGCGACGAGCGCCCTCGGTCCGACGAGCGCTCCGGTCTGGACGTGATCGAGCGCTACCGCGCGGTGGCCGAGCAGCGCGGCTTCGTGACCGATGCCGCGCAATGGCGCGCGGTCGAACGCCTGCAGCGGCTTTACGCAGAGTGGACCGCGTACAAGGCGCGGCGCAGTTCCGCGCTCAGGCGCCTGCTCGTGAAGCCGCCCCTGCCCAGGGGCGTGTACCTGTGGGGAGGCGTCGGCCGGGGGAAGAGTTTTCTGATGGACAGTTTCTTTCTTTCGGTGCCGCTGGTGCGCAAGCGCCGCGTGCACTTCCATCATTTCATGCGCGAGATCCATCGCGAGCTGGATGCGCTCAAGGGGACCGAGGATCCGATCGCCACGCTCGCCGCGCGCACGGCGCGGCGCCACCGGCTGATCTGCTTCGACGAATTCCACGTCTCGGACATCGCCGACGCGATGATCCTCGGCCGCTTTCTGGAGCAGGTAACGGACCGCGGGGTCGAGTTCGTCATCACGAGCAACTACCACCCCGACCAGCTCTACCCGCATGGGCTCCAGCGCGAGCGCTTTTTCCCGGCGATCGCGCTGCTCAAGCGCCGGCTCGACGTCCTCGAAGTGGACAACGGCACCGACTACCGCCGCCTCAAGATGGAGCGGTTGCGGGCCTACCACGTGGGCGAAGATGGCGACGCCGAGCTGGAAAACGCGTTCCAGACGCTGCGCGACGTGGAGGAAGAGCGCCAGCCGCTCGACGTCGAGGCGCGCAGGATCGTCTACCGCAGGCGCGCCGGCGGGCTCGTCTGGTTCGACTTCCGCGCGCTCTGCGCAGGCCCCAGGTCCTATGCCGACTACGTCGACCTCGCGGCACGGTTCCACACCGTGATCGTCTCGGCGATCCCGCGCATGGGCGTGCAGAATGCGGATGCCGCGCGGCGTTTCACCTGGCTCGTCGACGTGTTCTACGACCGGCGAGTCAGGTTGCTGTGTTCGGCCGAGGCACCGCCCGAGCGGCTGTTCACGGAGGGCGGTGACGCCCGCACGGCGGCGGCCGAGTTCGCCCGGACCGTGAGCCGGTTGACGGAGATGCAGACTGCGGACTACCTTCGTTCAGGCAAACCCATGCGCGAGGAGCAGAATCCATGAATCCATTCAAGGCTTACCGCATCACGCAGCAGGACAAGGGCGTCGTCGCGGAATTCGTGCAGTGCGCGCTCGACGATCTGGACCCTGGAGAGGTGGTGATCCGCGTCGCCTACTCGGACATCAATTACAAGGACGCACTGGCCGCCACGGGGAAGGGGCGCATCCTGCTTCGGCCGGCCTGCATCGGCGGCATCGATCTTTCGGGGACGGTGCTGTCCTCTGCGGATGCGCGTTTCGCCAAGGGCGACGCGGTGCTCGTGGTCGGGCACGAACTCGGCGTGAAGCACCACGGCGGTTACGCGGAGTACGCCCGGGTTCCGGCGAACTGGGTGGTGAAACTGCCGCAGGGGCTGACGCTGTGGGACGCGATGGCGTTCGGCACTGCGGGCTACACGGCAGGTCTGGCGATCGCGAAAATGGAACGCAACGGCCTGCGACCCGCCAATGGCCCGGTGATCGTCAGCGGCGCCACCGGCGGCGTCGGCTCGATCGCCATCGCGGCGCTGGCGAAACTCGGCTACCACGTGGTCGCGCTGACCGGGAAGGACTCCGAAGCCGACTGGTTGAAGTCGATCGGCGCGCGCGAGATCAAACCCCGGAAAGAGCTCGAACTGAGCCGCATCCGGCCGCTGGACCGCGCCACCTGGGCGGGCGCGATCGACAACCTGGGCGGCGAAGTCCTCGCCTGGATGGCGAGCACCATGAAGGTGAACGGCGTGATCGGCTCGATCGGCCTCGCCGCGAGCCACACCCTGAATACGACCGTGATGCCGTTCATTCTCCGGGGCGTGAGTTTGCTCGGGATCAACTCCACCGATGCGCCGAGCCCGGAACTGGAGCGCGAAGTGTGGCATCGTCTGGCGACCGATCTCCGGCCCGCCATGCTCAAGGACATCGCGCGGACGATTCCCTTCGACCAGCTTCCGGGCGCGTTCGAGGATTTCATCCAGGGCAAGGTGCGCGGCCGGATCGTGGTCGACCTGAATCCGTAAGGCGCGCGTAAGGGCGCGCGCGAACAATTGCCGCAATCGGGAGGGCCGTCATGGGCAGCTACAGCGAGTTTCACCGCCGTTCGATCGAGCAGCGGGAAGCGTTCTGGCGCGAGGAAGCCTCGCGCGTGCACTGGCACAAGCCGTTCTCGCAGGTGCTGGACTATTCCCGCCCGCCGTTCGCCCGGTGGTACGTCGGCGGCGAAACCAATCTCTGCTACAACGCGATCGACCGGCACCTCGCCGAGCGCGCCGCGCAGAAGGCGCTGATTTGGATTTCGACCGAGGTGGGCGAGGAAAAGAGCTATACCTTCGCCGAGCTGCACGCGGA
Organism: Betaproteobacteria bacterium RIFCSPLOWO2_02_FULL_66_14; assembly: GCA_001770475.1. GTDB lineage: Bacteria > Pseudomonadota > Gammaproteobacteria > Burkholderiales > SG8-39 > 2-02-FULL-66-14. The sequence goes on along the minus strand of MERB01000033.1, from coordinate 41,105 downwards.
AGTGCAGCGTGTCGCGGCGATGATGCAGGCGCTCGGCGTCGGGCGCGGCGACCGCGTGATCATCTACATGCCGATGATCGCAGAGGCTTGCTTCGCGATCCTCGCCTGCGCGCGCATCGGTGCGGTTCATTCGGTGGTGTTCGGCGGCTTCGCGGCTTCGAGCCTCGCCGCGCGCATTGACGACGCGCGTCCGAGGCTCATGATCACGGCCGACGGCGGCAGCCGCATGGGCAAGAGCGTGCTCTACAAGGCGCTGGTCGATGAATCGATCCGGCTGGCGAAATCGCCTCCGGAAAAGGTGCTGATCTTTCGCCGCGGACTCGATCCCAAGCTGCAGATGGTGGCCGGTCGCGATGTCGACTGGGCGGAGCTCGCGCCGAAGCATGCGGGCGCGCGGGTGCCCTGCGTGTGGCTCGAGTCGAACCAACCCTCGTACATCCTGTACACCTCCGGTACGACGGGACAGCCCAAGGGCGTGCAGCGGGACGTCGGCGGCTACGCGGTGGCGCTCGCCTCGTCGATGGAGCGCATTTACTGCGGCCGCCCCGGCGAGACGATGTTCACGACCTCGGACATCGGCTGGGTGGTCGGACACTCGTACATCGTCTACGGACCGCTCATCGCGGGCATGACGACGATCATGTACGAGGGTGTGCCGATCCGCCCCGACGCGGGCGTCTGGTGGAAGATCGTGCAGGATCACAAGGTCTCCGTGATGTTCTCCGCGCCGACGGCGATCCGCGTGCTGAAGAAGCAGGATCCCGCCTACCTGCAGAAATACGATCTGGGCTCGCTGCGCTATCTCTTCCTTGCCGGCGAGCCGCTCGACGAACCGACGCACGTCTGGATTTCCGAGGCGCTGCACAAGCCCGTCATCGACCACTACTGGCAGACGGAGACCGGCTGGCCGATCCTGTCGGCGGTGCCGGGCGTGGAACGCACGAAACTGAAGTTCGGCAGCCCGTCGTTTCCGGTGTACGGCTACGACCTGCGGTTGCTGCGCGAATCGGATGCCGCAGACGCCGAGGACAACGAGAAGGCCGTCGTGGCGATCGTGCCGCCGCTTCCCCCCGGCGTGATGACCACGGTCTGGGGCGACGACGAGCGGTTCGTGAAGACCTATTTCACGACCTTCGCGAAGAAAATGGTGTACGCCACCTTCGACTGGGGGATTCGCGATGCGGAGGGGTATTATTTCATCCTCGGGCGCACCGACGACGTGATCAACGTCGCCGGCCATCGCCTCGGCACGCGCGAGATCGAGGAGGCGGTCAACATGCACCCGAACATTGCCGAATGCGCCGTGGTCGGCGTCGCCGATCCGCTCAAGGGGCAGATGCCGCTCGCATTTGCGGTGGCGAAGAACGCAACTGGCCTCGAGGCGCCGGAAAATCGCAAGCGCCTGGAAAAGGAAGTGATGGAGACGGTCGACCGCCAGCTCGGGGCGATTGCGCGTCCGCGCGCGGTGCATCTGGTGACGCTGCTGCCCAAGACGCGCTCGGGCAAGACGCTGCGGCGTGCGATCCAGGCGCTTGCCGAGGGGCGCGATCCGGGCGACCTGACGACGATCGAGGATCCCGGCGCGCTCGAGCAATTGAAGAACGCGTTGGCGGCGGCATGAAGACGCGTCCCGAACTCGTCCTGGCCGACTGCGAGCGCATCGCGGCGGCCGCGGTCGTGGAGGCCGGGCGCAATCAATGGAAGGTCGTGATCGCGACCGTCGATGACGGCGGCCACCTGCTGCACTTCCTGCGAATGGACGGCGCGACCCCGGCGAACGCGGCGATTGCCCTGGACAAGGCGCGAACCGCCGCGCTGTCCAGGCGCTCGAGCGGGACGTGGGAGGAGCGCGTCAAGGCAGGGCGCGTGTCGATGCTGAAGATGCCCGGCATCCTGCCCGTGCAGGGCGGCTTGCCGATCATCGTCGATGGCACCTGCGTCGGCGCAGTCGGCGTCTCGGGCGTGCAGTCGCACGAGGACGAACAGATCGCACAGGCGGGCATCGACGCGCTGCTCGCAGGCTGAGCCGCTTCGCTGCCGGGTAGGCAGGGCGATGCATGCCGGCGCCATTTTCGTTTATGCTTGACGCATGATACGAATTCTCATCGCGCTGTTGCTGCTCCTGAACTCGGCCGGATTGCGCGCCGGCTGCAATGACGCGCCCGGCGCGGGCGTCGACTGGAGCGGCTGCAGCAAGGAGCGCCTGGTGCTCACGCGGGCGTCGTTGCAGCAGGGCAAGTTCGATCGCGCGATCCTGACGGGAATGAATTTTTCCTCGGCCGATCTCACCGGCGCCAGCTTCCTGGCGGCCGAGCTGAACCGCGCGTCGTTTCGCGGCGCGGTGCTCGAGGGAGCGAGATTCGACAAGACCGCCGCCGTGAGGAGCAATTTTTCCGGCGCCCGGTTCGGCGCCGCGTCGCTCGAGAAGGCCGAATTCCTGCGCTGCAATCTGAGCGATGCGATGCTCAAGGGCGCGAATCTGTCGAAGGGGGATTTCGGCCGCTCGGTGTTCGACAGGGCGGATCTCACGGGCGCCGTATTGCGCCACAGCAATCTCGCGCGGGCGCGATTCGCCGGCACCAAGCTCGCTGGCGCCGACCTGTCCGGCGCATTCACCCTCGGCACCCGAGTCGTCGGTACCGATCTTTCCGCCACCAAGGGCCTCAAGCAGGAGCAACTCGAAATCGCGTGCGGCGACGCGAGCACGCGGTTGCCTGCGGGGCTGAAGAAGCCCGCCTCCTGGCCGTGTGCCGATTGATCGCGGGTTGAATCGAGTACCGGTCGGTGCCCGATGAGTGACGATGGCGCAATCAGCCGGCAACGCCTGACTGCGATCCTGGCCGCCGATGTCGCGGGATTTTCGCGCCTCATGGGCGAAGACGATCGGGCGACGGTGGCGGCGCTCGAAGTCTGCCGCACGATTTTTCGCGAACGCATCGTGATACACGGCGGGCGGGTCGTCGACACCGCCGGCGACAGCGTGCTCGCCGTGTTCGACAGCGTGATCGACGCGGTCGCCTGCGCGGTCGCGGTGCAAGGCGCTCTGCGGGTTCCCAACGATCCACTGCCGGAGGCGCGGCGCATGCTCTACCGCATCGGCGTCAATCTCGGGGACGTGATCACGCGGCCGGACGGGAGCACCTACGGCGATGGTGTCAATATCGCGGCGCGCATCCAGGCGCTGGCCGAACCGGGCGGCGTGACGGTGGCGGCGAGCGTGCGCGACAGCGTGGCCGGGAAACTCGGGCTGGCGTTCGCCGATCTCGGCGAGCAGGAAGTCAAGAACATCGCCCGACCGGTTCGCGTTTACCGGGTGACGCCGCAGGCGCCGGCGGCGCCGGTCGCGCGAAGCGTCGAATCACCGGCGGTGCGCGAGCGTCCGGACAAACCCCCGATCGCGGTGCTTCCGTTCAACAACATGAGCGGCGACCCGGAGCAGGAGCATTTCGCCGACGGCATCACCGAGGACATCATTACCGAGTTGTCGCGCTTCCGGGAGTTGTTCGTGATCTCCCGCAACTCCTCGTTCAAGTACAAGGGCAAGGCGGTCGAAGTGCAGAAATTCGCAGCCGAGCTTGGCGTGCAGTACGTGGTCGAAGGCAGCGTGCGCAAGGCCGGCAAGCGGGTGCGCATCACGGTACAGCTGATCGACGCCGCAACCGACCATCACCTCTGGGCCGAACGCTACGACCGCGATCTGGAGGACATTTTCGCCATCCAGGATGAAGTGACTTCGACAATCGTGTCGGTCCTGCCCGGGCGGGTCGAGGCGGCGGCGCACGACCGGGTCGCGCGCAAGACCACCGACAACATGGCCGCCTACGAGTGCGTTCTGACCGGCAAGCGGCTGCACCACCGAAGCCAGCGCGACGACAACGCTGCCGCGCTGAAGCTGTTGCAGCGCGCGATCGACCTCGATCCGAGCTATGCGCACGCCCATGCATGGAAGGCTTGCGTGCTTGGGCAGGCATGGGGTTACGGCTGGTGCGAGGACCGCGACGCGACGGAGAACACCATTGTCGAGGAGGCGCGAACTGCGCTCGCGCTCGACGACAACGACAGCGACGTGCACCGCATTCTCGCCGCCATCGCCGTGACCCGGCACGAATTCGACAAGGCGGTGCATCATCAGGAGCGCGCGCTGCGCCTGAACCCGAACGACGATTTGATCGTCGTGCAGCAGGGCGAACTGCTGACGTGGCTGGGCCGCGCAGGGGAAGGAATCGACTGGATCCTGAAAGCGATGCGCCTGAACCCCTATCACCCGGAACGCTTCTGGGGGCATCTGGGCCGGGCGTATTTCGTCGCGCAGCGCTACCGCGAGGCGATCGCGGCGTTCCAGCACATCGCGGCGGCTGATTACCGCACGGCGGTGTTTTTCGCGGGCTGCCACGCGATGCTCGCCGAGAACGCTGCTGCGCGCGATCACGCTGCGCGAGTTCTGGCCGAGAATGCGGACTTTTCGATCGAGCGCTATCTCGACACGATGACGCACTACCAGAGACCTGCAGACCGCGACCACCACCGCGATAGCCTGCTTCGGGCGGGACTGCAGCCGTGATTCAGGGCAGTGCGATCACACCCTTCGCGGCGAGCGCCGC
>MERB01000033.1:9972-36493 GCA_001770475.1 Betaproteobacteria bacterium RIFCSPLOWO2_02_FULL_66_14 | reverse complement strand
CCGCTCGCCATCGAGTTCCAGGGGAAGACCCGGCACCTTGAACGCGTAGCCGCGCGGATCCTGCGTCTCGATCAATCCCTTGCCCGCGTTGAGATGCGGGTCGTCGAACAGGTCGCGCGGCCGCGCGATCGGCGCGTAAGGCAGCCCATTCGCTTCGAGCTGCCGTTCGAGTTCGGGCCGGGTACGGCGCCGGAAAATCGCTTCCAGCCGGGGCAGCATCCATGCACGCTCGCGCACGCGGTCGCCATTGGTCTTCAGTCGCGCGTCCGCGGCCAGTTCCGGTTCGCCGAATTCCCGGCAGAAGACCTGCCATTGAGTGTCGGTGACGATGCCGATGAACAGCCGGTCGCCGTCGGCCGTGGGAAAGATGTCGTACACGCCCCAGGCGGGCTGTTTTACCGCCATGGGCGGCGGCTCCTCGCCCGTGATCGCGAGTTGCGCCATGTGCTGCGCGACGAGGAACACGGTGTTTTCGTAGAGCGCGCTGCGAACGAGCTTGCCGCGTCCGGTGGCTTCGCGCTCGCGCAGCGCGGCGAGTATGCCGATCGCACCGAACATCCCGCCCATGATGTCGTTGACCGATGAGCCCACGCGCAGCGGCCGATCCGGCAGCCCGGTCATGTAGGCGAGGCCGCCCATCATCTGCACCACTTCGTCGAGTGCCGGTCGATTCTCGTACGGACCGGAAAGAAATCCCTTCATCGTGCAGTAGACGATCCGCGCGTTGCGTCGCGACAAATCCTCGTAGCCGAATCCCATCGCCTCGAGCGCGCCGGGCCGAAAATTCTCCGTGACGACGTCCGCCGTGTCGATCAGCGCGCGCACCAGATCGCGCCCCGCCTCGGACTTCAGGTCCACCGCGAGGCTGCGCTTGTTGCGGTTGAAGATCGGGAAGAAGCCGGCGCCGGCGCCCATCAGGCGGCGCGTGTTGTCGCCTTCGAGAGGTTCGACCTTGATCACCTCGGCGCCGAGATCGGCGAGCACCAGCCCGCAAGTCGGGCCCATGACCATGTGCGCGAATTCGACCACGCGAACCCCGGCGAGGGGCAGGCGCTTCATGCAGCGGCCCTGAATCCTTTGGGCAGTCCCGCGAGCGGCGTGTGGCCGTAAACGGGTTCCTGCGGCAGGCCATCGATCAGCGTCGCCCGCGCCGCGAGCAGTTTTTCGAGGTCGATCCCGGTGCGCACGCCCATGCTCTCGAACATGAACACCAGATCCTCCGTGATCACGTTGCCGCTCGCTCCGGGGGCGAACGGGCAGCCACCGAGTCCCGCCATCGACGAATCGAAGGCGCGCACGCCTTCGTCCCAGGCGGCGAGCGCGTTGGCGAGACCGAGGCCGCGCGTATTGTGGAAATGCGCGCCTTCGAGCCGGTCGCCGATTTCGTCCCGCACGCGGCGGAAGACGCGTCTGACCTGCGCCGGATTGGCGTAGCCGACGGTATCGGCAAGCGCCACGCAGTCGCAGAATTCGGCGAGTGCCGCCGCGATTCTCACTACGTCGTCTTCCGGAACCTCTCCCTGCATCGTGCAACCGAAGGCGGTCGACACGGCGCCTTCGATTTCGGGCCCGTGCGGATCGCGCGATGCGGCGCAGCGCCGAACTTCCTCGACCATCTGCCCGGGGCTCATGCGCACGTTCGATTCGCTGTGCCGGCGCGACGCCGAAACCGGAAACGTGATCTTGTGCGCGCCGGCGGCCACCGCGCGCTCGAAGCCCTTCAGGTTCGGCGCCAGAGCGACCACCTTGACCCCGGAAAGCGTGCGTGCGTGCGCTACGACCTCCGCGGTATCGGCCATCGCGGGAATGAGTTTCGCCGGAACGAAGGAGCCGACTTCGATTTCGCGCAGCCCCGCGGCCGCAAGTGCGCTGATCCAGCGTTTCTTGGCCGCCGTCGGCATGAGATGTTTCGCGTTCTGAAGCCCGTCGCGCGGACCGACTTCACAAATGAGGACGTCGCTCATGCCGTCATTCTAGACCGCTCGATTTGCGCGATGGCGATTCCGCCGGCCGCTGCGCAAGCGGCGAATCCGAGCATGATGGGGAGCGCCGCGCCCCAGCCCAACCGGGTCGCGAGCCAGGCCACCGCGATGGGAGACAGGAACTGAACCAGTTGCGACACCTGCATGACCATGCCGTTGGTCGTGCCGATGTGCTGCGGCGAGGGCGCGAGCGCCGCGACTCCCGAAAATACCGCCGTCGGGATGATGCCGCCGAAGAACGAAAACGCGAGACAACTCGCGTAGCGACCCCAGTCCGGCAGCAGGTCGAGGAGGGCGCCGCTCGCCGCGAGTGCCTGCACCGCGCTCGCGAAAACGATGATGCGCGAACGGCGCGCGCCGCGCGCCATCAGCCAGCCGCCGAGGAGGACTCCCGGCACGTTGATCCCGACCCAGAGCGCGGTGAGCAGTGCCGCGGGCAGCAGCGCGCCGCCACGTTCGCCCACGATGAACGTGGGAAGCCAGGTGATGAGCGCCGCCCATTGCGCGACGTAGCCCGCGAACACCAGGCAGAGGAGCAGACTGGCGGGATGGGTCAGCGTGTCTGCGCCCAGGCGCAGCGGCAGCGTTCGGTTGACGGATGCGCGCGGCGGTACCGCGCGCGCGACGAGCGCGAGGCAGGCGACGGCCGCTGCGCCCAGCAGCAACCAGAGACTGCGCCACCCGTAGGTCGTCAGTGCAAGCGACGCAGCGAGCATGGCGAGACAGCCGCCCGCCGGGAGGTAGCAACTCCATAGCGCCATCGCCCTCGGCCGATCGCCCGCCGCCGCAGTCTGCGCGATGAGCGCGACGCCTGCCACCGTCATCATGATGAAACCGGCGCCTTCCAGAAATCTCGACGCGAGCAGGGACGCGTACCCCGGAGCAACCGCGCCCACGAGGCTGCCGGTGGCCATGAGCGCGAGCCCGGCGAGCGCGATGCGGCGATGCCCGAAGCGATCCGATACGATTCCAGCGAACAGCCCGACCACGCCACCAATGATGTTGAGAACCGTGGCGATGTAACCCGTCTCGATGAGCGTAAGGCCGAAGTCCGTGCGCAGCGCGGGCAGCGCAGGCGGAACCTTGCCGATGCAGGCGCCGGCGACGAGGCCGCCTGCGAAGACTGCCCAGACGGCAGTCCAGTTCGTGCGGCTCACGCGGCCGTGACCGGAAGCCTCAGTTCGACGATTTTCTTCTGCCACGCGGCCGGCCCGGTCTGATGCACGGAGGTGCCGCTCGAATCCACGGCCACGGTGACCGGCATGTCCTTCACCTCGAATTCGTAGATCGCCTCCATGCCGAGGTCCTCGAACGCGACCACGCGCGAGCGGCGGATCGCTTTCGCGACCAAATACGCGGCGCCGCCGACCGCCATCAGGTAGGCGGCGCGGTGTTTGCGAATCGCCTCGATCGCCGCGGGACCGCGCTCGGCCTTGCCGACCATCGCGGCGAGCCCGGTCTTGTCGAGCATCATGTCGGTGAACTTGTCCATGCGCGTCGCGGTCGTCGGGCCCGCGGGGCCGACGACTTCGTCGCGCACCGGATCGACCGGGCCGACGTAATAGATCACTCGATCGCGAAAATCCACCGGCAGCGGCTCGCCCCGCGCAAGCAGATCCTGGATTCGCTTGTGAGCCGCGTCGCGCCCGGTGAGCAACTTGCCCGAGAGGAGCAGCGTCTGTCCGGGTTTCCAGCCGGCCACCTCGCTGCGCGTCAGCGTATCCAGATCGACGCGCCTCGCCTGCGGCGACGGCGACCACGCGACCTTGGGCCAGTCCTCCAGCGAGGGAGGCTCGAACTCCGCCGGCCCGGAGCCATCCAGCACGAAATGCACGTGCCGCGTCGCGGCGCAGTTCGGAATCATCGCCACTGGCAGATTCGCCGCATGCGTGGGATAGGTCTGGATCTTCACGTCGAGCACGGTCGACAATCCGCCGAGGCCTTGCGCGCCGATGCCGAGCGCATTCACCTTGTCGTACAGCTCGATGCGCAGTTCCTCGACTCGGCTCCGCGGCCCGCGCGCTTTCAGTTCCGCCATGTCGATCGGCTCCATCAGCGCGGCTTTGGCCATGAGCATCGCCTTTTCCGCGGTGCCGCCGATGCCGATGCCGAGCATCCCGGGCGGACACCAGCCGGCGCCCATCGTCGGAACCGCCTTGACGACCCACTCGGAGATCGAATCCGACGGATTGAGCATGACGAATTTCGATTTCGCCTCGGACCCGCCGCCCTTCGCGGCGACATCCAGTTCGACCCGGTCTCCCGGAACGAGCTGCAGGTGGATCACCGCGGGCGTGTTGTCGCGCGTGTTCCTGCGCGTGAACGCGGGGTCCGCGAGGACCGAAGCGCGGAGCTTGTTGTCCGGGTCGAGGTATCCGCGCCGCACGCCTTCGTTGATCGTCGCCTCGAGGTCCATCCCGGGTTCCCAGCGCACGTCCATGCCGATCCTGAGAAACACGTTGACGATCCCGGTGTCCTGGCAAATCGGCCGGCGGCCTTCGGCGCACAGGCGCGAATTGGTGAGGATCTGCGCGATGGCGTCCCGGGCAGCGGTCGATTGCTCGCGCTCGTAGGCGCGCCCGAGGGCGCGCAGGTAGTCGGCCGGGTGATAGTAGGAAATGTACTGCAGCGCATCGGCGACGCTGCGGATCAGATGTTCGGCGCGGATGAGGCTCACAAAAGGACTCCTTTCACCGCCTTCGCGGCGGCATTGGCCGCGCTGAGGCGGACGATCGCGAGGTACAGTGGCGACTGGCGGCGGCAGACCCTTGCCAGGCGAAGTGGCTCGTAGATAAACGGGAGGGATTGCATCAGGCGGCGGAAGCCGGAATCAGGCAGCGCCTGACTGTAACACAGGCTCCTTTACAAGTTGTTGATCTACTGGTTCTATTCTGCCTTTCCGAAACGACGGCGTAAGCGTCGTGTAAGACTGCTTCAACAGAATTTTGAAAACCAACCAGGCAAGCGAGCGGAGGAGTTCCGGCATGTCGTCAACGATCGAAACGGTGCTGCACGAAACGCGGGTCTTTCCGCCGTCGGCGGAGTTCATCCGGCAGGCGAACGTTTCCGGAATGGAGGCCTACCGGAAAATGCGCGCCGAGGCCGAGCAGGATCTCGAGGGTTTCTGGGCCAGGCTCGCGAGAGAGAACCTCGCCTGGCACAAACCGTTCACGAAGGTGCTGGACGAGTCGAAAGCGCCGTTCTATCGGTGGTTTTACGACGGCGAGCTGAACGCCTCGTACAACTGCCTCGACCGGCATCTCGCGACGCAGCCCGAAAAGGTCGCGATCATTTTCGAGGCCGACGACGGCAGCGTGACGAAGGTGAGCTACAAGGCGCTCTATCACCAGGTCTGCCGGCTTGCGAACGCGCTTCGGCACCACGGCATCAAGCCGGGCGACCGGGTTCTGATCTACATGCCGATGTCGATTCACGTGATCGTGGCGATGCAGGCCTGCGCGCGCATCGGCGCGACGCATTCGGTGGTATTCGGCGGTTTCTCCGCCAAGAGCCTGCAGGAGCGCATCATCGACGCGGGCGCGACCGAGGTGATCACGGCGGATGGCCAGTTTCGCGGCGGTCGCGAGATCCCGCTGAAGCCCGTCGTCGACGAGGCGTTCGCGATGGGCGGTTGCGAACACGTGCGCAACGTCATCGTCTACAGGCGAACGGGCACGCCGGTGCCGATGAACTCGCCGCGCGACAAGTGGTGGGATGACGTGATCAAGGGGCAGCCCGACGCCTGCGAGCCGACGTGGGTGAACGCGGAGCATCCGCTGTTCATCCTGTACACCTCGGGCTCGACGGGTAAGCCCAAGGGCGTGCAGCACTCGACCGGCGGCTACCTGCTCGGTTGCACGCTGACGATGCAGTGGGTCTTCGACAACAAACCGAGCGACGTCTTCTGGTGCACGGCGGACGTTGGCTGGGTCACGGGGCATAGCTACATCGCCTACGGGCCGTTGTCTTGCGGGACGACGGTCGTGATGTTCGAGGGCATTCCGACCTATCCGGACGCGGGCCGCTTCTGGAAAATGATCCAGGACCATAGGGTCAATGTGTTCTACACCGCGCCCACGGCGATCCGTTCGCTCATCAAGGCGGGCGGGGACCTGCCGAAGAAGTACGACCTGTCGTCATTGCGCATCCTCGGAACCGTCGGCGAGCCGATCAACCCAGAGGCGTGGATGTGGTATCACACGACCGTGGGCCGCGAACGCTGCCCGATCGTCGATACGTGGTGGCAGACTGAAACCGGATCGATCCTGATCACGCCGCTTCCCGGCGCGATCCCGACGAAACCGGGCTCCGCGACGCTGCCGCTGCCGGGAATCTTTGCCGACATCGTCGACGAAACCGGGCAGTCGGTCGGGCGCGGCAAGGGCGGGATTCTCGTCATCCGCCGTCCCTGGCCCTCCATGATCCGGACCATCTGGGGCGACCCGGAGCGTTACAAGAAGACCTATTACCCGGCGGATTTCCAGGGCAAGCTGTACCTCGCAGGCGACGGCGCGAGCACCGACGAGGAGGGCTACTTCCGCATCGTCGGCCGCATCGACGACGTGCTCAACGTATCGGGCCATCGTCTCGGGACGATGGAAGTCGAGTCGGCCTTGGTGGCGAATTCGAAGCTGGTGGCGGAAGCTGCGGTGGTGGGGCGTCCGGACGAATTGACCGGCGAGGCGGTGGTGGCGTTCGTCGTCCTCAAGGGCGTGCGGCCGAGCGGCGAAGAGGCCAAGAAATTGGCGCGGGAATTGCGGGACTGGGTGGCGAAGGAAATCGGACCGATCGCCAAGCCGAAGGAGATCCGGTTCGGCGACAACCTGCCGAAGACGCGTTCCGGCAAGATCATGCGGCGCCTGCTGCGCTCGATCGCCAGGGGCGAGGACATCACGCAGGACGTTTCGACGCTGGAAAACCCGGCGATCCTCGAGCAGCTCAAGCAGACGAGCTGACTGATCGGCGCGCCCAGTGCGAGAATCGGGGCGCCGAAGCGCCCCGGCTGGCGCCGGGCGGGAGGGAGGCACGGATGCACGGCTTCGAGAAGAAGGGGCAGCGCATGATTGCGCTGTGCATGCTGGGCTGCGTGCTGTTCAATTTTCCGATCCTGGCGCTGTTTAACGTACCGGGCCTGTTGTTCGGCGTGCCGGTGCTGTACGCCTACATCTTCATCACCTGGGCGCTGCTGATCGCGCTCATGGCCCGCGTTGCCGAGAAGCGGGACTAGGCGCGCCGCGATGCTGCAGGGCTGGGTCGTCGTCGCCACCTCCTTTGCCTATCTCGGGCTGCTGTTCGCCATCGCCTACTACGCCGACCGGCGCGCGGACGCCGGACGCTCGCTCATTGCCAATCCGTACATTTACTCGCTGTCGCTCGCGGTGTACGCCACCGCGTGGACGTTCTACGGGTCGGTGGGGCGCGCCGCGAGCGACGGCGTCGGTTTCTTGCCGATCTACATTGGTCCGACGCTGATGATCGCGCTGTGGTGGGTCGTGATGCGCAAAATCTTGCGCATCTCGAAGGACAATCGGATTACGTCGCTCGCCGATTTCATCGCCTCCCGCTACGGCAAGAGCGCGTTGCTCGGCGGTGTCGTCACGGTGATCGCGGTGATCGGTATCGTGCCCTACATTTCGCTGCAGCTGAAGGCGGTTTCGAACAGTTTCACGATCGTGCTGCAGTACCCTGCGATCGTGATGCCGGCCAAGGTCGGCGCGGTTCCGATGCTGCAGGATACGGCGCTCTGGGTGGCACTGAGCCTGGCACTGTTCACGATCCTGTTCGGCACGCGCCATCTGTATTCAGCCGAACGCCACGAGGGCATGGTTGCGGCGATCGCGTTCGAGTCGCTGGTCAAGCTGCTGGCGTTCGTGGCAGTCGGCGTGTTCGTCACTTTCGGCATCTACGACGGCTTCGGCGATGTCTTCGCCCGCGCCGCCGCGGACCCGGAATTGCGACCGCTCCTTACGCCGCTCGAGGGGGTGGCGGGAGGCTACGCGAGCTGGGTCTGGCTGACGATTCTCTCGATGCTCGCGATCCTGTTTCTGCCACGTCAGTTCCAGGTCACGGTGATCGAAAACGTGCGCGAAGAGCATCTGAAAAAGGCGATCTGGCTGTTTCCCCTTTACATGCTGGCGATCAACGTGTTTGTGCTCCCGATCGCATTCGGCGGGCGGCTGCATTTTCCCGGCGGGGTCGTCGACGCCGATACCTTCGTATTGTCGATTCCGATGGCCGAACGCCAGGAGCTGCTCGCATTGCTCGTGTTTATCGGCGGGTTGTCGGCGGCAACCGGAATGGTGATTGTGGAGACGATCGCGCTTTCCACCATGGTCTGCAACGACCTTTTGATGCCCGTGCTGCTGCGCTTGAAGAGCTTGCGGCTCAACGATCGCGCCGATCTCACGGGACTGCTGCTCGGGATTCGGCGCGGCGCGATCCTGCTGATCGTCCTGCTCGGCTACCTTTACTTCCGCCTGGCGGGCGACGCCTACGCGCTGGTCTCGATCGGGCTGATTTCCTTCGCCGCGGTGGCCCAGTTCGCGCCGGTCGTGCTGGGCGGGATCTTCTGGAAAGGCGGCACGCGGCGCGGGGCACTCGCGGCACTGGTCGCGGGTTTTGCGATCTGGTTCTACACCCTGCTGCTCCCGGCGTTAGCGCGCTCCGGCTGGCTGCCGATCGGCCTGCTGGAACAGGGGCCGTTCGGTATCGCGCTGCTCAGGCCGTTGCAGCTGTTCGGCCTCGCCGGCCTGGACCAGATCACGCACGCAATGCTCTGGAGCATGATCGCCAATCTCGGCGCCTACGTCATGGTTTCGCTGTCCGGCACGCAAAGTGCCGAAGAGCATCGCCAGGCGAGCGTGTTCGTCGACGTGTTCCGGCGCTCGCCAGAGGGCGGGGGCGCGCGCTTCTGGCGCGGCACCGCCTCGGCGACCGACCTGCACCATTTGCTGGCGCGCTTTCTCGGCGCGGCGGCGGCTGACGCGGCGTTCCGAGATCACGCGAAGCGCAAGGGCCTGAGCTGGCCGACGCAGCCGCTCACGGCCGATGCCGACTTCGTGCACCATGTCGAAACGCAGCTTGCCGGCGCGATCGGAGCCTCGTCGGCGCGCATCATGGTCGCTTCGGCGGTCAAGGAGGAGGCGCTGACGCTCGAGGAAGTGCGCAGGATCGTAGACGAGGCCTCGCAGGTGGTCATGTACAGCCACCAGCTCGAGCAGAAGTCGCGTGAGCTCGAAGCGGCGAGCAGCGAGCTGCGCGCCGCCAACGAGCGGCTCAAGGAACTCGATCGCCTCAAAGACGACTTTCTTTCGACCGTTACACACGAACTGCGCACGCCGCTCACTTCGATCCGGTCGTTTGGCGAGATCCTGGCACGGGACCCGAAGGTGGATCTCGCGCAGCGGCGCAGATTCCTCGGGATCATTGCCAAGGAGACCGGGCGCCTGACGCGTCTCATCGACCAGGTCCTGGATCTGGCCAAGATCGAGTCCGGGCGCACTGACTGGACCGAGACGGCGGTCGACTTGCGCGAGGTGATCGGCGATTCGGTCGCCGCGATGAGCCAGGTCCTCCAGGAGAAGAAGGTACGCGTCGAGGTCCATCTTCCCGAGCAGATCACTCCGGTGAGAGTCGACCTGGACCGCATCTTCCAGGTGCTGCTCAACCTGCTGTCGAATGCGGTGAAGTTCTGCAATCCGCAGGACCGGCGGATCGAGGTCACGCTTGCCGAGCGGGACGGCTGGTTGCGCGTCGAGGTGTGCGACAACGGGTCCGGCGTTCGACCCGCCGACGAGAAGTCGATTTTCGACAAGTTCGTTCAGGCGGGCGACACTCTCACCGACAAGCCGCAGGGGTCGGGGCTTGGACTGTATATCTGCCGCCACATCGTCGAGCACCATGGCGGCCGGATCTGGGTGCAGCGCGCGCCGGCCGGCGGCGCTTGCTTTGCCTTCACCCTGCCGATCGAACGCGGCGCGCCGATACACCAGCCCTGACGGAGGCGGCATGACGAAGAAAGTGCTGATCGTGGATGACGAACAGAACATCGTCACGGCGCTCGAGTACCTGCTCGGGCAGAGCGGCTACCAGGTCGAGGTGGCCCAGAACGGCGAGGAGGCGCTCGCCGTCGTCGACAGTTTTGCACCGGATCTGGTGCTGCTCGACGTGATGATGCCGCGCGTCAACGGCTACGAGGTCTGCCGGCGCCTGCGCGAGCGCCCGGAGTGGCGCCACGTGAAGATCGTCATGCTTTCGGCCAAGGGCCGCGAGGTTGAGGTGAGCAAGGGCATATCGCTCGGCGCCGACCTCTATGTGGTAAAGCCGTTCTCCAATACCGAGCTGGTGGCGCAGATCGACGCGCTGCTGGCGGGCGCATGAAGGCGAGATACAAATTCCTGCTGTGGACCGCGATCCTGTTCGTCGCGTTGCTCGCAATCGCCGCGGTGCTGGGAGTGGCCTTCGGCACCGGTTTGCCGCCGCAGGACCAGGAGGTGTTGCTGAGAGTGCTCGCGAGCCGCGCACCGCTGCTTGCGTTCGCCGCGGTGATCCTGCTGTTCGTCTGCGCCGGAGCAGTGAAGTGGCTGTTCGTCGAGTACGTCACGGCCATTCATGCGCTAGCCGAGCAGACCGGGGTGGTGCTCGGCGCGAACGACACCCTGCGCGTTGCGACCGAGGGCGCGCGCGAGGTGGCCGCGGCCGCGGCTGCCGTGAACCGCCTGGCCGAAGCGCATCGCGAGCTCAAGCACAACGTCGAACTCCGCATGCGGGAGGCCGGCGCGAAGCTCGAGGAGGAGCGTAATCGGCTGGCGGCGCTCATGTCCGAGCTTTCGGAAGGCGTTCTGGTTTGCAATTCCGAGGGTCGCGTCCTGCTCTACAACGAGCGTGCGCGGGCGCTATTTGCCGCGGGCACCGCGTCAGCCGGGACGCTGGTCGGTCTCGGTCGGTCGGTCTTCTCGTTGATCGACCGGGGCCAGATTGCCCACGCACTGGAAAAGCTCGAGCGGCTGCGGCGCCCCGGCGAGGCACCGCCCAACACGCGGTTCGTTACTGCCACCGCAGCCGATCGGTTGCTCAAGGTGCGCGCCGCGCCGTTCCTCGACTCCGGCGGAGCCATGGCGGGCATCGTGCTGACTCTGGAAGACGTCACCGGACTGCTTGACCAGGAAGCCTCGCGCCGCGCGCTGCTGCAGGCGCTTGCCGCCGGAGTGCGTGCGCCGGTGGCGAATATCCGCGCGGCGGCCGAGAACCTCGGCGCGTTTCCCGCAATGGGGACCGAGCGAAGAGCGGTCTTTGTCTCGATCGTCGCCGAGGAGTCACGCGGCCTGTCACGGAAGCTGAACGAGGCGTTGCGCGAGTATGCGGATGCGCTCAAAGCGAACCTGTCCCTCGAGGACATCCGGGCAGTGGATTTGCTCGGTGTCGCGCGCCAGCGCATCGAATCCGCGCTGGGCGTCGCGGTCGAGCTGGGGTCGATCGACGAGGAACTTTGGATCCGGGCGGACAGTTTCGCGCTCGTCCAGGCGCTCGCATTTCTCGCCGGACGTCTGCACGAGGATTACGCCGTACGGCGGCTGCAGTTCTCGGCACGGGCCGTTGGACGCCACGCGGAGCTGGACCTCGGCTGGGACGGCGCGATCGTCGCGAGCGACGCGCTTTCGCTCTGGGAAATCGAGCCGATGCAGATCGGCGACGAGCAGACGCCGCTCGCTTTGCGCGACGTATTGGAACGGCACGGCGGCGAGGTTTGGTACCATACCGCGGGTCCCGGTGGTCAGCGCAGCGCCCGCTTTCGCTTCCTGCTGCCCGCCGGCGAGGCGGCGACCGCGCCGGCTCGGGCCGCCGCCGGGCCTGCCGCGAGCCGCCCGGAATTTTACGATTTCGACTTGTTCCGCGTCAGCGACGCCTCGCTTGCGCTGCAGGAACGCAAGCTTGCGGCGCTCGCCTACACGGTTTTCGACACCGAGACCACGGGACTGGAGCCATCGGCCGGAGATGAGATCATTTCAATCGGCGCAGTCCGCATCGTCAATGGTCGGATACTCAGGAACGAAGTGTTCGAGCAACTCGTGGACCCGTGCCGAGCGCTGAGCCGCGATTCGGTGCGAGTGCACGGAATCGAAGCCGAGGCGCTCGCCGGCCAGCCGACGATCGAACGCGTGCTGCCCGCGTTCCACCGTTTCTGCGAGGACACGGTGCTGGTGGCGCACAATGCCGCCTTTGACATGCGCTTTCTCGAGCTGAAGGAACCGGCGAGCGGTGTCCGTTTCGCACAGCCGGTGCTCGATACACTGCTGCTGTCTGCCGCGGTGCATCCGGCACACGTGGATCACTTCCTGGAGTCAATCGCGGAGCGGCTCGGCGTGCGCGTGATCGGGCGTCATACTGCGCTGGGCGATGCGCTGCTCACGGGCGAGATCTTTCTCAAGCTCGTGCCTCTCCTGGCCGAGCGCGGTATCGTGACGCTCGGCCAGGCGCTTCAGGCTTCGCGGCAGACGTATTTCGCACGGATCCAATACTGACGCGACAGCACCGGATGCTTGAAAAATACGGTCAACTCGAACACCGACTCGCGGGCGAACAGCAGACGTTCGCTCGTCCCTTGCGCTCGGTCCTGCAGCGCGCGCCGGTGACCTGTGCGCGCGAGCACACGCTTGCCGAGGTGGCGGCACTCATGCGCGAGGAAGGCGTTGGGTCGGTCGTGGTGGCGGACGCTGATGGCCTTCCCATCGGCATCGTGACGTCGCATGACATGGTAGGCGTCGTCGCCGAGGACACGCGTGTTCGTACGGTCGAGGCGGCCATGTCGCGTGACCCGGTCATGCTGTCGGCGAATGCTTTTGCGTACGAGGCGGCGGTGACGATGCTGGCGCGCCGAATCCGCCACGTGCTGGTGATGGACGAGGGGCGTCTCGCCGGAGTCGTGTCCGAGCGCGACCTGTTCTCGCTGCAACGCCTGGGACTGGGCGAGATCACGATGGAGCTCCGACTCGCGGGCTCGATCCCGGTGCTGACCGGACTGGCCGCGGAGGTCCGCAAGCTCGCCAGGCGGCTCGTTGCGCAGGGCGTTGCGCCCGAGCAGCTGACGCTGTTCGTGTCGGTGCTCAATGACCGGCTCAGCCAGAGGGCGATCGAGATCGTGCGCAAGCGCCACGATCTCGAACGCATCAGCTGGAGCTGGCTCGCGTTCGGCAGCGAAGGTCGATTCGAGCAGACGCTAGCCACCGACCAGGACAACGGTCTGATCTTCGAGGCTCACGACAACGCGACTCCGGTGCAGGTCCGCGCGCGGCTGCTGCCATTCGCGCACGACGTTAACCAGGCGCTCGACGCTTGCGGTTTTCCCCTGTGCAAGGGCAACGTCATGGCGTCCAACGCGGAACTCTGTCTTTCGCTCGACGAGTGGCGGGCGAAGATGAAAGGCTGGATTGAAGTTTCAATGCCGAAGGCGCTGCTCGACGCTGCGATTTGCTTCGACTTCCGTCCACTGTATGGCGATGCGCCGCTCGTAGGTGCGCTGCGCGATTGGGTCGGAGACCGGATCAAGAGCCATCCTGCGTTCCTGCGCCACATGGCGGATTCAGCCCTGCGGGCGCGCGCAGCGCTGAACCGCTTCGGCGGTTTCGCCACTGAGGATGTCCCCGACGCGCCGGATTCCGTCAACTTGAAGACAAACGGGGCGCGCATCTTCGTGGATGCCGCGCGCATCTACGCGCTCGCGAAGGGTCTGCCGCAGACGAATACCGTGGAACGGCTGCGTGCCGCGCTCGGTGGGACCGGAGCCGACCTTGCGTCCACCGTAGAGGCGTTCTACCTGATCCAGCGCCTGCGTCTCGTTGCGCAGCTGCAGCTGCCTGAAACCGGGAATGCCGCTGTCAACCGCATCGCGCCGGCACGGCTTGACCGCGTGACGCAGGCCGCGTTGAAGGAAGCATTGCGTGTTGCCAAGGAGCTGCAGGACCGACTCGCCCTCGACTACCAACTCTGAGGCTTGCATGCTGGCCGAGGTCATTGCCACTTTGAGAATGTTGGTCGAGATCAATCTTTTTGCATTGGTCGGGCAGGGCGTGCTCTACGTGTTGCCGGGCGTAGACCGGCAGACCAATCTTTTCTATCTGATCCTCAAGACCATCGCCTCGCCCGCGATGCGCCTGGCGCGCTGGATCTCCCCCAGGTTCGTCGTCGACCGTCACGTGGGTTGGGTCGCGCTGTTCATCTGCCTGCTGCTCTGGACGGGGCTTGCCATCGTCAGGCAACTCGTCGCCGCGCTGGAGGCGGGTTGAACCACGCAGCGATGTTGCGATGCAATATCGAACTCCTGGCGCGCTGCGCGATTTTGTAAGCGCACTGTAAGTTTCGCGCTTCAGGATGGACGCCGCTACGGGGAGCGCGCGGCGTCTGCGCCCTGCTCGAAGCCCGCAACTATCAATGGGGGAATTCGATGAAGCTCAGTCAGAAGCACCTCGACTACTGGCAGAAGAACCTGGTGATCACCTCGGTTCTGGTCGTCATCTGGTTCGTCGTGACCTACGTGATCGGCTTTTTCGCAATCGACCTGCAAAACGTCACGTTCCTCGGATTCCCGATCGCGTTCTACATGGGCGCGCAAGGTTCGCTCATCATCTACGTGGCGATTATCGGTTTCTACGCTCGATACATGAACCGTCTTGACCACGAGTACGGCGTGCAAGAAGGAGAAGAGCAATGACGAACGGCGCCACCCAGGCCTACAGCCAGAAGGCATTCACGCAGTCACTCAAGAAGTACTACGCCTTCTATACCGGCGGATTCGTCGGTTTCGTCGTCGTGCTGGCGATTGCCGAGCAGATGGGAATGCCGAACCGGTGGATTGGCTACTGTTTCCTGTTTGCGACGATCCTGCTTTACGCCGGCATCGGCGTCATGAGCCGGACCGCGGATGTCGCCGAGTACTACGTCGCCGGCCGGCGGGTGCCCGCACTGTTCAACGGCATGGCGACCGGCGCCGACTGGATGAGCGCCGCTTCGTTCATCGGCATGGCGGGATCGCTGTACCTGCTCGGTTACGACGGACTCGCCTTCATCATGGGCTGGACCGGCGGCTACTGCCTGGTGGCGCTGTTCCTCGCGCCGTATCTGCGCAAGTTCGGCCAGTTCACCATCCCGGATTTTCTCGGTGCGCGCTACGGCGGGCACCTGCCGAGGATCGTCGGGATGTGCGCTGCGATCCTCTGCTCGTTCACCTACGTGGTGGCACAGATCTACGGTGTAGGCATCATCACGACGCGGTTCACGGGCGTCGACCTGCAGGTCGGCGTGTTCCTGGGGCTTGCGGGGATACTCGTATGTTCGTTCCTCGGCGGGATGCGCGCGGTGACCTGGACGCAGGTGGCGCAGTACATCATTTTGATCATCGCCTACATGATTCCGCTGGTGATGCTCGGCATGCGCCATACCGGGATCCCGATCCCGCACGTGGCCTACGGCTACACGCTGCAGAAACTGACTGAGCGGGAAAAACAGCTCGCCAACGACCCGAAGGAGCTCGAAGTCCGAGGCATCTACAAGAACCGCGCGGATGCCGCGGATGCCAAACTGAAGGCGCTGCCGGGCTCGTACGCGGAGGAGAAAGGG
The DNA here is from genome assembly GCA_001770475.1 of Betaproteobacteria bacterium RIFCSPLOWO2_02_FULL_66_14. Lineage (GTDB taxonomy): Bacteria > Pseudomonadota > Gammaproteobacteria > Burkholderiales > SG8-39 > 2-02-FULL-66-14. Next base: position 20,900 of record MERB01000033.1, on the reverse strand, counting down.
AAGGTCGAGAAGCGCCTTGCTGACGCGCGCGCGTCGAACGCGGCGCCGGCCGAGCTGAAATCTGCGGAAGACGCTGTCAAGGCTTTCCCGCCGGGTCCGGACGAGGCCAAGGCGCAATGGGCCAAGGACAAGAGCGGCGCCATGGCGCGCACCGGTCCGCCTCGGCCCCATGCGACACCGTTCCCCGGCAAGGACGAGAAAGCCCGCGACATCGCGCGCAAGAATTTCCTTGCGCTGGTGTTCTGCCTGATGGTGGGCACCGCGGCTCTGCCTCACATTCTGATGCGCTACTACACGACGCCGAGCGTGCGCGAGGCCCGGATTTCCGTGACGTGGTCGCTGTTCTTCATCTTCCTGCTGTACTTCTCGGCGCCGGCGCTTGCGGTGCTGGTGAAGTACGAGATCTACAACTTCGTCGTAGGCACTCCGTTCTCTGAGCTGCCCAGATGGGTCGCGAACTGGCACGCGGTGGATCGAAGTCTGCTGAACATCGTGGACATCAACGGCGACGGTATCGTGCAGCTTGCGGAAATCGCGATCGGTGGCGACATCGTGGTGCTGGCAACGCCTGAAATCGCCAAACTGCCCTACGTGATCTCGGGCCTGGTGGCGGCCGGGGGCCTGGCGGCGGCGCTTTCGACGGCCGATGGTCTGCTGCTGACGATCGCGAACGCGCTGTCGCACGACCTGTACTACAAGATGATCAACCCGCAGGCGTCCACCAAGACCCGCCTGACCGTGGCGAAGATGCTGCTCCTCGTCGTCGCGGTGTTGGCGGCCTCGGTCGCGGCGCAGAAGCCGGCGGACATCCTGTTCCTGGTGAGCGCGGCGTTCTCGCTCGCCGCGGCGGGATTCTTTCCGGCGCTCACGCTGGGGATCTTCTGGAAGCGCGCCAACAAGTGGGGCGCGACGCTGGGCATGCTCGCCGGCGTCGGGGTCACGTTCTACTACATGGCTACGACGCAGCCCTGGTTGCGCTCGATGTTCGGCGTGAAGGCGACGATCGCGGAGAACACCTGGTGGGACATCAACCCGATCTCGGCGGGAATTTTCGGCGTGCCGCTCGGATTCGTCGTGATCATCGTCGTCAGCCTGCTCACCAAGGCGCCGGACACAGAGGTTCAGGAACTCGTGGATCACGTCCGTTACCCGGTGTTGGAAGGCGACATCGATACGCGCGGTACCTGAGAGACTTCGGCTCGATGGACGAGGCCCGCGCAAGCGGGCCTTTTCTTTTTGTGGAGTAGAATCGCGCGCCTGCGGAGAGATGGCCGAGCGGCTGAAGGCGCACGCTTGGAAAGCGTGTATACGTTAATCGCGTATCGTGGGTTCGAATCCCACTCTCTCCGCCAAAACCCTTCCCAAGAGGTCCCCGAGCGTCCCACGCGGACCCAATTTCCCTCTATGAAGAGCGAAGGGGTCTCTTGACACGGCCGCTCTAGTCCGGCACAGTCCCGCTCCGAAGTGTGGGTAGAAACGGGGGTAGGAATGGGCCGCGCGGTACACCGGCTCGCAGTCAAGAAAATCGAGCGAACGCAGCAGCCGGGCTACTACTGTGACGGCGGCGGGCTGTACCTTCAGGTGAGTCCGACAGTAAGTAAAAGCTGGATTTTTCGTTACACGCGGCATAGCAAGTCACACGAAATGGGGCTTGGCTCAGAGCGCGACGTCAGCCTTGCCGAGGCGCGCGTGAAGGCGGCCGAAGCACGCCGGCAGCTCGTCAATGGTATTGATCCGCTTGCCGCGCGCGAAGGCCATCGGGTGCAAGAGAGGCTCCAGAAGGCCGGCACGACGAGCTTTGCCGAGTGTGCAAAGAAATTCATCGCCGCGCACAAGGCCGGATGGCAGAACGCCAAGCACGCGGAACAATGGCAGAACACTCTCGACACCTACGCCGGGCCCGTCATTGGCGAGCTTGCGGTGAAGGACGTGGACACCGCGCTCGTGCTTCGGGTGCTAGAACCCATCTGGGCGAAGAAGCCCGAGACAGCAAGCAGGCTCCGGGGACGGATCGAGCGGATCCTCGACTACGCCCGGGTGAGGGGCTACCGCTCGGGCGAGAACCCCGCACGCTGGCGCGGGCACCTGGATAAGCTCCTACCCCCGGCTCTTAACCGCAAGAATCGTAAGCACCACGCGGCGCTTCCCTACGATGAGATCGGTGCGTTCATCGAAAAGCTGCGAGGGCAGGAAGGCACGGCGGCCCGCGCCGTGGAGTTCACGATTCTCACTGCCACGCGCACCCAAGAGGTGATCGGCGCAACGCCCGGAGAGTTCGACCTAAAGAAAGCCCTCTGGACGATCCCCGCCGAACGTATGAAGGCGGGGAAAGAGCATCGCGTGCCGCTCCCGCCGCCGGCGATCGAACTCGTCAAAGGCGAGCCAGCCGGAACGTACCTATTCTCCGGCGGCAAGGAAGGCGCGCCGCTCAGCAACATGGCAATGCTCGAGCTTCTGCGGCGCATGGGTCGGGATGACCTTACGGTGCATGGCTTTCGCTCCACGTTCCGCGATTGGGCAGCGGAGTGCACATCCTATCCAAGCGAGGTCTGCGAGATGGCGCTCGCACACGCGATCAACGACAAGGTCGAGGCGGCCTACCGGCGCGGGGACCTTTTTGAGAAGCGGCGCCTGCTGATGCTCGATTGGGCAACGTACTGCGAGGCACCGAAGGGCGACGTGGTAGCGCTTACGCGGAAGAGGGCGTGAACAATTCCCGCTACGGGATTCGCTTGAAGTCACAGGAGGTAATTTCAGGTCCCCGAGCTCTCGGCCCGCTACAAACGGGTTGGCAGCTTCTCGCGTATCACCGAAGTGGCAACGCGGATCGGCCGGCAAGCTTTCGTCGGACGGTCAGTCCGCGGCATTCAAGGAATTTGTCTGGCGCTTCGTGAACGTCATGGCCCGCGCGCTCGTCGCTCGATGGACGAGGCTCCCGACCGGGCGCACCGCCTCGCTGCTTTCGCCAGATCTGGACGATCCGACCGACTGGCGGCCGGTCTTCGACGGGGCAACCGTGATAAATCTGCGCGGCATCGCCTACCATCGGGCTCGATTCGCACTCCGACTAGAGGTGGCGGCGGCGGTAGGCAATTTGATGTTCGCTGAACGCACCACAGCCGCCACGCGGCCGTCATTGCTCGAGGAAATTTGCGTGATCGACAGAGATGGTCGAAAGACTCGCGGCCTATAAGAGCGGCGCCAAATATTCTGAGCTCCCTCAATGGCCGGGCTTTGGCGTACGCCGCATGCTCGGACGGGCGAGCAGAAAGCCGAGACTATCCCACCTGTGGTTGTCTCTTATAGCGATGTTCACATATCTTTGAACTTCGCGGAGAAACCGATCAAGGCGGTGTGCAAAAGTTGATCCGGCCTCGCTAAGTACCACGTTTCGTCGGGCAAACTGTTTCCATCCAATCAGAGAAGTTAACCGATGCCCATTCAGAAATAGGAGCCGGTCCAGCAGCTTGGTTGAGGAAAAATCCGGCCGGCTACCTAAGTAGCGCAATACCCATTCGTCTTCTATAAAGAAAAATGAAGGCAGAAAGGGACTCTCACGTCCGTCTTCCAAATGGTCCCAGTACAGCCGCCAGAGGTCGGCCTGTCCGTCTCTTCCGCTGCTTTCTTCATGGAGGGCGCTGATTACCGGATAGGGGCTGAATGCATAGGTCAGGTTCGCTGCGTAAATTACTCCTGAGCAGACCAGTAGTTCAATGGCTGTTGGGATCGTGTTGGAATCGACATGGCCGATACTCATGACATTTTTGCTAACGTCCTGCAATAGCAGGGTCGCACCAAACTTGGGAGCGTCATTGCGTTGACGTTCCAGAGCGCCCATAAGACACGCTGCAAGATAGTGAGTCGTTTGTGCAACGGAATCGCTAACTTGGGTGAGGCGGTCCAGCATAAGAAACTTTCTGCTTTTCCGAAGCTTCCCGTGAAGTCCGAACTCACCAGACTTAGCGTCCATTAGCCAGACTTGGGATTGGAGACGGGACCGTAGCATGCTAAGCAATTCCGACTCGAGCGAAGTCCCGAGTAGTACCTTCTTAGTAAGCTCTTGAGGAATCACGGCCACCACGCAACTCTCGCCCGCGATGATAGAACGCCGGTAACGAATCGGCTCCGCTCGATGAGAACCCGCGTTTAGTTCGAGATCTCCAAAAAGATCGCCCGCAAGAAACGGAAGACGCGGCAGGCCTTGGTCCCCCGTGGCCAAGTGACAGTGTCCGTTGATTAAGACCAATAAATCGCCCCCGAGGTTGCCGGCGGCAACGATCGGCTCGTCCTTCGTTGTATCTACGACACGAAGATGTTTGACATTGCAGTTGCCGAGTTCACTCAGGATCCTCTTTCCGACCTTGCCATCCGGCAGGGAATTGATGGCCTTGTCCAAGTCAATGTCTCGCCACTGCCTGCCATGCAACTGGATCAGCCAGCAGTGAAACGGCCCGGTACCATGATCAAAGTCGGGCATGCCTTTTGTCGGGCTCTCTCTAGGTACTGGAGTCGCTTGCTCGAGCACCAACAGCCGAACTCTGTGAAATAGATCGCGGTAATAAGATCGGGAGCGTTTGTAGATCGTTACTTCGACTTTTTTCCGTCCCCTCTCGCATAATGATTCAATGGGGGCATGCGCCAGTTGCCCATCATCGAGGTTCGCCAACGCGCAGTAGTAGTGAGGGTTGCATGTGGCGACGAAGAGATAGCTTCGCTCTGCCTCGCCGCCAAGCTGCGATAGCGAAGAAAGCAATCGCTTAACAGCTTCATCATCGAGATGGTCGAGCAAAGTCACGGCGATGAAGAGCTGCACTGGGGCCTGCGCTAGCGGTCTGAGCAGATCGGCAACGCCATCTAGCGAGAGGTCCAAAACCTCGAACATGGGCGAGACAGGGCACTTGACTTTCCTAGCCCGTTTCAACGCTGACTCAATCAACGTCTTGGAGTAGTCGACGCCCCGATATTGAAAGGCTTTGCGCGCCAGCCAACGACCGCGATATCCCTCACCGCATCCCAGGTCGATGATCTTGATCGCAGATTTGCCGTTCCCCGGCCACTTCGCATGCCACGCAGCTACGGCGTCTTTGCTCGCATTAGCGCCGTTCCACGAACCGTCGGCGCACGTGGCAAGCGCGTCCAGAAGAACCGGCTCTCGCGAGAGACGAGTTATCGAGGGATTATCGGCGACAAGATGTTCCAAAATTCCGGCCACCATTGGATTGATGATCCGAGTACGGAAAAACTCTCCGTATTCACCGGTGCTATGCAACCATAACCTTGCGATCTCGGGGTCGCAAAAATCGCCGCGAAGAACGCTGACATCTTCTTCTCCATGTGTCCGGCGGGCTTGAGTCTCGTTCTTCTTCATATCGTCCTCGCGATCAGCTTGATGTTGCCGAAAGGAGAAAGCCAGCAGTCCTCAACCTGGAAGCCGCAATCGGCCACAAGCTGAGTGAGTTCATTCGAAGAGTAAAGGCAGACATTCCGATGAATGTGGTGCTTTGCGGCCATGGCTGCCGATAGCGGCCCCCATCGGTGCGCGACCGGCGTATCCGAGTCAGCGTAGCCGTCGCTCAGTTCCGACGAGAGTCCGGATACGCCCAAAAATGTCCAGGCCATCACTCTAACGTGCCGGCGGAACCACTGCAGCGTTGCCGCACACTCCTGCTGAGTCAAGTAATGCAACGTCCGCTGGCTAACAAGGAAGTCAAATCGACTTTCATCGAGAGCTTCATGAAACACCGGTGCGCTAGCCGTGAAGAAGCGGATACCGTTGGCCGCGTCATCAGGATGTGTAGGCACTTGCACAGCGTCGATCGCCGTGACTGCAGCCCCGGTCCGTGCCGCCTCGCGGGCCAACGCCCCCGAGCCGCATCCAATCTCCAGCATGTGCGGACGTTGACCGCTCCTTCCCCACTGCTTGATCCGCAACAGGAAACACAGATCGAGCTCATCTAGGCGAACCGAGCTGATCTCCATCCCATAGCCAGCACGAGTGGGGGCGCGAAGGTCGCTGTTGGACACTACCGCTCGTCCTGCACGATCCTGCCATCGGCCATATGGAGAGTGCGCGTCGCTAGTTCCCTTACGAATCCCGGATCGTGAGAAACAAAGAGGCAGGTACCTCCCTGCTCCAAGTACATTCGAAGCGCTTCCTTCACGCGAACCCGCTGCGCTCGATCCAGTCGTGTCGTGGGCTCGTCAAGCAGTGCGATCGGAGGCTTGGCGATCAACACCGAGCCGATGCAGACCAACCGGCGAACGGGACGCGGAAGATTCATCGGAGATGCCTCCAACACGTCTTGTAGACCCAACGACTCGACGATAGCTTGCGCCCATGCAGGATCTGCAGCTCCGATCCAGCGTGCCGTTTCCTGCAATTCCTGCGCGACACTTTTGCAATAGATCTGGTCATCGGGCTCCTGAAAGGCATAAAGGACCTTGCTGGCCCATTGGTAACCTTCGCGGCTATCCTGAGGTGCCAAAGCTATTGCTCCTCTACTGGTCACAGCGATGGAGCCGCCGTGAGGCAGCAGAAGCGCTCCCAAGGTCATCAGGAGCGTGGTCTTCCCCGCTCCATTCGGTCCGACTATGGCAATCGCCTCCCCGCACTGCGTATCGAGATTTACGGGCCCAAGTTCAAACCGTCCAACGCCATAGGTGAAAGTGGTCTGGGCAGCATGCAGTTGAGTGTCGCACGTCGTCGGGCGGGCGCGATGGGTGTCAAGCCTTGGGGCGCGTGTTTCCCAACGATAATCGTCAAGAAGAAAGGGATCTAGGCCAGCCACGAGGTCTCCATAGGAACCGAGCAGCGGTCGAGATGGACCGAGGACGATGCACTGGTCCGTATCCGCGCCCCATGGCGGCGCGTAAGCGTGCATCTCGACAACGGCTCCGCCTCTGCGGGTGTACTCCTTCAGCACACCTCGCAAGTGCCACCGCGCCTTCTCTGAAAGGGAATCGAATACCTGATCAAGAATGATGAGCGTCGGGCTTTTCACCAGAACCATGGCAACCCCGGCGCGCACTCGCTCCCCGCCCGACAGTGAGAATGGATCTCGATGCAGGATCTTCCGCAGATCGAGGGCGTCCACGACTTCCGATTTAGCCTCTTCTCGGTCAGGCCCCGTGATTTCCAGAAGATCCAATGAGAGATCGAGCTCACCTTCTACGGTGGAACGCAGTCCGCTGAAGAGTGCTGAGACATTCGTGGGTACATACCCGATTAATCGCGCCCTGCGCCGTGGCGGGATGTCAACAACGTCGGTCCCATCGAACCAGGCCTTTCCGCGTTCTTGGTGCCCGAGCCCGGCGATAGCCACGCCGAGCGCCGTCTTGCCGCTGGCCCCCCGGCCCAAGACCATAACATTTTGAGGCCCATTGATCGAAACTCGAGTGCTTGACGACACTGTGGGATCACACCCAACGGCAAATTCAACTCGCAAGGGCAATGCCTTTCATCCCAGAGCCCATAGCGCAAGCGCGGCGCCATCGATCACGACGAGCATACAGACTAGGACCTGGTCCTTCAGCGGCAAGGGTGGCTCTATCCGCGTTGGATAGATCGGGCCACTGCCCAATCCGCGGCTTATCAACGCGGAGGCTCGCACATCGGCTTCGATCAGCGTGTGAACGACCATGGGAACCACAAGCGCTGGAAGGGAGACGACCTTTCGCGCAAAGTTCTTCCTCACGGGTATTCCCCGCGCTTGCTGCGCGAGCAGGATCGCCTTCGCACGTTTTTCAAGGAGCTGGGTGAGCGCGATGCTCTGCGTCACCACCACGACCAGTGGTTGCGGTAGCAGACCCGACGAAATGAGAGCGTCGAACGTTCGATCGCGGGTCACAGTTCGCCAGACTGCTATCCCCAGAGTAAAGAGCGCCAGCTTGAGCGTCAGCGTTAGCGCAAACTCTACTCCCTCAGGCCGAATGGGAATCGAGAGGTCGGCGCTGGTTGAGAACCCTGGATTGATCACCCCATGGACCACGAACAGTGGAATTGCAAGAGGCGCGGCCCAAACGGCGCTCAGGCGAAAGACTGAGATTCCTTGCTCTCGAACCGCCGCAAGGACGCCGACAGCTAGATAGGCGCCCATGAGCACTGCTGTCGAAGCGGGAATACAGGCGGGCACCAGCGCGGCGACCGTAAAGCATAAGCACAGCTTGGGTGAAAAATCTTCCGCTCTCGACAATCCGACGATGTGACTCATCGACTCAGGTCGCATCGTCGGCTGTCTTGGGCGCGTTCAGCATTTCCTTGGGCAAGCGATCGAGGACAATCCACGCGATCAGGCACGCGGCAATCTTGTCGATGGATTCGATGACTAACGAACCAGTGAGGACCGCCTTCCATATGTTGTTGCCCGCCGCCATCAGCACGGCATTGATCGCCGTGGTCCCAGACAGAGTCACCCCACCGAACAGCAGCACTGTCACTGGCGCAGCGGCGATCGCCGCGGCAAGCGCGAGGCAGGCCCCACAAAGGGCTGCTTTCCACCACGCCGTAAACATGCGAAAGCGCACGAACACGTAGGCGAGGGTTGCTATCAGAAACTGATTCCCGGCGTAGAACGGGTAAACAGGATTGATGATGATGCCCGCCAGTAGCGAGGTTCCGACACCTACGCACACGGCGTAGCGCCAAGGCATCATCACTGCGGCGATGATTGTGCCGATCGTATCGAGGTAGACCGGCAGGCTCAGAGTCGCTGCCACCTTTCCGAGGGCAAGGTTCAGGGCTGCAAGGCTCGCGGCCAGTATTAGGTATCGGGTGTTCATAGGGGCCTCCAGAACGATCAGCCGCTATGTTCTCAGAGCCCCTCGGACGCTCAAAGCGGACCGAAATTCCCCTCCTCCAAATTTCCGCCACCCCTGAAATGACGTAGTCCCGAGCCAGCGAACCCCTGGATTGGGGTTGTGCACTTGCGTGCTCGAAAAATGAAGAACCTGGTCAGCTTTCCGGCACACGACACGCCAATTCACACATCCTCTAATGGCAACCCCAAGCCAACCAACGAGGGGGTGCAAAATGGCGCAAGTCAAGATTCTGTCGCTTCACGCCACCAAGCAAGCCTACGCGCGCGGATTTCCGACGTCCGTTGTCCGGTTTGTCGCGAGGCACGCCGACGTGGAAAAGCCTGCGCGCGAGGGCCGCAAAGCCGTATTTGTCTCGCCCACCAAGGCGCGGTTGCTGGGTTGGTTGGGCTTAGACGACAAGGCGGTGGTGTTGGTGTCCCGATGCTGCCTGATCCTTGATGGCGAGGCGCTGATCACGGTCCACGACGGCGCCGACATGGCTCGGGACTTCGACTAATGGAGTCCGGCGACAGCGGCCTGGCCGATCAGGACCTCGGATCCGTGCTGCTCAAGTCGTTTCGCAGCGCGGTCGGCGACCGCGATCGGCCTAGGGCCATCGCGCTCTTCAACTTCTGTATTTTGGCCGCGCGCCAGGGGGAGACTTCCGCCGCTGCTGCCTGCGTGGTCATGCACGATCACTTCCTGAGGCCCGAGGGGCAATGCGAATGAACGCCCTGTCCCTCAGCACGCGGTGGCTTCAGGACCACAAGCACCTTCAGACGATGACGCGCTGGCAGGTGAACCTGGGCGTGAGGAGCCGTCCATGGGCGTACGGCCTCGCCGAAAAGCTCAGACAGAAGAAAGCGCAAGTCGCCCGGTTCTTAAAGCTCGGCATAGAGGTCGAACAATGAGCACGATTACGCTCACTGCCGGCGATCTTGCACTCAGGCGGCGCGACCGCAAAGCGCAACTGCGGTGGGAGCAGGCGATGCGCCCGCAACGCAATCCGTTCGGTATTCGTCCTGTTGGGCTTGGTGGAGCCTACGAGGAAGTCCAAGCGCAACCTCACCGTCCAGTTGCCGCGGTTTCCTCCATGCCTCCGGCTGCCGCGCGCGGCTCCGCGAGTGCTGCCGTGGCAATCCCAAGGCCAACGGCGAGTCGCGCAACGTACCGGCGGGCCGCAATTGCCGCCAGCCTGATTTCTGGGGCCGGTGCCGCGCTGGCGGCGACCGCCATCACGAAAGGCTACATGGAGAACGACGAAGCGAAGTGGGAGCAGCGCATCGCCGAGCGCACGCATTCCCCGATCTTCGGGCGTGACAATACTTTGATCGGAAGCGTGGGGCTCGGGCAAAACACACTCTCGCTCGACGAGGCCAGGGAATACGCGTTCGTTCCGCTTCAGGGCGACGTCCCGGATCCGTACCTGCGGGCTCTCATCGACATGGAAAACAAGAACTACTTCGCTGGTGGATGGCACAACATCTGCGGGCTCGATATCCCGGCCAGCCTTAAGCGCTGGATCGTAAATCCCGGTGCCGGCGGATCGACCTTGTCCATGCAGCTTGCGCGCGGCTTGATGCAGCCCGCTTGGGGTAAGGAGAGCTCTTTTTTTAGCAAAGCCTGGCGTAAGGGCCTCGAGATCGGAGCTTCGTGCCGGCTGCACACCATGCTCGCGAAGCAGGGCGGGCGCGCCGCGTTCCTGAAGCTCTACGCTTCCTATGCCGCGACCGCCCAGGGGAACGGGACACTTCGGGGTCTTGAGGCTGGGAGCAGGATAATTTTCGATCGCGCTCCCCAAGAACTCTCGGACGGACAGCAATTGATTTTTGCCGGCGCCGCGTTCCGGCCGATACCATGGCTTCCCCCCGGCGCTGAGCAGGTCGGCTGCAGCCGGGTGTATCCCGAGAAGGGAAACCCGCAGTACGAACCTTCCACGGCGAAGGACAACCGCGCGCGCGCCGTGCAGTGTCAGCTGATTCAGCGCGCCATCTTCCATGCGCCGCATGTTCTCGAAGGCCAACGGCTGGACAAGGCGTTGGCCGAATTGCGCGAATACCTGGAGAAGGGGATCCATCCTGCCAATCCGTTCGAACCGATCCCGGCCAAGAGAGTGATCAATCTCGCGTCAC
>MERB01000033.1:404-9864 GCA_001770475.1 Betaproteobacteria bacterium RIFCSPLOWO2_02_FULL_66_14 | reverse complement strand
CGTTGGCAAAGGCGGCGTGCGCGGTTAATGATGGGGTGCCCAACGCCGACGTTCTGGCGATCAAGGCGGACGTGGTCTCCGGCGGAATCGGCGCGCTCTACGCGACCACCCCGTTGCTGCTCGGGTCGAATCACAGCATCGGCAGCCTGGCCAAGATACCCGTCATCGTCGCAGCGCTGGCGGAAGGGTACAAGCCCAGCGACCTGCTCTGCCCGAAAGCTGCCCGCGATGGTCAGCGCCCGCTCAAGCGCGCTTCGGCGCCCGAATACGGTTTCGCCAATTGCGCTGGTGGCCGCAACTTGATGACCTTGGAGCGGGCCACCGCGACCTCGGACAACTTGGCCTACTACGAGCTGGCGCAAAAGCTCGGCGAGAAGCGTCTGGCTGCGGCGGCGAGGGCGCTGGAACTTGGCGACCCCACTCGCGACAAGCTTGCCTACGAGCTCGCGTTCGGCACCTTCGGAGCCAAACCGCGTCAGGTGATTTCGGCGTTCCAGGCGCTGTTTGCGATTGCCTACGGCATGCAAACGACCGGTCAGGCGCCGCGCGCACTGCGCAATGTGAGTGCCGAGGAAAATCCTGCCATTGCTGGGCTTCGGTCGCTGCTGCCGCGACAAGACCAGCGCGATGCGCTGCGCGTGCTTCTCGAAGCGCCCGTGCAAACCGCGGGGGGCACGCTCGCATTCCTGAAGGGGCAAGTCAGCGCGGGAAAGACCGGGACGGTGCAGAGCGCAGTTCGCGATGCAAACGGACGGCTTTTCAATCACGCTAAGTGGTCGGTGACCTACCGGGCTGACGACCATTCGCTCAACCTGCTCCTGGTCGCTTCACCCACACCGTCCATTCCGCTCGCGCAACACGACCTGGGCGCCAAGAGCCTGCTGCCCGCGCAGATGCTCATTCTCAAGTCGGAGAAGTCATGAACAATCAAGACAAGCCGGATCAGAAAGTGACGTTCGCTCCGGCGACGGTCATCAACCTCGTGCTTCTCGGCATCATGGTGGCATCGATCGGTGCCGGACTGGCCGTCTACTTCGGCTGGTTCATCGCCGGCACGATTGGCCTCGCGCTCAGTTACGTGTTCTCCGCACTGGCAAAGAAGGTGGTAGCACCGGCGGCCGAAGTGTCTCTGAACGAACGCGTGGCGGCTGCGTGCTTCGCGTTCCTGCTCTTCGGGATCACGGTCGCGCTCAGCTACGCGACGTTGTATTCGGTGTTGTTCGCACAGGCGAGCGCCCTCGCAGAGTTCGAGCGCGTGCGCATGCCGGTGCAGCGTCAGATTGAGTCGGCAGTGCTCGCGAACGCGCAGCTCTCGGTGACCGCCTTCGAAGCCTGGCAAAAGGACTCCGCGGCAAAAGCGCAACAAGAGGCCAAAGGCGGCGGATCGTGCCCGGCAAAGGCGCAATCGCTCGGCAAGCGTGGGCCGATCGCGATGTGGCGGGAGGGGGACGCCCAGATAGCTGCGAACCTTCACCAGGAACTCAAGTCTCGCGTCGAGAACATCGAGACCCTGTTCAATGCCGTGAAGGGCCGTCGCCCCGCCACCTTCCCAGAGGCAATGGAGATCACGGCGGCGCTCAACCGGGTGATCGAAGCGTCGGAAGCCTTGCGGGGCTCGTACGTGCAGGCAACGATGGCCACGCTCAAGCGCCAGCTCGAGAGCCAGATCACGTGGATCAACGGAGAAGTGTTCTCCTGCGGCGATACGACGCGGCAAGAGCTGATCATGCGCGCGCAAGCCGCCATGGCGGACCTGGGAGACACGAAGAAGCACCCGCCACTGCCCGCGGTTGCGCCGGGCATCGATCTCAGCAACCAGCAGGAACTGACCATCCGCGGCCTGCTTCGCTCCTTCAACCTACTTTTTTTGGTGCCGTCGCTCGGACTGTTGGGCAACTTCGCCGACGACCCCCTGATGCAGCACGCCCTGAAGACGAAGGGGTTCATCAATCGAGAGACCATCGGCTTCCTGATTGCGGGCCTGATCGAGCTTTCGATCCTTTTCACCGCCTGGCTCGCGGCCCGGAATGGTACGCCTCCGTTTCCTTTCCGGCCCGCGCGCGCCCTGGCGGGCCTTCAAGCGCTGGCGGACAAGCAGACGAACTGGATCACGTATGGCCTGATCGCGCTCGTGCTCGCGTTCTGCAAGCTGCTCGTCAACCTGCTCTTTGCGGTCAAGGATGGCTCTGGTGATGACACGACAGGCGCCGTTGACCGTGACGTTCCGGACGTTCCCGATCCTGTTTTCGGTACCCGCGAACTCGAGTGGGGTGTCCTTCTCGCGCCCTACCTCGTTTCGGTTCACGAGGGCGATTACTTCATCGTTCCGAATACAGTGCGTTGCGCCAAGGCGCTGATGGCCGCGAGCGCGCTGACATACAAGGATGCGGCCGTGCGGATCAATCTGGATGTTCCCTGGCCGGCGATCGCCACCTATAGTCCCGCGGCCAGTCAGCTCGGGCGTCTGGTGCCTGATGCGAAGAGTCTTCGCTACGCCGTGTACAAGGTGAGGCCCAGCTATAGCCAGGCGTTGCGCCTGCACCTGCTGCAACAGCCGCCATCGGTTTCGTCGAGCCAGGCGGGCGCTGGTCGTGGAGAGTCCGCGCAATGAATCCTGCGGAAGCCTGGCTCTGGCTCGTCACCCTCGGAATGCTCGGTGTAATGGTTCGAAGCGCCGGCTCGCCGAGGATTCATTTCATCGTCACCTGGCCCGCGACTGTCATGCATGAACTTTCGCACCTCCTCATCGCACTCGTGACCCTTGCCCGCCCGACAGGTATGTCGGTGCTTCCACGCCGCGTCGACGGCGCCATCGAACTTGGCAGGGTGACGGTGAAAAAAGCGAATGCGTTGAATGCTTCTCTCGTCGCCCTGGCTCATCTCGTGCTGCTGGCCTTGCCATATGCGCTCTATGCGGCAGCCATCCAGGGACGGAGTGTCGACTGTACGACACTAATACCTGTCGCATTTATTTCAGCGAGCGCGCTCTACGGAAGCATACCGTCGCGTCACGATCTGATCGTTGCGCTCAAGAGACCACTCGGGGCGCTCGCAATCGTCGTGTTTGGTGCCATCTTCTTTGCAGGGGAGGCGCAGGCCATGGTCGGGCGCTATGGGGAAGCTGTTGCGAAAGAGGCACAGGTCCTGAAAGTCAACGTTCGCGCCATGGCCGACAAGTCCGGGTTGTCCATCGCAAAGGCCATTGCCTACAATGCTCGGTTGGAGCTATAGCGGGTTTCCGGTTCACAACCAGGTACGCCGTCACGTACTGCAATGAGCCTTGGCCCGGATCGGAATGCGTGGATTGCAAACCGATCTCAGTTCGAGCAGGATGCGTCAAGGGAGCATCAAATAGGGGGACAAATGGCACAGATCCACGCTGACCCAGAACAACTGAAGCGCTTCGCTCGAGATTTGTCTCAGTTCAACATCGAACTCGCAAACATGATGTCGCGGATCCGCGGCAGCTTCTCAAGCCTCTCAGATACATGGAGCGATCAGGAGCATGCGAAGTTCGCCGAGGAATTTTCCCGGACAATGCGGCAGCTTGATAATTTCATCGTTGTAGCCGATGAGCACATCCCCCTCCTGGTTCGGAAGGCGGAGCACTTGGAGCGTTTCCTGACTCAACGGTAGTACACGCAGAACGTGAATCGATCTGCCCAAGTCGATGACGTTCATCGTATTGACGATCTTCGGATTGCGTACCTGAGGTTTTCGGAGTCTGCAAACGAGATACTTGAACAATTCGACATCGCTGTGTCGCGCTCGTCTGCATTGTTTGCGGCTGTTGAAAACGAATGGTGGGAGCGCGTTAGGCGCTACGAGAGCCAACTCGATACATTGGATGACGCGGAGTCTGATGATCGGTCGCACCTTCTCGCGATGCTTGAAGAGGCCGAAGATAGACTTGAAACCGCGCGCCGCGCTCGACGAGATGTGGATGAAGCGGGCTATCGGTACACGTATGCAAGGCAAAGATTTCGATCATTTCTAGAGGGAACCGTTCCTAAAACGAGATCCTTGCTGGCGCGGCTATCCGGACACCTGACCTCCTACGTTGACGTATCTTTGGGAGGCGGTTCAACACCTATATTGTCAACGTCTGCCACTGGTGATCCATCGCCGGGGCCTTCACGGTTTCCAAAACAACCGAATCGCCACGGAAGACCCATTGTCGAGGTCGAACTGTCTGATATCGATCTATTATCTGGCAATCGAGTCACCGGGTCAGAGGACTTTCGAAAAGTTTCATACGAACAAATGCTAGACGGTTGCCGAAAGTTAGACGCAGTGGTGCGCCCCGCAGTAGCCTCTGGAGCAACGGCAGATTACTTCTCGGAGATGGATCAACGTGAAGGTCTTGGCGCGCACAACGGTTATCGCGCAGTTTATGACGCTTTCTACGGCGACCCGATTGCTCTTGATCTTCATGAGGGACGCTTGCGCATCACGGATGGATCACATCGGCTGCATGCGGCCAAGCAGATCGGATTGACCTCCGTTCCCGCGATCGTTCTAGCAAAAGCGAACCCTAATCGGTCGACAAGCGACTATTCGAGCCCAGCGCCACTAGGTCCGAACGAGGTCTATTTCTGCGGAAAATGCAACCGCCAAAACGATCCCAGTGGGAATATTCGTTGCCCAGTTTGCAATTTTCCGACAGTTAGCTGGAACCTGAGATTCGAATCTCACGCGATAGCGCTAAAACGTTGGCAGCTCATAAACGGAGCTGCGTAAGGCAGAGTCTCATGTCTAGTCTAAGGGTGAATTTCGATATGTTCTTGGCGGCATGGAGCCGGCTAGAGGCGCAATGGTTGCTGACTAAAGAGGCCTGGCGCGATCAAGCACGCGATTCGTTTGAGAGTGATGGATGGTCCTCTCTTCAAGCAGAGGTGGAGGCTATACAGAGAGAGATGCACCAGCTTATTGAAGAGGTCGAAGACGCGAACCATCGAGTCGGTTAACTTCTGGTCTCATGGGCCGAGGGACAACTTCCGAGGAAAGCGCGTTACACCAAGAAAAGGGGGGCAGGTATGCAGACCGGTGGGGCAACCGTTGCTCGGTCAACTAGTCGCAGCTCGATTGCTGCCGAACATGTCCGGACAATCGTCCGCGCAATCAATAGCGACGTAATCGCGGTCGCGAGAGAAAGGTTAAAGCAAGCAGCGTCGAACTACTCGGACAAGGATGCGGCCACTCTCGCCAGCGTGCAAAAACTTGAAACTCAGGCGACCAATGTCAAAAAGCAGCTCGAAAATGTCATTGCCAGCGCTCAAGCACACCTTGCAAGCCAAAAGGTTCCCACGCCGACCCCTCCGTCGACAACCTACGATTCCATAGTTCCCATAGTTTGGGCAGGCGCTTCCAGCCCTTTAGAGGACGCGTCGTACGCTCTAAGTCACCTTACGCAAACGACTGCGCTTACTGACGACACTCGCAACACGATCTTTTGGGTCACCTTAGTGGTGACGACAATCCTGGCCTGGATCGCATTTTCATCCTTCGTTGCGGGCATCGGGTCGGGGCTGCTCATTTCGTTCTGCCTTCCGTGGTACGTACGGTCGACTACAGAAGAGAACGTGCGCAAGGCATACCTTGCGCTTTGGCTGGTAGTCGCTCGAATCGAACACGGCATGAACAGGGCTATTCAAGAAGCAAAGAGCTCCCGCGAAGCGGAGATGACCGCAGCAAAGGCAAAGATGGACTCGGACCTAGCCAGCCTCCGTATGCATTTGCAGCCGATCGTCAGCCGATGGGAAAAGGAGATCTCGACATCCATGACCGATGCCGGCATTGCTGCCGCTCCGTGGATGTCGCTCGCATGGGATCGGTGGATTCCAGCCGCGAGGCCAGCATCAGGTGTTCGGTTCGGCACATTCCGACCTAATGAGCCATCGCTCGACGGTCACCTGCCCGGTTTAACACGGCGTCTAGAACTTCCGGCGCTGTTGCCCTTCCCATCTGGGCGCAGCTTGATTGTTCGCTTTCGCACCGGCGGACGGCCTGCAGCAGTTTTGTGTGTGCAAACCATCATGCTTCGTTTGCTCGCAACGGTGCCCCCTGGGCAGATTCGCTTCACTTTGGTTGATCCGATTGGACTTGGCCAAACCTTTGCATCGTTCATGAAGTTGGCGGACCATGACGCATCTTTGGTGAGCGCGCGGATCTGGACAGAGCCTCGGCACATTGAGCAAAGACTAACTGATCTTACCGAGCACACGGAAAACGTAATTCAGAAGTATCTTCGCAACGACTACAAGACCATCGAGGACTACAACTCTCACGCCGGCGAGACTGCGGAGGCATATCGCCTTCTAGTGGTGGCCGATTTCCCCGCTAACTTCGAAGACAATATGGCCTCACGGCTAATGAGTATCGCCGCAAATGGGCCGAGATGTGGCGTTTACGTCATCATTCTTTGCGATGAATCTCGTGAACTACCGCGATCATTGAAATCGACCTCGAGTTCTATCTTCCAAGCGATCGCGACTTGCATTACCTGCTCAGGCACTGATAACGCCTCATGGGACGATTCGGACTTCGCTTCGTGGCAATTGTCGCCCGACGCGGCTTGTCTGTCGTCTCTTCAGGAAAAGATTCTCTCTGGCGTAGGAGGAAAAGCGAAGGAAGCAAGCAAGGTGGAAGTACCTTTCTCTCGGATCGCTCCGGAAAGGAGCGTTTGGTGGAGTTTGCCGCGTGGAGATAGCCGGAACGGTATTCGTGTGCCACTTGGCCCCGCTGGCGCACGCAAGTTTCAGGATTTAGAACTTGGCCAAGGTATTTCACATCACGCACTAATAGTCGGTCGGACGGGGTCGGGAAAGTCGACGCTCCTTCACACTCTAATCACTAACCTTGCTTTGCTCTATCCGCCGTCCGAAGTGGAGCTGTACTTGATTGATTTCAAAGAAGGCGTCGAATTCAAGACTTACGCTTCCCACGAACTCCCTCACGCACGAGTAATTGCAATTGAGAGCGAGCGAGAGTTTGGTCTCAGTGTGTTGCAGGGACTGCAAACCGAGCACAAGAACCGCGGTGAGCTGTTTCGTTCGCACGAAGTCCAAAACATTGCCGACTTTCGTAGTAAGACGGGCAACGGCTTGCCCCGAATTCTCTTGCTAGTCGATGAGTTCCAGGGTTTCTTTGCAGAAGACGACCAGATTGCTTCCCAAGCGCGTCAGATTCTCGATACTCTTGCTCGACAAGGCCGGGCTGCTGGAATCCATGTTCTTCTCGGATCACAAACTCTGAGCGGTGAAACGCTTGCGCGTAGCACCAATGAACAGATTGCCGTGCGAATCGCGCTGCAGTGTGATGAAGCAGCGTCACGCCAGATCCTAGCCCAAGACAATCCCGCGGCGCGGCTTCTTTCGCGCCCAGGGGAGGCTGTCTATAACTCGAGCAACGGACTCATCGAGGGCAATCAACTATTTCAAGTAGCGTTGCTAACCAAAGAGAATCATGACGAATATCTTGGCCAAGTAGGTATGTTTGCGAAGGAAAAGGGTTTTTCTCGTGCGAATCCATTGATCGTATTTGAAGGCAATGCTCCGGCGGAGCTTTCAAAGAATTCGGTTCTAGCCGAAATGATTTCAACGCACGAAGCTAGCAGTGGGCGTGTCACTCGGGCGTGGCTCGGGGAACCAATAGCGATTCGCCCCCCGACCGATGCTCGATTTACTAAACAAATGGCCTCCAACTTGCTGATGGTCGGTCAGAACGAAGATGCGGCACAAGGAGTGATGGTGGCGTCTCTTCTAAGCATCGCGGCACATATCTGCGGGCGAGACGGCGATGATGCGTCTCCCAAGCTGCTAGTCTTGGATTTTGGAAGTGCAGACGGCGCGAATGTCGGTTACTTCCAAATGGTCGCAGAGCTGTTGTCGAACAGTGTTCAAGTAGTAAGAGGAAGGCAAGCCTCGAAAGTGGTAGATCAGTTGCACAGTGACGTCGTAGCTCGACTGGAGAACGAACAGGTAGCACTCCCTTCAAGATACCTCTTCGTCTTCGGGTTGCAGCGTGCTCGAGATTTTCGACAAGCGGACGGGTTTGTACCTGCCCGCGGCGAACAGATTGATGAAACCCCACAGCATTTTGCAAGAATTCTGCGAGACGGGCCCGACCTCGGAATCCACACTATCGTTTGGTGCGACTCACTCGCCAACCTATCGCGCACAATCGACAGAAGATCAATGCGAGAGTTTGCGATGAAAGTGGCATTCCAGATGCCGGCCCAAGATTCCTCACAGCTTATCGATTCTCAAATAGGGGCAAAGCTGGGACCTCACCGAGCCATTCTCCAAAATGAGGACGAGGGCAGGCTCGAGAAGTTTCGCCCGTATTCTTTGCCACCTCGCTCATATCTTGAATGGATGGGGCGCAGATTGGCCGAAAGACAGTAGGCGGCATAGACATTGTGGAGAGTGAGGTGGGCTCAGATAGCTGGCTCACCTCATGGGGGGAATCGTGAGCGACGGTGGAACTGCTAGCGAAGGAGGTCGCGCTGGGCGACCGTACGTAATTGGAGACAAGACTTGTTGGACTAAGAGTGAGCTCGCGGCTGGCTTGACAAGCAATTTCGCTCAAGGCGTGCAAGACCTCGAAGACGGAAAGATTTCGCAATGGCTTGAAAGACAACTTAATGATTCGGAGAACGCGTCATTTGCCACCCGCCAGGCAGGCTCTGACTCAGACGTATGGCTGCTGAGGCTAGCTTTACGTCTTGATCCGGGCCTATCTCCAACTTGGTGGGGGCACTCGCTCGCCCCGACAGACCTGCACGCCCTTGTCTCTAGAGCAGTAGGGGGTGATGGAAAATCGAAAGAGCTACTCGAGGAGATTCTTCGGAAGCGAGTGTTGCTCGAATTCTCGCGCCTCAGCGAGAGTGTCAGGAGTTTTGTGTGTGAGGCATACCATGTCGACTTATAGGAGACAGTATGCCCAAGCCAGTCAGGAAGATGCAGAAAGCCAACGCCGCCGCGCAAGCGGCGGTGTTGCCCAAGATCCCGCCCGAATTGCTTGATCAGCTTGTCAAAGGTCCGATGACCGCGGAGGCGGTCGACGACGCCTCGAGGGCGTTTAAGAAGGCGCTGATCGAACGGGCCCTGGGTGCCGAGATGAGTCACCACCTGGGTTACCCCGCCGGTGGCGAGAAGCCCGAGTCGGCGACCAACCACCGCAACGGCATTAGCGGCAAGACCGTGCTGACCGACGACGGCCCGCTTCGGATCGAAGTGCCGCGCGACCGGGAGGGCGACTTCGAACCGAAGCTCATCGGCAAACACGAGCGGCGCTTCACCGGTTTTGACGACAAGATCATCGCCATGTACGCGCGCGGGATGACGGTGCGGGAGATTCAAGGGTTCTTGGCCGAGATGTACGCCACCGAGGTGACACCGGAATTCATCAGCACCGTCACCGACGCGGTGCTCTCGGAAATCACGACCTGGCAGTCCCG
>MERB01000033.1:0-345 GCA_001770475.1 Betaproteobacteria bacterium RIFCSPLOWO2_02_FULL_66_14 | reverse complement strand
AGGACAACGTGGTGCGCAACAAGGCCGTGTACCTCGCCCTGGGCGTGCGGCCCGATGGCACCCGGGAGATCCTCGGGCTGTGGATCGAGAACACCGAAGGGGCAAAGTTCTGGATGAAGGTGTTCAACGACTTGAAGACCCGCGGTGTGCACGACATCCTGATCGCGGTCACCGACGGCTTGAAAGGCATGTCCGAGGCGCTGGCGGTGGGCTACCCGGACACCACGCTGCAGACCTGCATCGTGCACCTGATCAGGAATAGCCTCGACTATGCGAGCTGGAAGGACCGCAGGGCGCTCGCTGCGGCGATCAAGCCGATCTACACGGCGGCGAGCGCCGAGAGCG
>MERB01000032.1:46651-57278 GCA_001770475.1 Betaproteobacteria bacterium RIFCSPLOWO2_02_FULL_66_14 | reverse complement strand
GTGCCCACGTTCACATGCGGCTTGGTACGCTCGAATTTGCCCTTTGCCATGATCGATCCCCGGTCGTTTGGTATTTACTTTTTCGCGCTGATCACCGCTTCGGCAACGCTTTTCGGCGCCTCGGCGTAATGTTTGAATTCCATGGTGTAAGTCGCGCGCCCCTGGGTCAAAGAGCGCAGCGTCGTCGAGTAGCCGAACATCTCTCCCAGCGGCACTTCGGCCTTGATCGCCTTGCCTCCCGGCAGATCGTCCATCCCCAGGATGATGCCGCGGCGGGAAGACAGGTCGCCCATCACGTCGCCCATCTTCTCCTCGGGGGTCTCGACTTCCACCGCCATGATCGGCTCCAATAGGATCGGCGTCGCGGCGCGCATGCCGTCCTTGAATGCGAAGATCGCGGCCATCTTGAACGCGTTTTCGTTCGAGTCCACCTCGTGGTAGGAACCGTCGAACAGCGTTACCTTGACGTCCACCACCGGATACCCGGCCAATACGCCGTCCTGCAGCGCTTCCTTGACACCCTTCTCCGCCGCAGGGATGTATTCGCGCGGAACCCTTCCGCCCTTGATCGCGTCGACGAATTCATAGCCCTTGCCGTGCGGCTGGGGCTCGAGCTTGAACCACACGTGTCCGTATTGACCGCGCCCGCCGGATTGCTTGACGAACTTGCCCTCGGACTCGACCGTCTTTTTCAGAGTTTCACGGTACGCCACCTGCGGTTTGCCGACCGAGGCCTCGACGC
This sequence comes from Betaproteobacteria bacterium RIFCSPLOWO2_02_FULL_66_14, assembly GCA_001770475.1. Taxonomy (GTDB): domain Bacteria; phylum Pseudomonadota; class Gammaproteobacteria; order Burkholderiales; family SG8-39; genus 2-02-FULL-66-14. Next base: position 56,536 of record MERB01000032.1, on the reverse strand, counting down.
CGAACTCGCGCTTCATGCGATCGACGATGATCTCGAGATGCAACTCTCCCATGCCGGAAATGATCGTCTGGCCGGATTCCTCGTCGGTGTGTACGCGGAACGAGGGATCCTCCTGCGCTAGCCGCCCGAGGGCCACACCCATCTTTTCCTGGTCCACCTTGGTCCTGGGCTCGACCGCCTGGGAAATCACCGGGTCCGGGAATTCCATGCGCTCGAGCCGGATGACCTTCGCGACGTCGCACAGGGTTTCCCCGGTCGTGACGTCCTTCAGTCCCACCGCTGCTGCGATGTCGCCCGCGCGAACTTCCTTGATTTCCAGCCGTTCGTTGGCGTGCATCTGCAGCAGCCGCCCGATACGATCCTTGCGTCCGCGCACCGGGTTGTAAATCGTGTCGCCCGAATTGAGGACGCCCGAGTACACCCTTATGAAGGTGAGCTGGCCGACGTAAGGGTCGGTCATGATCTTGAATGCGAGTCCCGCGAACGGTTCGTCGTCGCCTGCACCGCGCGTGTCGGGCTCGCCGTTCTCCTTCTCGCCTTTGACCGGCGGAATGTCCGCGGGCGACGGCAGATAGTCGACGACCGCATCGAGCATCGCCTGCACGCCCTTGTTCTTGAACGCCGAACCGCACAGCATCGGCACGATCTCGTTGTTGAGCGTGCGAAGCCGCAGCCCGCGCCTGATCTCTTCCACGGACAACTCGCCCAGGTCGAGGTACTTGTTCATCAGTTCTTCGTTGGCCTCGGCCGCCGCCTCGACCATCTTCTCGCGCCACTCGTTCGCCAGTTCCGAGAGCTCCGGCGGGATCGCGCGGCGCTCGAATTTCATGCCCTGCGTGGCCTCGTCCCAGTGGATCGCCTGCATGCTCACCAGATCGACCACGCCGGTGAACTTGTCCTCGGCGCCGATCGGGATCTGAATGGGCACCGGGTTTGCCTTGAGGCGAGCCCGCATCTGCTCGTAGACCTTGAAAAAATTCGCCCCGATTCGGTCCATCTTGTTGACGAACGCCAACCGCGGCACGCGGTACTTGTTGGCCTGCCGCCAAACCGTCTCGGACTGCGGCTGCACGCCACCGACCGCGCAATAGACCATGCACGCGCCATCGAGCACGCGCAGCGAACGCTCCACCTCGATGGTGAAATCGACGTGCCCGGGCGTGTCGATGATGTTGATGTGGTGCTCGGGGTAGGACAGGTCCATGCCCTTCCAGAAACAGGTCGTCGCCGCCGAGGTGATCGTGATGCCACGCTCCTGCTCCTGCTCCATCCAGTCCATGGTGGCCGCGCCGTCGTGCACCTCGCCGATCTTGTGATTGACGCCGGTGTAGAACAGGATGCGCTCGGTGGTCGTGGTCTTACCGGCGTCGATATGCGCCGAAATCCCGATGTTCCGATACCGCTCGATTGGAGTCTTGCGTGGCACGATCAAAATCCGTTTCCGTCCCTAGAACCTGTAATGCGAGAAGGCCTTGTTGGCCTCTGCCATACGATGCACTTCCTCGCGCTTCTTCATCGCGCCACCGCGCCCTTCGGCCGCTTCGGCGAGTTCCCCGGCAAGCCGCGCGCGCATCGACTTTTCGCCGCGTTTCTGCGCTGCCTCGCGAAGCCAGCGCATCGACAGCGCCACGCGGCGCACCGGCCGCACTTCGACCGGCACCTGGTAATTGGCGCCCCCCACGCGACGACTCTTCACTTCGACCACCGGCTTCACGTTCTGCACCGCCTGCGTGAACACCTCGACCGGATCCTTCCCCGACTTGCCCTTGATCATGTCGAACGCGCCGTAGACGATGCGCTCGGCGACCGATTTCTTCCCCCGTGTCATCAGCACGCTGATGAATTTGGCGACGTCCTGGTTGCCGAACTTCGGGTCCGGCAGAATCTGGCGCTTCGGAACTTCCCTGCGACGCGGCATGGTGATCTTTCCCGTCAGGCCAGCTTCGGCAGCTTCGCGCCGTACTTCGAACGGGCCTGTTTCCGGTCCTTGACGCCCTGGGTATCAAGCGAACCGCGCACGATGTGGTAGCGCACGCCCGGCAGATCCTTGACGCGACCGCCGCGGATCAGCACCACCGAGTGCTCCTGCAGGTTGTGCCCCTCGCCGCCGATATAGCCGATGACTTCGTAGCCATTCGTCAATCGGACCTTGGCGACCTTCCGAAGGGCCGAATTCGGCTTTTTCGGCGTAGTCGTGTAGACGCGCGTGCAAACGCCCCGTTTTTGCGGCGAACCGGCGAGCGCCGGCACCTTCGATTTGGGGCGTTTTCGGGCGCGCCCGTCGCGCACTAACTGGTTGACCGTAGGCATGTTTTGAGATTCCAGAAACGAACCGGGCGGCCACGATGAGTTCCGGTAGCCGCCCTGGCGCCATGAAAAGAGGCGAAATTATAGGGAGTTTTGCCTTGAAGCGTCAACCGATTCCGCTCCCGGGCGAGTCGGCCGCGTGCATGCGTCGCCTTTTCGCGACCGGCCCGGGATCGGGATCGAAACCAAAACGCCGGGCCACGTCCGCCCGGGCGAGAACCGGCAGCCGACTCAGGCGATTTTCCAGGCCTTCCGCGTAGTGCGCAAGGTCATGCTGGTCGAGAAGAGCGATGCCGCGTGACGATTCGAGGACCACCGAACCCTCGTCGTCGAGGTATTCCGTGCGGACTTCGAATTCGCGGTCGCACTGGTCGAGCAGAGTTCCGCCGGCCAGGCGCACCACGAACGGCGTATACGCAAGCTGCACGAACACACGCTGTGGACCATTCTGGAAGAACCATCGCCCGCCCGCGTCGGCAGCGTAGTTCCGCCCGATGAAGGCGCGCAAGGCGGCGTTGCCGATGCCTTCAAACGCGCCGCGCGCAGGGTTTCTCAATTGCCAGCGCCCACGACGGTCCAAGCGCAGCCAGCCGAAAGCGTCCGGCACGTCGGGCCACCGTGCCAGACCTTGGAGCACGACACGATCGAACGCGGGCGGGCCGGTTGTCGTCATCGTTCTCGCCTGAAACGAAACGTCCGGCTGCGGAAATCGCCGCGCGGCCACGGGCCCGGCAGTGGATTCCTCCGCGCCAGCCCGAATCCACCGGTTCCCGACTGCCGGTAGGTCGCGTGCTTCATCCAAGACGCGGGGGAACCCCAGTTCGTGAGACGATTCCCACGCGGTAACATTTGCGCCTTGCCCCATGGCGGGCGCAGACGCAATGGCGAGCGCGGTAGAGGCGGCCGACGCGTTCCGATGCCGTTACAGGAGATCACCATGAAACCGATTCTCGCAGGTCATGCGATGGCGGCGCTTCTTGCGCTCGCGCCGGCAGCGCAAGCGCAGGATGGAACGGTGGCGTTCCGTATGTTGACACCGGAGACCGCGCTCGCCGCCGCACAGGCAGCGCTCGCGAAGTGCAGGGACTCCGGTTGGCAAGTCGCGGTGGCTGTCGTCGATCGCGGCGGGATCACGCAGGCGCTGCTGCGCGATCGGTTCGCAGGCGCGCATACCCCGCAGACGGCGGTGGGAAAAGCCTGGACCGCGGCAAGTTTCCGTACTGAAACCAGCGCGCTCGCGCGCCTCAGCCAGCCCGGCGAACCGCAGAGCGGCATTCGACATCTGCCCGGCGTCGTCGCCGTCGGAGGCGGAATACCGATCGAAGCGCAGGGGTCGATTCTGGGCGCCATCGGCGTCTCGGGCGCCCCCGGATGGGATTCCGATGACTTGTGCGCGCGTGCTGGAATCGGGGCCATTCGCGAGCGGATCGAATTCTGATGGAGCCCGAATCGTTCGAGTTCTACTGGGAGGATTTTCCGGTCGGGCAGCTGCGCCCAATGGGCAGGCACCGGTTCACGCAGGAAGAAATCATTGCCTTCGCCCAGCAATACGACCGCCAGCGTTACCACCTCGACCCGGAACGCGCCGCCCAGACCCTCTTCGGCGGGCTCATCGCGAGCGGCTGGCACACCTGCGCGATCGCCATGCGCGGCATGTGCGAGGCCTACCTGAGCCGCGCCGCCTGCCTCGGATCGCCCGGACTCGAAAGCCTCAAATGGCTGAAGCCGGTTCGGCCCGGAGACGAGATCGAGTTTCGCGCCAAGGTGCTCGAAGCTCGCGTTTCCGAGCGCCGCCCCGAGGTCGGATTGACGAAATTTCTCTGGGATGGCGTGAACGGCGCGGGCGAGCCGGTGCTCACGATGGAAGGTTGGCAGATGTTTTCGCGCCGAAGCGCGGACTCCGGGGGCCGAACGACGTGACTGGTGGCTCCGAATTGCTGTACTGGGAGGATTTCAGGCCCGGCGAAGTGGTCGAGATCGGTCGGCACACTTTCACCGAAAGCGAGATCGTCGCGTTTGCCGAGCAGTTCGACCCGCAACCGTTCCATACCGATCCGGTCGCGGCACGCGACACGTTCTTCGGCGGCCTGATCGCGAGCGGCTGGCACACCTGCGCGATCGGCATGCGCCTGATGGTTCAGGCATACATCGGACGCTCGGCGAGCGCCGGCTCGCCCGGCGTCGACAATATCCGCTGGCTCGGTCCGGTCCGCCCGGGGGACACGGTTAGTTACCGGCGCGTCATCCTGGAATCGCGTCCTTCGGACAGCCGCCCCGGGATCGGACTCGTGCGATCGCGCTCGGAGGCGATCAATCAGCGAGGCGAAATCGTGATGACGATGGATGGATGGGGCTTGTTCCGGCGTCGACCGACGCCGTGATCGCCCGGGTCGAACTCGGCCACCGGGTACACGTCCTCACCCGAAAGGAGGAACTCGACGCGACGCGGCTTTCGGGCAAGGTCGTCGTCGTGCTCGACATCCTGTTTGCGACCACGACCATGGTGGCAGCGCTCGCGCACGGCGCTTCCGAAGTGATTCCGGTGCTCGATGCTTCCGCCGCTCGCGCTGCCGCCGCCGTGATGCCTGCGGACAGCTACGTGCTTTCGGGCGAATTGCATGCCCAGACGCTGCCAGGATTCGTGCATCCGGCGCCGATGGCCCTCGTCCAGCACGGCGTTCGCGACAAGAGTGTCATTTACTCGACGACCAACGGCACGGTGGCGATCACGATGAGCGCGGGTGCCACCCGCGTCTACTGTGGCGCGCTGCTCAATTCGCGCCGGCTCGCGGAACACCTGGTTGCGCGCCATGCAGGCGACCCGCTGCTACTCGTATGCGCAGGATCCGCCGCCAACTTCAATCTCGAGGATTTCTACGGGGCCGGATACCTGGTCGAGTGCCTGGCCGATCTGCTCGGCCCGGGCGCCGATCTCTCCGACGCCGCGCTTTCGGCGCGCAGCCTGTATCGCAACTGCCGCGCGCCGGCGGCGCTGCTCGAATGCCGTGTCGGACGCATGATGCAGGCGCACGGCCTGTCGCACGAAGTCGAATTCGCCTGCCGCTTCGACGCGCACCCGGTGGTGCCGGCGCTGGATCGCGGCCGTCTGCGGATCGTCGCGTAGCCGATCAGTGATACCGATCGACGCCGGCCATCGCAATGAACAGGCGCGCCAAGGCGTAGGCGAGCCAAATCCGAACGCGCAACCGCAGCGGCTTGCGCTTCCATTGCCGCGGCGGCACCGGCTGCGCGCCCAGGCGCATCGCCTCGATCAGGTTGCCGCGCAATTCCGCGGCGAATGCCGCGTCGTCGACGAACAGGTTTGCCTCGCGCGCAAGCAGGAGGCTGAACGGATCGATGTTCGAGGACCCTACGCAGGCCTGGCGACCGTCGAATACCGCGACTTTGGCGTGCAGGAAACTGCGGTGGTATTCGTGTATCTCCACGCCCGCGTCGAGCAGCGATCCGTAGAGCGCACGTGAAGCGTAGTGCAGGAGCGCGTACTCGACGCGTCCCTGCAACAACAGCGTCCCGTGCACGCCGCGAGCCGCGGCGGAGACGAGCGCATGGCGAAAACGCCGGCCGGGGAAAAAGTAGGAGTTCGCGATGAGGATCTCGCGGCGGGCAGACCCGATCAGCGACAGATAGGCCTCCTCGATGTCACGCCGATGGCGCAGATTGTCTCGCACCACCAGGGCCGCACGCTGATCGCCGGCCGGCGCCGACCACCGCGGCAGATGATTTCGGCGCATGCCGAACGCGCCTGTTCGATCGGTGACGCGCTTGCGGAAATTCGCCCAGGCCGTGAGCGCCCAAAGGCGCGCAGCGGCCTCGCGAACGCGCTCGACGACCGGACCCTCGATCCTCACCGCGTAGTCGAATCTCGGCGGGGTCTGCCTGGGAGTGTGGAAATCGTCGATGATGTTGATGCCACCGACGAAGGCCACGGTGTCGTCGACGCAAACGATCTTGCGATGCAGTCGGCGCAGCCGGCTGCGGCGCAGCGTCCACGGACTGACGTTCGGGCGATACACTTGCACCTTCGCGCCTGCCCGCTCCAGCATCTCGCGAAAGCGCGGTGCAAGATCGCGGGCACCGAACCCGTCGAGCAGCAGCTGGACCGCAACGCCGCGCGCGGCAGCGCGCGAGAGCGCATCGGCCACCAGACTGCCCGTCTGGTCGTCGGCGAAGAGGTAGGTTTCCAGAAAGATCTCGTGTCGCGCGCCGTCGATCGCCCTGGTCAGTTCCGGGAAGTACTGCTCGCCGTTGTGCAGCAGCACCAGTCTGTTGCCCGGAACGTACTCAAGCACGCCGCAACTCCGCGCTGATGGCGAGATGGTCCGAGAGCAGCGACCAGGGAGCGCCGCGGTGCACCCGCGAGCCGATGACCGAGAAACCGCGCACGTAGATTCGATCCAGCCGAAACATCGGGAGCAGGCTCGGATACGTTCTTGCGGCGCGCCCCCGGCTCGATACGGACACCTCCCTCAGTCCAAGCCGGTTTTCCAGAATCGCCGTCGCGCGGTGCCGCCAATCGTTGAAATCACCGGCGACGATGATCGGCATGCCGCGGGATGATATTTCCTCGAGGCGCTCGGCGATCGCGTCCAGCTGCCGCCGACGGCCGCGCTCGTGAAGCGAAAGGTGCACGCACACGCAGTGCAGGTTGCGGCGCCATCCCGGCACCGCGACGACGCAGTGCAGCAGCCCGCGCCGCTCGAACCGATGATCGGAGATGTCCTCGTTTTCCGTGGATACGATCGGATAGCGCGACAGGATCGCATTGCCGTGGTGCCCGTGGTCATAGACTGCGTTACGGCCGTAGGCGTGCTGCCAGAGTTCGCCCGCCAGATACTCGTGCTGCGGGGCGAGCGGCCAGGTCGAGAAGCGCCGCTCGTGCCGCTGGTTTAGCCCCTGTACTTCCTGCAGGAACACCACGTCGGCATCGAGTATTCGCAGCCCTTCGCGCAACTCGTGAACCACCATGCGGCGATTGAACTGCGACAGACCCTTGTGGACGTTCAGCGTCGCGACCCTCAAGGCTTGCGGCACCGATCGGAGCGGCAACCGGTCCGGTTCCGCAATCATTGGAGGGCGGGAACGGCGGTTGACGGAGCCCACGCGCGGCGCCGGTCCGGCAGCATGAGAATGGCGTCACGATTGGACCAGGAGAAGCACTTCCGCGCAGCCTCCTTCCAGGGCAGCCACAGGCTCGCCCGGTGCTCATCGGGTGCGAGCACGGCAGGGATCTTTCGGGTCAGTTCCACGCTGAATACGTGCTCGGAGTTGTGCGTCGCACCGGGGATGAACCGATGCCGCCACTCAGCATAGATCTCGAAGGAATAGACCAGATTCCAGCAGCGCAGTTGATCCCTGGAGACTGCAATTCCGGTCTCCTCGAGGAGTTCGCGCACGGCCGCATCGATCAACGGCTCGTCCGGCGAATCCAGCGATCCGGTCACCGATTGCCAGAAACCGGGCCGCGCCGCGCGCTCGATCAGCAGCACATCGAGTTCGGACGTGTGCACCAACACCAGCACCGACACCGGAATCTTGGGAGTCATGCGCCGATCGCGTACTGAAGCTGCGGCAAGTTGCTCGGGCCGTCGACCACTACCGCGTAGAACGGCCTCCCCTGCCTGCGCCAGAATTCCGCGGCGTCCGCGAGCACGCTGCACAGGACACCCGAATCCTCCTGCGCGAGGCTCGCTGAACCTTCGATCAGGATCAGGTGACCCGGGGCCGCGAGCCAGCTCAGGTCGGTCAGGCAATCCTCGAGCGCGTCCCAGTTCTCGCCAAACCAGTCCGGAAATTCGAGCGCCGCGCAAAACGCGCGGAGCAGCTCCGGCTTTCCGGCGCCGTGGCGAAGCGCGATGCGCGCGACGCGCAAACCATGCCTTCGGGCGGCGTCGAGAACGTCGCCCGTGCGCGGCGCGCGGTAAACGCCGGAACGTTCGGCATCCCCGAGAGAATCGATCATTCGATGATCCGCAGGAACCTGCGATAGTGATTTTTCGTATAGTAGAACTCGTCGTCGCACCCCGCTACGATGCGGCGTGCGCCGCGGCCGCGCACACCGGGGGTCGCGACCGTGTACTCCCGATAGTATCCGCGAACACGCTCGGGCAGCCTGTACTCGCGGTTGGCGAACACGCTGCCGTCCTTCCCGTATGCATGCGGCCCGCCGTCCCGAATCCGCTGCAGCGTCGCCTGCGCCTCCAGCGGCAGCTCGGCGACCCTGATCGTGCCGATCTCCGCGAATGCCAGCGCGCCGGACGCAAACCCGAGCGCGAGCACCCACGCGATCAGCCGGATCACGCCGCCGGTTTTTCCCGCAGACGCAGCCCGAGGTCGCGCAATTGGCGGTCATCCACCGGGCTCGGCGCCCGCGTGAGCAGGCATTGCGCGCGCTGGGTCTTGGGAAACGCGATCACGTCCCGAATCGACTCGGTTCCCGCCATCAACGCGACGACGCGGTCCAGCCCGAACGCGATCCCGCCGTGGGGCGGAGCGCCGTACTGCAGGTTGTCCAGCAAGAACCCGAATTTCCGGCGCGCTTCGTCATCCGAAATTCCCAGGGCGCGAAACACCTTGGCCTGCACTTCGGCGCGGTGGATACGCACCGACCCGCCTCCGATCTCCCAGCCGTTCAGCACCATGTCGTAGCCCTTGGCGAGGGCACTGGCCGGGTCGGTCGAAAGCAGATCCTCATGGCCATCCTTCGGACTGGTGAAGGGATGATGCATCGCGCCCCAGCGCCGGTTTTCCTCGTCCCATTCGAACATCGGGAAATCCACGACCCAGAGCGGTTTCCAGCCCGGCGTTGTGTAGCCCTTGGCATGCCCGATCCGGGTTCGCAGCGCGCCCAGGGCATCGTTGACGACGTTCCTGCGGTCCGCTCCGAAAAAAATCACGTCGCCGTCCTGCGCGCCGACGCGCTCCAGGACCTTTGCGAGCACGTCCTTCGGCAAGAACTTGACGATCGGAGACTGCAATCCGTCGGGGATGCTGGCGGCATCGTTGACCTTGATGTACGCAAGCCCCTTGGCACCGTAGATCGCGACGAATTGCGAGTAGTCGTCGATTTCCTTGCGCCTCAGGTCGGCCGCCGGTACCCGCAACGCCGCGACGCGACCATCCTTCAGGTCCGCGGCCGCGCGAAACACCTTGAACTCGACCTGCCGCATCAGATCGGTCAGCTCGGTCAACTCCAGCGTCACGCGCAGGTCCGGTTTGTCGGAGCCGAAACGGGCCAGCGCCTCGGCATGGGTCAGACGTGGAAACGGCCCCGGCAGCTCCACCGCGATCGACTTCCTGAATACGGCGCGGATCATGTCTTCCATCAGATCCTGGATTTCACGTTCGTCGAGGAACGAGGTTTCCACGTCGAGCTGGGTGAATTCCGGCTGCCGATCGGCGCGCAGGTCTTCGTCGCGGAAGCAGCGCACGATCTGGTAGTAGCGGTCGTATCCCGCCACCATCAACAACTGCTTGAAGATCTGCGGTGACTGCGGCAGTGCGTAGAACTCGCCTGGATGAACCCGGCTCGGGACCAGGTAATCGCGGGCGCCTTCCGGC
>MERB01000032.1:42650-46626 GCA_001770475.1 Betaproteobacteria bacterium RIFCSPLOWO2_02_FULL_66_14 | reverse complement strand
CTGCCGGTCGAAGTACTCGCGCATCGCCATCGTGACGCGATGCCGCAGTTTCAGGTTCTGCTGCATCGGCTCGCGCCGCAGATCGAGGACGCGGTATTGCAGCCGGACATTCTCCGAGAGGTTTTCTTCGTCGAGCTGAAACGCGGGCGGAAGCGACGTGTTGAGCACTTCGACCTCGTGCGCCAGCAACTCGACCTCCCCGGACCGCAAATCGGGATTGACGGTGCCCTCGGGCCGGCGCCGAACCTTGCCCGACACCCGCAGAACGTATTCGTTTCGCACCCGGTCAGCGATACCGAAGGCCTCCTCCCGGTCCGGATCGAATACCACTTGAGCCAGACCTTCGCGATCCCGGAGGTCGATGAAAATCACCCCACCGTGGTCCCGGCGTCGATTCGCCCAGCCGCACAGGGTGACAAGCTTTCCCTCCAACCCGGCGTTCAGATTGCCGCAATAGTGCGTCCGCATGTCCTTAGAGCTTTTCGCTCCTCGTGATCTTGCCGTTCTTGCCGTTCCTGCCGCCAGCGCCGGGAACCACGACACCCATCGAAATGACGTAGGTGAGCGCCTGATCGACGCTCATGTCCAGTTCGATCGCCTCGTCGCGCGGAACCATCACGAAATAGCCACCCGTCGGATTGGGCGTCGTGGGCACGTAGACCGATAGAAAGTCGCCGCGCAGATGGCCGGCGACCTCTCCGCCCGGGGCACCCGTCAGAAATCCGATCGTCCATACGCCCTCGCGGGGCCATTGCACGAGCACCGCCTTGCGAAACGCTTGCCCGCTGCCTGAAAAAAGCGTGTCGGACACCTGCTTCACGCTGGAATAGACCGACGATACGAACGGAATGCGATGGATCAGCTCGTGCCAGACCCTCACCAGGCGCTCGCCGATGAAATTCGCGGCCAGCACGCCCGTGCCGAATACGATCAGCACCGTGAGCAGCACGCCCAGACCAGGAATGTGAAATCCGAGCCAGGCCTCGGTGCGCAGCCGAGGCGGCAGCAGCAGCAGCGTCTGGTCGAGCGAATCGACGACGAGCTTGAGCACCCAGATCGTGATGACCAGGGGGATCCAGATGAGCAACCCGGTAATGAGGTACTTCTTCACGGCATTGGGAGCGAAAAAAAGCCCGGCGCGCGCCGCGCGCCGGGCGCGAAAGGCGTCAGCGATTCAGTTGGACGCCGGCTCAGTGCACGCGGCGCAGGCACCTTGACCGCACACCGGCGCCGCGCCGGTCGCCTCCTTGGGTTTTTCCTCGGACGTCTTTTCGGCCGGCTTCTTGCCATTGCCTTTGAAATCGGTCGCATACCAGCCCGAACCCTTGAGCTGGAATCCGGCGACGCTCAGCAGTTTGGTAAACGCTTCCCGCCCGCAGGATGGGCACGATTGGAGCAGCGGATCACTCACCTTCTGCAGATATTCGTTCTGGTATCCGCAGTCCGTGCAGCGATATTCGTAGATTGGCATGGCACTCCACCTGTCAAGTCGCCCCGATCGAGTCTTGCAGTATAGCGCAAGGGGCGCTCAGGCCTCTGATTCTTGGGGCGAAAACCGGTTTTTCAAGAGCCGCGGCGGGTCTAGAAAGGAATGTCGTCCTCGAGGTCGTCGAACTTCCCTGCGGGTTTCTTTGCCGCGGCGGGCCGGGCTTCGCCCTTGGGCTCCGCCGGTTCGCGGGGTTCACCAGACCCCGCGCGAGATCCGAGCATCTGCATCCGGTCGCCGATGATCTCGGTGCTGTAGCGCTCGTTGCCATCCTTGTCCTGATATTTGCGCGTGCGGATCCGACCCTCGACATAGACCTGCGAACCCTTCTTCAGATACTCGCCCGCGATTTCAGCGAGGCGTCCGAAAAATGCGATGCGGTGCCATTCGGTCGCCTCCTTCGTCTCGCCGCTCGCCTTGTCTTTCCACTTGTCCGTGGTCGCGATGCGGATGTTGGTGATCGCCTCGCCGCTCGGCTGGTAGCGTGTTTCCGGGTCCGCGCCCAGATTGCCCACCAGGATGACCTTGTTGACCGAAGCCATTGAACCCCCCTCTCGATTTATGTATGCCGTTGTTCGCCAAACGCCGGATCGCCACGATCGTTGACCGGCCTCGACCCGACCGGGCGCATCGGCGCGGCGAGCGCAAGCCAGAACACCGCGAGCGCGGCGCAGGCGCCGAACACGCCGCTGGCGCCCCAATGTTCCGCAATCCATCCGCCGGCGAACCCGCCGACGAACAGGCCCAGCGTCTGGGTGGTGTTATACACGCCGATCGCCGCCCCGCGGGCGCGCGCCGGAGCGATCCGCGTCACGAGCGACGGAATAATCGCCTCCAACACGTTGAATGCGGCGAAGAACGCGAGCGCAAAGCCGGCGAGCAGCACCAGGTTCGACCCCGCGAACGCAAACGCGACCTGCGAGCCGGCAAACAGGAAGATCGAACCCAGCATGACCGCCTTCGCCTGATTTCGGCGATCCGCAAGCAGAACTGCCGGCGCCATCAGGGCGAACGATGCCAGGACCACGGGCAGATAGAACTTCCAGTGCTCGGTGAGCGCCAGCCCCGCATCGATGAGCAGACCGGGGACCACGACGAACATCGCCATCTGCACCATGTGGAGGATGAAGATGCCCGCATTCAGTCGCAGCAACTCCGGGTCGAGCGCCGCGCCGAGACCGGTCGAACCCGGCGAAGCATGAACGTGCAACGGCACCTCGGGCACCCGCAGTACGACCCAGATCGCAGCCAGCGAGAGCGCGCCGGTGAGGCTGAACAGCCCCCCCATGCCGATGCTGCGATAAAGAACCGGCGCCGCGACGAGGGATAGCGCGAAGGCAAGGCCGATGGTGGCGCCGATCATCGCCATCACCTTGGTGCGGTGACCCTCGCGCGTGAGATCGGCGGCCAGCGCCACCACGACCGAAGAGATCGCGCCTGCGCCCTGCAGGGAACGACCTGCAATTGCGGTCCAGATGTCCTGCGCGGATGCCGCGAGAAAGCTGCCGGCGGCAAAAATCAGCAACCCGATGATGATGAGCGGCCTGCGTCCCCAGCGGTCCGAAGCGATGCCGAACGGAATCTGCAGCACCGCCTGGGTCAGACCGTAGGCGCCGAGCGCCGCGCCTACGAGCGTCAGGTTGTCGCCGCCGGACAGATGCGCGGCATGCACGGCGAACACCGGCAGGATGAGGAACAGCCCGAGCATGCGCAGGCCGAAAATCCCGGCGAGGCTCACGCCGGCGCGAATTTCGGCCCGGCTCATCCGGTCAGGCTGCATTGGGAATGGAGTGTTGCTGCGGAAAGCATTTATATTAACAAGTTTGCTCCCGGGCTCGCCTTCCTTGGACCTGATTCGCATCCGCGGCGCACGCACGCACAACCTGAGGGACATTCACCTCGATCTGCCGCGCCGGAAACTGGTGGTGATCACCGGCCCTTCCGGTTCCGGCAAGAGCTCCCTCGCGTTCGATACGCTTTACGCCGAGGGACAGCGCCGGTATGTCGAATCGCTTTCCGCGTACGCGAGGCAGTTCCTCGAAATGATGGAAAAACCGGACGTCGACCTGATCGAGGGGCTGTCGCCGGCGATCGCGATCGAGCAAAAGGCTGCGGGCCACAATCCACGCTCGACCGTCGGCACCGTAACGGAAATCCACGACTACCTCAGGCTGCTGTATGCGCGCGCCGGCGAGCCGTTCTGTCCGGAGCACGAGCAGCCGCTGCAGGCGCAGGCGGTATCGCAGATGGTCGACCACGTGCTTGCCCTGCCGCCGGAGACCCGCATCATGGTGCTTGCTCCGGTGGTCACCGCCCGCCGTGGCGAACAGACCGACTTGCTGGACGAGTTGCGCGCGCAAGGCTTCACGCGAGTGCGCATCGACGCAAAGGTGCACGAACTGGGCGCAGTGCTGCGCCTTCAGCGCAACGCCAAACATACGATCGAAGTGGTGGTGGATCGCCTCAGGGTCCGGCCCGACTCCGCGCAAC
>MERB01000032.1:21595-42581 GCA_001770475.1 Betaproteobacteria bacterium RIFCSPLOWO2_02_FULL_66_14 | reverse complement strand
CTGTCCCCGCTGCGATGGACTGGGCGCGATCGACTTCTTCGATCCGCGCCGCGTCGTCGCGCATCCCAATCTCTCGCTCGCATCGGGCGCCATCCGTGGCTGGGATCGCCGCAACCAGTTCTATTTCGCTATGCTTCAGTCCCTCGCGCGACACTACGGCGTCGACATCGAGCAGCCCTGGGAGGCGCTCGACGACGACGTGCAGCGCGTCGTGCTGCAGGGCTCAGGCGAAGAGAAGATCGCTTTCCAATACCCCACTGCGCGCGGTCGCAGCCAAACCCGCGAGCACGCGTTCGAGGGCGTCATTCCCAATCTGGAGAGACGCCATCGCGAAACGGATTCGCTCGTGGTGCGGGAGGAGTTGGCGAAATACCGCAACACCATGGCCTGTCCGGATTGCGGCGGCGCGCGTCTGCGCAGGGAGGCGCGTTACGTCCGCGTCGGTGGCCGCGCGCTGCACGAATTCGGGCGGCTTTCGCTCACCGAGGCACTCGGCCTGTTCCGCGATCTTCGGCTCGAGGGCGCGCGCGGGCAGATCGCGGGGCGAATCGTGCGCGAGATCGCGACCCGGATGGAATTCCTGGTCGACGTCGGGCTCGGCTACCTGTCGCTCGAACGCTCCGCCGAAACGCTCTCGGGCGGCGAAGCGCAGCGCATCCGGCTCGCGAGCCAGATCGGATCGGGACTCACCGGCGTGATGTACGTGCTGGATGAGCCGTCGATCGGACTGCATCAGCGCGACAACTCACGCCTGCTCGCAATGCTCAAGCGCCTGCGTGACCTCGGCAACTCGGTCATCGTCGTCGAGCACGACGAGGAGGCGATTCGCGCCGCGGATCACGTTCTCGACATGGGCCCGGGCGCGGGCGCCGCCGGTGGCCGAGTGGTTGCCGAGGGCCCGCCGGAAGCGATCATCGCCTCGCCGGATTCGCTCACCGGCCGGTACCTCGCCGGCGCGTTGTCGATCGAGACGCCGCGACACCGGCATCGCGGCGACGGCCGGCGAATCCAGATCCGTGGCGCGCGCGGCAACAATCTGCAGGCGATCGACGTCTCGATTCCGGCCGGCCTGCTGGTGTGCGTGACGGGCGTGTCCGGGTCGGGCAAGTCGACGCTCGTGAACGATACGTTGTACGTGGCCGCGGCACGGCACCTGTACGGGAGTTCCGCCGACCCGGCGCCGCACGATTCGATCAGCGGCCTGGAGCATTTCGACAAGGTCGTGAGCGTGGACCAGAGCCCGATCGGCAGGACCCCACGCTCGAACCCGGCGACCTACACGGGGCTGTTCACCCCGATCCGGGAACTGTACGCCGGAGTGCCCGAAGCGCGCGCCCGCGGTTACGACCCGGGTCGATTTTCCTTCAACGTCAAGGGCGGGCGATGCGAAGCCTGCCAGGGCGACGGCGTGGTGAAAGTCGAAATGCATTTCCTGCCGGATTTCTACGTTGCCTGCGACGTCTGCCACGGCCGGCGCTACAACCGCGAAACGCTCGAAATCCGCTACCGCGGGCAAAGCGTGTACGACGCGCTGCAGTTGCGCGTCGACGACGCGGCGACGCTCTTCGCTGCGGTCCCCGCGGTGGCGCGGAAGCTCAAGACGCTGGTTCAGGTAGGCCTGGGTTACCTACAGCTCGGCCAGCCGGCCACGACGCTTTCCGGGGGCGAAGCGCAGCGGGTCAAGCTCTCGCTGGAGTTGTCGCGGCGTGAGAGCGGTCGGACCCTGTACATCCTGGACGAGCCGACGACGGGGCTGCATTTTCACGACATTCACCTGCTCCTCAAGGTCCTGCATCGCCTGCGCCAGGCGGGCAATACGGTGGTCGTGATCGAACACAATCTGGACGTGATCAAGACCGCGGACTGGGTCGTCGATCTCGGCCCGGAAGGCGGAGATGGCGGCGGGCGAATCGTGGCCGAGGGAACGCCCGAGAAGGTCGCTTCGGTCGAGGCCAGCTACACCGGCCGGTATCTGAAAGTGGCGCTCGAACGCGGCCGGTCCCTGATTTGACTCCGGCCAAATCCGATGCGGCCCGGATCGGCGGGGATGTTTACAGCAGGCCACCGGCGGCGCGAGAATGACCGTATGCCGTTCGGCAAGGTCTTTCGCTTCGGCCCCACGCCGGAACACGCCGCCCATCACCTGTTCGTGTTCCTGCACGGCAGTGGCGCCACCGCGCAATCGATGATTCCGGCGGCGTTCAAGTTCCAGGCGCGCTTTCCGAGCGCTGCGCTGATCGTTCCCAGCGGCTTCGCCCACTACGAAAGCGACCGCGAATCGCAGCAGTGGTTTTCGAGCCGCGGCCTGAACGACGACAATCGCTTCGACCGCGTCGCTGCAATCCTGCCGCGAATCGAGCACCTGGTGCGCCGGGAGCAGACCAACTACGACGTTCCCCGCGAGCGCACCGTGCTGATCGGCTATTCGCAGGGCGGCACGGTCGCCCTGGAGACGGTGAAGGGCTTCCCGGGACTGGCGGGCGCGGTCGTCGCATATTCGGCGCGCTTTGCGCGCCTGCCGCAGAAAAGCATCGTCTCGCGGATTCACCTCGTTCATGGCGGCTACGACTCGGTGGTCTCGCGAGTGCACGCCGAGCGCGCGGCGCGCGTGCTCTCGGGATTGCACGTGCCGGTGACGCTCGACGTGATCGAGGATCTCGGCCACGCGCTCACGCACGAGGCGATCTGCCGCGGGTCGCTGCGGCTGTTGCAGGGAATTTACGAGGGCCGGCGCGCGACGCTGCATTGATGCACCGGCGCGCCACGGCCAGCCGCGTTGCCGGAACAGTCCGCTACGCAGCGAGTTCCGGAAGGTCGCGGAACCAATCGAGCGCCTCGGGATTGGCGAGCGCGTCCGTATTCGGCACCGGCATGCCGTGCACCACGGCTTTCACCGCGAGTTCGACCACCTTGTTGTTCTTCGTGCGCGGAATGTCGGGCACCTGGATGACGCGGGCAGGCACGTGCCGCGGCGTCGTGTTGTCGCGGATGCGCTTGCGGATGCGCTCGGCGAGCGCTTCGTCGAGGTTGTAGCCCGGGCGCAGGCGCACGAACAGCAGGACCCGCGTATCGACCGGCTTGTCGGGCGGCCAGAGCTGGCCGATCGCGACGGATTCCTCGATTTCGTCGATCTTCTCGACCTGGCGATAGATCTCCGCGGTGCCGATGCGCACGCCGCCGGGGTTGAGCGTCGCGTCGGAGCGTCCGTAGACGATGAGCGTGCCGCGCTCGGTGATCTCGCACCAGTCGCCGTGGCACCAGACGTTGGGGTAACGCGAGAAATATGCCGCGTGGTACTTTTCGCCCCCGCGGTCGTTCCAAAATCCCAGCGGCATGGACGGAAACGGCTGCGTGCACACGAGTTCCCCCTTCTTGCCGACCAGGGGCTCGCCGTCCTCGTCGAAGACCTGCACCGCCATTCCAAGCGAGGCGCATTGCAGCTCCCCACGGTAGACGGGCAGCGCCGGGTTGGCGTCGGCGAATGCCGCCATGATGTCGGTGCCGCCCGAGATGGACGACAGGCACACATCGCGCTTGATGTGCTGGTACACGAAATCGTAGCTCTCGGCCACCAGCGGCGATCCGGTCGACAGGATCATGCGCAGATCGCCGAGATCGTGCGTCTCGGCGGGTCGCAGGTCGCGTTTTTCGACTGCGTCGATGAACTTCGCAGAGGTGCCGAAGTGCGTGCAACGTTCGGCCGCCGCGTAGTCGAACAGCATCCGGCCCCCGCGCTCGAACGGCGAGCCGTCGTACAGCAGCACCGTCGCTTCCGCGGCGAGTCCTTCGAACAGCAGGTTCCACATCACCCAGTTGCAGGTCGTGTAGTAGAAAAACCGGTCGCCGGGCCGGACGTCGAACTGCAGCTTGTACATCTTCAGCCCGGAGAGCAACGCTCCTCCGACGCTGTGCACGATGCACTTGGGAACGCCGGTCGTTCCCGAGGTGAACAGGATGTAAGCCGGGTGGTCGAAGGGCAGCTGAACGTACGGAATCTCGGCTGCCGCGTGGCGCCTGAGCCATTCCTCGAGCAGTACGGACTTCGGGATCGCGGAGATGTCCGGCTTCGCGCGCAGATTCGGGATCACGACCACCTTGCGCAACCCGGGCAGACGTTCGGCGATTTCGGCGACGCGCTCGAGTGAGTCGTATTCGCGGCCGGCGTAGCGGTAGCCGTCGGCGCAGAACAGGATCTTCGGTTCGACCTGGCCGAATCGATCGAGCACGCCATCGACGCCGAAGTCGGGCGAGCACGAGGTCCACACCATTCCCTGCGAAAGCGCGGCGAGCGCGCACATCGCGGTTTCCGGCATGTTCGGCACGAAAGCCGCGGCGCGATCGCCCGGGCGCAGTCCGAGCTGCAGCAGCGCCTGCGCCGCCCGCGACACGTCACTGGTGAGTTCGGAGTAGCTGACGCGGCGCCGAAAACCGGTCTCGTCCCAGAATACGAGCGCGTCGCCACGGTCGCCGCGGCGCAACAGGTTCTGCGCGAAGTTGAGCCGGGCCTCTGGAAACCATTTCGCACCGGGCATGCGCTCAGCGTCGAGAAGCACCGTCCCGCCCTTCTTCGACGCGATCACGCCGCACCAGTCCCAGACCTCGCTCCAGAACTCGGCCGGGTTCTCGACGCTCCAGCGGTGAAACGCGGCGTAGTCGTCAAGATCGACCCGATAGCGCCGCGAGCATTGATGCGCGAACTGCGTGATCTGGGCATTCTCCACCGCCTCGGCGGTCGGCCGCCAGATGGGTTCAGGCTTGCTCGTCTTCATGTTCGACTGCTCCTGTTGCAGCAATTGACACGCGCTACCGCTTGCCATCACGCCGCGGCCGGCTCGAATGCGTTCGGCTGCAGCCGCCCGGATTCTGCCGCCATCATCGCCGCTCTGGCCGCAGGCGGAACGCGCAGCAGATGAATCTCGCCGCTGCCGGCAGGCGCGGGAAATCGGCCATCTCCCGGGTTCGCAGAGGCTGCTGCCGCCATTGTAGGGCGCTCCCTTGACACGCTGTAGGGGGATCCCGAGAATGGCCGCACTTTCCACGGAGGAAATCAATGAAATCGGTTCGTCTCGCAATTGTCATGTTGGCCGCCGCGGTCGCGTTCCCGGTCGCCGCGCAGGACGGTACGCTGAAGAAGATCAAGGACAGCGGCTCGATCACGGTCGGCCACCGCGACGCCTCGGTTCCGTTTTCCTACTATGACGACAAGCAGCAACCCATCGGCTACGCCCTGGACCTGTGCCTGCGCGTGGTCGACGCGGTCAAGAACGAACTCAAGCTGCCCAAGCTCGACGTCAAATTCCAGCTGGTCACCTCGGCCAACCGGATTCCGCTGATGGCGAACGGCACCATCGACCTGGAGTGCGGCTCGACCACCAACAACCTCGACCGCCAGAAGCAGGTCTGGTTCACGATGACGCATTTCGTCACCGCCAACCGCTTCGTATCGAAGAAGGCATCCAGCCTCAAGTCGCTCGCGGACCTCAAGGGCAAGACCGTAGTGTCGACGGCGGGAACGACGAACATCAAGCAGGTCACGGAAATCAACGCGGCGCAGAACCTGGGCATGAACATCATTTCGGCCAACGGCCACCCGGAAGCGTTTCAGATGGTCGAGACCGGGCGCGCAGTTGCGTTCTTCATGGACGACATCCTGCTCTACAGCCTGGTGTCGCAGTCGCGCACGCCGGACGATTACGTGATCTCGGCCGACGCGCTGTCGGTGGAGCCCTACGGCATCATGGTGAGAAAGGACGACGCCGCATTCAAGAAGGTCGTCGACGCCGCCGTGTCCACGGTCTACAAGAGCGGCCAGATCAACGCCATCTACGACAAATGGTTCCTCAAGCCGATTCCGCCCAAAGGCATCAACCTCAACGTGCCGATGAGCGAACCGTTCAGGAAGGTGCTCGCCAACCCGACGGATTCGGGCGACCCCGCCGCGTACAAATAGCGGTTGCGGCGCGACCGGGCGCAGCACGGGCGCGCGTTGCAGCGGAGTTCTGCCAGCCGCTGAGCGCGCGCCCGTCGTTTTTCGGGGCCCAGGATGAACTACAACTGGAACTGGGGAATCCTGCTGCAGCCTGAACCCGGCGGCGCGGGGAGCTATCTCCATTACCTGATCGTCGGACTGGGCTGGACGCTTGCCACGGCGCTCGCCGCGTGGGTCATCGCGCTCGCGATCGGCGCCATCGTCGGCACCCTGCGCACCACGCCGCTGAAATGGATCGTTCGGCTCGGCAACGGCTACGTCGAGATCTTCCGCAACGTGCCGCTCATCGTGCAGATGTTCCTGTGGTATTTCGTCCTGCCGGAACTCCTGCCCAGGGCGCTCGGTGACTGGATGAAGCAGATCCCGCCGCCCTGGGGCTCCTACCTGCCCGCGGTGCTGTGCCTGGGCATCTATACCTCGGTGCGGGTCGCCGAGCAGGTGCGCGCGGGAATCCAGTCGCTGCCGCGCGGACAGGCCATGGCGGGAACCGCGCTCGGACTGACGCTGCCGCAAACCTACCGTTTCGTGCTGCTGCCGATGGCGCTGCGCATCGTGCTGCCGCCGCTGACCTCCGAATTCCTGAACATCGTCAAGAACTCGTCGGTCGCGCTGACCATCGGGCTGCTGGAACTCACCGGACGCGCGCGTGCGATGCAGGAGTTCAGTTTCCAGGTCTTCGAGGCCTTCGCTGCGGCGACCGTGATCTACCTCCTCACCAATCTGGTCGTCGTCTTCGGCATGCGCACGCTCGAGCGCAGGGTGCGCGTCCCGGGCCTGATCGGCGCGCAGCAGGCGGGAGCGCATTAGCGTGTTCGCGGGATACGATTTCGACGTCATCCAGCGTTCCGCGTGGTACCTGTTCCGCGAGGGGATGACGTTCACGGTCACGCTCACGCTGCTCGCGATGACGGGCGGCGTCGTCTTCGGCACGCTGCTAGCGATGATGCGCCTGTCCTCGATGCGGCCCCTGGCGTGGATGGCCGGTGCCTACGTCAACCTGATGCGCTCGGTGCCGCTCGTTCTGGTGATCTTCTGGTTCTTCTTCCTCGTGCCCTATATCGGCGCTTGGCTGATCGGCGAAAAGAACCCGATCCGCGTCGGCGCGTTCTGGTCCGCGGTCATCACCTTCACCATGTTCGAGGCCGCGTACTACTGCGAAATCATGCGCGCCGGAATCCAGTCGATTTCCCGCGGCCAGGTGGCCGCGAGCCTCGCGCTCGGGCTGAATTACTGGCAGACCATGGGACAGATCGTGCTGCCGCAGGCGTTCCGCAACATGGTGCCCGTGCTGCTCACGCAGACGATCATCCTGTTCCAGGACACCTCGCTGGTTTACGTGATTTCCGCCACCGATTTTCTCGGCGCCGCGGTGAAGGTCGCCAACCGGGACTACCGCCTGGTGGAGATGTACACCTTCGTCGCGGTGGTGTATTTCATCGTCAGCTTCACCGCGTCGAATTACGTGTACCGCCTGCAAAAGCGCATTGCAGTCATTCGCTAGAGGGTTCGATGATCTCGATCAGGAACGTGAGCAAGTGGTTCGGGAGCTTCCAGGTGCTGAAGGACTGCTCGACCGAAGTGCGGAAGGGCGAGGTGGTCGTGGTGTGCGGCCCTTCGGGCTCAGGAAAATCCACGCTCATCAAGTGCGTCAATGCGCTCGAACCGTTTCAGCAAGGCGACGTCGTGGTCGACGGAATCTCGGTGGGTGATCCGAAAACCGACTTGCCGAAACTGCGATCGCGCGTCGGCATGGTGTTCCAGCATTTCGAGCTGTTCCCGCACCTGACGGTGATCGAGAACCTGACGCTCGCGCAGATCAAGGTGCTCGGCCGTCCAAGCGACGCGGCCCTGAAGAAGGCCGACGCGCTTCTGGACCGGATCGGCCTCGCGGACCAGCGGGACAAGTTTCCCGGCCAGCTCTCGGGCGGCCAGCAGCAGCGCGTCGCCATCGCGCGCGCGCTCAGCATGGACCCGATCGCGATGCTGTTCGACGAGCCCACCTCGGCGCTCGACCCGGAGATGATCAACGAAGTGCTCGACGTGATGGTGGAACTGGCCCGCGAAGGCATGACCATGATGGTGGTGACGCACGAGATGGGCTTCGCGCGCAAGGTGGCGCACCGCGTGATCTTCATGGACGAGGGTAGGATCGTCGAGGATGCAACCAAGGACGATTTTTTCGGGACGCCGCGTTCCGAGCGCGCGCAGCTGTTCCTTTCCAAGATCCTGCAACACTAGGCGGAGCCAATCATGACGACCGTGGCATTCATCGGGCTGGGCGCAATGGGTTCACGCATGGCCCTCAACCTGATCGCAGCGGGTTTCGAGCTGCGGGTGTACAACCGCGACCGCGCCAAAACCGCGGCCGCCGCAGCCAAGGGTGCTGCGGTCTGCGATTCGCCTGCGGCGGCCGCGAAGGGCGCGCAGTTCGTCTGCTCGATCGTCGCCGACGACGCAGCGACCCGCGCCGTCATGCTGGGATCGCAGGCCGTGCTCGCCGGGGCGGCGCCCGGAACCGTGATCATCGATTCGAGCACCAATACGCCGTCGATGGCCCGCGAGGTGGCGGCAGCCGCGGCCGGGCGAGGCTGCGCCTATCTCGACAGCCCCGTAACGGGGTCGATCCTGCAGGCGCAGAACCGTGAACTGGTGTTCATGGTCGGAGGTGACGCAGCAGCGTTCGCAACAGCGCAACCGCTATATACCGCGATGGGACGGCTCGCGAGGCGCATGGGTGACGCCGGCACGGGCGCAACGATCAAGCTGATCAACAACATGCTTTCCGGAACTGCCACGGCGGCGATGGCCGAGGCGGCTCAGGTCGCCGAAGCCGCAAACCTCGACCGGGCGGCGACGCTCGAGATCCTCGGCGAGGGCGCGGCCGGCTCGCGCCTGCTCAAGACCAAGCTGCCGAAGATGTTCAACCGAGATTTCACGCCGCAGTTCCAGCTCGAACTGATGGAGAAGGATCTGCGGTACTTCCTCCTGCTCGCCGGCGAGCTCGACCGGCCGGCGCCGATTGCTTCGCTGGTGCGCAGCCAGTTCCAGGCCGCGCGCCGCGCGCAACTCGGCAAGCTCGACAGCTGCGCGGTCTTCCTGCAGGCCGCCGGCGAGCCGCCGCCCGGGAGCTGATTCCCGGGCTCAGCGCCTCTTGAGCGCCGCATCGCGAATCGCGCTCAGCGTGGTGTTGGGCGTGATCGCGTCGGGGTCGATGCGCAGTTCGATCACGGCGGCTTTTCCGGAGGCGCGTGCACGCTCGAACGCGGGAGCGAAGTCCGCAGTGCGCTCGACGCGCTCCCCATGTCCGCCGAAGGCGCGCGCATAGGCGGCAAAATCCGGGTTCTTCAATTCGGTTCCGCTCACGCGCTCCGGGAATTCCCGCTCCTGGTGCATGCGGATGGTGCCGTACATTCCGTTGTTCACCACGATGAGAATGGGCGCTGCGTCGTACTGCACCGCGGTAGCGAGTTCCTGCCCATTCATCAGAAAGTCGCCGTCTCCGGCCCAACCCACGACCGTGCGCGACGGGTGCGCGATCGCCGCACCGACCGCCGAGGGCACGCTGTAGCCCATCGAGCCGCTCGTGGGCGCAAGCTGGGTGCGACTGCGCTTGTAACGGAAATGGCGGTTGAGCCAGACGGCGAAATTGCCGGCGCCGTTGGTGACGATCGCGTCCTCGGGCAGCGTCTCCGAAAGCCAGGACACGATTTCACCGAGCTGAACGTCACCGGGCATCGCCTTCGGTTCCGCCCACGCTTCATAGTCCTCGCGCGCCTCCCGCGTCCAGGCCTGCCAGCGCGCGCCTTCGACCTTCAGGGGCTGCAGCGCCGCGACGAACTGGGCCATTCCCGAGTTGATCGGGAGCCGCGCCGCGTACACGCGCCCGAGTTCCTCCGGTCCTGCGTGAACGTGCACCAGGGTCTGGCGTGGCACGGGCACCTCGATCAGCGTGTAACCGGCGGTCGCGATTTCGCCGAGCCGCGCGCCTGCGACGATCAGCAGGTCCGCGTCCTTGACCCGCTGCGCGAGTTTCGGATTGATGCCGAACCCGATGTCCCCGGCATAGTTCGGCTGCCGGTTGTCGAGGTAATCCTGCCTTCGGAACGAACACGCGACCGGCAGTCCCGCGGCCTGCGTCCAGTCCCGCAGCGCTTCGAGCGACCCGGGGTCCCAGCCGCCGCCCCCTGCAATCATCAGCGGTCGCTCGGCTGCGCACAGCAATCGCCCGAGTTCCGCGATGTCCCCCGGCGAAGGCGCACCCCGCACGGTACGGTATCGGGGTGTGTCGGAAACCGAGGCCTCCTGGTACAGCATGTCTTCCGGAAGCGCGAGCAGCACGGGTCCCGGGCGACCCGCCATCGCCGTGTGAAACGCGTGACTGACGTATTCCGGTATGCGCCCCACTCGATCGATCTGCCCGACCCACTTGGTGAGCGGACCGTACATGCGGCGGAAGTCGATTTCCTGAAACGCTTCGCGCTCGCACATGTCGGTGCCCACCTGCCCTACGAACACCACCATCGGCGTGGAATCCTGCATCGCGGTATGCACGCCCACGGATCCGTTGGTCGCGCCGGGCCCGCGCGTGACGAACACCACGCCCGGCTCGCCGGCGAGCTTGGCGCAGGCCTCGGCCATGTAGGCCGCGCCGCCTTCCTGCCGGCAGATGACGAAACGCAGCTGATCGCGCCGGGCGTGAATGCCGTCGAGCACCGGAAGGTAGCTTTCTCCGGGAACGCCGAAAGCGAGCTTCACCCCGTGCGCAACGAGCGCATCGGCGAGGATCCTGCCGCCGTGGCGCGATTGCGGTGCGGCGCTCATGCGTGGTTCGCTGCGAATGCTGCGCGCAATCGTTCGCAGCAGTCCTCGACCGCTGCGTTCGCCGTGTCGAGCACGCCGCCGAAAAGGATGAATCCGTGAACCATGTCGGAATACTCCCGGTACGCGACCTCGACGTCTTCTTTGGCCAGGCGCTCCGCGTAGGCCCGGCCTTCGTCGAGCAAGGGGTCGAAACCGGCAGTCAGGACGAACGCCGGCGGCAACGTGGCGAGGCTGTCCGCAAGCAACGGGGAGGCGCGCCAATCGAGGACGTCGCTTTCATTCGGCAGGTAATGGTCCCGGAAGTACGCGATCGAATGGCGCGTGAGCAGATACCCCTCGCCGTTGGTCTGGTGCGAAGGAAAGCCGCAGCGCTGGTCGGTGCCCGGGTAGATCAGCAACTGGAAGCACAACCTGGGGCCCGCGTGGTCGCGCGCGTCGAGCGCGACCACGGTCGCCAGGTTTCCACCGGCGCTGTCGCCGCCGACGGCAATGCGCAGGGGATCCACGCCGAGTTCGCGCGCATTGGACGCGAGCCAGCGCGTCGCCGCGATCGCATCATCGACCGCGGCCGGAAACCGATTCTCGGGCGCCAACCGATAATCGACCGAAAATACGGCGCAGCGCGCGCCGTTCGACAACTGCCTGCAGAGCACGTCGTGCGTGTCGAGATCGCCGATCACCCAGCCGCCGCCGTGAAAGAACACGAGCGCCGGAAGCACTTCGCTGTCCGCAACGCCTGCCGGGCGATACGCGCGCAGGGCGATCGCGCGATCGGCCACCAGGAGGCGCGCCGAGCCCACTTCGGGACTCGGCGGCGCGAGCACCGAGCGCGTGTCGCGATACAGGCGCCGCGCGACGTGCGGCGGCACCGTGTGATAAAGGGGAAGGGGCGATTTCGCCGCGCGTTCGAGCAACCCGGCCGCCTGTGGGTGCAGCGCGCTCATGAACCTGCCGACCGATCCGGCCGTCCCCAAACAGCGCCGCCGACGGACATCGCTTTCTCCTCTGCGAAAGCACGGATTATAGGACCCGACCCGCCGCCTCCTCTGAGGTATAGTCGTCCGTCATGCCGGACATCAACACCCTCCGAAAGATCCTGCAGGAAAACCGCGTGCTCGCGGTGGTGGGCCTGTCGGCCGACTGGCATCGGCCGAGCAATTTCGCCGCGAAGTACATGCAGGAACACGGCTACCGGGTGATTCCGGTCAACCCGCGGTACGCCGGCAAGGAGGTGCTCGGCGAGCGCTGCTACGCGAGCCTGCGCGAGATTCCGGACCCGGTCGGAATCGTGGACCTGTTCCGCAGAACCGAGGACGTGCTGCCGATCGCAGAAGACGCAATCGCGATCGGTGCGCGAGTGCTGTGGCAGCAGATCGGCGTGAAGAACGTCGTGGCCCACGAGCGGGCGCTCGCGGCGGGGCTCGCTTCGGTGATGGATCGCTGCGTCAAAATCGAACACGGGCGGCTGTTCGGCGGCCTGAACTGGGTCGGCGTCAACACGCGCGTGGTCTCGGCCAAGCGGCCGCGCTGGCTGTCGTACTGAGGCGGCGGCATGCCCGATCGCAAATTCGGCATCGAAACGCTCTGCCTGCACGCGGGCCAGATTCCCGATCCCGCGACGGGGGCGCGCGCGGCGCCCATCTACCAGACGACTTCGTTCGTCTTCGACTCCGCGGACCATGCCGCGAGCCTGTTCAATCTGCAGACCTTCGGCAACGTCTATTCCCGGATCTCGAATCCGACCGTGGCCGTGTTCGAGGAACGCATGGCGGCGCTCGAGAACGGCCGCGCGGCGCTCGCCTGCGCCACCGGCCAGGCAGCGGAGGTCACGGCGATTCTCACCCTCGTGAAGAGCGGCGACCACATCGTTTCGGCGTCCACGCTCTATGGCGGCACGCACACGCTGCTCGGCGTCAACCTGAGAAAACTCGGTGTCGAAACGACCTTCGTCGATCCCGACGAGCCCGAGAATTTCCGCCGCGCGATCCGTCCCGAAACGAAACTGCTGTACGCGGAAACGCTCGGCAACCCGCTCATCAACATCGTCGACATCGAGGCGCTCGCCGCGATCGCCCGCGAGGCCGGCGTTCCGCTGGTGCTCGACAACACCGTGCCCTCGCCCTACCTGTGCCGCCCGCTCGACTGGGGCGCCGACATCGTGGTGCATTCGGCGACCAAGTACATCGGGGGCCACGGCACCACCATGGGCGGCGTGATCGTCGAGGCGGGTCGCTTCGACTGGGGCAACGGCCGGTTTCCGGAGTTCACCTCGCCCTCGCCCGGATACCACGGCGTGATTTTCCACGAGACCTTCGGCGACTTCGGTTTCACCATGAAGGCGCGAATGGAGACCATGCGCACCTTCGGGCCGGCGCTCGCGCCGATCAATGCATGGCTGCTGCTGCAGGGGCTCGAAACGCTTCCGGTGCGCATGGATCGGCATTGCGCGAACGCGCTTGCGGTGGCGAAGTTCCTCTCCGACCATCCGCGCGTGAACTTCGTGAACTACCCGGGGCTGCCTGGCAGCCGCTACCATGCGCTGGCGGCGAAGTACCTGCCGATGGGCGCTTCGGGCCTGCTGAATTTCGGGGTCAAAGGCGGGGCGAAGGCCGGCGAGCGCTTCATCGAGGCGGCGCAGGTCATGAGTCACCTCGCCAACATCGGCGACGCCAAGACGCTGATCATCCATCCCGCGTCGACGACCCACCGGCAGATGAGCGAAGAGGAGCAGCGCAGAGCCGGCGTGACCCCGGACATGATCCGCATCTCGGTGGGGATCGAATCGCTGGACGATATCCTCTGGGACATCGACCAGGCGTTGCACGAGGCGGCGAAAGCATGATCAGCTACGAGATCGTCGAACACGGCAAGCCGCTGCAGCGGGCGGTCCGCGAAACGCCGCGACCCGCGGGAACCGAAGTGCTGCTGCGGGTGACGCGGTCGGGCGTATGCCATACCGACCTGCACCTCTGGGACGGTTTTTTCGATCTCGGCGGCGGCAAGCGCCTCTACGTGAAGGAGCGTGGCTGCGTTCCCCCGTTCACGATGGGGCATGAACCGTTCGGCGTGGTCGAGGCGCTCGGCCCGCGCGCCAAGGGCGTCAAAGTCGGCCAGAAACGGCTGGTGTTTCCCTGGATCGGTTGCGGCACCTGCCCGGTCTGCAGGGACGGCCTCGACAACTACTGCCTGCAGCAGCGTTTCGTCGGGGTGATGAAACCCGGCGCCTACTCCACTCATTTGCTCGTGCCGCATCCGCGTTATCTCGTAGACAGCCGTGGAATCGACGACGCCTTTGCCTCGACCCTCGCCTGCTCTGGACTCACCGCGTACAGCGCGATCGCCAAACTCCCGGCGCTCGAGCGCCGCGACTGGGTCGCAGTGCTCGGTTGCGGCGGACTGGGCCTGGTCGCAGTCTCGATTCTTCGGGCGCAAGGCGTGCGCAACATCATCGCCTGCGACATCGACGAATCGAAGCTCGCCGCGGCGAAGAAACTGGGCGCGATGCGGGCGCTCGATACGCGGGCGCCGGAGGCGACTCGGCTACTGCAGGAACTGGCCGGCGGATCGCTCGCTGCGGCGATCGATTTCGTAGGCATGCCGGCCACGCACGCGCTCGCCTATCCCGCGCTTCGCAAGGGCGGTCGATACATCCTGTGCGGCCTGTTCGGCGGAGAGATCTCGCTGCCGATGCCGCCGATCGCGCAGCGCGCGGTCGCGGTCATGGGATCCTACGTCGGCAACCTGCAGGAACTGAAGGCGCTGGTCGCGCTGGCGAGAAAACGCGGGCTCAAGCCGATGCCGGTCGCGACGCGCCCGGCAAGTGAAGTCAACGCCGTGCTGGAAGATCTGCGAGCCGGAAAGGTGCTTGGCCGCACGGTGCTCGATTTCGAACACGTCTAGAAAGTCTCCATGTCGGATTTTTCCTGGAATCTGCCCTACGCCTGGCCGCGCAAACCGCTGCTCGCTCAGAACGTCGTCGCCACCTCGCAGCCGCTCGCGGCGCAAGCCGGGCTTCGGATGCTCGCGGCCGGCGGCAACGCGGTCGATGCGATCGTCGCCACGGCAATTACGCTGACGCTGGTCGAACCGGTGTCCAACGGAATCGGATCGGATGCCTACGCGATCCTCTGGGACGGCAAGGCGATGCACGGACTGAACGCTTCCGGACGCTCTCCTGCCGCATGGACCCCGGAATTCTTCTCCGGCCAGGCGCAGATGCCCGCGCGCGGCTGGAACTCGGTCACCGTGCCGGGTTGCGTCTCGGCCTGGGGCCTGCTTTCGGAGCGCTTCGGCAAGCTGCCGTTCGAGCGGCTTTTCGAACCCGCGATCGGCTACGGCCGCGACGGTTTCCTGGTGTCGCCGACCATCGCGAAACAATGGGCAAATCAAGTCGCCGAACTCCGGGAGCAGCCCGGATTCGCGCAGGCCTTCATGCCGCAGGGACGCGCGCCGCGCGCCGGGGAGCGCTTCCGGTTCCCGGAGCACGCCGCGACGCTCGAGAGAATCGCCGCGACGCGCGGTGATGCGTTCTATCGCGGCGAGCTCGCGCAACGGATCGCCGCGCATTCGAAGCAGCACGGCGGTGCGATGACGGCGTCCGATCTCGCTGCGCACGCCTCGGACTGGGTCGCGCCGCTTCGGATCGATTCCCGCGGCTACACGCTTCACGAATTGCCGCCGAATGGCCAGGGCATCGTGGCGCTGATCGCGCTCGGCATCCTGCAGCACTTCGACCTCGCGAGCCATCCGGTCGACGGACCCGACAGCCTGCACCTGCAAATCGAGGCAGTGAAGCTCGCGTTCGCCGACGCCTGGAGATATGTCGGCGACCTCGATCACATGGACGTGCCGCCGCAGCAGCTGCTCGAACCCGAGTACCTGCGGCGGCGCGCGCGCCTCATCGACCTGAAGCGAGCACAGGATTTCGGCCCTGGCTCACCGCCCAAAGGAGGCACGGTGTACCTCACGGCAGCGGACGCCTCGGGGATGATGATTTCCTACATTCAGTCGAACTACATGGGCTTCGGCTCGGGCGTGGTCGTGCCGGAGACCGGGATATCGCTGCAGAACCGCGGCGCGACCTTCGTGCTGCGGCCCGGGCATCCCAACTGCGTGGGCCCGCGCAAGCGTCCGTACCAGACGATCATCCCGGGATTCGTCACGCGCGCCGGCGTGCCCGTGATGAGCTTCGGGGTCATGGGCGGAACCATGCAGCCGCAGGGCCACGCGCAGGTCATGGTTCGGATCGCGGACTACGGCCAGAATCCGCAGGCCGCCTGCGACGGCCCGCGATTCCGCTTCGTGCAGGGTCTCGACGTGAGCGTCGAGGACGGATTTCCCGCGGCGTCGATCGAGGAGCTGCTGCGGCGCGGTCATCGCATCGTCACCGTGGACGATTACAACCAGTTCGGCAGCGCGCAGCTCATCTGGAAACTGGACGGCGGCTACTTCGCCGCGAGCGACCCGCGGCGGGACGGCCAGGCGGTCGGTTTCTGACAGGAACGGTCATGCTGAAAATCTGGGGGCGCACCAATTCGGTCAACGTCAAGAAGGCGCTGTGGTGCGCGGAAGAACTGGGCTTGAAGTATGAGCGTATCGATGCCGGGCTGCAGTTCGGCGTCGTCAATTCCCCCGAATATCGAAAACTCAATCCGAACGGCCTCGTGCCGACGATCGAGGACCACGGGTACCTGCTTTGGGAATCCCACGCCATCGTGCGCTATCTCGCCGCCAAGCATGGCGCCGGCCGCCTCTGGCCGCTCGACCTCAGGCAGCGTGCCGACGCCGATCGCTGGATGGACTGGGCGTTCACGTTTCAGGCGGCGTTCCGCCCGGTGTTCTGGGGACTGATCCGCACGCCTCCCGGGAAACGCGATGCGGCCGCGATCGAGGAAGGTTGCAGGAAGGCAGCCGATCTGCTCGCGATTCTCGACGCGGCGCTCGCCGGGCGAAAGTACGTCGCGGGCGATGCCTTCACCATGGGTGACATCCCGATCGGCTGCCACGTGCAGCTCTGGATGCGGCTGCCGATCGAGCGGCCGTCGCAACCGCAGCTCGAGGCATGGTTCGAGCGGCTTCTGGAGCGCGCGCCCTACCGCAAGGTCGTCGACATCCCGATTTCGTAGCGCTCGAACTGGCGGTCGCGCGCGGGCCGGTCGAGCGCGGCGAGCGCTCTGACCTCGGCGTAGAACCGCTCCAGATTGCCGCCGCTCTGCGTGAGCAGACGCTCGAATGCCGGCACCCGTTGCTGATAAGTTGCGAAGGACGCGAGCAGCGCGTTATTCGGCGCAATCTGCTGCCGGTTCGCAAAGTTCCGGAATAGCGGATCGGCAGCGAGCGCTTCGAGCACAACGCGCTTTCTCTCTCGCATGACTTCGGGCGCAAGTCCGCTGGCGTACAGCGCGCGCAGCTCGGCGCGAGTCGCCCCGATGCGCTGCGCGAGCGAACGCTCGCGCTCCCGCACCTCGTGGAAGCGGCGAAGATCCGCCTCGCGACCGCTCGCCGAGAACCAGCGGCGAACGCCTTCGCGCTCGAGCGCCACGGCAAAGGACTCGTTGAAGCTCGAATCGTCTTTGACGTAAATGAGCTGGTGCGCCAGTTCGTGAAACAGCAGCCGCGCGAGTTCCGCCTCGGGCCAGCCGACGAAGGTCGACAGCAGCGGATCTGCAAACGTGCCCAGGGTCGAATAGGCCGGCACGCCCAGCACCACGGTGTCGAACCCCTCGATACGCAGGCGTTCGGCGTATCGCTCGGCATCCGCACGATCGAAAAAACCCCGGTAGGTGACGCATCCGGCGACCGGGAAGCACGATTCCACCGCCTCGACGGAAAACTCCTTCGCCGCGAACACGTTCCACACCGCGTAGGGCCGCGCGAGATCGGCAAATTGCCGGTAGCTGTCGTTGTCCGGCAGACCGAGTTCCCGCGAGGCAAACTCGCGCAAGCGCAGCGCGAGCGCGAGTTGCTCGCGCAGCGCCCCAGGGATCGCCGGGTCGGCGAGTAGCTCGGTGACCGACCGCGCCCGACCGATGAGGGCGAGGTGCCCGCCGATCGCCTGCGCGTAATACGACAGCGTCTCGCAGCCAGACACTGCGAGCGCAGCGATCAGCGCTGCCGCTCTAACGCGAATCGTGCAGAAAATGGCCGTTCCTCAGGAATTCGGCGACCTGCGCCGCGACTCTGTACGAAAGGATCATCGCACTGTGGCTCACCGGCAGGGTGATTCGCTCGCGCATGCCCTCGACCGCGGTTTCATCGACGCAGATCACGCCATCGCTCGGGCCGGGCAATCGCGACACGGCCCGGCCGAGCCCGATCGGCATCGTTCCCGCAATGACTCCCAGCGGCTCGGGTCGTTCCCAGCGCGCCGCGGCACGCTCTCGCCACAGCAGTTCGCTGCGCCCCAGCATCCAACGACCGAAACGGTTCGCGGCAAGGCGCCGCCCCGAGACGCTGCCGCGGGCCGGCGTGCCGAGGAGTACGGTGTGCCGCGCCGGCACGTCGGGGCTCGAATTCAGCGCCTCCAGGACGACGAGTCCGCCCAAGCTGTGACCGACGAGATGCGCCGGCCTGCGGTCACGCAGCGTTCGCCGGAGGCGCTCCGCGTTCGATTCGATCGACTGACCGCGCCCGGCGTACCCGAACAGGCGGCAGCGAAATCCGGCGGCCGCGAGCCGCGCGGCGAGCGGCGACATGACCAGCGCCGGCGCCCACAGGCCGTGGACGAGGATCACGTCGGCGGTATCGGTATTCATGGAATCCGAATCAACCGGGACTCGCGCGATCGCGCGCGGCGAGGAGCCATAGCCCGACGGCGAACGCCGGAACGCCGAACACCGCGTACCCCACGGCGTAACTGGAGGTCAGCGCCAATACCGCGTTGAACGCGGGCGGCGTCACGACGACGCCGAGAAAAGTGAAGAACAGGCATCCGCCGGTCGCCTCGCTGATTTTGGCGGGAGGCACGAGCCGCGCCACTTCCGCGAGGTAAACGCCGTTCCAGCCGACTGCGGTCGCACCGAAGAGCGCCGCAAACGCGAACAGCATTCCGGGGGACCAGGATGGTGACGCAGCCAGCGTCGCCATCGCGGAGCCGCCCATGCCGATGCCCAGCAGTCCGAGCATCGTGCGCCGTGCGAGGACCCGGTCGGCCAGCACGCCCCAGAGTACGCGTCCTGCCACGCTCGCGACCTGCGACACCGCCATCACCAGGCCTGCGAGCACGAGCGTCATCAGGAAACTCTCGGTGAGAAACGTCACGAGGTAGGTGACGAGCGTGATCTGGACGCCGCCGTAGACGAACGACGTGATCGCCATGCGGCGCAGGCTGGGCGTCTGGAGCACGAGCCACACCGGCATCGCCACCGCGCGCAGCGACATCGGCGCCCTGGGGTCGAGATCGCGGTCATAGCGCCCGCGCAGGGGTTCGATCGCGAGCGCGAGCGCAATGCAGGCAAATCCGATCGCGACTGCGGTACCGCGCCAGTCGAGGGCGAGAATCATCACCGGCACGGCGACGCCCGCGATCACGCCGCCGAGCGGGACGCCCGTCTGCTTGATCGAAAAGGTCAGCGCGATGAACGATGGCGGCGAAGCCCGCAGCAGGATCTGCGAACTCGCGGGCGTCGATGGGCCGTACCCTAGACCGATGACGAATGCCCCCAGCAACACCAGCGGCAGGTAGGCGCTCGCGGCGATCGCGAGGCCCGCCAGGCACAGCGCCAGCCCAACCTGGCTGACGCGGATCGGTCCCAGGCGCGCGACCCAGCCACCGGCGGTGACCGACCCGAGCATGGAGCCGAGATACACGACCGCAATGAACCAGCCGACTCGCTCGGGAGAGACGCCCAGCGCGCGCGCGGCGACCGGCGCCATCACCGGCGCGCAATAAACGGCTACCGCGACAAGCGTCTGGATCGCGAGGGTGGCCGCGAGCGCGAGCCACGGGAGCGAACCGTTTGCGCGCCGATCCGCGCCGCCGGGTTCATCCTTCACCCTTGACCGCTTTCAAAAGCCGCTCGGCGCGGTACACGACCGGATAGTCCACCATGGATCCGCCGACCTGGATCGCCGCCGAACCCGTCGCTTCGGCGATGCGAAACGCCGCGACGATGCGCTCGGCCTCGGCGATTTCCTCCACGGTGGGTCCATAGCCTTCGTTGGCATCGGCGATCTGGTCGGGGTGGATGCACAGCCGCCCCTGGAATCCGGCCCGCCGGCTGCGCTCGATCGCACGCTTGAATCCTTCGCGATCCTTGAAATGAAACCAGGGACTGTCGATCGGCGCCTCGAGCTCCGCGGCGCGCGACGCAAGCACGAGGCGCGAGCGCGCGTGCGCGAGTTCGGGCTCCTCGTGCGTCGGCACCAGCCCCAGGTCGTGGCTGTAGTCGCCCGCACCGAAGGCGATGCGGCGCACGCGCCAGGCACCGGAATACGGTTTCAGGCGGCGCGCCTGAAGAAGCCGATCGATGCGCGACACGCCGACGGCGGTTTCGACGATCGGCATCAACTCCAGCGTGCCGGTCGCCAGGCCGCGTTCGCGTTCCAGGTTCGCGATCATCCAGTCGATGGCGTGAAGATCGGCAGCGCTCTCGACTTTCGGCAGCACCACCCCGGCGACGCCCGGGCCGATGGTGTCGAGGAGATCGCGAAAGCAGTACGGCGTTCCCATGGCGTTGACGCGCACGAAACCGCGAATTTTCCTTCGCGCGCCGGCGAGCGCCGCAAGGGCCTCCGCCACGGGCTTGCGTGCCGCCGGTTTTTCCGACACTGCGACCGAATCCTCCAGATCGAGGATGACGACATCGGCATCGAGCGCGAGCGCCTTGGCGACGCGCCGCGGGTGATTGCCGGGCGCGAACAGAAACGAACGATTGAAAGGCATGCAAAGCTCCTTCTACTTGGCGATCCTGCGCTCCTCCCAGCGAGGATACGGCAGGCGCCATTTTGCCGTGGCCAAGGCCTGCGGCCAGACAATTTCGCGGCGCCCGCCTTGAATCTGCACCACGACCGGGTGCGCACCGAGTTGCAAGCCGCCCGTATCCACCTCATAGGTGCCCAAGGGCGTTTCAGCCCGCAGCGACGACAACGCCGCGCGCAGCGCCTCGGTCTCGAGCGAGCCGGCACGGCGCACCGCGTGTTCGAGCACCTTTCCCGCCGCGTAGCCCTGTGCCGCCG
>MERB01000032.1:21070-21581 GCA_001770475.1 Betaproteobacteria bacterium RIFCSPLOWO2_02_FULL_66_14 | reverse complement strand
CCATCCAGGGCGCGACGCCGAGCGCGAATTCGGCATCCTGACCGACGCGCTTCACGAACTGCGCGTCGGACACCCCTTGCGCCGCAAACAGCGACGGGGCGTAGCCGAGTTTCTTGAACGTCCTGACCATTGCGGCGGCGTCCTGCGGCAACCCGAACGCGATCCATGCCTGCGCCTTCGTCGCCTTCGCCGATTCGACCGCGGTGCGAAAATCGTCGCGGCCCGCCGCGTAGATCTCCGTCGCCACGATCTGCACGCCGAACGCGGCGGCATCGTTCTGCGCCCTCTCGGCCATTTCGCGCGCCACCGGGTCGTTGCGAGCCGCAATCAGGATCCTGTGGTAGCCCAGGTCGCGCGCAATTTCCAGCCAACCGCGCGCGTACGCGCCGTACGGCGCGGCAATCTGGAACACGTAGCGGTGGCTTGCGCGCTGCGTCGCGCGCGAAGCGCCGCTCGCGTTGAGCAAGACGCGGCGATTGGCCTCAGCAACCCCCACAGCGGCGAGCGTAGC
>MERB01000032.1:0-21062 GCA_001770475.1 Betaproteobacteria bacterium RIFCSPLOWO2_02_FULL_66_14 | reverse complement strand
TGCTCGTACAGTGCGCGCACCGCGCCCGACTCGGACCGGTCATCGAGCAGCCGCAATTCCACGCGCCGCCCGAGCAACCCGCCGGAGGCGTTCACATCCTGCTGCCAAAGCAGCAAGCCTTTCCTGAGATCGGCCGCCAGCTCGGCGAGGATTCCGGACTGCGTCAGTGCTGTGCCCACGATGACCGGCTGCTGCGCTGACACCGCACACGGCGCCAGCGTCAGCACGGCGGCAAACCAGAATCTCGCGGCGCGCGTCATGGATCCGTTGCAACTTACGGTGTGCGAGAATCAGCGTCAAGAAACATGCACCGAGAATTTGCCGACGCGCTCGCTGCGGCGGTGGGCGCGCCCAACGTCCTGACCGCGGCCGACGACACCGCGCCCTACTGCATCGACTGGCGACGCCAATACCGCGCGGCCGCGGAATGCGTCGTGCGGCCGGCAAACGCGGAGCAGGTCGCCGAAGTGGTCCGGTTGTGCGCACGGTCGGGCGTGGCGATCGTGCCGCAGGGTGGCAATACCGGGCTGTGCGGGGGATCGGTCCCGACCGGTCGCGGCAACGAACTGGTGCTTTCGCTTGCGCGCTTGAACCGCATCCGCGGGATCGACCCGCTGGATGACACGCTCACCGCCGAGGCTGGCTGTGTGCTTGCGCAGGTGCAGCAGGCGGCGCTCGACGTGGACCGCTATTTCCCGGTCTCGCTCGCCGCGGAGGGCAGCTGCCAGATCGGGGGCATCCTCTCGACCAACGCGGGCGGCGTCAACGTGCTTCGCTACGGCAACGCGCGCGATCAGGTGCTCGGTCTCGAGGTGGTGTTGCCCGATGGCCGGATCTGGAACGGATTGCGCAGCCTGCGAAAGGACAACACCGGCTACGACCTGAAGCAGCTGTTCCTGGGGTCGGAGGGCACCTTCGGCGTGATCACCGCCGCCGTCCTCAGGCTGCGCCCCCGGCCGGGGGCGAGTGCCACGGCCTGGATAGCGATTGACGGCCCGGAAAGCGCCGTCCGGCTCCTCGCGCGGCTGCGCGAGCGACTCGGCGAGACCGTGAGCGCGTTCGAATTGATTTCCCGGCGCTGCCTCGAGGCGGTTCTGGCGCACGCGACCGCATTCCGCGATCCGCTACCGGCTTCGCATCCTTGGTACGTCCTCACCGAACTCGAGGACAGCGGCGGGTTCGAATCGCTGTATGCCCGGCTCGAGGCGACGCTCGCCGACTGCGCTGAACGCGGCGAGTTGCGCAACGCGGCGGTCGCCGCGAGCCAGGCGCAGTCCGAAGCACTGTGGCGAATCCGGGAGACGATCCCGGAAGCCCAGTTCGCGAACGTGAAGCACGACATCTCCGTGGCCGTGTCGCGCATTCCGGCGCTCGTCGAAGGCGTCGAATCGGCGCTCGCTGCGCATTTTCCGGGAGCGCAGAGTTACATCTTCGGTCACGTGGGCGATGGCAACCTGCACTACAACATCGGCATGGCCGACGCCGGCGCGACCGCCACGCTGATGAAGCGTAGCGAGGAGGTCAATCGCGTGGTCTATGACGTCGTCAGCGCGCTCGGAGGCTCGATCTCCGCGGAGCATGGCATCGGCCAGTTGAAGCGCAGTGAACTCGTGCGCTGCAAGTCGCCGGTCGAGATGGAACTGATGCGTACGCTCAAGAGCGCGCTCGATCCCCGCGGTCTGATGAATCCGGGGAAGGTCGTCTAGCGCCCAGCGCGAGCGCTGCGGCGGTCAGGATGAACAGCGCGATCGCGATCGCGTTGCCCGCACCGCCTGCGCGCAGCCACGCGGCGTCGCCCGCCATTCCGCCGCTGACACGCAGCAGGATGCTCGCGTGCAGCACGAGGAGCGGCGCATAGAACGCCGGGCGATAGGGCAGCGCAATGCGCAGAACGGCAGGAAAGATGACCGGCGCGTGCCCGAATACCATCGAGAACACGAACCCGAGCAGGATGGCGTGCAGGGCCGCGTCGCGCCAGACGCCGAGCGCAAGGAGAACGCCTCCGAAAGCGAGCCAGAAGTACCCCGCAAGCAGGCAGACCGCGATATAGCGCGTGATTCCCCTGGCGCGTACCGTCCGCGTCGCAAGATCGTAGCGCGCGAGCCAGGCCGCGATCGCCAGCAGGACCACCCCGAGCAGCTCGATGAACGCAAACGCGGCGCATGCGGCCAGTACCAGCGTGAGGACTGCGAGGAGCGTGCGCGCCGCGTTTGGTACCGGGACGAGGCGCGACAGTTCGAGCCGTTCGCCGCCGATCGTAAGCACGAAGAACGCGATCCAGAACGGCAGCGCACGGTCCAGCGACAGCGCGAACGCCAGCCACAGATTGGCGCCGAGCAGGCATAGCGCGCCGGCGGCAAGCACCCCCGTGTGCAGCGCCCGATGCCTCGCGTAGATGGCGAGCGAGGCGAGCGAGAACACTGCCGCGCCGCCTGCGAACATCCAGAACGCGGGCCCGGTGAGACCGGCGAGGAGCGCAACCCCTCCGATTGCGCTCACCGCCGGCGCCCCGTAGGCCCAGAGCCTGCCGATCGCGACCGCGCGTTCCAGCGCAATCAGGGTACCGAAGAATGCAGCCGCCATCAGGGCGCCATGCCAGGCGATGCCCGCAGCCGGCGCGGGGACCCCGGTGCCCAGGCGCGACAGCCCGCCCGCCACACCCGCAGCGAGCGCCACGAACCCCAGGATCAGCAGTGGCGCGCGCCCGGCGGGCGGCAGATCGCGCATCGCGTTACCACCCGAAGCGATTGCGTGCCGCCTCGCTCATCCGCTCCGGAGTCCAGGGCGGATCGTAGACGACCTCCACACGCACTTCGCGCGCCGCCGCGGTGGCCGCGCGAATCGCCTGCTCGGCCTCTTCGGCGATCGATCCTGCCATCGGGCAGGCGGGAGAGGTCATGGTGAGATCGACATCGACGCGCCCCGGCGCGCAGGCGACGCGATAGACCAGGCCGAGATCGACCAGGTTTTCGCCCACTTCCGGGTCGATCACCGAGCGCAGGGCGTCCCACACCACGGATTCGTCGGGAACTTGAAATTCGTTTTCCATGGCTATGGCGCCGATCAAGACAGATCGAAGTGCACGGGAATCTCGTTCAGCCGAACGCTGGCGTCGAGTCTACCCCGGCGGCGGAATCCCGTTGATGCCTGACCGTCGAGCCGGTCGTCGAACGCTTTGCGATCAATTTCTCGCAAACGTGATCGTGGCAGTGCCCGATGGGCGCGTGAGCGTGCCCGCGATCGTGCGGCCCTCCACGCGGCCGCGAAAAAACGCCTCGCCCGCGGAGAAACTGATCTCGGATCCGGCCAGTCGCGCCTGATTCACGACCTGCGGCCGGCCGTCGATGATCGCCTCGATCTCGATTTCCTGGTAGTTCTGGTGAACGCGAAGGTCCCAGCCTTCGGCGCGCCAGGTCCCGCGGGCCGGTGCAGGAACGATCCACAGGTAGAGCTCGCTCTCGCCCGTCTGACGGTCCCGCGGCCGCGCGACGCGCAGCCGTTCGACGCGATCCGGCTTCCAGCCCTTCATCGGAAACGCGTGCGCGACGATGCGTGCGCCGGGAGCGAGTTCATGCAGCAGTTTCGGCTGCAGCCGATCGACCAGCCAGGGCAGGAGGTAAATCGTCACTACCGTGGCCTGCGACAGGTCGGTCTCGAGCACGTCGCGCTGCTCGAATCGAACGCGTCCACCGACGCCTGCGCGCCGCGCGTTCTCGCGCGAGGCGGCAACCAGTTCGGGTTCGATTTCGACCCCGAGTCCGCGCGCACCGAACTTTTCCGCGGCGGCAATCACGATGCGGCCGTCGCCAGAACCGAGATCGATGACGAAATCCTCGCCTCGAGTGCCGGCAAGCGCGAGCATGCGCTCTACGACCTCCTGCGGGGTCGCGACATAGGGCGCCCTCTGATCGGTGTCCTGTGCGATTGCCGCGGACGCCAGCAGGGCCAGTCCCAGCGCCGCAGGCCACCGCGATGGCGACTCAGGCTTCACGGCCGGATTCAAATCCATACTCCCCAAAAACGAAAACCCGGCGCCGAGGCCGGGTTTTCGCAGGTCTGGCTAAAGGCCCGAGATTACTTCTCGGCCTTGGCTTTTTTCTCTTTTTTCGGCTTGCTCTTGCCTTTGGCCTTGGCCTTTGCCATGCCTTTGTCGGCCGGCTTCGCCGCTTCCGCGGTCTTCGCGGGCTCTGCCTTCATCGCCGGTGCCGCCGGGGCGGCAGGCGCCGCAGCCGGGGTGGCCGGCGTGGCGGGCGTGGCGGGGGTGGCGGGTTTCGCTTGGGCAAGGACCGAAGCTGCGAATGCGGACGCGACCAGCGTCGCGAGGATCTTCTTGATCAGCATTTCTGTGTCTCCAGAGTGTGTGGTCCAAAAGGGAACCGGAGCGAATAACGCGTCCGGCGGGCGGCGGTTGACCGGTTTTACTCCGAATCGGCGTCCGACCCGTGGAGCGCCCTGCGGAAACGCGACCTGAGCAGGGATCCGTCGCGCGGGGGCAGCACGAGGGGGAGTTTCTCGGCCACCACCTTGAACTGGACAAGGACGGGGCCAGGGCTCGCACGCAGCGCCCTGACCGCGGCTTTGAGCCCCGACTTGCGCCAGACGACCCTCGCGTCCCCGAAGCCGCAGGCCTTCGCCACGGCCGCCAGGTCGACGCCTTGGGCGGTGTGGGTGGACTGCATGCCGGTCTCGCCATACCGCTCGTTGTCGATGACCGCGACCGCGAGATTTCGCGGTTTCTGGACGCCGATCGTCGCCAGATTTCCCAGCCCCATCAGCATTTCACCGTCGCCCGTGATCACGAGCACGCGCCTCCCGGGCTGCGCAAGCGCAAGGCCCAGACCGGTCACGCTGGCAACGCCCATCGCACCCCAGAGCGGGAAGGTGAGATCCGAGTCCCCGGCGGCGGTGCAATCCCATGCCGCCGATCCGAGTCCCGCGACGACCAGCAGCTCGCCGCGTTCTTCCAGGAGTTCCCTGACGACCTCGCGCCGGCGCAATACGGCTTTCATCTCCCCGCCTGCTCCTGAAAACTCTTGATCCCGATCACCCGCTGCGAGATCAGCACCGCGACCGCGGCGTAGCTGTCGAAAGCGAGCCTCGACGCGGCATCGAGCACCGGGGCGACCTCCTCGGCTGTCTCGGCACGGTGCACCACGACGCCCATCGCTTCGAGCGCGGCCGGCGTCGCCTGACCCATCGGAACCTGCCACGGATTGAATTCCCCGAACTCGCCGCGCATGGTCACCAGCATGAGCAACGGGAATCGGCACTCTCGCGCCATGCCCAGGACATTGATGCAGTTGCCGACGCCGCTCGATTGCATCAACAGCGCGCTTCGCACCCCGCCCAGCCAGGCGCCGGCCGCAAGGCCGACGCCCTCCTCTTCGGTGGTGAGGACCACCGCGCGCATCGCGCGGTCCTGATGGCAGAGTTCGATCAGCCGCTTGTGCCCGGCATCCGGGACGTAACCGACGACGCCCACGCGCGAGTCTTTCAGTACCCCGTGAACCCGGAGCGGCCAGTCGATCGAAGTCATCGGCCCACGTCCTCGTCGCCCCGCGCCGAAATGCCGGCGAACGCGGTCATGCCCTGGAGGGATTCGAGCGACTTCGCGCGCGTCGGAGGTGGCATGCGGATTTCGGCGCCGATTCTATAATGCGCGCGGCAATGGAACTGGCGCAGTTTGCGGAACGCTTGCCCGCAGGCGATCTGTGGGTGTTCGGATACGGTTCGCTCATGTGGTCTCCGGGCTTCCGTCCGGCGGAAAAAGGCGTCGCGTTCCTGCGCGGCTACCATCGCGCGCTGTGCATTCTGTCCACCCGGTATCGAGGCACGACGCGGCGCCCGGGCCTCGTCATGGGGCTGTGCGCGGGTGGCTCGTGCTGGGGGATGGCATTCCGTGTCCCGGGGCCACAGGTGCCGCGCGTCCTGCATGCGCTGTGGAAACGCGAAATGTTGCGCGGCGTTTACCGCCCCCGGCTCGTTCCGGTTCGCGTCGGGAGCCATGCGCGCGTGAACGCCCTCGCCTTTCTCGCGGACGCGCGGCATTCGCAGTTCGTGCGCGAACTCGATCTGAACCGCCGCGCGCAACTGGTCGCGCAGGGCATCGGTCAGCGCGGCCGCTGCACCGACTACATCCGCAACACGCTCGAGC
Source organism: Betaproteobacteria bacterium RIFCSPLOWO2_02_FULL_66_14 (assembly GCA_001770475.1). GTDB lineage: Bacteria > Pseudomonadota > Gammaproteobacteria > Burkholderiales > SG8-39 > 2-02-FULL-66-14. Next base: position 14,908 of record MERB01000032.1, on the reverse strand, counting down.
ACATGTACGCGCTCGGCGTCACCGACCCTCACCTGGAACGCGTGCTCGAAACCGCCGAGGCGATCCGCTCCAGCGCCAGTTCAAGGCGCGCGCGCTGAGTTCCGAAATTGAACCTCAAGAAGCGGGCGTCGCCGAATTGCGCGCCGGGTGAGAGCGCGACGCCGTGGCGCATGAATAACGCGTAAGGGTCGGGATCCCGAAGGCCACCGCAGTCGATCCATCCCAGATAGGTCGCTTCGACATGCGCCATCGCGAGACCCGGGCTGGCGCCGACGAATCGCTCGAGCCGATCGCGGTTGGCGCGCAGGTAATCGATCTGCGCCTGGAGCCAATCGCCCCCCCCTTCGTACGCGGCAAGCGCCCCGACGTACCCGAACACCGAAGGGTCGTGGATCGTGGCGTGATGGTCGGCCGAAAACGCCTGCCGAAGGCGATCGTCCTCGATGATCGCCCAGGCGCAGCCGGCGCCCGGGAAATTGAATGCCTTGTTGGGCGAATTGAGCGTCACGGTGCGGCGCGAAATTTCGGGCGCGAGGCTCGCGATCGGCACGTGCGTCTTGTCCGCATCGAGCAGGATTTCGGAGTGGATTTCATCGGAGCAGATCAGCAGGTCGCGCTGCAAGGCCAATTCGCCCAGCCGCTCCAATTCGGCGCGCGTGAAAATCGTGCCGCCGGGGTTCTGCGGATTGCAAAGGAACAGCAGCCGGGTCCCGGACCGAACGCTCGCTGCCAGCCGCTCCTCGTCGAACACCCACCGCCCTCCAGACAGGACGAGCGGCACGTCCGTGTGCGCGCGCCGCGCCAACTCCAGCGCGCGCTTGAAGTGATGGTAGAGGGGAATGGGCAGCAACGCATGATCGCGGTCGGCCATCAGATGGCGCGCGGCCAGGTGCAGTCCCGGCACGACACCGGGCAGGAACACGATCCAGCCGGGCTCGATACGCCAGCCGTGAAGGCGCAGCATGCGCGCAACGATCGCCTCGCGCAGCGCATCGGGTGCGCTGCTGTAACCCATGACGCCGTGGTCCAGGCGGTCACGCATTGCCGCGAGCACCACGGGCGGTGCGCGAAAATCCGTGTCCGCGACCCACAACGGGATGACCTCCCGCCCGGCGTATTTCTGCCAGCGCAGGCTCCAGGTGCCTGCGCGATCAACCGGTGCGTCGAAGTCGAAGCGCGGCGTCAGGGTTGCGGCTATTGCTTTGCCTTCGAAGACAAGTCGTCCTTTTCCAACGGGTCGGCTTCCAGCCCGCCCTTCTTTTCGGCCTCGTCTTCTTCGAGCGATTCTTCATGGTCCTTCTCGAGCGATTCCCTGAGACGCTCGCTGTAGGATCCGGACGGCAGGTAATCCTCAAGCGTCGTGCCGTCCTCGACATCCTCGGACCTGACCGCCGCCGCGCTCTCGCGAAGCATTTCCGGGAATTTCGTGGCAATCGCCGGGAACGCGACGATCATCCCGATGGCGAATACCTGCAGGATCATGAACTCAAGCATCCCCTTGTAGATTGTCGCCAGCGACCACTCCTTCACCACCTGCCTCAGGTAATACGCCGACATCGCAACCGGCGGAGACAGGAACGCCGTCTGCAGCGTGACCGCGACCAGGGATCCGAACCAGACCATCACCATGTCGGGCTGAATGCCGAGCGTGGCGCCAAGCTCCGGCTTGAGGGCGCTCATCACCGGATAGAAGATCGGCAGGAACACCAGCACGATCGCCGGCCACTCGAACGGCCAGCCGAGCAGGAAGATGAGCGCCAGCACCATCACCAGCATCACCACCGGTGAAAGCGGCAGTGCCAGCATCGTATCGGTGATCCAGCTCGCGGTTCCGAGGCGCGCGAACACCGCGCCGAAAATGTTCGAAGTCACCGCGAGCAACAGCACCATGCTGGCAGTTGCCGTGGTGGAAAGAACCGCCTGCCTGAGGCCTGCGTAACTGAGCTTGCCGTACGCGGCGGCGAGAATCATCGCGCCGAGCGCGCCGATCGCCGATGCCTCCGTGGGTGTAGCGAGGCCCGCGAGAATCGAGCCCAGCGTCGCCCCGATCAACGCGAGCAGCGGCACCACGCCGACCGCGATTTCCCAGAGCATCGTGCCGATGCTGTGCACGCGCTCTTCCTTCGGCACGGGCGGCCCGAGGCTCGGGTTGAAGAACGCACGGCCGAGCAGATACGCGAGGTACAGGGACGCGAGCAGGATGCCGGGCCCGAATGCAGAGGCATAAAGGTCCGCGACCGAGACCCCGAGCACCGGACCCATCACGATCAGCATCACCGAAGGCGGGATCAGGATACCAAGGGTGCCGCCCGCCGTGATCGCCCCGGCCGAAAGCCGGCCGTCATAGCCGGTGCGGATCATGATCGGGCTCGCCATGATGCCGAGCACCGTCACCGCCGCGCCGACGATGCCGGTGGCCATCGCGAACACCGCGGCAGTCAGGATGACGACGGCATAGAGCGACCCCCGGATCGGTGCCAGCAGGTTGCGGAAGGCGCGAAACAGGCGCTCCATCAATCCCGCCTGCTCGGTGAGGAACCCCATGAAGATGAACAGCGGCACCGCCGCCAGCAGTTCCTCCTTCATCATGCCGATGGTCTGGAAGTACGCCAGGCTGAAGACCATCTGGCCGAGCCCGAAGTAGCCGAAGGTCAGCGCGAGAAACAGCAACGTGAAGGAAATCGGGAAGCCGATGAAAATGACGGCGATCATCACCGCCAGCATGATCAGGCCGAGCAGCGCGAGGCCGGTCATCGACTAGATTTCCACTTTCTCTTTGTGCTCGAGCTCTACGCCGGTCCTGGCCGCGAAGACACTCTTGATCACTTCCGATACCCCCTGGATGAGCAGGAGCAGGCAGGTCAGCGGAACCACCATCTTGAACGGCCACAGGATCGGCCGCCACGGCGTCTGCTCGGAGGTCTCGTTCATCTCGTACGCGTACCACCCCTCGGCGCCGCTGACGACGAGGAAAATGAAGATCGACGGAAAGAAGAACACCAGGTAGGCCACCGAATCGATCACGCCCTTGGTGCGGATCGACCAGCGTTCGAAGAAGAAATCGGTCCGGATGTGCGCGCCCTTGTGCAAGGCGTAGGCCGATCCGAGCATGAAGATCGTGCCGTAGAGCATGTAGGTCAGGTCGAACGACCAGATCGTCGGCGCGTTGAACAGGTAACGCGCGAACACCTCGTAGCACACGATCATCATGAGCGCGACGTTGAGCCAGGCGACCCAGGTGCCGGTCAGGTCGGTGAACCAGTCGATCTTCTTGGTGACGAAGACGAGTTGAGGCGAGAACTGCTCCATGCGAATTCTTTCCTAGCGATCGCAAAACGGGGGCGGTGGTCCGCCCCCGTTCCGCCGCTGCCCAGCCAGCACGTTGCCCTAGGCGCCGTGCCAGCCGCCGACAAGCACGATGATGCTACTTCTTCTTCGCCGCTTTCGCCGGCGCCTTCCTTACATCCTCGGGCCAGTAGTAGTTCGCGGCGAACGAATACGGCGGCATCATGAAGCGCTTCGCCGGCACCACGATCGACGCGTACTCGCGCTGCGACTCGAACACCTTCTTGAAGAACTCGTTCTTCGCCGCCTCTTCCTTGGCCATTTCGTCCCAGGCCTTGAGGAAGGCGATCAGGATGTCGGGGGGCGTGCGCAGGATCTGCGTGCCGTACTTGGTCTGCATCTCCTTGATCGCATCGGCGTTCTGCCGCTGCCACTTCGCCCACCAGCGCAGGAACGTCTCCGTCGTCGCGGAGCGAATCGCCTCCTGCTGTTGCGCCGGCAGGCTCTTCCAGACGTCGGCGTTGATCAGCAATTCGCCGACCACGCTCGACTCGTGCATCCCCGGCACATAGTGGTATTTCCAGACCTGCGGCAGCCCGAGCCTCAGGTCCTCGACGCCACCAACCCACTCGGCGCAGTCGATCACGCCACGTTGCGCAGCTGGCACGATTTCTCCACCCGGCATGTTGACAGTGGTCATGCCCATGCGCGTGAAGATCTCGTTCACGATCCCGGTTTGGCGGCACTTGAGGCCCTTGAGGTCGGCGAGGTTCTTGATCGGGCGCTTGAACCAGCCAAAGGCCTGCGGACTCGAAGGCAGGATCGGAAAGGCGATGACGTTGAGCTTCATCTCCTTCTGGTACAGGTCCCAGTACATGTCCAGGCCGCCGGCCTCGTACATCCAGCCCATGAAATCGATCTGGTCCATGCCGAACGGACCCGCGGGCGTCGAGGCAAACAGGGTCGTCGCCCGGTGCTTGCCGACCCAGTAGTACGACACCGCGTGCGCGCCATCGAGCACTTTCTTGTGCGTCGCGTCGAGCACTTCGAACGGCGGCACCACCTGTCCAGCGGAGAGCGCATCGATCTTCAGTTGCCCCCCGGTCAGCTTGTCGACCCGCTCGGCGAAGAACTTGAAGTTCTCCTGCAGCGTCGCGCTCGCGGGCCAGGTCGACTGCATCTTGAGCGTTTTCGGGCCGCTCGCGGCGGGGGCGGGCGCCTGCGCCATTGCCTGGGCAGCAAAGCCCAAGGCAGTCGCGACCGCAGTCAGCGCGAAGGTTTTTCTGAATGCCGTATGCATCTCGGTTCTCCTCCTAATTTGGGTTCTTTGGGACGTACTGAAAACGATGTTAGGAGGCCGGCCTCACCCTGTCAACGAAACCGCCTAATCGAGCCGCACCACCACCCCCTGCAACTTCTTCGAGGGCGCCGGATAGCGGTTCAGAACCGCCGGGTCGTGACCCGCACGACCCGCAGTCCCCGCGTATGGCCGCCGATGTGGTGGCCGCGGTCACTGCACGCGCACCCTCGCGAATTTCCGCTTGCCGACCTGCGCCACCACGGTCTCGCCGCCTGCCAGGCGCAGCGACGTGTCGGCCAGGCGCTCGCCATCGAGCCGAACCCCGCCCTGCTCGATCATCCGGAGCGCTTCGCTGACACTCGGCACGAGGCCCGCGAGCTTCAGCAGTTGCGTCACCGCGAGGCCGCCCTGCGGTGCCGACAGCGTGATCTCGGGCATGTTCTCGGGCAGCGCACCGTGGCGGAAGCGTCGCTCGAAATCCTCGTGAGCCCGTTCGGCTGCCGGCCCGCCGTGAAAACGCGTCACGATTTCCCGCGCGAACAGCACCTTGATCTCGCGTGGGTTGCGTCCCTGGGCCACCGCCTCGCGCCAGCCCCGCAAGGTCGCGCCGGACTCGAACGACAGCAGCTCGAGGTAACGCCACATCATCGCATCCGAAATCGACATCAGCTTGCCGAAGATGTCCTCGGCCGGTTCGTTGATGCCGACGTAGTTCCCGAGCGACTTGGACATCTTTTCCCGGCCGTCCAGTCCCTCGAGCAGCGGCATCGTGATGATGCACTGGGGCTCCTGCCCGAAGTCGCGCTGCAGTTCGCGGCCGACCAGCAGATTGAATTTCTGGTCGGTCCCGCCGAGTTCGACGTCCGCCTTCATCGCCACCGAGTCATAGCCCTGCATGAGCGGGTAGAGCAGCTCGTGCACGGCGATCGGCTGGCCGGACTTGTAGCGCTTCGAGAAGTCGTCGCGCTCGAGCAGCCGCGCAACCGTATAGCGCGACGCGAGCCGTATCATGCCCTCCGCGCCCAGCTTGTCCGACCATTCCGAGTTGAACCGCACCTGCGTGCGCTCAGGATCGAGGATCTTCGACATCTGCGCGCGGTAGGTCTGCGCGTTGGTCAGGATCTCGTCGCGCGACAGCGGCGGCCGAGTCTGGTTCTTTCCCGTCGGGTCGCCGATCATCCCGGTGAAATCCCCGATCAGGAACTGGATCGTGTGTCCCAGCAGCTGAAAATCGCGCAGCTTGTTGATGACCACCGTATGCCCGAGGTGCAGGTCGGGCGCCGTAGGGTCCAGCCCCAGCTTGATGCGCAGCGATCGGCCGGACTGGAGCTTCCGAACCAGTTCTTCCTCGACGATGAGCTCGTCGCAGCCGCGCTTGATACGCTCCAAAGCCTCGGCGATCAACAACATAGCGTTTCCAGGATGGGGAATCTTTGCTACACTCCACGGCGGCCTCGGGGGAGAACGTCCGCAGGCGTCTGAATAAGAAGGCATTTTAGCCCAATTGTGGATCCGGCAGGACGCATTGCCAGAGTGCACATGGCGCGCACCGGAGCGCTCGCCACGCTGGTGCTGTCGGGTATTGTGGCGGCGTTTGCGACGATCGCGCCAGTCAGCGAGCCCGAAGTCGTGCCCGGAGCGATCGCAGAGTCGCTCGAAATCCGGCCGCTCGAGGGCGTGCTGCCCGCGGCGACCAGCCTGGTCGTGGAGGAGCGTTTTCAGCGCGGCGATACCGTAGCCAGCCTGTTCGCCCGCCTGGGCCTGGACGGCGAGGACACGTCCGCGCTGCTGCGCGACCCCGGGTTGAGGCAGTTGCGCCCCGGTACGACGGTCAGTGCAACGGTCGATTCCATTGGGGCGCTGCAAAGCCTTGATTTCGTTGCGGCGCGTGATGTGCAGGTGCGGGTGACGCGAGGCGAGTCCGGGTTTTCCGTTTCGGAGCAGCGCGCGCCGCTCGAGACCCGGGTTTCAATGAAATCCGGCGTGATTCGATCATCGCTGTTCGCGGCTGCCGACGCCTCCGGAATCCCGGACGCGATAGCGATCCAGGTTGCGGACGTCTTCGGGGGCGACATCGATTTTCATCGCGATCTGCGGCGCGGCGACCGGTTCACCGTGGTGTACGAGACCCTGACTCACCAGGGCCTCACCGTGCGCTCGGGACGAGTGCTGGCGGCAGAATTCCGCAATCAGGGCAAGACCTATCGTGCGGTGTGGTACGCGGGGGTGGACGGCGACGGGCGCAAGAGCGGCGGCTACTACGCGCCGGACGGCAAGAACCTTCGCAGAGCGTTTCTGCGCTCGCCGCTGGAGTTTTCTCGGGTCACCTCGGGATTCGGCATGCGGATGCATCCGTTCATGCAAAGCTGGCGTGCGCACCGCGGCGTCGATTACGGTGCGCCTTCGGGCACGCGAGTTCGAGCCGTCGGCGACGGCAGGGTTGAATTCGCCGGGAGGCAAGGCGGTTACGGCAACGTCGTGATCCTGCGTCACTCGGGGCAATACTCGACGCTGTACGCGCACTTGAGCGGTTTTCCAAAAGACATCCGGAGGGGCGCGCATGTCGCGCAGGGCGACACCATCGGTTACGTCGGGAAGACGGGCTGGGCCACAGGCCCGCACCTGCACTACGAATTCAGGATCGCGGGCGAGGCGCGCAATCCGCTCGCAGTGACACTGCCGCAGGCGCTGCCGGTCCCGCCGGCGGAGCTCGCAACATTCGTCCGCCAGGCGCAGCCGCTCGTCGCGCGCCTCGACCTCCTCACCAGCGGTTCGATCGCCCTGCTCGAGTGAAGCCCGGGTACTACGTCGGGCTCATGTCGGGGACGAGCCTCGACGGGGTCGACGCGGTGCTGGCCGAATTTCCACCTGATCGGCCTCGCGTTATCGCGAGCGCGCATCGCCCGTTCGACCCGGAGCTGCGCCGGGATCTGCTTGCCCTGACCACGCGCGGAGGGGACGAACTCGATCGTTGCGCCCGCCTTGGGAACACGCTGGCTCAGGTTTACGCCGATGCGGTTGCGGCAGCGCTGGAAGCGAGCGGCCGGTCCCGACAATCGGTGCTGGCGGTCGGTTGCCATGGCCAAACGGTGCGGCATCGGCCGGATCGCGGGTACAGCATCCAGATCGGCAACGCGGCGTTGCTGGCGGAACTCACAGGCCTGACCGTGGTCTGCGATTTCCGCAGCCGCGACGTCGCTGCGGGAGGACAGGGCGCGCCGCTGGTTCCCGCGTTTCATCGCGCGGCATTCGGCAACCGAAGCGAAGATCGCGCGGTCGTCAATCTGGGCGGCATTGCCAACGTCTCCCTCCTGCGCCGAGACGGCTCGGCGAGCGGATTCGATACCGGACCGGGCAACTGCCTGATGGATCTCTGGGTCGGACGGCATCTCGATGCATCGTACGACCGCGACGGGGCGTGGGCGAAAACAGGCCGCGTCGATCCCGGATTGCTTGAGCGCCTCCTGGCGGAACCGTATTTTTCGGCGAAACCGCCCAAAAGCACGGGCCGCGAGCTATTCAACGACTCGTGGCTGACTGCGCGGCTTCACGACACGGTGGAGCCCTGCGACGTGCAGGCGACACTGGTCGAACTGACCGCACGCGGCGTTGCGAACGCCCTGAAGGACTTCGATCCCGGCAGCGTGATCGTTTGCGGTGGCGGGGCGCGAAACCCCGTATTGATGCGACGGCTTGCGGAACTGCTCTCGCCGGTCGCCGTGGATTCGAGCGCGCGCCACGGAATCGACCCGCAGCTGGTCGAAGCGGCGGCGTTCGCGTGGCTCGCCATGCGGGCGCTGAGTTCGAGCGCCACCGATCTGACCGGCGTCACGGGAGCGCGCGGCCCGCGCGTTCTAGGCGCGATCTACCCTGCGTGAAATGATCGCGGGGCGGTACGCGGTTCCGTCAGGAAACCACGCTCCCGCCCCGCTCGAAGACCTTCCAGGTCGCCCGGATCAGGCGGAGAACGACGAACCGCAACCGCAGGTCGTGGTCGCGTTCGGATTCTTGATCACGAACTGCGCGCCTTCCAGGCCCTCCTGGAAATCGATTTCCGCGCCGACCAGATACTGGTAGCTCATCGGATCGATGAGCAGCATCACGCCGTTCTTCTCCATGACGGTGTCATCGTCGTTCTTCACCTCGTCGAAGGTGAACCCATACTGGAAGCCGGAACACCCGCCTCCATTGACGAACACGCGCAGCTTGAGGTCAGGGTTGCCCTCGTCCTCGATCAACTGTTTCACCTTGTCGGCGGCGTTGTCCGTGAAGACCAGCGGGGCAGGCATCTCAACGGCAGCGTTCATTTGCTACTCCTGGTTGGCAATGGTTCATTTTGCATCGGGCGCGGCCCTGGGGTCAAAGTGGTTTTCCGAAACCTTCGATTTCAGGACGCGAGCTTGAGCCCGGCAGGCTTGGCCTCCGCTTCCTCGTGGTGGATCAGCCGCCCATCGACGACTGCGCCCCGAACGACCTCGATGCTCTTGTAGTGCATATCCCCTTTGACCCGGCAACCGGCCTGCAGTTCGAGCGTCTCCAACGCGAACACCGGGCCGATCACGGTGCCATTGACGACCACATGCGCGGCGCGCACTTCGCCCTCGATGCGTGCGTGTTCGGAAAGCACGAGCGTCCCGGGCTGGTCCGGCAATGCGGACACGTTGCCGCGCACCGTGCCGTCGATTCTCAGGCCGCCGCTGAAGAACAGGTTTCCCTCGATGCGCGTGGTCGCGCCGATCAGGCTGTCGATCCGGTTCTGCGGCTTGCTATCGCGTCCGAACATGTGGCCCCCCTATCCGATTGTCGCGGTCTGCGTCGCGCGCGCCTGGCTGACGCCGATTTCGTACACCCGTACCTGGACCGATTTGACCAGCGCACCGGGGTTCACCCGAAAGCTGCCCTGGATTCGCTGGAAGTGCTTGAATCCTAGATCGAATCCGTGATCCCCCGTGGTTCCGGGTCGAGGCAGGGTGATCATAGCATCACGCCCGTTCTCGGTCAGGTTCACGACGAGTTCGTACCGGCCCTGGAAGTCGTCCCGACGCGGGCCCATGGCGAGCAGGAGCAGATGGAAACGGAACTCGCCGGGAAGCAATTCCGGGTCGACCTTGAAGCGCTGGATCGAGAGCGGTGCGGCCTTTTTCGGATCCGCAGAAAGCGTACGCTCGAACACCGCCAGCTCCTCCCTCAGGCGAGCAGCTTCCGTTTCCGCGACTCGCAGCTGCTTGGCGAGGTTCTGCTGTGCCGTCCGCTCGATCGCGATCTTGCTCTCGGCCGCCGCGGCGAGGTCCCTCAAGCGCGAAAGCTCTTCGTTCGCGGCGTCGCGCTCGCGTCGCATCGACGCGATTTCCAGCTCGGCTTCCCGATGATCGAATCCCGCAAACCGCCGCCCGGTGTCGTAAATCCAGATCGCGCTCGCGCCCGAGACGGCGAGCACGAGCGCCAATCCGATCCAGCGCAGATACCACGGGAGGTGCGTGCGCACAGCGACTCTGGGGGCAGCGATGCCGAATCGCTGCCGTAGCTTCCAGAGTCGCGCAATGCTCACGGAACCACGGCGACCTGCTGCAGCCCGGTCGTTTCTGGCAGCCCGAACATGAGGTTCATGTTCTGCACCGCCTGGCCGGAGGCGCCCTTGACCATGTTGTCGATCACCGACAGCACGACGACGGTATCGGCGCGCCGGGCGCTTTCGCTCGGACGGTGCACCGCGACCCTGCAGATGTTGGCAGCACGCACCGAACGCGTGTCCGGATAGCTGCCGGCGGGCATCACGTCCACGAACGCATCGTTCGCGAAGCGCTGTTCGTAGAGCGTCTGGAAATTCATCTCGCGAGTGACTCGCGCGTACAGCGTGGCGTGAATGCCGCGGATCATCGGCGTCAGGTGCGGCGCAAAGATCAGGCCGACCTCGCGACCCGCAAGCTGCGCGAGCCCTTGCCGGATTTCGGGCCAGTGGCGATGGCCCATCACTCCGTAGGCGGCCAGATTGTCCGAAGCCTCGCCATAAAGCAGGTGCTGCTCGGCCTTGCGGCCGGCGCCCGACACCCCGGATTTGGCATCTGCGATCAGGTGGTCGAGATCGACCGCCCCCGCCTCGACCAGCGGCAGGAAACCCAGCTGGACCGCGGTAGGGTAGCAGCCTGGATTCGCCACCAGCCGGGCTGAACGGATCGCTTCCCGATTGACTTCGCACAGGCCGTAGGCGGCTTCGGCAACGAGTTCGGGCGCTGCGTGCTTCATCCGGTACCAGCGCTCCCACTCGAGAACGTCCTTGATGCGGAAATCGGCCGAGAGATCGATCACCCGCACGCCCGCATCCACCAGAGCGCGCGCTTCGCCCATCGCGACGCCATTCGGCGTTGCGAAGAAAACCACGTCGCACTGCTTGAGCGGCGAGCTGCCTGGGTCGCTGAACGCCAACGCAACCCGGCCGCGCAGGCTCGGAAACATCGCGTTCACGGCCGTTCCGGCATCCTTGCGCGAGGTGATCGCCTTCAGTTCGGCCTGAGGATGCTGCGCGAGCAAACGCAGCAGTTCAACGCCCGTGTACCCGGTGCCGCCAACGATGCCAACCTTGATCATGTGTGCCTAATCACTCCCCGGAACAGGTCTGCAATCCAACAGAAAAACGCGCTTGCCAAAAGCAAAAAGCCGCCCGCGGGCGGCCTTTTTCTTCGATGCTGGTTCGGGATCAGCGTTTCGAGTACTGCTTGCGCCGCCGCGCCTTGTGAAATCCGACCTTTTTTCGCTCCACTTCGCGCGCATCGCGCGTCACGAGCCCAGCGCCCTTCAGCACCGGCTTGAGCGTCGGATCATACTCGATCAGCGCACGCGCGATGCCGTGGCGCACCGCGCCCGCCTGCCCGCTTTCGCCGCCGCCAAAAACGTTGGCCGAAATGTCGAAGCTGGCGAGGTTCTTGGTTGCCTCGAGCGGCTGGCGCACGATCATGCGCCCCGTCTCGCGGCCGAAAAATTCGTCCACCGGCTTGCCGTTGACCACGAACAATCCCTTGCCCGGTTTCAGGAAGATGCGCGCGACCGAACTTTTGCGCCGCCCCGTGCCGTAGTAATAGTCGCCGACCATGTTCAGATCTCCAGGGTTTTCGGCTGTTGCGCCGAATGCGGGTGGCTGTCTCCCGCGTAGACTTTGAGCTTTCGCAGCATGGCGTAACCGAGCGGCCCCTTGGGAAGCATTCCCTTCACCGCCTTCTCGAGCGCGCGCGTCGGGTGCATCGCCTGCATCTTGGCGAACGAGATTTCCCGGATTCCGCCCGGATGCGTGGTGTGACGAACGTAGATCTTGTCCTGCGCCTTGCGGCCGGTCACGCGCAGTTTCGCGGCGTTCACGACCACGATGAAGTCGCCGGTGTCCACGTGCGGGGTGTATTCGGGCTTGTGCTTGCCGCGCAGGCGCTTGGCAATTTGCGTCGCCAGGCGCCCGAGCACGCGGCCCTGTGCGTCCACCAGGTACCAATCCTGCTTTATTTCCCCGGCTTTGGCCGTGTAGGTTGTCATGCCCTGCCCGATCGCGAAAAGGGTGGGATTTTATTGCGCCGCCATAGATGGGTCAAACCCTTGTTGGACCGGGGAAAAATGTCCTAGCCGAGCGGCGCTGCGCAAATACAATTTGCGCGTCGACCCGGGACGCGCATTCGAGCCGCCTGGAATTTTCGTAACGTGCTGATTTGATGACTCTTCAATGCGCCGCCGTCGCACGTCGATCCGGGCGCCGACGCCGTTTGGAACCCGATTCGGCTCGCGCAGCCGCCACGAGAAAAAGGAGCTGACATGGAATGCACTGTCCGATGGTCGGGCGCCGGCATGTCGTTTTTGGCCGAAACCGAAAGCAAGCACCTTGTTGCCATGGATGGGGCGATCGAAGGCGGGGGACAGAATCTCGCGCCACGCCCCATGGAAATGGTGCTGCTGGGCACCGGGGGCTGCACCGCTTACGACGTGCTGCTCATCCTTCGACGCAGCCGGCAGGACGTGACGGGCTGCGAAGTCCGCCTGCAGGCGGATCGCGCGCCCTCGGACCCGAAGGTCTTTACCAGGATCCACCTGCATTTCGTGGTGCGCGGACGGGAATTGAAAACGTCGCTGGTCGAGAACGCGATCCGCCTGTCGCACGACAAGTACTGTTCCGCGACGATCATGCTGGGCAAGACCGCCGAAATCACGACGGACTTCGAAATCGCCGAGCAATGATTCGCCGGGCCTATTTCGGCGCTGTGTGCTTGATCAGTTGCTGCGTCGTATTGGCCAGGCGCGTCGCGAGCACCTTGATCAGCTCGATCGCGGCATCCGGATTCTGCCTCACGACGTTGATGAACAGGTCCTTCGAGATCCGCAGCACTTCGACCTTGTTCATCGCAGTCACCGTGGCAGTGCGCGGCTGGTCGATGAAGATCGCGATCTCGCCGATCACCTCGTTCTTGCCGATGGTGTTGACCACCACCGGCCCGCGCGGACCCGGGACCGAAATTTCAGCCTCGCCTTCGATGATGACGTAGGCCGCGTCGGCCATCTCCCCCACCCTGATCAGGATCTGGCCGGCGTCGTAGGTCAGCCGCTCGCTGCCGAAGCACAGCAGCTTCTGCATGGCCGGCGCGATCCCCCTGAACACCGGGATCTGACGGATCATCTCGACTTCCTGTTCCAGCGACATGCTCCACCTCCTGCCTTCGATCAACCGTCCTTGAGTAACCGGCTCAGCGCGCTGCCCTCGCGCTTGAGGGATTCGAACGTGCCCTGTTCGACCAGCCGGCCGCGATCAAGCACCAGCACGTGGTTCGCCCGCTCTGCCTCGGTCGCGCGCTGCATCACCCACACGACGCCCATCCGCTCGCAATGCTCGACGATCCGCCGGCTCACCTGCCCCTGAGAAGCCGGGTCGAGCACCCCGAGTGCCTGGTCGAGGATCAGCAGCACCGGCCGCTTCAGGATCGCGCGCGCCAGCGCAATCTTCTGCCGCTCCGAGCCCGGCAGTCGCGCGCCGCCGACTCCAACCTGGAAATCCAGTCCTATCGTTACGACCAGGGGGCGCAGACCGAGTTCATCCAGTACCTGACGAAGCAGGTCGCCGATTCGTTCGGCCGCGTTGGCCTGCCCGGACACGATCTTGCCGAACAGGATGTTGTCCTGGAGCGAAGCGGCGCTCGTGTAGCGCGTCGGGTCGAAGAACTCGACCGAGCGCCGCAGCGGCTCGGGCAAATGAGTCGCGAAATAGCGCCTCGCCTCGAGCACACGGCCCTCGAGGGCTTCGTCGATCAATCCCAGGCGGTGCCGCGCGGTCGTCAGCTTGAAAGGCAAGCCGAGCAGCAGGCTGCGCTCTCCGGGCTCGATTCCGGCGAGACCGAACTCGCCGACGCGAGCGAGGAGCGCCTTGACGTTCGGCAAGTCCTCATGACGGATGAAACTGAAGCGCTCGAAAAATTCGTGACCGGGCGGAAGGTCGCTGAACAGCTCGATCATCGTGCCGGCCAACTGGTGGCCGACGCTCAGGAGGTCCGCCGTCAGCCCGGTTTCGTCGAGCACTTGCATGACGTACGGGTTGCTCGAAAGATTCTCGACGTCGAAGGTCTTGCCGACGGGCGATCCGAACAGCAGGTTTTCGGCGAGCGTGGCATTGCGGTTGTAGCGCTGCGGGTCAAAGCGCTCGACCCATCCCTTCATGCCGAGGGTGGCCAGCCGCTCGTGCATCGCCTGACGCGCATCGAGAAGGCGGTCGCGCAGTTCGGATCCGCGTTCCGGTGCGATCGCGCTGCGAAGTCCCAGCTCGAAGAGCGGCTCTTCGAGATCGGTGATCGTGAGCACTTCGAGAATTCTCGCATCCAGCTCCTCCGCGCTGCGCACGCCGGCCGATTCGTAATCGAGCCAGTCGGCGGCAGCGTCGAGCGTGGTGCTCCCCGTTCGAACCGCTTCGCGCAGCTGGAATTGATGTTCGCGCAACGCCTCGCCCTCGTAAGTCGCCTCGCGCATCGGCCGGTGCTTCAGGGCGTAGACGAGGTTCTCGCGAACGCTCAGCGGGAACAGGTACGACGACGGCCCGACGTAGGCGAGCGCGCGTCCGGTGACGGCTTCCGGCGCTCGCGTGATGTCGATGCCACCCATGGTGAGCGTACCGCTCGAGGGTGGCACCAGGCGCGCGATCAGCTGCGCCAGTTCGCTGCGTCCGCTGTCCGGTCGGCCGACGATGGCGATCTGCGAGTCCAGACTCACCTCGAAACTCACGCTGTCGACCAGTTTGTTGCCGGAGTCGTCCACCAGCGACAGGTTCGAGGCGCAGACCTTGCCCTGCCGCGGCAGTTCGGGCCGGTC
>MERB01000031.1:646-6045 GCA_001770475.1 Betaproteobacteria bacterium RIFCSPLOWO2_02_FULL_66_14 | reverse complement strand
TGTCTCCGGTGGCGCGATCACGCAGTCCGCGCCGCTCAGCGTCAGCGGAACGGCCACGTTCGCTGCCGGTGCCAATGCGATCACCCTTGCCAACGTGACGAACGATTTCGGCGGTCCGGTCAGCCTGGGCGGAGGCGCAGTGGCGCTGACCGACGCGAACGCATTGACGCTGGGCTTGGTCAACGCGTCCTCGCTCACCGTCAATGCGACGAGCATCACGCAAGATGCGTCAGGATTGTCGGTGAGCGGGACGACCACGCTCAACGCGGGCTCCATCGCGCTGACGACGGCGACGAACGTCTTCGGCACGCTGGTCACGACATCGGGCGGCAGCGTCAGCGTGACCGACGCCAATGCGGTCTCGCTCGGAGCGATCAATGCCGCTTCGCTGAACGTGACCGCCGGTGGCGCAATCACGCAGTCGGCGCCCGTCACTGTCAGCGGCGCATCGGCGTTCGCTGCGGGCGCGAACCCCATCACGCTGACCAATGCCTCCAACGATTTCACCGGTGCGGTGAATCTTACGGGGTCGTCCGCTGCAATCACCGATGCCAACGCGCTCGCGCTGGGCACCGTATCGCTTGGCGGCGGCAGCCTGACGGCGAACGCCTCCGGCGCGATCACGCAGACCGGCCCGATCACGGCTGGCGCGTCGAGCTTCAGCGCCGGCGCGAACCCGATCACGCTGACCAACGCCGGCAACGACTTCACCGGTGCGGTGAGCCTCACCGGCGGCGCGGTGTCGCTCACCATCGCGAATGCGCTCGACCTCGGATTGGTGAACGTGTCATCGCTGAACGTCGTCGCGGGTGGCGCGATCACGCAGAGCGGGCCGATCGCGGCCGGGACGACGAGTCTCGGCGCCGGGTCCAATGCGATCACGCTGCCGAATGCAACGAACGACTTCACGGGTGCGGTGAGCCTGACGGGCGGGGCGGTCTCGATCACGGACGCGAACGCGCTCACGCTGGGCACGCTGGCCACGGGGGCGTTGACGGCGGTCTCGACCGGCGCGCTCAATCTGGGCCAGGGCGCAGTGGGCGGCAATCTCGTCGCGACGAGCAACGGGGGGGCGATCACGCAATCAGGCGGCCTGACGGTAGCAGGAACCTCCAGCCTCGATGCGGGGGCCAGCTCGATCACGCTTGCCAACGCCGGGAACGACTTTGGCGGCGCGGTGAGCCTGAGCGGCTCTTCGGCCTCGATCGCGGACGCCAATGCGCTCACGCTCGGGACCGTATCGTTGGGCGGCGGGAGCCTCGTGGTAACCGCCTCCGGAGCAATTACGCAGAGCGGATCGATCACGGCCGGCGCGGCGAGCTTCAACGCCGGATCAAATCCGATCACGCTGGCCAATCCAGGCAACGACTTCAGCGGTGCCGTGAGCCTCAGCGGAGGCGATGTCACGATCACGGATGCCAATGTGCTCACGCTTGGCGCGGTCAACGCGTCCTCGCTCACGGCGAATTGCGCGAGCTTCAATCAGGACGGTTCCGGGATCGTGGTGACCGGCCCATCGACGCTGACCGCAGGCCAGATCACGCTCAATTCGGCGACCAATGCATTCGACACGGTGAATGTTGCCGGCACGCTTGACGCTTCGACCGGCACGCTTACCGCGGTGACGTGGAACCTGCTCTCGGGAGGGACGCTCAAGGGCGCGGGGACGGTGACCGGCAACGTCAACAACTCCGGAACGATTTCCCCGGGGGCTTCGCCCGGTACGCTGACGATCAACGGCAACTTCGTGCAGGCGTCGGGTGGCGTGCTGAACATGGAGATTGCCGGTCTAACGCCGGGAACACAGCACGATCAGCTGATCGTGAACGGAAACGCAACTCTGGGCGGAACGCTGAACGCGACTCCCATCGGCGGCTTTTCGCTCGCACCTGGCGATTCATTCGCGCTCGTTCGGAGTAGCGGTGTAATCACCGGTACGTTCGGCGTGATCGCTCAGCCGGGCGGAGTGCTGCTCAACGGTATTTACGGGCCCGCATCTTTCGATTTGATCGTTTCCACCGGTTCCGTCCCGTTGGCAGTGCAGCCCTCGTTGAATTACGCAGTGGCCACGACACAGCCGGCGAGCACTCCAACCACTACGCAGAGCAGTCCCGTAACGACCACAACTACGATTTCGGAGGGCGAAAATGCCGCCAGCACTTCCGATCCTGGCGCTGCCACTGAGGAGAAGAAGATTGTCGGGCGACCGCTCCGCTGCAAGAGCTAGCGGCGGCATGCCGACCCGGGCTGCAGTGCTTCGGTGCTCGCAGATGGCTTGGGCCCGATGGGCGCTTGCCGCCAGTATGGCGCTCGCAGGTTTCGGACTGCCCACGCCGGTCCTGGCGGGCAAAGCGGGCGAAGTAACCGACCTTTCCGGAGTCGTGGTCGTTCGCAAAGCCGATGGCCAGTCTCGCGTTCTGGCGGTCAAGTCAGACGTTGAAGAGGGCGATGTCGTCGCGACGACCGGGAATAGCTATGCACGGGTGAAGTTTGCCGACGGCACTCAGGCGGTGCTCAGGCCGGGCGCCCAGGTCAAGGTCGTCGCGTTCAGGTTCGAGGAGCAGCAACCGAAACAGGACAACGTGGTGCTTTCTCTGCTGAAAGGCGGCATGCGAATCGTTACCGGACTTTCCGGGAAGCGTAACCCGGAGGGGTTTCGTGTGGAGACGCCGAGCGCGATCGTCGGAATCCGCGGCACGAATTTTGGATTGCAGTTCTGCAGGGACGACTGCGCTCAGCTGGTGACGGCCCGAGGCGGAGCTCCGGCCAACGGTCTGCATGCGGATGTGTCAGACGGAGCGATCAGCCTGCGCACGCAGGCGGGCTCCCTCGTGATTGGCATCGGCCAGTTTGCCTTTGTCCAGGGACCCGCGATGCTGCCCGTGTTGTTGTCCCCGAGAGAAGGCACGCGAATCGTACTGCCGCCGCAGGCCGTGAGCCCTCTGCGGCATGGCGGCACGGTGGGCGAAGGTGGAGGGCTCGAGTGCGAGATTTGAAGGGCGGCCCGCGGAAGACGTTCCAGGCGCGCGTCTTCGCCAACACGCGCGCTTCTTCGTTCCACCTGTCGCTCTTTCTGCTGGGGCTGGCGGTTTGCCCGACCGGATACGCCCAATCCCCCAGCCTGGCCGAGACGCCGGTGGAGTTTCGCTTCGACATCGCTCGCTACGTGGTGGAGGGAAACACGCTTCTGCCCACTGCCGAGGTCTCGCGCATCGTCAGCGCCTTTGCGGGGACCGGTCGCGACTTCGGCGATGTACAGCGGGCGCTGGAAGCGCTTCAGGACGCCTACCGTTTGCGCGGATACAGCGCAGTGCAGGTCCAGGTTCCGGAGCAGGTCCTTGATCGAGGCGAAGTTCTGCTGCGCGTCGTGGAGGCACGGATCTCCCGGCTCGAAGTGCGGGGGAACAAGTTTTTCGACGAAACAAATATACGTCGCAGCCTCCCCGCACTTACCGAGGGCTCAACCCCGAACGCGAATGCGGTGGCAAAGAATCTCGCGCTGGCGAACGAAAATCCGGCAAAACAGACGAACGTGACGCTGCGCGCTGGAGCGACCGAGGGCGAGGTCGAAGCACGGGTCGATGTGACCGAAGAAAACCCGAGAAAATGGTTCCTCACGCTCGACAATTCCGGAACACCGGCGACAGGCTACCATCGCGTCGGCCTGGGTTTCCAGAACGCGAATGTCTTTGGACGGGATCACGCCATCACGCTTCAGGCAGTGACTTCAGTCGAGGAGTCTTCTCAGGTCGGGATCTATAGCCTGGGCTACCACGTGCCGTTCTACGCGCAGGGTAGTTCGCTGGACATCGTGGCCGGGTATTCCGACGTGGACTCGGGCTCCACGCAGACCCCCGCCGGCGCGCTAACTTTCAGCGGCCGGGGGGGCGTGCTGGGTGCTCGCTACAACTGGCACTTGGACCGTTTGGCGGGCAACTATGACCATAAGCTGACCTTTGGTCTTGATCACCGCATGTACCGCAATACCTGCGCGCTGGGAACCTTCGGAGCAGCCGGATGCGGAGCCGCGGCTGCGACGTTCTCGCTCACGCCGCTCTCTGTCACGTACTCCGGCACGTTGATCCAACCGGCGTCGCGGCTGAGCCTGTACGCGGGGGCCTCCACGAATCTAGGCGCCGGATCCCGCGGCACGAGCGAGGCGCTTGCGCGAGCGCGTTCGAGCGCAAGCGCACATTACCTGATCATTCGCGCGGGTCTCGAATGGGCAGCAGCACTCGCCGCGGATTGGCAGTTGCGCGCGCGATTCAATTTCCAGCATGCCGGCGAAGTACTCGTCGGCCCGGAACAATTCGGCATTGGAGGCGCGAACTCGGTCAGAGGGTTCCTCGAGCGCGAGCACGCGGATGACCGCGGGCATAGCGGTGCGCTTGAACTCTACTCACCCGAGCTTGCGCCAAAACTCGGCCGGAATGATTGGAACCTCAGGCTGCTCGCGTTCTACGACTTCGGGCGTGTCTCACGCGTGAATCCCCTGCCGGGGGAGGATGGGCATCAGGGCATCGCCTCCGCCGGACTCGGCATGCGTCTGGCGCTGCAAAAGATCTTCGCGCTTCGCTTCGATCTTGCGCGGATTGTGGATGCCGGCGGCAGCCGCGAACGCAACCACACCCGATTCGCCTTCGCCGGCGTTTGGTCTTTCTAGGCACGTCGGCTCCATCGTCGATTCGCCGCGACACCGGATGCCTCTGGAAGCCGTCTGGCGAGGAACTGCCTCGGACGCTCTGCAAATCGTGGCGGTGGGGGCAGTCTGTGGCCAACTCGTATTTGCGTCATTTTCCCGGTAACAGGGAACTCTTCAGGGATATTTAGGGCGGATTCATCAGGCTGCACGGCAGCTCTCGGCCGCATTTCACGTAGAAAAGCATCGCCCTGCGACCATGTCCAGGATGACCCACGCCATTGCGAACAGGGAATTCCAGTGCGTGGAACAGGGAGGCATCAGAGAAATTGTCCGCGCCGAGGTGAAGGACGCAGCCGCGCGCAGGTCCGCTATGATGGATTCCGCGTATGTCTTCAGCCCGCACGCCCGTTCCGTTGCGCGGCCTGGGTCTCGCTGCCCACCGTAGAACGCGGATCATAGTTTGGCTGGCGGCCACGGGAATGCTGGCGGGCGCATGCGGCGGCCTCGTTCGCGGCGCGAGTCTCGGTCCGGAGTACCTGGCCGTCGCCGTTCTCAAGGGGACGGCGCTCGGGGTCTTGTTCGCGGTAACCCTCGGCGCGCTCGAACTGATCGCTCTCCGGCGCTTATGGCGGCGCCTAGCTCTGGGCTGGGCAATCCTCGCGCGCACCGCCCTCTACGCCCCGCTTGCCTTGGGCGTTTATTTGGTCGTGTCGGCCGCCTTCAGCTCGTGGATCCCGTGGAGTTTCCAGCGCGCGAT
>MERB01000031.1:0-620 GCA_001770475.1 Betaproteobacteria bacterium RIFCSPLOWO2_02_FULL_66_14 | reverse complement strand
AGCGCGCGATGATTCTTCCCTCGATCGGAATCGCGGTCGCGGGCCTTCTCGCAGGGAGCGTGATGCTCGCCCTCGTCCACCTCCACGGCCCTCGAGTGCTCCTCAATCTCCTCTCCGGCCGCTACCGCCGCCCCTTCGAGGAGGAGCGGATCTTTCTCTTCCTCGACCTTGCCGGATCGACCACGATCGCCGAGCGGATCGGCCACCTGCGCTATCACTCGTTCCTCCATGATTTCATCGAGGACCTCGAGGACCCGGTACTCGCGCACGATGGCGACGTCTACCAGTACGTAGGCGATGAGGCCGTCGTGACGTGGCCGCTGGCGGACGCGCGCTCGAACGGCCGATGCCTGGTCTGCCACTTCGCGATCGTCGATGCGATCGAGCGTGCGCGCGGTCGGTACGAGCGCGCGTATGGCGTTGTGCCCTCGTTCCGTACGGGGATCCACTCTGGGAGCGTGGTTGCGGGCGAGATCGGCGATCAAAGGAAGCAGATTGTCTTCGTGGGTGACGTGGTCAACACGGCATCCCGAATGCAGGCGCAGGCCAGGGCGCTGGACAAGGACCTCGTCATCTCGGGCGCGCTTCTGGCGCGGATCGATCTCCCACCCGGCATCGAA
>MERB01000030.1:27429-30988 GCA_001770475.1 Betaproteobacteria bacterium RIFCSPLOWO2_02_FULL_66_14 | reverse complement strand
CCGATGCTGATTTGGTCGATTACGAGGACTACCACTGAAAGGAAGCGCCATGCGCATGCACAATCCCCCGCATCCCGGCGAAATTATCAAGTCGCTTTGTCTGGAGCCGCTTGGGGTAACGGTGACCGACGCTGCGAAGGCCCTGGGCGTCAGCCGCAAGACGCTTTCGGCGATTTTGAATGGCCGTGCGGGCGTAAGCCCTGAAATGGCGGTACGTCTGTCGATCGCGTTTGGGACCTCGGCGGAGAGCTGGCTGAATCAACAAACGCAGTACGACCTCTGGCACGCGGAGCAGCGGCGCAAGCAGCTACGCGTGATGAAATTGGCGGCTTAGCAAGATGCCGAACCCGCTCAACGCCGACGCGCAACGAGAGTGGCGGCGCGCGGGTTAGCGGCACGTTCAGCTCCAAGTTCGCGAAGGGCCGCGGGAGGATTGTCATGAGCGAGGCGGGCTTTCACGGTGTTTTCCCTTACCTAGTCTCGCCGGTCCACGAGTCCGGCGAGGTGAATGCCGAGGTTCTGGCCAGACTGTGCGACGATCTGATCAAGGCCGGCCTGGGCGCCGCGCAGCAGATGGTCGATCGCACCCTTGCGGGTCGCGGCTGATCTCGCATCCCGCGTCAGCCGACCTCGATCTCCCGCGTAATCCAACCCGTTCGGCACGAACCGACCCGCACCACGGCGCTTCCCTTGCCGCGCAGCGTCCACGACAGGGTGCGCGCACCCGTGTTGCCGCGGCTTCGCATGTAGTAGAGCGCGGCGTAGCCCTCGTACTTTCCGTGCCCCCACCCTTCGAGATGCCCGAGCGTCTGGCGCGCCTCGCGCGGATTGGCGAGCGCACAGCCTTGCGGCTCGATCTCGGCGACCAGCGGCTCGTTCCAGTCGAGCTTGCGCGCCGAGCTCAGGCCGTTGGTCGCGAGGTAGCCCAGGTTCTCGACGCGCACGTCGAGCCGGTAAAGACCGCTTGCGACTTCGCTCGCCTGCGCCAAAGCGATCCGCACGCTCGGCGCGAGCGCTGCAACTCGCAGGAAGGCGGCCGACTGCCCGCGGCAGACTTCGTCGATGCGCTCGTAGGGCGGATTCCATAAACCCACGCGCGGATCGAGGCCGCCGACCTCGACCTCTCCGAGCTGCGGGTGGTCGAGCTTCTTCCACGGGCGCAACACGCGCCCGGAATTGTGTTCCGCGTCCCAGCGCGCGATCTTCTCCATGTCGGCGCGCTCCAGGTGCGTGTAGCGATCGACGAAGCGCTTCTTCTTTTCCAGCCCCACCTGCTCGAAGAGATCCCACAGCTCGACCGCGTAGGCGAGGCAGCCGCGCTGGTGATAGGCGTAATCCGTGAGGTCGCCGCGGATCGGCTTTTCCGGCTCGTAGATGAACTCCTCGAAACCGCTCACTGTAGGGTAGTGCGCGTGCTGCTCGCCCCACTCGGCCACCTGGCGGAAGATGGCGAGATCTTCCTGGTCCATCTTCACGTCGGGCTTGTCGCCGAGCGGGCGGATGTAGACGCCGCCGAAGGTGTGGAAGTTGAGCCAGGCGAACAGATGCGGCCGGTGCGAAGTGAATTCCACCACTGCGCGCGATTCGGGCTCGTTCATCGGGTAGCTTCCGGCGCCGACCTGCTCGTTCTCCGGGTACCACTGGAATGGAAAGTTGCGGTTGAGGTCGGTCTGGTTGTCGGAGAGGAAGTTCGGCGTCGGGATCGTCACGCCGTCGAAGTTCTCGATCACGCCTTCGGGATAGATTTTGTAGTACGGGCCTGGATCCTCGAGCGTCCGCTCGAGAAGGAGGCCGGGAACCTCGCGCGACTCGACGAATTCCCCGGCCGGATCCGCCTTGCGCATGATGAGCGCGATGCCGTCGCCGTCGACGTCCCGCGAGATCCAGCGCGCGTGGCTGCGGTTGGGCCGTTCGTCGCGTGGCACGCTGCGCACGTAGCGCCCGGACTTGAGCACTTCTTCGGCGCCGTCCGGCGACATGCGCGGCATGATGTAGAAGAGCACCTCGCGCAGGCGCTCGCATACATGGGCGGGCAGCCCATGCAGCTCGGCCTGCGGCTCCGCGTGCAGGCGGATCACGTCCTCCGCGATCGCGAGCGCCGCGCTCGAGCCGCACAGTTCGGACGCGTGCATGTTGCCGTCGACCCAGACCGCGGGGCGCAGCCTCTCCGGCTCCGGCCCGAGCGTGAGGACCCAGAGGTCGCGTCCGGCCACCGAGCGGCCGATGCTTTCCAGGCGCACGAACGCGGGATGCGCCAGCGCCCAGGCCTGCAATTGCGCGGTGAGCGCGTCGTAATCGAGGAATTCGCGGCGGAATCGTGTCGTCATGGGCGCGCAAGCTATCACGTGCGCTACGATTCGGCCAACTCCGCTCGCGTGCCGAGTCCGAACGCCGTGATGCTTTTCTTCGATCTCGGGACTTCGGCCGTTTTTGCCGAAGTCCCGAGACACGGCGACAATGGCGGTGCGCGCTGGGCCAGGTTCGTGCCCGAGGGCTGCTTCGGTGTCTCATGATTCCCCGCAACGGCGAGCAGCGCGGGGAATCACGAGATCGGACAAAAACGCGGACTATTCGTATGCGAACTTGTGACTCAGGACGCCAGGGCGAAAGTTCATGACCATTTACCAGCTCGGTGACAAGACGCCGCAGGTCCATCCGACCGCCTATGTCGCGGACGAGGCGACGCTGATCGGCGAAGTGATCCTCGGCGAGCGCGCGAGCGTCTGGCCCGGTGTCGTGATCCGCGGCGACAACGAACCGATCCGTATCGGCGACGAAGCGAACGTCCAGGATGGCGCGGTGCTGCACGCCGACCCGGGTTTCCCGCTTACGATCGGCGCGCGCGCCTCGATCGGCCACCAGGCGATGCTGCACGGCTGCACCATCGGCGAGAACACGCTGGTCGGCATCCAGGCGGTGATCATGAACGGCGCGGTGATCGGGCGCGACTGCATCGTCGGCGCAGGCTCCGTGATCCCGGAAGGCAAGCAGTATCCGGAGCGATCGCTCATCCTCGGCGCGCCCGCCAGGGTCGTGCGCGAGCTTACGAACGAGGACCTGGCGACGCTGCGTTCCAATGCGGAGAGCTACGTGCGCCGGCAGGAACTGTTCAGGAAGACGCTGACGCGGATCGGCTGAGGGCGCGAACCGGCTCCTATAATCGATCGGATGGAACCGGGCGAATCGAGCGATGAAGCGAAGGATCTGGCGCTGCGGGAGGACCGACGCCTCCTCGGCCGGTTGCTCGGGGAGGTGATTCGCGAGCAGGCCGGCGACTCGGTGTTCGAGACGATCGAGCGCATCCGCCAGACCGCGGTCGGATTCCGACGCTCGGACCCGGAGGCCGGCAATGGGGCGGGCGAGATCAAGGCCGCGCTCGAGCGCCAGTTGAACGCCCTCGGCATCGAGGACACCCTGCACGTGGTGCGGGCGTTCAGCTACTTCTCGCACCTGCTCAACATCGCCGAGGACGTGCACCAGCACCGCCGGCGGCTGGCGCACGTTCGCGCAGGCGCGCCGCGCCGCGCCGGGAGCCTTTCGCACGCACTCGAGCGAGTGC
>MERB01000030.1:6389-27419 GCA_001770475.1 Betaproteobacteria bacterium RIFCSPLOWO2_02_FULL_66_14 | reverse complement strand
CGATTCTCGAATGCGAGCACGCCATCGCGCGCCTGCTTGCCGTTTCGGCAGACGACGCGGAGCGGGAGCAGGGATTGCACCGTCGCGTGCTGCAGCTCTGGCTCACGGCGATGCTGCGCCTCGCGCGTCTCGCCGTCGCGGACGAAATCACGAACGGTCTGCAATATTTCCGCGGCACGTTTCTGCACGAGTTGCCGCGCCTTTACGCGGATCTCGAGACGGCGCTTGCGGCGCGCCTCGGCGTCGCCGAGCGGCCGTGGCTGCCCGCGTTTTTCACCGTGGGCACCTGGATCGGCGGCGATCGCGACGGCAATCCGTTCGTCACTGCGGAGACGCTCGATCTCGCGCTGCGCGAACAGGCGCGGGTCGTGTTCGGGCACTACCTTGCGGAAGTCAACGAGTTGGGTCGGGAGCTGGGGCTGTCGCAGCGAATTCATCCGGCGCCGGCGGAAATCGTCGCGCTCGCCGAGGACTCGGGCGACGATTCTCCGCACCGGCGCGACGAACCTTACCGGCGCGCGCTCGCCGGCATCTATGCGCGGCTCGCCGCAACTTCCGAGTCGGTTGCCGAGCTGCGATCGGCGCTGTCGCCCGCCCGCGGCAGGCCACCGTATCCAAGCGCGGAATCGTTCCTGTCCGATCTCGAACACGTCGATCGGGCGCTGCGCGCCCAGGGCGCCGCGCGCCTCGCCGAAGGACGGCTCGCGACGCTGCGCCGGCAGGTGAGCGTGTTCGGCTTTCACCTCGCGCCGATCGACCTGCGGCAGAGTTCCGACGAGCACGAAGCGGTGGTTGCCGAGCTGCTCGCGCGCGCCGGAGTCGCGTCGGACTACGGGGCGCTCGCCGAGGCCGAACGCGTACGCCTGCTGGCGGCAGAACTCGAGGGACCGCGCCTGCTGCGCTCGCCGTTTCTCCAATACTCGGATCGCACCGTGTCCGAACTGGCCGTGTTCTCGGCGGCAGCGCGGGCGGCGCGGCGCTTCGGGCCGCGCGCGGTACCGCGGACCATCATTTCGCATTGCCAGTCGGTCTCGGACCTTCTCGAAGCTGGCGTGCTGCTGCGCGAGGCGGGCCTGCTGCGGCCGGGGGCGCTGGGCGTCGACATCATCCCGCTGTTCGAATCGATCGCGGACCTCGATCGTTGCGGAGCGACGCTGGACGAGGCGCTTCGGCTGCCGTGTTACCGGCGGTGGATCGGCGGGCGGGGCGACGCCCAGGAGGTGATGCTCGGGTACTCCGATTCCAACAAGGACGGCGGCTACCTCGCCTCGAGCTGGTCGCTGTACAAGGCGACGCTCGAACTCGCGCGCGTCTGCCGTGCGCATGGCGTTCGGCTGCGGCTGTTCCACGGCCGCGGCGGTACCGTCGGGCGCGGCGGCGGGCCGAGCTACGACGCGATTCTCGCCCAGCCCGCCGGCAGCGTCGACGGGGCGCTGCGACTGACCGAGCAGGGCGAGGTGATCGCGAGCAAGTACGGCGATCCGGAACGCGGGCACCGCAATCTCGAAACGCTGCTCGCGGCGACGCTCGAGGCGAGCCTAGTGTCGCAGGACGGCGCGCATCGGGCGCGCGACGTGGAAATCATGGAACAACTCTCGCGTCTCGCTTACGGAGCGTACCGTGCGCTCGTCGATGCGCCCGGGTTCCTCGAGTATTTCCGCGCGGCGACCCCGATCGGCGAGATCGGCGATCTCAACATCGGCAGCCGCCCCGCCTCGCGCAAGGGCACCGGGCGCCTTGAAGACCTGCGCGCGATTCCCTGGGTGTTCGGCTGGAGCCAGAGCCGGCTGATGCTGCCGGGTTGGTATGGGTTCGGCGCCGCGGTCGAGCAATGGCTCGCAGAGCGCCGTGGCACGATCGAGGAACTGGGCGCCATGTACGCGAACTGGCCGTTCTTCCGCGCCATGCTCTCCAACCTCGACATGGTGCTCGCCAAGTCCGACCTGGCGATCGCGTCGCGTTACGCCGAACTCGTTCCCGACAGCAAGCTGCGGGAGGAAACCTTCGCGCGCATCGAGGCCGAATGGACGCGCGCGCGCAGGAGCCTTGCAGCGATTACGGGCGAGCGCGAATTGCTCGCCGAAAACCCGACGCTCGCGCGTTCGATTCGCAACCGCTTTCCGTACCTCGATCCGCTCAACCACCTGCAGGTGGAACTCATCCGGCGCTACCGCGCGGGCGATGCCGACGAGCGCACCCGGCGCGCCATCCACCTCACCATCAACGGTATCGCCGCGGGGCTGCGGAACAGCGGCTGAGTCGCGGCGGTTGCGCAAACCGGTTCCGGCGGTGAAGATATGACGATGGAGCCAGTCGCCGCTGCCCCCGCGCAGGCCGGAAAGGATGCGGCATGGATCGCCTACGTGCTGCACGCCGTCGGCTATCTTCCGGTAATGATGTGGCCGGCGGTCGTCGGCCTGATCGTCAACTACGTCAAGCGCAGCGATGCGCGCAGCGGCCTCGTCGACAGCCACCACGGCTGGATGATCCGCACGTTCTGGTATGGACTGCTCTGGTACGTCCTGAGCCTCGGGGCGATTCTTCTGGGTGCGTGGCCGGTCCTGCAGACGATCCTGCGCAACGCGCACGCGACGGGCGGCATCGTGATCGGCTGGGACACGATCGCCGCGATCGTCGGCGCCGCGACGCTCGGGGGGATCGGCCTCTGCGCGACCTGGTTCTGGCTCCTTTACCGCGTGATCCGCGGCGCGATCAACCTCTCCGATTCGCGGCCGATGCCGTAGCGCGCGCCGCGCGCTCAGTAGTTCGCGCTGCCGGGAGTCCGCGGGAAGGGGATCGCGTCGCGCACGTTGGCCAGGCCCGTGACATAGGCGACGGTGCGCTCGAACCCCAGGCCGAATCCGGCGTGCGGAACGCTGCCGTAGCGGCGCAGGTCCCGGTACCAGCCGTAGTGCTCCGGGTCGAGTTTCGCTTCGCGCATGCGCCCATCGAGCACCTCGAGCCGCTCCTCGCGATGGCTGCCGCCGACGATTTCGCCGATTCCCGGCGCGAGCACGTCCATCGCGGCGACCGTCTCGCCATCGTCGTTCAGCCGCATGTAGAACGCCTTGATGCCCTTGGGATAGTTCATCACGATCACCGGCTTTTTCGCGTGCCGCTCGGTGAGGTAGCGTTCGTGTTCGGACTGCAGGTCGATGCCCCATTGCACCGGGAACTCGAATTTCTCCCTCGCGCGGCCGAGGATCGCGATCGCCTCGCGGTAGTCCATGCGGACGAACTCCGACTCGACGATCCCGCGAAGCTTTGCGATCAGCCCCTTTTCGATGCGCTCGTCGAAGAACGCCATATCCTCGGGCCGTTCCTCGAGGACGGTCCCGAACACGTGCTTGAGCAGCGCCTCGGCGAGGCTCGCGTTGTCCGAGAGGTCGGCGAACGCCACCTCCGGTTCGATCATCCAGAATTCGGCGAGGTGCCGGCTGGTGTTGGAGTTCTCGGCGCGGAAGGTGGGGCCGAAGGTGTACACCTTGGATAGCGCGAGGCAGTAGCACTCGACGTTCAGCTGCCCCGACACGGTGAGAAAGGTCTCGCGCCCGAAGAAATCCTGCGCGAAGTCGATCCCGCCCCGGGGCGTTCGCGGCAGGTTGGCGAAATCGAGCGTCGAGACGCGGAACAGCGCGCCCGCGCCTTCGGCGTCGGAGGCGGTGATGATCGGCGTGTTGATCCAGAAAAAGCCGCGGTCGTCGAAGAACCGGTGGATCGATTGCGCGAGGGTGTGGCGCACGCGCGTCGCCGCACCGATCACGTTGGTGCGCGGCCGCAGGTGCGCCACTTCGCGCAGGAATTCGAGCGTGTGCGGCTTGGGCTGGATCGGGTAGGAGTCAGGATCCTCGACGCCGCCGATCAACCGCAGCGCCTCGGCCTGCATCTCGAAGGGCTGTCCCTTCGCGGGCGAGGGCACGATGAGGCCGCGGGCCTCGATCGCGCAGCCGCTGGTGAGGTGCAGCACCTCGCTCGCGTAATTCGCGAGCGTATTCGGCACCACCACCTGGACCGGATGAAACGAAGAACCGTCCGAAACGTGAACGAAGGAGATGCCGGCCTTGGAATCGCGCCGCGTGCGCACCCAGCCTTGCAGCGTGACGGGGGCGTCCGCAGGCGCGCGGCCGGCGAGGATATCGGAACAGGAGTGCGCTGGCATGTCGGAGGCGTGCGAAGCGTAAAGGCGCGCATTGTCGCGCATGAAGGCGGGGTTGCGCACCCGGTTGCACGGAGAATTGCCGGATAATTCGACGTCGATCGTCCTGCAGAGGCGCGTCTTGGCCGAACCCCTGGCATACGAAACAGCGCGAACCACCGCGGGCATCCGGTCGCGCTTCGTATCCGGCGTCAACGGGTTGACGATGCACCTGCTCGAATCGGGCTTCGAGACGCCCGGTCGCCCATGCCTGCTTCTGCTGCACGGCTTTCCGGAACTCGCCTACAGCTGGCGCAAGGTGATGGTGCCGCTCGCGGCCGCCGGATACCACGTCGTTGCGCCTGATCAGCGCGGCTACGGGCGTACCACCGGCTGGGACGGGGAATACGACGGCGAGGTCGGATCGTTTCGAATGCTCAACCTGGTGCGCGACGCGCTCGCGCTCGTCCGCGCGCTGGGATACCGCTCGGTCGAGGCGGTGATCGGGCATGATTTCGGCTCGCCGGTGGCCGCCTGGAGCGCCCTGATCCGCCCGGACGTGTTTCGGTCGGCCGCGCTGATGAGCGCGCCGTTTGCGGGACCGCCCGAGTTGCCTATCGGCACCGCCGATCGCGATTCACCCATCCCGCAGCCCCGCGAAGCCGTTGCCCGCGTGTTGCGCGAACTCGCGGCGCTGTCGCGGCCGCGCAAACATTATCAGTGGCACTACTCGACGCGCGCGGCGAACGCCGAAATGCTGCAATGCCCGCAGGGCGCGCACGCCTTCCTTCGTGCCTACTTCCACATGAAAAGCGCTGACTGGAAAGGCAATCTGCCGGTCGCGCTCGCGTCGTGGTCTGCGCAGGAACTGGCGCGGCTGCCCACCTACTACATCATGGACCGCGACCGCGGGATGGCGGCGACGGTTGCGCCGGAAATGCCCAGCGCCGCGGAGATCGATTCGTGCCGCTGGCTGCCGGAGGACGAACTGCGCGTCTACAGCGCGGAATTCGGGCGCACCGGATTCCAGGGCGGGCTGAACTGGTATCGCTGCGCGACCGATCCCGCCTGCACCGCGGAACTGGAGATCTTCTCCGGCCGGACGATCGACGTGCCGTCGTGCTTCATCGCCGGCCGCAGCGATTGGGGAACCTACCAGAAGCCGGGCGAGTTCGAACGGATGCAGGCGAGTGCCTGCACCAACCTGCTCGGTTGCCACCTCGTCGACGGTGCGGGGCACTGGGTGCAGCAGGAGCAGGCGGAGCGCGTCGCCGGGCTCCTGCTCGAGTTCCTGCAGCGCGCGCGCTGAGCCGGCGGTCGCCCTCACATCGACTCAGGCATCGCCGCCCGCTCGGGCTGCGGCGCCTGCGCGATCATGCAGTCGGTCGTGAGGATCAGCCCTGCGATCGACGCCGCGTTTTGCAATCCCACGCGCGTTACCTTGCAGGGGTCGAGCACGCCCATCTGCACCAGGTCGCCGTATTCCCCGGTGGCGGCGTTGAAGCCGAAATTGTCCCTGCCTTCGGCGACGCGGCGCACGACGACCGCGGGCTCGCCGCCGCAGTTGCGCACGATCTGCCGCAGCGGGTCCTCGAGCGCGCGCAGCACGATCTGGATGCCGGCATCCTGGTCGGGGTTCTCGCCCCGCAGCCTGGCGAGCCGTGCGCGCGCACGCAGCGGGGCCACGCCGCCGCCGGGCAGGATGCCTTCCTCGACCGCAGCGCGCGTTGCGTGCAGCGCGTCTTCGGTGCGGCTCTTGCGCTCCTTCATTTCGGTTTCGGTGGCCGCGCCTACCTTGATCACCGCCACCCCGCCGGCGAGTTTCGCCGCGCGCTCGCGCAGTTTCTCCTTGTCGTAATCGCTCGTCGCCTCGTCGTGCTGCTTCTGGATCTGCGCGACCCGCGCCGCGATGCGCTTCGGGTCGCCCGCGCCACCGATGAGCGTGGTGTCGTCGCGGTCGATCTCGATGCGCTGCGCGCGCCCGAGCGCCTCGGGCGTCGCCTTCTCGAGGGTCAGTCCCGCCTCCTCGGCGATCACCTGGCCGCCGGTGAGGATCGCGATATCCTCGAGCATCGCCTTGCGGCGGTCGCCGAAGCCCGGCGCCTTGACCGCGCAGGCCTTGATCACGCCGCGCAGCGTGTTGACGACGAGCGTGGCGAGCGCCTCGCCCTCGACCTCCTCGGCGATCACGAGCAGCGGCTTGCCGCTCTTGGCGACGTGCTCGAGCATCGGCAGCAGCTCGCGGATCGACGAGATTTTCTTGTCATAGAGCAGGATGAGCGCATCCTCGAGCGCCACGCTCTGCTTGTCCGGGTTGTTGACGAAGTAGGGCGAAAGGTAGCCGCGGTCGAACTGCATGCCCTCGACCACCTCGAGCTCGCTCTGCAGGCCTTTGCCGTCCTCGACCGTGATGACGCCGTCCTTGCCGACCTTTTCCATCGCCTCGGCGATCATCTCGCCGATCGATGCGTCGTTGTTGGCGGAAACGGAAGCCACCTGGGCAATTTCCTTGCGCGTCGCGCAGGGTTTCGCGATGTGGCGGAGTTCCTCGACCACCGCGTCGACCGCGCGATCGATACCGCGCTTCAGATCGATCGGATTCATTCCGGCGGCGACGTACTTCAGCCCCTCGGTGACGATCCCCGCGGCGATCACGGTCGCGGTCGTGGTGCCGTCGCCGGCGACTTCGGAGGTCTTGGCGGCGACTTCGCGGACCATTTGCGCGCCGATGTTCTCGAACCGGTCCTCGAGCTCGATTTCCTTCGCCACGACGACTCCGGAATTGATCACGATCGGCGGGCCGTAGGCGCGCTCGAGCACGACGGTGCGCGCTTTCGGGCCGAGGGTCGCGCGTACCGCGTCGGCCAGCACATTCATTCCTGCGACCAGCCGGGAACGCGCATCGTCGCCGAAGACCAGCCGTTTGGCAGGCATGGAAAGATCGCTTTGGGGAACCGGGTGATTGCAGCCTACGCCCTCCGCGCGCGGGCGCGTTGACAGCAATCAAGCGGGCGGCGCGCCGCGCGCGCGCTCAGACCAGGCCGTCGAACATCTGCACCTGAACCGGCTCGCCCGCCTCGACGCGGCCGCGCTCGTGCTCGAGCACGATGAAGCAGTTCGCCTCCGACATCGAGCGCAGCACGCCCGAGCCCTGCTGTCCCGTGGTTCGCACTTTCCAGGTGCCGTCCTCGCGGAACAGGATGCCCCGCTGGTATTCGGTGCGGCCGGGAACCTTTCGGAGCGGCAGCGCCGCGGCCGCCGAAAGAAGCGGCAGCCGGAAGTTGTCGCTTCGACCGGACAGATGAAGCAGGGCATCGCGCACGAACTCGTAGAAGGTGACCATCACCGCCACGGGATTTCCCGGCAGACCGAAAAGCATCGCGCCACCGATGCGCCCGAAGGCCATCGGGCGACCCGGCCGCATGGCGATCTTCCAGAACAGCACTTCACCGAGCTTCGCCGCGAGCGGCTTGACGAAATCGGCCTCTCCCACGGAGACGCCACCCGTCGTGATCACGGCATCGGCCTCGCGGGTCGCGCGCCGCAGCGCGGCTTCGAGTTCGCCCGGGTCGTCGCGCACCACGCCGAGATCCTGGATCTCCACGCCCAGGCGCTCGAGCATCGCGTGCAGCGTGTAGCGGTTGGAGTCGTACACCTCGCCCTCGCGCAGCGCCTCGCCGATCGACGCGAGTTCGTCGCCGGTGGCGAACATCGCGACCCGCAGCCGGCGCCTGACGAGCACTTCGCCGATGCCGAGCGAGGCGAGGAGGCCGAGTTCGGCGGGACGCAGTGGCACGCCCGGCCGCAGCACCGGCACGCCGGCCCTCAGGTCTTCGCCGGCATAGCGCACGTTTTGCGCCTTCTTCTGCCCCGGAGGAACCGTGATTCGCGCGCCCTCGGCGCGAACGATTTCCTGCACCACCACGGTATCGCTTCCCGCCGGAAGCACGGCCCCCGTCATGACGCGAACGCAGGTGCCGGGGGGCATCTCGCCTCCCGCGTACGGCCGGCCCGCCAGCGCACTGCCGATTTCCCGAAGCACCGCCGGACGCCCGGCGTCGAGGTCTTCGAAACGCACTGCGTAGCCGTCCATCGCCGAGTTGTCGGTCGCCGGCACGTTGATCGCCGGCACGATCTCCTCGGCGAGCACGCGGCCGAGCGCGGCGCGGATCGCGATGCGCTCGGTTTCGACGACCGGCGACAGGCAGGCGAGAATCGCCTCGCGCGCTTTCTCTATGTGCAGCGCGTCCGGATCGTAGCCGTCGATGCAACTGACGATGGCGGCGATGCCGCTCAAGCACCCTCCAGTTCTTCGCGCGTGTTCAGGTTGCGAAAGGCATCGGCCTCGTCGTCGAAGGCGACTTCGACCACCTTCAGCGTCGCGTACCAGGCATCGATCTTGCGGCCGCCGCCAGCGAGAAACGCATCCAGGTGCGGCAGCACGGCGCGGCGCACGAGCGCGAACACGGGGTGCGGCTGCGCTCCGGTCTTCGCCACTGCGAGGTCGTTCGCGGCGAGCGCAGCGCGCAGGCGCGCGACGAGATCGCCGGGCAGAAACGGCGAATCGCAGGGCACGGTCGCAACTAGCGAACCGCTCGCCGCCTTCATGCCGGCGTGCAGCCCTGCAAGCGGGCCGGCAAAGCCGCCCAGTTCATCCGGCACCACGCGATGGCCGAATGCCGCGTAGGCGTCGGCGTTCTGGTTTGCGTTGATGAGGAGTTCATCCACCTGCGGCGCGAAGCGCTCGATCGCCCATTGCGCGAGCGGCTTGCCGCGGTAGCGCTGCAGCCCCTTGTCGACGCCGCCCATGCGCCGGCCCTGGCCGCCGGCGAGCAGGATTCCGGTTACTTTTTTCACGGGGGAGATTGTAGCGAGGAGCCGTGCCGCATTTGATCTTCCCCGATCTGCCGGCTTGGCGCGGTGATTCTCGCGCCAAGCCGGCAGACCATGGAACGTCAAAATCCTCGTCAGTCGTTCGCTGGAACGCAAGGCGCTGGATTCCCCGCGCGAAACGCCGTTGCCCGCCGCGAACCCGCGTGCGAGACTCGCCCCCATGCCGAATCGCTGGCTGGTTCCGTTTCTCAATCTCGGGCATCTGCTCGACCATCTCGCGATGCTGGTCTTTCCGACCGCGGTGGTCGCGTTGGCTCGCGAATGGGACCGACCCTACGCCGAACTGCTGCCGATGGCGCTCGGCGGTTTCATCGCGTTCGGCGCGTTCGCGATTCCCGCGGGCTGGCTCGCCGACCGCTGGAGCCGCTACCGGGTGATGGCGATGTTCTTCTTCGGCATCGGGGCGTCGCTGTTCCTGACCGGGTTTGCGAAATCGCCGTGGCAGATCGCCGCGGGGTTGACGCTGACCGGGGCGTTTGCCGCGATCTACCACCCCGTGGGGATCGCAATGCTGGTGGCCGCGCCGGAGCGCATGGGACGCTTGCTTGGCCGCAACGGGTTGTGGGGCAACCTCGGTCTCGCGAGCGCCGCGCTGCTCACCGGCGCCCTGGTGGACGCCGCCGGTTGGCGCGCGGCGTTTTTCGTTCCGGGGCTTGCGTGCATCGCCGCAGGCGTCGGCTTCCTTGCCCTGGTGCGCGATCCCGGCCAGGCGAGGAAAACCTCGAAGTCGATCGGGCTGCACGTCGATGCCCGCATGATGACGCGCATCTTCGCGATCCTGCTTGTCGCTACGGCATGCGGGGGAATCATCTTCAACGCCACGACGGTCTCGATGCCCAAGGTGTTCGACGAGCGTCTGCAGGCGCTCACGCAGTCGAATTTCGGCGTCGGCGCGCTGGTCGCCGGGGTGTACGCGATGGCGGCGTTCGCGCAGGTGCTGATGGGCGGGATGATCGACCGTTTCGAGCTTCGCCGCCTGATGATCGGCGTCGCGCTGGCGCAGATTCCGCTGCTTGCGCTCGCCGCCCATCTCGAAGGCTGGGCGATGCTCGGCGCCGCGCTGCTCATGATGCTCGCGGTCTTCGGGCAGATTCCGCTCAACGACGCGATCGTGGGGCGGTACTGCGCCGATGAGTATCGCGCCCGCATGCTCGGCGTTCGCTACGTCGTCTCGCTCGGGGTCGCGGCGGTCGCCGTGCCGATGATCGCGGCGCTGCACCTGACCGAAGGCGGTTTCGCCAACGTGTTCATGGTGCTTGCGGTGTTCGCCGGGGGCATGCTGCTCGCCTCGTTGTTCTTCCCGTCGCGCGGCGAGTTGATCGCGCACCAGGAGTCGCTCGCACAGCGCGAGGCTTCGCCTGCAATGGCGCCCTGAGCGCGGATCAATCAATGAGCGAAACGATCCGAATCCAGTTCACGCGTTTCTCGGCGTTCTACTCGCCGCTGATCGCGACCATCACGGGCGGGTTTCTCGATGCCGAAGGGCTCTCGCCCGAGCATTCGGTCGCCGCGCCCGGCCGATCGGCGATCGCGGGTCTTGCCGATGGCAGCGTGCAGGTTGCGCAGTCGGCACCCTCGCAGGCCTTCGGCCCGCTGGAGCAGGGCCGGATGCCGCCGGCCGCGCATTTCGCGCAGATCAACGAGATGGACGGGTTCTTCCTCGTCGGCCGCGCGCCCGAGGCGAAGTTTTCGTGGGCGAACCTGAGGGGGTGTCGGGTGCTGGTCGACCACGGCCAGCAGCCGATGGCGATGTTCCGTTACGCCTGCTTTCGGAGCGGTCTCGATTTCGCCGCGCTCGATTCGGTGGATGCCGGTACGACGCCGCAGATGATCGAGGCCTTCTGCCGCGGCGAGGGCGATTTCGTTCACCTGCAGGGTCCTGCGCCACAGCAGCTCGAGCACGACGGCCGGGGCCACATCGTCGCCGCGCTCGGCGATCCGATCGGGCGCTGTGCATTCTCGAGCCTCGCGGCGAGCCGCGATTGGCTCGCCTGCGACATGGCGCGGCGTTTCATGCGCGCCTACCGCAAGGCGCGCGCCTGGGTGATCGCGGCGCCGGCGGCGGAGGTGGCGCGAAGCGAAGCGCGGCTGTTTCCCGGAATCGATCCGGCGGTACTCACCGCGACCATCACGGCGTACCAGAGGCTAGGCACCTGGTCGCCGCACGCGGAGATCACGCGGCCGGCGTTCGAAGCGACGCTGGACATCTTCCAGCACGCCGGATTGATCACGAAACGGCACCGCTACGAGGACGCCATTGCGCCGCCGCCGGAATGATTTTCAATCGGGAGAGTCGTCATGATTCTGGAACTGGCCGAGATTCGCATCCATCCTGGAAAACAGGCGGAGTTCGACGCTGCGATCGTGAAAGGCATCGAGACGGTGATCTCGACGGCGAAGGGATTTCGCGGCTACAAGGTGAACCAGGGCGTCGAGTCACCCGAGCGCTACGTTCTCATGATCTTCCGGGAGGCGCTCGAGAACCACACCGTCGACTTCCGCCGGTCGCCCGCGTTCCAGCAGTGGCGCGGGATCGTTGGCGGCTACTTCGCCGCGCCGCCCGCGGTGGAGCACTTCACGCTGGTGGCGAAGTCGGCCTGAGCCGTTCCCAGGCGCGCGCGGTGCGCTGAGCGCGCGCGCCGGCCGCCACGCCGAGCAGTTCCTTGTCGCGCACCCATCGCTTGCGCGCCGGTTCGTCGCCCGCTTCGCTCCAGTGCGCCTCCGTCTGCGCGATGAGACCGGCGTTCCAGGCCAGCGCTCCGGCAAGTGCGATGTGGGCTGCCGGGGTGCCGCAATCTTCAGCGGCGAGCGCGCGCAGCGCCTCGAGCAGGGCGAGTGCCTGCTCGATCCATTGCGCGGGCCAGGCGAGGCGGCGCGCCTCGCGAACCAGGTATCCGAGAACCGCCGCATTGACGTGCAGGTCTTCGACGGTGCGAAAGCGCTTCACGTAGTCTGCATAACCGTCGCCTCGCAGCAGCGCTCCGGCCGGCACGCGCACGTCGTCGAATCGCAGTTGCGCATGCGGCACCTCGGGAACGAACCGGGCCGGCGGCATCGACTGCACGGTCACACCTGGAGCGTTCGATGCGATCCGCGCGATGCGGATCACCGCGCGCGCTTGGTTCGCTTCAGCGTCGCGCGCGGCGACGTAAAAAATCGCACCGTCCGCGCCGAGCGTCGTCCAGCGCTTGGCGCCGTTCAGCCGCCAGCCGTGACCGTGCGGGTGCAGCGTGCTCTGGATCGACTTCGGCGAGTTGCCCTCGGCCTCGGTGACGCACAGCGCCGCGATCCGGTCTTCGGGCGCGTCCGGAAACAGCGCGTGCAGCGCAGCCTGGTAGCCCGAGGCGAAAGCCCAGCCGACGCGATCCGCCGCGAAGCCTCCGGCGATCGCACGATCCATGGGGTTTCGCCAGACGGCAATCAACTGCCGGTACTGCGGCCACCACGCGGCGACGTCGGCGCATTCCGGCGTCTCGCGCGGCGCCTTGAGCAGCCAGCCGACGACGTCATCGCGCATCGCGCTCAGGCGATCGCGGTCGCCTGCGGCGCGGTGCGCTCGATCCGGTGCCGGCCCGTGAACGCGAGGTAGTGCCGGCCGCTCGCGCGCCCGAGCATGGTGAGGCCGACGCGTTCGGCGATCGTGTGGCCCATGCGCGTGAGACCGGAGCGCGAAACGAGGAAGGGAATCCGCATCTGCGCGCACTTGATCACCATTTCCGAGGTGAGGCGTCCCGTGGTGTAGAAGATCTTGTCCGAACCGTCGATGCCGTCGAGCCACATGCGGCCGGCGATCGCATCGACCGCGTTGTGCCGGCCGACGTCCTCGACGAACATCATAATTTCCGCGGCCGCCGGCCCGGTGGTGCGGGCGAGCGCGCAACCGTGCACGGCGCCCGCCTGCTTGTAGATGGTCTCGTGGCGCCTCACCTGCTCGATGAGATCGAAGAGCTGGGAATCGGCGAGGCGGACGTCGTCCAGCAGCGTCACGCGCTCGATCTCCTCCATCAGGTTGCCGAACATGGTCCCCTGGCCGCAGCCCGAGGTCACGGTGCGCTTCGCCATCTTCTGCTTCAGTCCGCGGGTCGAGCGCCTGCGCGTGGTCACGGCAGCGGAATCGGTTTCCCAATCCACCTGCACCGCGGCGATCGAATCGATCGAGTCCACCAGCCGCTGGTTGCGCAGGTAGCCGAGCACCAGCGCTTCGGGCGCGTGGCCGAGGGTCATGAGCGTGACGATCTCGCGCTTGTCGAGGTAGATGGTGAGCGGGTGTTCGCCCGCGATCGCGGTCGGGACCATCTCGCCGCGTTCGTTGATCGCCTCGACCTCGTAGGTGGCGGGGCGGGCGGCGTCTGAGAGCGTAGGGCGATTCGGCATCGTCATGGGGTGCGGGCCGAACGGCGCTGAAAATCCGCAGGTACCCGGTCAGCCACCAATATAGGACATCTCGACCTTGCGCAAGCGCGCGGTCTCCGCGGTGCGGATTTCCGAGTAACGGTCGGCACGCCGGTTCCAGACCGAGGCGATGCGGTCGCGCAAGGCCCCGTCGCCAGCGCCGCCACGGATGAGCGACTTCAGGTCATGCCCGGAAGTCGCGAACAGGCAGGTGAAGAGCGATCCTTCGGTGGACAGGCGGATTCGGCTGCAGTCGCTGCAGAATGCCTGCGTCACCGAAGAGATCACCCCGATCTCGCCCCCGCCGTCGAGGTAGCGCCAGCGTTCGGCGACTTCGCCCGTGTAGTTGGGATCCGCCGGTTCGAGCGGAAACTGCTCGCCGATGCGGCGCACCACTTCCGCCGACGGGACGACGTCGTCCATGCGCCAGCCGTTGGTCGAGCCGACGTCCATGAATTCGATGAAGCGCAGGATGTGGCCGCTGCCGCGCCAGCGTCGCGCCATGTCGACGATCTGGTGATCGTTCATGCCGCGTTTCACCACCATGTTGATTTTCACCGGCGCGAGTCCGGCGGCGGCTGCGGCCTCGATCCCCCCGATCACCCGCGCCACCGAAACGTCCGCGTCGTTGATGCGATGGAAGGTGTCGTCGTCGAGCGCATCGAGGCTCACCGTCACGCGCTGCAGCCCGGCGTCCTTCAGCCGCCGCGCCTGGCGCGCAAGCGCCGAGCCGTTGGTCGTGAGCGTGAGATCGGTGCCGAGCGGCGCGAGCAGAGCGACCAGTTTGTGCAGGTCCTTGCGGATCAGCGGCTCGCCGCCGGTGAGCCGGATCTTCTTCACGCCCATGCCGACGAGGACCCCCGCGACGCGCGCGATTTCCTCGAACGTGAGGATCGCCGCGTGCGGCAGGAAGGCATAGTCCGAGTTGAACACTTCGCGCGGCATACAGTAGACGCAGCGGAAATTGCAGCGATCCGTGACCGAAATGCGCAGGTCGCGCAGCGGCCGCGACAGCGTGTCGCTGAGCGGCGCGCCGTCCCACGGCGCATCGGGCGAAGTCGCGCCGCGCCCGTACCGGATCGGAATAACCTTTTCTGTCATGGTGACTTGCTCCGCAAAATCATAGCAGAGGGTATAGTTCGCGGAATGGAAAGACCTCGAATCAAGGTTGCCGTGGTGATGCAGCGGCGCGAAACCGCGAACCGGTGGCAGACTCACGTCTGGGCCCCGATCGGGGTGCTGACCGGGACGCCGGCGGCGGTGCCCCGACGGCTGGTGGACGAGCGCGGCGAGGAGCAATGGCTGCATTCCGGGCTCGAAATCGTGCTGCGCACGACCGACGCGGACGGCTACTACCTCAACGTCTCGACGCAGGAGCCGAAGGTGTTCGTGCTCTGGCGCATGGAGGGCGAGAACGCCGTGCCGCACCATCTCACGGTCAGTTACAGCGAAGCGAGCAGCTGGATGGACGGCGGCGAGCAGGTCGACTCGGTGCCGATGCCGCCGGAACTGTTCGCCTGGGTCGGCGAGTTCGTGGAGAAATATTACCGGCCCGAGCCCAAGCGGCGCATCCGCCCGCAGTCGTTTCGACCGCCCGGCGAGCGCGCGCCCCGGTGATGGCGGAAGACGGCGAGAATTTCCTCGC
Source organism: Betaproteobacteria bacterium RIFCSPLOWO2_02_FULL_66_14 (assembly GCA_001770475.1). Classification (GTDB taxonomy): domain Bacteria; phylum Pseudomonadota; class Gammaproteobacteria; order Burkholderiales; family SG8-39; genus 2-02-FULL-66-14. Next base: position 12,354 of record MERB01000030.1, on the reverse strand, counting down.
GCGCTGGTCGCGCCGCAAGCTCGACACGGCGAAACCCGCCGCCGCGACGCCCGCGCAACCCGTGGCGACGCCCCCGGTCGAACTGCCATCGCCCGACAGCCTGACCTTCGAATCGGATTTCAAGGCGTTCATGCGGGCGAAGATCGATGAAGGCGTGAAGCGCGCGGCGCTCAAGAAGCTGTTTTCCGATCCGCGGTTCAACGTCATGGACGGGCTGGACATCTACATCGACGATTATTCGAAGGACGACCCGATTCCCGCGGCGATGCTGGCGAGTCTCGAGCATTCCAAGGCCACGCTCTCGGGCGGACGGACGCCCGAGCCGGCGCCGCAGGAGACCGATGCGACGCCCGCGGAAGCCGCGCTCCTCGCGGAAACCGGGGACTCCGCGCAAGCTGCGGCATCCGGAGAACCCGCCGCCGGCGTCCCTGCCGATGCCCATGCCGATCCAAGACAAGACACTTAGGCTCTGCGATTGCAATGGGACGCTTCGCGTGGATGCGAAGCGCCTGGCGGCCGCGCTCCGCCTGCCTGGCGTCCCGGTGGTGCGTCGCGAGCTTTGCCGCAAGCAGGCCGGCGCGTTTCAGGAAGCGCTCTCGGATGCGGACGTGCTCGTTGCATGCACGCAGGAGGCGCCGCTTTTCACCGAGCTCGCGGAAGCGGCGCAGTCGCAGGCGCGGCTTTCGTTCGTCAACATCCGCGAGACTGCGGGCTGGTCGGCGGAGGCCGGCGAGGCGACGCCGAAAATCGCCGCACTGCTTGCCGCGGCGGCGATGCCGGAACCGGAACCGCTGCCGGCGGTGGAATACCGCTCGAGCGGGCAATTGCTGATCATCGGGCCACCCGGCGCCGCGCTGAGCTGGGCCGAGCGGCTTCGCGAACAACTCGACGTGAGCGTGCTCATGGCGGGCGGCGGGCCGGGCGAGCTTCCGGCAGAGCGCAGGTACCCGGTCTGGTCGGGGCGCATCGAGTCGATCCGCGGCTGGCTGGGCGCGTTCGACGTCCAATGGCGGCAGGAAAATCCGATCGATCTCGATCTGTGCACGCGCTGCAATGCCTGCATTCGCGCTTGTCCCGAGCAGGCGATCGATTTCACCTACCAGGTGGACCTCGCGAAATGCAAGTCGCACCGAGAATGCGTGAAGGCCTGCGGCAGCATCGGCGCAGTGGATTTCGAGCGCGCCGCGGCGGTCCGCAGCGAACGCTTCGACCTCGTGCTCGATTTGTCGCGCGAGCCGCTGCTCAGGCGCCACGACTTGCCGCAGGGTTACCTCGCGCCCGGTGACGACCCGCTCGAGCAGGCGCTCGCGGCACAACGGCTCGCGGCGCTGGTGGGGGAATTCGAGAAACCGCGCTTCGTGACCTACCGCGAGAAGATCTGTGCCCACAGTCGCTCCGGCATTCTCGGGTGCACCCGTTGCCTCGAGGTGTGCTCGACCGGTGCGATCACGGCGGATGGCGATCACGTGAAGGTGGAAACGCACTTGTGCGCAGGCTGCGGCGGATGCAGCACGGTGTGCCCGTCGGGCGCGCTGACCCACGCTTACCCGCGCGTCCCCGACCTCGGCTTGCGGTTGAAGTCGCTTCTGCAGGCTTATCGCGATGCCGGCGGGCGCGACGCCTGCCTGCTGCTGCACGACGCGGAAACCGGGCGCGAGGCTGTGCTTGCCGCGGGGCGACGCGGCCGCGGTCTGCCCGCGCGCGTGATCCCGGTGGAAATTTTCCACATCGCTTCGATGGGGATGGACCTCGCTCTGGCCGCGATCGCGTACGGCGCGAGCCAGGTCCGGGTGCTGGTCGCGGGCGATCCGGCCGAGGCTTATCTGGAGGCGCTGCGGGAGCAGCACGCCGTCGCGCAGCGAATCCTGGGTGAACTGGGGTACGCTGGCGCGCACTTCGGCATGATTCCGGGCGATCGGCTGGATGCCGCATTGTGGGGATTGATACCGGCCGGTGGCGTGGCGAGCGCTGCGGTGTTCAATCTTTCGCCTGACAAGCGCACCTCGCTGGATTTCGTCGTTGAACACCTCGCGAAACATGCGCCTGCTCCGAAGGAGGTGATTGCGCTGGAGCGCGGTGCGGCGTTCGGCACGCTGACCGTCGACCGGGATCTCTGCACGTTGTGCAAGGCCTGCGTCGGCGCCTGCCCGGAATCGGCGCTGATCGACGTGCCCGATGCCCCGGTGCTCCGGTTCATCGAGCGCAACTGCGTGCAGTGCGGGCTGTGTGCCAACACCTGTCCGGAGCGCGCCATCCGTCTCGAACCTCGGCTGCTGCTGGGCGCGCGCGCCAAGGAGGCGGTGACGCTCAACGAGGCCGAGCCGTTTCATTGTGTGCGCTGCGGCAATATTTTCGGCACGCGGCGTCTGGTCGACGTGATGCTGGCGAAGGTCGGAGGACACGCCATGTTTGCCTCGGAAGGCGCGCGCCGCCGGCTGCAGATGTGCGCCGACTGCCGCCTGGTGGACATGATGGAATCGAAGTCCGAGCCGACGATCTTCGATTACCCCGGGCGCAAGTGACCGCGGAGACGCTCGGTGCGGAAGAGCGGGCCCGCGCGGACGTGTATGCATTGCTGGCGCGCCTGTTCTACGCACCCCCCAACCCGGAACTTATTCAGATCCTCGCCGGATTGAAGCGCACTGCCGACGCGGCGGAGTCGGCCTTCGCGCGAGGCATCGACGAACTCGCGCGCACCGCGGCCGCGGCCGATGCCGAGGGGGTGCGGGAAGAGTTCGAGGCCGTGTTCATCGGGGTCGGGAAAGCGGAGGTGACGCTGTATGCCAGCGCCTATCTGACGCGAGGCGCGCACCACGCGCCGCTGGTCGAGATCCGGGACCTGCTGGCGGAGCACGGACTGGAGAGAATTCAGCAAGCCGGCGAGCCCGAGGATCACGTCGCCGCGTTGTGCGACGCGATGCGCCACCTCGTGATGCAGGCCGATCTCGAAGCGCAGAGGAGCTTCTTCGAGCGCTATCTGTGGCCGGCGATGAATCCGTTGTGCGACGCAATAATCCAATGCCAACGAGTCGACTTCTATCGCGCAGTGGCGGGGTTGGGTCGGGCGTTCGCAGAACTTGAACACGACGCGTTTCAAATGGATTAGACTTTTCGATACAGGAATGAGAATCGCTGCGGGTCGCCTGCCCGCGACGACTTAAAGGAGGAGGCAGACATGGAAAAACCGACCCGGCGCCTGTCGCGCCGCAATTTCATTCGCAGTCTCGGTGCGGGCGGCGCAGCCGCCGCCGCGGCGCTCGTCGCGAATCGCCCGGGGAAGGATTCCACGACGGAGAACGCCGCGGCTCGCAATTCGCGCGGGTATCGGGAATCCGCGCACGTCCGCAATTACTACCGAACCGCCAAGGTCTGAGGAGATCGCGCCATGCTACTGACCAGAAAATCGAGCGCAACGACTCCGGTTCAGGCGCGCCTTGCACGCGGTCTCTCGGGAGTGCTTGCGAAGACCATCGATCGGCGCGCATTTCTGCGGCGCTCCGGGCTGACGATCGGCGCGGGCGCGGTCGCGACGCAATTGCCGTTCAACGTCATCGGGCGCGCCGAAGCCGCGAAGGACGACAAGGGCGACGGCAACGTCGAGGTGAAGCGCACCGTCTGCACCCATTGCTCGGTGGGCTGCGCGATCGACGCCACGGTGGTGAACGGCGTCTGGACCCGGCAGGAGCCGGTGTTCGATTCGCCGCTCAACCTGGGCGCGCATTGCGCGAAGGGCGCATCGGTGCGCGAGCACGGCATGACGCACGACTCGCACCGCCTGCGCTACCCGATGAAGCTCGAGGGCGGCAAATGGAAGCGCGTGTCCTGGGACCAGGCCTACGACGACATCTCGAAGAAACTGCTCGCGATCCGCAAGGAAAGCGGTCCCGATGCGCTGATGCTGATCGGATCCTCCAAGCACAACAACGAACAGTCGTACCTGCTGTGCAAGTGGGCGCGCCTCTGGGGCACCAACAACACCGACCACCAGGCGCGAATCTGCCATTCGACCACCGTCGCCGGAATCGCCAACACCTGGGGTTACGGCGCGATGACCAATTCGTACAACGACGAGCAGAACTCGAAGTGCCTGCTGTTCTTCGGCTCGAATGCGGCCGAGGCGCACCCGGTGTCGATGCTGCACACGCTGCACGCCAAGGAAAACGGCTGCAAGGTGATCGTCGCCGATCCGCGCTACACGCGCACCGCGGCCAAGGCGGACAAATTCGTTCGCGTCCGCTCGGGCAGCGACGTCGCGTTCCTTTTCGGCCTCCTGTACCACGTGTTCAAGAACGGCTGGGAGGACAAGAAGTACATCCACGACCGCGTCTACGGCATGGAGAAGGTGAAGGAAGAGGTGATGGCGAAGTACACGCCGCAGGTGGTGCAGGACATCACCGGCGTGCCCGAGCAGGAAATGCACGACACCGCGAAAATGCTCGCCGAGAACCGGCCGGGCTTCATCATCTGGGCGATGGGCCAGACGCAGCACACCAACGGCAACGCGATCGTGCGCGCGAGCGCGGTCCTGATGCTCGCGCTCGGAAACGTCGGGCGTCCGGGCGGCGGCGCCAACATCTACCGCGGGCACGACAACGTGCAGGGCGCGACCGACATCGGGCCGAACCCGGATTCGCTGCCGGGCTATTACGGCATCGCCGAAGGCTCGTTCAAGCATTGGGCGCGCGTCTGGAACGTCGATTTCGAGTGGATGAAGAAGCAATACGCGCCGGGCATGCTGAGCAAGCCGGGAATCACGGTTTCGCGGTGGCACGACGCGGTGCTGGAGAAGAACGAGAACATCGACCAGGATCCGAACGTGCGCGCAGTGGTGTTCTGGGGCCACGCCCCGAACTCGCAGAGCCGCGGAACCGACCAGGTCGAGGCGATGAAGAAGCTCGACCTGATGGTCGTGATCGATCCGTATCCCTCGGCATCGGCGGCGATGTTCGCGATGGTGCGCAAGGACGGCGCCTACCTGCTGCCGGCGGCGACGCAGTTCGAGTGCGAGGGCAGCGTGACCGCCTCGAACCGCTCGATCCAGTGGCGCGAGAAAGTGATCGATCCGCTGTTCGAGTCGCGCACCGATCACATGATCATGTACCAGCTCGCGCAGAAACTCGGTTTCGCCGACCAGCTGGTCGGCAAGGCGGACGGCAAGCAGAACATCAAGCTGGTGAAGGGCAAAGGCGGCATGGACGAGCCGTCGATGGAGGACACGCTGCGCGAAGTCAACCGCGGCACCTGGACCATCGGCTACACCGGCCAGACGCCCGAGCGGCTGCAGGCGCATATGCGCAACATGCACGTGTTCGATGTCAAGTCGCTGCGGGCGCGCGGCGGCAAGGACGCGAAGACCGGCTACGATCTTACGGGCGACTATTTCGGCCTGCCTTGGCCCTGCTTCGGCACTGCGGCGATCAAGCATCCGGGCTCGCCCAACCTGTACGACACTTCCAGGCACGTGATGGAGGGTGGCGGTAATTTCCGCGCCAATTTCGGCGTCGAGCGGGATGGCGTCAATTTGCTGGCCGAAGACGGTTCGCACTCCGTGGGGGCCGAGATCACGACGGGGTATCCCGAGTTCGATCACGTCCTGCTGAAGAAACTCGGCTGGTGGGACGACCTCACCGAGGACGAGAAGAAAGAGGCCGAGGGCAAGAACTGGAAGACCGACCTCTCGGGCGGCATCCAGCGCGTGTGCATGAAGCACGGCTGCCACCCGTTCGGCAACGCGAAGGCGCGCGCCGTGGTGTGGAACTTCCCCGACGGCGTGCCGCTGCATCGCGAGCCGCTGTTCACCCCGCGGCCCGACCTGATCGAGAAGTGGCCGACCCACGCCGACCAGAAGTCCCGCTGGCGCCTGCCGGTGCTGTTCAAGTCGGTCCAGGACAAGCACAAGGACGCGGTCAAGCAGTTCCCGCTCATCCTGACGAGCGGCCGTCTCGTCGAGTACGAGGGCGGCGGC
>MERB01000030.1:0-6366 GCA_001770475.1 Betaproteobacteria bacterium RIFCSPLOWO2_02_FULL_66_14 | reverse complement strand
GGTGAATCCGAAGACCGCGGCCGATCGCGGCCTCCGGAATGGCGAGTACGCCTGGGTAAGCACCCCCTCCGGCGCGAAGCTGAAGGTCAAGGCGCTGGTCACCGAGCGGGTCGCAGCGGACACGGTATTCATCCCGTTCCATTTTTCCGGCTGGTGGCAGGGCGTGGACATGCTGCCGTACTACCCGGACGGAGCGGCGCCGATCGTGCGCGGTGAGGCCGTCAACACCGCGACGACCTACGGCTACGACATCGTGACCATGATGCAGGAAACCAAGACCACGCTCTGCCAGGTGGCCAAAGCGTGACGCGGCTGGAGCGATAAGGAGAGGGCCATGGCGAGAATGAAATTCCTGGTGGACGCGGAACGCTGCATCGAATGCAACGGCTGCGTGACTGCGTGCAAGAACGAGAACGAGGTTCCCTGGGGCGTCAACCGGCGCCGCGTGGTGACCGTGAACGACGGCGTGGTCGGCGCGGAGAAGTCGATCTCGGTGGCGTGCATGCACTGTTCCGACGCGCCGTGCATGGCGGTGTGCCCGGTCGACTGCTTCTACCGCACCGAGGACGGCGTCGTCCTGCACGACAAGGATCTGTGCATCGGTTGCGGCTACTGCTTCTACGCCTGTCCGTTCGGCGCGCCGCAGTTTCCGCAGGCGGGCGCATTCGGCCTGCGCGGCAAGATGGACAAGTGCACGTTCTGCGCCGGCGGCCCGGAGAAGGACCGCAGCGAATCGGAGTTCAAGAAGTACGGGCGCAACCGCCTCGCCGAGGGCAAGCTTCCCGCGTGCGCGGAAATGTGCTCGACCAAGGCGCTGCTCGGTGGCGACGGTGACGTGGTCGCCGACATTTATCGCGAGCGCGTCGTTCGGCGCGGCAAGGGCTCGGAGGTCTGGGGCTGGGGCACGGCCTACGGTCCGGGCAAGGCCGGCGGGCAGCCGCCTGCAAAGGGAGCCTAGTCATGAAACCGATCGTCTTGATTGCGGCCGCGGCGATCGCGGCGGCCGGGCTTGCGGCCTGCATGGAGGTGCAGCAGACCGCAACTCCGGTCAAGCAGGGCAAATACCAGGGCAAGCCGGACACCGCGCCTTGGGATAACGAACCGCTGGCAGGCGGCCCCAAGTGGAACAAGGGCGACCGCGCAGGCTGGGAAGACCAGATCAAGAAGCGTCAGCTCGCGCAGCACGAGGACCGGCGCATCTACCAATAGCCGGCGGCGGCAGACAGGAGACACTCATGCATATCCGTTTCCGCTTCGCGATCCGGCTCGCGACTTTCGCCGCGGCGCTCCTTCCGGGGCTCGCGGCCGCTCAAGCCCAGCCCGCATCGCCAGCGACCCAGGCCGACGAGCAGCGGCAGCGCGGGGTCGATCAGCCTGGCAACAACGCGCCGGTCTGGCGCGACGTGCGATCGGGCTCGGAGAACTACACCAGCATTCACGGCCGCGAGACCGGCGTACTGATTCAGCCGCAGGCGCGTTTTCCGGGACAGGCGAACATCTCGACCGCGGGCGAGGCCTGGCGCAACTTCCGCAATGGGCCGATCACGTTCTACGGCGGCTGGGTACTCGTGCTGGCGACGCTCGCGATCGCGGCGTTCTACTTCGCCAAGGGCCCGCTCAAACTGCACGAAAAGCCCACCGGACGGCTGGTCGAGCGCTTTTCGCTGCTGGAGCGCTGGGCGCACTGGACGGTGGCGATCAGTTTCGTCGTCCTCGCGCTGACGGGATTGAGCATCCTGTTCGGCAAGTACGTGCTCCTGCCGATTCTCGGCTACACACTGTTCGCGTGGCTGTTGACGCTCTGCAAGTACGCGCACAACTTCATCGCGCCGCTGTTCATCGCCGGGCTGCTGGTGATGATCGTGGTGTACATCCGCGACAACCTGCCGGAGAAGGGGGACCTGGCGTGGTTCCGCGGCGCGTTCGCGATGTTCTGGTCCGGGAAGCACGTTCCCTCGGGCCGTTTCAACGCGGGGGAAAAGGCCTATTTCTGGATTGGCGTCGTCGCCCTGTGCATCACGCTGAGCGTGACGGGGGTCATCATGCTGTTCCCGAATCTCGACCAGGTTCGAACGACGATGCAGCAGACGAACGTGATTCACTCGATTTCGGCGATCGTGATGACCCTGTTCGCGCTCGGCCACATCTACGTCGGCACGATCGGCGTCGAGGGCGCGTACCAGAACATGCGCGAGGGCGTGACCGACGAGACCTGGGCCAAGGAGCACCACGAACTCTGGTACAACGACGTGAAATCCGGGAAGCTCGCCGCGAAATCCGGCGCGACCCCGCAAGTCCAGCATTGAGCACGATGGGAGACGCCATGACGAAGTCCTTGATTGCCGCCGCGCTCGGCGCGGGCCTGATGATCGGCGCGTTCAGCGCGTCCTACGCGAAACTGCCGCCGGCGCCGGCGAAGAGCGACGCCGAGAAGGCCGTCGAGGCGGAAAAGGCCGCCACGGCGAAGGCGAAGGAAGCGGACTCGCTCGGTAAGGCGCAGGATCGCGCGGCCGCAAACTACCGCAAGGGCAAAGGCATCGCCGAAGCGAAGCCCGCCGCGGCGGCCAATTCCGGCAAGAAATGAACCTTCCTCGGTCGGTGCGCGCAGGTCTGATCGCGTCGGCCGTGCTGGTGCTGGCAGCCTGCCAGACCCCCATGCCGACGGAGGGGCCGCGCGCGATCGCAAATCTGCAGCCGACCATGGGCAACCAGACCTCCGGCACCGTGACGTTCGCGCAACGCGGCAACAGGGTCGAGGTACACGCGGTAGTCACCGGGCTCAAGCCGAATCACGAGCATGGTTTTCACGTTCACGAAGCGGGCGATTGCAGCTCGGGCGACGGCATGAGCGCGAAAGGTCATTTCAACCCTTACGGCAAGCCGCACGGGCATCGCGCGACGATGGAGCGGCACGCGGGCGACATGCCGAACCTGCGTGGCGACGCGAGCGGTCGCGTGGACGCGCGGTTCGAACTGGACGTGGTCACGGTGGCCCCGGGGCCGGCGAGCGTCGTCGGGCGCGGGCTCGTCGTTCACGCGCAGCCGGACGATTACAAGTCGCAGCCCGTGGGCAACGCAGGCGCGCGAATGGCCTGCGGCATCATCGAGCGCGGCTGACGCCGCCTGAGTCGGGCAATCCGGATCCGCTACCCGGCGTATCCGTCGACCATCAGGATTTTCGACTTCGCCGCCTGGCGGCGAATTGCGAGCAGCGGCGCGTATTCGGGCGACGCATACCAGCGCTGCGCCTGTTCCAGCGACGGAAATTCGAGCACCACGAGCCGCTGCGGGTTCCATTCGCCTTCCTTGGCGTCGACCGCTCCGCCGCGCACGAGGTAACGCCCGCCGTACTGCGCGATCGTCGCCGGAACGCCCCTGGCGTACTCCTGGTAGAGCTGCGGGTCGAGGATCTGCACTTCGCCGATCAGGTAGGCTGCCATGGAGTTCTCCTAGAAAACCGATTGCGCGAGTGTAATCGCGAGCCCTGCCAGCGCGGCAGCGCCGACCACCGGCATGATCCCGATCTTGAACCGGAACAGCGCGACGAACGCCGCCGCACCGAGTACGGCGGACGCCCAGTCGAAGGCGCCGTCGAACCCCCCGGGCCAGAGCACGTGCCAGGCAAAGAACACGGCGAGATTCGCGATCACGCCGACAACCGCCGCGGTGATGCCCGTGAGCGGCGCGGTGAACCGCAGGTTGCCGTGCGTGGTTTCGATGAATGGCGCGCCGGCGAAAATGAACACGAACGAAGGCAGGAAGGTGAAGAACGTCGTCACGATCGCGGCGATCGCACCGGCGGCGGCGAGCGATTCCGGGCCGAAGATCGCCTGAGTCCACGCACCGACGAACGCGACGAAGGCGACCACCATGATGAGCGGCCCTGGCGTGGTTTCGCCGAGCGCGAGTCCGTCGATCATCTGCGCGGGCGTGACCCACTGAAACTGTTCGACCGCGCCCTGATACACGTACGGCAGCACCGCATAGGCGCCGCCGAAGGTGAGCAGCGCCGCCTTGGTGAAGAACCAGCCCATCTGCGTGAGCGCCCCCTGCCAGCCGAAGGCCGCAGCGAGCGATGCGAGCGCCGCGGCCCAGACGAGCAGGCCCACCCCGGCGATCAGCCACAGGCGCGGCCACGAAAATCGCGCGTGCGACGGCGCAGGGGTGTCGTCGTCGATGATGGCGCGCCCGTGGCTCGCCTGCGCCGCGCCGTGACCGCCGCCCGCGGCGAAGATCCGGGGCGCGAACCGGCCGCCCGCGGAACCGATGAGCGCCGCCGCAAGCACGATCGCGGGAAACGGGACCTTGAACGCGAAAATCGCTACGAACGCCGCGGCGGCGATTCCCCAGAGCGCCGGATGCCTGAGCGCGCGCGCTCCGATGCGGTGCGCGGCTGCAAGCACGATCGCGACGACGGCCGGCTTGATGCCGTAAAACAGGCCCGCGACCAGCGGCACGTTGCCCCAGGCGAGATAGATCCACGACAGCGCAATGAGGATGAACACCGAGGGCAGAACGAACAGGCTGCCGGCGGCGATTCCGCCCCAGGTGCGGTGCATCAGCCACCCGATGTAGGTCGCGAGCTGCTGCGCTTCGGGTCCCGGCAGGAGCATGCAGTAGTTGAGCGCGTGCAGGAAGCGCCGCTCGGAAATCCAGCGCCGGCGTTCCACCAGCTCCTGGTGCATGATCGCGATCTGCCCGGTCGGCCCGCCGAAGCTGATGAATCCGAGCTTGAGCCAGAAGCGAAAGGCTTCTGCGAAACCGACCGTCGCGGGTGCGTTCATCGATAGGCCTGGGGGTTCCAGGTGTGCACTTCGCTCTTGCCTTCTTTGCACCAGCGGTAGAGCGCGTCGTACATCACCAGGCCGTGCGAGAGCATTTCGTGGTCGTCGGCGAAACCGCGCGACAGGCCGAGCGAAATCGCGGCAAGCCCGGCGGCCTGCGGCGCGAGATCGGGTCGCCCGGTATCGGCACCGCGCACGATGAGCGCGAGTTCCTCGAGCGCGGGATCGCGCAGCCGGTAGGCGGCGAGGAAGGCGTCGAAGCTGCACTGCTCGCCCACGTGCGAGAACGCGACCTCGGGCACATCGTAAGGCTCGGCGTCGCGTTCCAGCGCGATGCGACGCACCTCGCCTGCGGGCACGTAAAGGAATTCAGCCGCCGGATCGACGAAGCGCCGGATCAGCCAGGGGCAGGCGATGCGGTCGATTTTCGGGCGTTCGCGCGTGACCCAGCGCGTAGCGCCGCCCGCAGGCTTCGCCGCGAGCGCTCCGCGCGCGGCACGCCAGCCTTCGAGACCGCCCTCGAGATACGCGGCATCGATGCCCAGTGCCCGCAATTCGCCGGCGACGGTCCGGCTGACTTCGTGTCCGTGGACGCAATAGGCGATTACGGTCGAGGCTGCGGGAAGCGCCTTGCTCCATTCGGATACGGTAGTCGGGTCGCGGCGCAGTGCGCCCTTCAGCAGGTCGGTTGCCTTCCGAAACGTTTCTTCGCGACGCACGTCGATGACGAGCGGCGGCGTATCGGATGCGAGGGTTTGCAGCAGTGCGGCGGCAGTGGTCGATGCGTCCATGGCTCTCTCCTTGAGATCCTGCAGAGCTTGGACGCACCGGCGTCTTGGGTGACCGGGAGCCTGCAATCCCGACGCCGGAAATCCTACCATGACGGGCGCCAGCACGTGGTTCGTCAGCCGCGCAACGGCAGTCGCTGCAGCCAGGACAGGGCGGCGCTCAGCGACTCCCGTTCCCCGGCCCGCGACGCGTCGTAACCCGGTAATCGATCCACGGCGAGCCTGAATTCTGCGCTGCGCAACGCTTGCTGCAGTGCCAGAAAAGGGGCGGTCCGCAGCGTCCGGCGCGCCGCGGCGAGAAAGTAGCGCTCGGAGGCAAGCGGCACGAAATCCAGGCGGTAACGCGCGGCGGCGGCACGCAAACCAAACCCGGCATCGGCGCGCCCTTCCGCGACCGCCGCGGCGACCTGGAGGTCGGCGCTTGCCGCGTCACGCGCGTTGGAAGGCGAGGGCCGATCGACGAACCGCACGCCGCTGCGCGCGAGATCCTTGACGCCGCGGATGCGCGCGCCGTGGCGCACGATCAGTCCCTGCTCGCGCGTGACGAAGATCAGGAGCTGGTGTTTGCGCGGGTCGAGCCAGCGCCCGAGCGCGGCGGCGGCCGCTGCAGCACGGGGAAGCGCGTCCGCGACGTGAAAACCGGCGACATCGCACTGCCCGCGAGCGAGCGCCGCGAGGCAGTCGTCCGCCCCGCGTACTTCGATGTCCAGATCGAGCGTCGCCGCGCACAGGCGGGCCAGCTCGCCGAGCGCCAGGTCGTGACTTGCGTACAGCGACAGGCGCGGCCGCATTCG
>MERB01000029.1:5588-10028 GCA_001770475.1 Betaproteobacteria bacterium RIFCSPLOWO2_02_FULL_66_14 | reverse complement strand
TACCCCTCGGTCGGTGGAGGTACGCCATGATAATACGTTTCGTAATTAACGTGTCAGTATACTAGGAACAGGGGAGCCGAGGTTCCCCCGCGTGACCCCCTCCTAGCGTCCTGAGTCACAAGTTCGCCTACGGATATCCTGCGTTTTTGTCCGATCTCGTGATTCCCCGCGCTTCTAGCCGTTGCGGGGAATCATGAGACACCGAAGCAGCCCTCGGGTATGAACGCGGCCCACCGCGCAACGCCGTGGTTGCAGTGTCTCGGGACTTCGGCAACAACGGCCGAAGTCCCGAGATCGAAGAAATCCATCACGGACTTCGGACTCAGCACACTGTGAACAGGGGAGCCGAGGTTCCCCCCGTACCCCCTGCTAGCGCCCGCTCGAGAGCCGCTTGCGAGCGCGCGCGACCGCCTTGGCGACCTGCGCGGGCGCGGTTCCGCCGACGTGATTGCGCGCGGCGACCGATCCTTCGGGCGTCAGCGAAACGTACACGTCGTCAGCGATCCGATCGGAAAATCCGCGCAGCACCGAAAGCGGCAGGCCGGCGAGATCGCAACCCGTGGCTTCCGCCTTGCGCACTGCGCGCGCGACGATTGCATGCGCTTCGCGAAACGGCACGCCCTTGCGCACCAGGTAATCGGCCAGATCGGTGGCGGTGGCGAACCCTTCGGCAGCAGCGCCGCGCATGGCGTCCGCGCACGGCTCGATGCCGGCAACGAGCGCAGCGAACGCCGCGATCGAGTCGCGCACCGTGTCGAGGGTGTCGAACAGCGGTTCCTTGTCTTCCTGGTTGTCCTTGTTGTAGGCGAGCGGCTGCGCCTTCATCAGGGTGAGCAGCGCGACGACGTGTCCGAACACGCGTCCGGACTTGCCACGCACCAGTTCGGGAACGTCGGGATTCTTCTTCTGCGGCATGATCGACGACCCGGTGCAGAAGCGATCGGGCAGGCGCACGAAGCCGAAGCGCGGGTTCATCCACAGCACCAGTTCCTCGGAGAAGCGCGACAGGTGCATCATGATGAGCGCGGCGGCGGCGCAGAACTCGATCGCGAAATCCCGGTCGGACACCGCGTCGATCGAATTCCACGCCGGCTCGTCGAACCCGAGTTCGCGGGCGACCTGCTCGCGATCGATCGGAAAGGTCGTTCCGGCGAGCGCGGCGGCGCCCAGCGGCAGCACGTTCGCGCGCCGGCGGCAGTCGGCGAGCCTCGAGCGGTCGCGCTCGAACATTTCGACGTAGGCGAGCAGATGATGGCCGAAGGTGACCGGCTGTGCCACCTGCAAGTGCGTGAAGCCGGGCATGACGAGCGCCGCGTGCCGCGAGGCCTGATCGAGCAGCGCGCCGATCAGGTCGCCGAGACCCTTGCGAAGCTCGTCGATCGCATCCCGCAGCCACAGGCGGACGTCGGTCGCCACCTGGTCGTTGCGCGAGCGCGCCGTGTGCAGCCGTTTGCCCGCGTCGCCCGCGAGCTGGGTGAGGCGCAGCTCGATGTTCGTGTGCACGTCCTCGGCATCGATCGACCAGGCAAACGTCCCGGCTTCGATTTCACCGCGGACCGTGGCGAGGCCGCGTTCGATCGCCCTCAGGTCGGCCGGCGAGAGAATGCCGCACGCCGCCAGCATGCGCGCGTGCGCGAGCGAAGCCGTGATGTCGTGATGCGCAAGCCTGCGGTCGAATGCGACCGAAGCCGTGAACCGCTTGACCAGTTCGTCGACCGGCTCCCCGAAGCGGCCGGACCACGGCTTGCGGGCACCGCCGCGCGAAGGCGCGGGTTTCTTTCTCGGGCGCTTGGACGCTGCTCTAGGCATGGGGCATACTGGATGGAACTGCGGCGCGACGGCGCGCTGCGCAGCAGGCGATGTCAAGTTCAAGTATAAGCCAAAACGCCCACGCGGATGCGCTGCCGGACCTGCGCAATCTCGGCGTGATCGCGCGCATCCTGATCGGAGTGAACCTGCTTGCGTTCGGCGCCGTGCTGTTCGCCGAGCCGTCGTGGGCGCAGTCGTTCACCCGCTTCACGCGCGTCGCATCGATCCTCGAACCGGTATTGCTGCTGAGCATCGTCGCGCTGTATCTCGCCTTGCCCTGGCTGCTGCAGCTGCCGTACCGCACCGGATGCGCAACCGTGCTTGCGATCGAACTGCTGCTCGCGACGATCGTGCACGCGCTCGCGGCGCAAGCCGGTGCCGAGTTCGCACCGGGAAGCCTCGGCCGCACGCTGGCGCTCGCCGCCGGGGCCACGCTTTTCGTGCTCGGGTATTTTCGCCTCCACGCGCGCGCCTTCTCGCCGGCGCTTGCCGAGGCGCGCCTGCAGGCGCTGCAGTCGAGGATCCGGCCGCATTTCCTGTTCAACAGCCTGAACGCCGTGCTCTCGCTCGTGCGCCGCGACCCGCGGCGGGCCGAGCGCACGCTTCAGGATCTCGCCGACCTGTTCCGCGAGTTGATGGCCGACGGACGGCGCTTCGTGCGGCTTGCCGACGAAATCGCGCTGCTCGAACGCTATTCGGGAATCGAGAAACTGCGCCTCGGCGAGCGGCTGCGCATCGTCTGGGAGCTGGACGAGGCGCCCTCCGACGCGCTGCTGCCCCCGATGGTGCTGCAGCCGCTGCTCGAAAACGCGATCTATCACGGGGTCGAACCGGCGACCGGCGCATCGGAGGTGGTGGTGCGCATCGTCCGGCGCGGCGACCGCGTCCTCGTCCAGGTCGAAAATGCCTATCGCGGCGAGTCCGCGAAACTGCGCGGCGGCAACCACATGGCGATGGAGAACATTCGGGAGCGGCTGCGGCTGTTCTTCGACGCCGAGGCGCGGCTCGAATCGAGGATCGACGGCGAGCGCTACCGGGTGGAAATCGAGATTCCGTACCGCAGCGGCGCCGGATTGCGGCAATGAATGCGCTTGCGGTATTCATTGCGGACGACGAGGCGCCGGCACGCGAGCGCATCAAGGAACTGCTCGCCGACATCGCGCCCGAACTGCCGACGCGAATCGCCGGCGAGGCCGGCAACGGGCTGGATGCGCTCGAGCAGGTGCCGGGAAGCGGCGCGCGCGTGCTGCTGCTCGACATCGCAATGCCGGGGATGGACGGCCTCGAATTGGCGCGCCACCTCGGCGCGCTCGAAAACGCGCCCGCGATCGTTTTCGTCACCGCACACGACGAACACGCGGTCGAGGCCTTCGAGCTGAACGCGCTCGACTATCTGATGAAACCGGTGCGCGCCGCGCGCCTCGCAGCGGCGCTGCGCAAGGCCGCCGACGCGCCGGCGCCCGATGCGGAGCGACTGGCGCGTGCAGCCCGCGGCCCGCGCCAGTACTTCTCGGTCACCGAGCGCAGCCGAATCGTCCTCGTGCCGGTGCGGGACGTCGTCTATTTCAAGGCGGAACTGAAGTACGTCACGCTTCGCACGCAGGCCGGAGAGCACCTGATCGAGGATTCGCTCGTTGCGCTGGAGCGGGAGTTCGCGCAGGATTACGTTCGTATCCATCGCAACTGCCTCGTCGCGCGCAACGCCATGCGCAGCTTCGAGCGCGCCGGCGGCGACGACGACGATCCCCACTGGAACGTGGTGCTCGACGGCATTCCCGAGCGGCTCCCGGTGAGCCGCCGGCAGTGGCCGCTGGTCAAAGGACTCGTCAACCTGGGCAGGGAATGAAACGAACCATCGTCATCGCCACGCGTCGCAGCCGGCTCGCCCTGTGGCAGGCCGAGCACGTCAAGGCGCGTCTTGAAGCGCTGCACCCGGGGCTTGCGGTCGAGCTTGCGCCCATGTCCACGCGCGGCGACGAGTTGCAGGACGCGACCCTCGCCAAGGCGGGCGGCAAGGGCCTGTTCGTGAAAGAGTTGGAGCAGGCGCTGGCCGCAGGACGCGCCGATCTGGCGGTGCACTCGATGAAGGACGTTCCGGTCGAATTGCCCGATGGGTTCGTGCTCGCGGCGATCACCGAGCGCGAGGATCCGCGCGATGCGTTCGTGTCCTCGCACTACGAAAGCGTCGCGGCGCTGCCGCCCGGCGCCGTCGTGGGGACCTCGAGCCTGCGGCGGCAGGCGCAGATCGCCGAGCGCCATCCGCGGCTCGAAATCCGCCCGTTGCGCGGCAATCTGGACACGCGACTCGCCAAGCTCGACCGCGGCGACTACGCCGCGATCGTGCTCGCCGCCGCCGGGCTGAAGCGGCTCGGCCTCGCCGATCGCGTGCGCGCGCTCCTTTCGGTGGAGGAAAGCCTGCCGGCGGCCGGGCAGGCGGCACTCGGCATCGAGTGCCTGGCGGCGCGCAGCGACGTGCTCGAACTGCTCGCCCCGCTTGCGGACGCGCAATCCACGGCGTGCGTGCTGGCCGAGCGCGCCGTCAACCGCAGTCTCGGCGGCAACTGCGCGATACCGCTCGGAGCGTATGCCGAACTGGGTTCGAGCGGACTTCACCTTCGCGGACTGGTGGCT
>MERB01000029.1:0-5561 GCA_001770475.1 Betaproteobacteria bacterium RIFCSPLOWO2_02_FULL_66_14 | reverse complement strand
CGGCCGGCGGCGAGCCGCTGCTCGTGCCGGCGATCGAAATCCGCGACATCGAGGATCACGGTCCGTTCCAGGCGGTCGTTTCGCGGCTCGAGGAATTCCGCTGGGCGATCTTCGTCAGTCCCATGGCGGTGCGCAAGGCGCTCGCGCTGCTGCGCGCGGAGCGCGCCGCCGCCGCCTGGCCTGCCCGGCTGCAGGTTGCTGCGATCGGGCGTGGCAGCCAGCGCGCGCTTCAAGAAGAAGGATTTTCCGCCGTCGTCGCCTCCACCGGAACGGCCGATAGCGAAGGGCTGCTCGCGATGCCCCAGTTTGCACGGTTCGACGGCGAGCGCATCGTCATCTTCCGCGGCCGTGGCGGGCGCGAGCGGCTCGGGGATTCACTTACCGCCCGCGGCGCGCGGGTCGAGTATGCCGAGTGCTACGTCAGGGCGCGGCCCGAGCCCGGGAAGCATGATGCTGCGATCGCGTCGGGCGCCCAGCCGATCGACGCAGTGACGATTTCCTCGGCCGAGGGACTGGCGAACCTCCTCGACATGCTCGATGGGCCGGGACGCGAGCATCTGCTTCGGGCCCCGCTGTTGGTGCCTCACCCGCGCGTTGCCGAGCAGGCCGCGGCGCTCGGCGCGGTCACGGTCCGCTTGGCGGGCCCCAGCGATGCGGAAATGCTTGCCGCGCTGGTGGCATACTTCGGTCGCACGCAGCCGTAGAGTTCGAATGGATCAACCGCAAGACCGCGCCGCAAAGCCGCCGGGTCAGGCCAGACGTCCCGGCCTGCTGGCGGGTTTCGCGCTCGTCCTGGCATTCGCGTTCGCCGCCGGGCTGTGGTGGGAAACGCGCGGGCGGATCAGCGACACGCAGCAGGAGCTGGCGCACCGCCTGCGCGACATCGAGGCCGATGCGCGCAGCGCTCGCGCGGCGGCGCGCGATTCGCAGGAAGCCACGCGGCAGGCGCTGGCGAAGCTCTCGGCGCTCGAGGCGAGGTTCGCCGAAACCCAGAGCCAGCAGCTCGCGCTCGATTCGCTCTATCAGGAATTGTCGCGCAACCGCGACGAGTGGCAGCTTGCCGAGATCGAGCAGGTGCTCGCGATCGCGCAACAGCAGCTGCAGCTCTCGGGAAACGTTCGAGCCGCGCTGCTCGCGCTGCAACTCGCAGAGAGCCGCCTGGCGCGCGCCGACCGGCCGCAGTTTCTGCCGCTGCGGCGTGCGCTTGCGCGCGACATCGATCGCCTGCGCTCGGTGCGGGTCGTGGACCTGCCCGGGATGAGCCTCAAGCTCGATGCGCTGGTGGCAGCGGTGGATACGCTCCCGCTCGCCTTCGACGAACGCGCCGAGCGGGACGCGCCGGCCAGGGCCGCCGGCACAGGCGCGGCCGAGCCCAATCCCTGGGCACGGTTCGGTCGTGAGCTTTGGAACGAACTGCGGCAGCTGGTGATCGTGCGGAAGGTCGGAGTCGACGAGCCGCCGCTGCTGCCGCCGTCGCAGGCGTATTTCGTGCGTGAGAACCTGAAGCTCAGGCTGCTCAACGCACGCGTCGACCTGCTCACGCGCGACGAGGCCGGGTACCGCGAGGACCTGCGCGTCGCCGAGCGCTGGATCCAGCGCTATTTCGATGCGCGATCGAAAGCGACGCAAAGCATGCTCGCGCAACTGAAGCAGCTCTCCGGTGCTTCGCTCAGCAGCGAAGCGCCGTCGATCTCGGAAAGCCTGGAGGCGATCCGGGGATTCAAGTCGCGCCGCGAGCGCGGCTAGGCAGGCCGGCGTGAGAGCCCTGTTCTGGCTTGTGGCGGTGTTCGCGGCCGCGGTTGCGCTTGCGGTCCTCGGCCGCGCGCAGGACAGCTACGCGCTGTTCGTCTACCCGCCGTGGCGGATCGAAATTTCCCTGCTGCTGTTCGTGGTCGGTCTGGCGTTCGCGTTTGGCGTTGGCTATGCGGTCGTGCGGCTCGTGCATCACACGCTATCGCTCCCGCTGCACGTGCGCGCCTACCGCGAACGGCGCAGCCGCGAGCGCTCGCACGCGGCGCTGGCGCTTGCGCTTCAGGCGTATCTCGAAGGGCGCTACGCGCGTGCCGAGCGCGAGGCGCGCCAGGCCTGGGAGGGGGATGCGGCAAAAGGCCTTGCCGCGCTGATCGCAGCCCGTGCGGCTCACGGCCTTGGCGAGACCGAGCGGCGCGACCAGTGGTTCGAGCGCGCGGCAACGGCGGGTGAATCGGTCCAGGCCGCGCGCCTGGTGTCGCAGGCGGATCTCGCTTTGGAGGAGCGTGATTTCGCGCGTGCGCGCGAGGCGCTCGTCGAACTGCACGACTCGGGACCCCGGCACATCGCGACGCTGCGCATGCTGCTGCGTGCCGAACGCGGGGCACAGAATTGGGCCGAAGTCGCGCGACTGGCCGCGCTTCTTGCCAAGCGTCACGCAATCCCGCCTGCGGTGGCGGCCGAATATCAGGCCCAGGCCCGGGTCGAACTACTCGCGCGCGCTGCGGGCGATCGGCGCGGCTTCGAGGACGAGTGGCGCCGCATCGACTCGAGCGACCGGGTGACGCCGCGGGTGGCGCTCGCAGGTGCCCGCGAAGCGACCCGCGTGGGCAACGCTGCGCTCGCCCGCGAAATCATCGAACGCGCCCTCGCCGAGGAGTGGGACGGCGCGCTCGCTGCGAAGTACGGAGATCTGCCTGCGCTCGAACCCGGCGAACGCGCGAAGGAAGCCGGGGTTCGAATCGAGCGGGCCGAAGGCTGGCTCGCGCAACGACCGGAAGATCCCCAATTGCTCGCCGCGTTGGGACGGCTCTGCACGCAGGCGGAATTGTGGGGCCAGGCTCAGAAGTATCTCGAGGCCTCGCTCGCTTTTGCGTCATCGAGGGCGGCGCACCTGGAACTCGCGCGCTTGCTTGAACGCCTAGGGCAGCCAACGGCGGCGGCACATTACCGCAAGGCGGCCGAGATGCCCTAAGCCTGCGTAGCCGGAACCAAACAGGTGATGCTCGAAGGCGCTTGGATTCGCCTTTTGCCGATCGCGGCACTTCTCGCTTCTCGAAGTGCCGCGAAATTTCGGCGTCCGCGCCCCTGACGTCCTTGCCGTATGCGGCGGAGAGCGGGTTTCACACGGCTTCCAGAAGCGGAAGTGTCCGGCCGATCTACACCGACTCGCGCAGAACTTTGGCCATCCGTGTCTGCCAGCCTGGGCCAGTGGCCTTCCAACGGGCCAGCGTGTCGGGCGACAGCCTCAGGCTGATGGCTACTTTTGAATCCGGAGATTTGGGACGCCCACGCGGCTTGAGCATAGCGGCCGCTGTGCGGGCACCAAAGATTTTCGGCAGAAGTTCGCGCGCCGGCCGGGCCATGGCAAACATTTCGCTTGTCCACTGCGGATTATCGGGGCTCGATTTTTCGGGCTTCGATCGCTTTTTCATATCGCTTCACCTCACGCTTGTTGGCTTTGCGCAGACTGATGACCCGCGGCTTCCCGTCGCGGGGCGTGAACACCACGCTATGGAGACGGTCCCCAATGGGGCCGAGTACGCAGTAGCGCCGTTCCCCGTGGTCCTTGCGGTTGTCTTCCCAAATCAGAGCCATCGCCCAGTCGAGTCGCTCTGCGAGGTCCAACGACAGACCGCGCGCCGCAATATTGCGATCGTCCTTGGTGGGATCTTTATCCAGCCAGTTATTGTATATACGTATATACGGAAATCAAGCCGCGCTGTGTCGGCGCGCATCGGTCGCAGTGCGACCCTACGCCCCGGTTGTGCCACACGGAACGCGTTGTCAACGCCGACCGGAAGATCTACGCGCTGGACAGCGCCTTCATTTCCGCCGTCTCGCTTCGACGGAGAGGATTCGCGGCACCCGCGCGGAAATCAGCGTGGTCCCCGGCCGCACCTGGCTGGCGGCACGCGCGTAGAACCGGCGAGCAGCCGCGTCGGCCCCTTGCGAAATATCCGATGCAATCGTGTATTTGGCGCATGTGGACCCCCGTGACTGCGAAGCGCGGCTGCTGGGGTTCGCGCGCAGCGGCCCGTCAGATCAGGATTTCTGCGTCGACCCCGGCAAAGCGCCGCATGCCGCGATCGAAGCTCACGATCCGGTGCTTGCCGGCGATCGCGAACGCGGCGAGATAAGCGTCTGTCTCCGCCGCCGCGCCGCGGCGCAATGGCGAAGTCACTTTCTGCCACGCCGGTTCGAATCCGGCAGGCTCGTCAACCTGCGAAAACCGGTCGTCGTTCATCAGTTCCGTCCAGCCTTGCCAAAACTCCTGCGCCGTCCGGACGTCCTCGCGCATGACGGACGGATGGGTAAGGATTCTCAGTGCACCCATCTGCGAAACCCGGCAGATCGCAACGGCGGGCTCCTCGTCCCGCGATTCGAGCCACGCCACTGCGCGCGCCGAATGCGCGTGCCGCGCGTGCAACAGCGCCACCAGCACGTTGACGTCAACGAGCGCGGCCATGACGCCGGGCGTCCTCCTCGGCCTCGAGTTTCGCGATACGCGCATTCGTCAGGCGCAATGCGCCGGGCGCATTCGACGCGAAGATCGGGAATCGCGCACGCCGGGGCGTCACGCTGGCGCGCGACGCGGCGGTCAGCTCGCGTTCGAGCGCGGCCCCGACCAGTTCGCGCAGCGTGGTCCCACGCTGGACCGCTTCGATCTTGGCGCGCTTGAGCAGGTTTTCGGGGATGTCCAGGGTCGTACGCATTGAAGCAGTTTGATGTTGTGATGCCTTTATGTCAAACGGTGCGGGAAGCGCGGTCCAGAGGGGTGGCTTCAGATCTCACGGACTGAGGTCGTGGTTACTTGGGTCAATGGGTGCTGCGCTGCAGCATCAGGTTGACCACCTTTCATGTGGCTGACAAGCAACAACCGCTTGCAAAGACGTTCTTCCGGCCGTGACAAAGTTCCTCTGTGCCGCGGCCCACGGAGATAATGCGCCCGTTACCAAATGTAAACGGGATTCTCATTTGCGGATTTGCAGCAGGCCGCGATCAGGGATCACCAACAACCTCTGGGGGAGTCGATGAATATCAGGGCAATCAGCCGGACCAGAATTTCCACGGCAGTCGCGTTTGCGCTCGGCGCGGGTTTCGCCTCCATGGCGTTGGCGCAGTCGGGCGAGGTGCAGCGCATCGAAGTGACCGGCAGCCGTTTGCCGTCGTTGAGTCTCGAGGGTACGAGCCCGGTGACGGTGCTCAACGCCCAGGACATCAAGTACGACGGCAGCGCGAAAGCGGAAGATTTCCTGAACCAGTTGCCGTCGGTCGCAGCCCAGCAGACTGCCGCGCAGTCGAACGGTGCAACCGGTACCGCGCAAGTCAACCTGCGCAACCTCGGCGCCACCAGGAACCTGGTGCTCGTCAATGGCCGCCGCCTGCCGCCGGGCTCCCCGACGCAGGGCGGCTATGCGGCCGACCTGAACCAGGTTCCCGCAGCGCTCGTGCAGCGCGTCGAATTGCTGACGGGCGGCGCCTCCGGCGTGTACGGATCGGACGCCATGTCGGGCGTGGTGAACTTCATCATGAACGACAAGTTCGAGGGACTGCAGGTCAACCTGAATCACAGCTTCTACAACCATTCT